>CAYSOX010000001.1:0-159003 GCA_964432825.1 uncultured Lachnospiraceae bacterium
CTAAGAAGTGTGATATGGAAAGACGCCCAGTAGTTCCTGGTCATCAAGGAATGTCTAGAAAGAAATTCACCGAATATGGCAGACAGTTAAGAGAAAAGCAAAAAGTTAAAAGAGCATATGGCTTACTAGAAAAGCAAATGCATGCATATTACGAAGAGGCTGAAAGACTTAACGGTGTTACAGGTGAAACTATGTTAAGTTTAATCGAAAGAAGACTTGATAATGTAGTTTATCGTATGGGAATCGGCAGTAGCCGTGCAGAAGCGCGTCAAATTGTTAACCATGGACATATTTGCGTTAACGGAAAGAGAGTGGATATTCCATCTTACCAAGTTAATGCTGGTGATGTTATTTCTATTAAAGAAAACAAGCGTCAAAAGGAAATGTTCAAAGAACTTAAAGAAGTTAAGGTTGTTATGCCAAAATGGTTAGAATTTGATTCAACCAAACTTGAAGGAAGAATTTTAGAATTGCCAAAGAGAGATGATATTGATTTGGCAATAGAAGAACACTTGATAGTCGAATTATATTCAAGATAATAAGGAGGAGATGTAATGTTAGAAATCGAGAAACCTAAGGTTATCTGTGAAGAAGACGATAACGGTGCCTATGCAAGATTTACTGTAGAACCTCTCGAAAAGGGTTTTGGTGTTACCCTAGGTAATGCACTTAGAAGGACACTACTTTCTGCACTTCCTGGAGCAGCAGTTACCGCTGTTAAGATTGAGGGAGTTCAACACGAATTTTCTACCATAAAAGGTGTGAAAGAAGATGTTGCTGAAATTATTCTAAATCTTAAAGGGCTTGCAGTAAAAACTAGAGTTGACGACAATTCATTTAAAAAGGTTATTACCTTAAATCATACTGGTGCTGGTGTTATTACCGCTGGTATGATTAATCCAGATGATGAAGTTGAAATTTTAAATCCAGATATGTACATTTGTACATTAGAAAGCGATGCCGTATTAAATATGGAAATTACTGTTGGTAGAGGTAGAGGATATGTTCTTGCTGACAAGAACAAAGACGTTGCTGCTCCTATTGGAACAATCGCTATGGATTCAAACTTTACCCCACTTAAGAAGGTTAATTTTGAAGTACAAAGCACTCGTGTTGGTCAAAATATAGACTATGATAAGCTTGTAATTGAAGTTACAACAAACGGCACAATGAGCGCAAAGGAAATCATTAGTCTTTCTGCAAAACTTGTAAATGATCACTTAAGATTGTTTATTGACCTTGTAGAAGATATGGCTAATCAATCGCTTTTAGTTTCAAGCAAGGAAGATAAGGTTATCAAACTGCTTGAAATGAGTATTGAAGATATGGATTTATCCGTTCGTTCATACAACTGTTTGAAGCGTGCTAACATTAACACTGTAGAAGATTTGACTAAGAAAACCGAAGACGATATGTTAAAGGTTAAAAACCTTGGAAGAAAATCACTTGACGAGGTTATTAACAAGTTAACAGGTTATGGTTTAAGTTTAAAGAGTCAAGAAGATTAATTTAAGGAGAACAAAATGAATACACGAAAATTAAGTTTGCCAACCGATGAAAGAAATGCATTAATTTCTGGTTTAGTAACAGATTTGTTATGGTACGGCAAGATTGAAACAACCCTTGCTCAAGCAAAGGCTGCTTCAAGAATGGCTGATAAGTGCATAACAATTGCAATCAACGCTTGTGAAGATGTAGTTTCTGAAGAAAAGACTGCAACTGACAACAAGGGTAAAGAAACAAAGGCAACTGTAGTTAAAGATGGCCCAAAGAAACTTGCTGCTCGTAGAAGACTTATGTCTATGCTTTATGACAAGCAAGAAGAGAAGGGTAAAAATGAGAAGAAGTCTGCATACAAAGCAAGAACTGAACAAATTCAACATCCTTTAATTGAAAGATTATTCGATGACCTTGCTCCAAAGTATGCTAAGCGTGCTGAAGAACTTGGAACTAAGGGTGGTTACACCAGAGTTTTGAAGACCTCTCTTCGTCGTGGAGACAATGCTCAACTTGCAATTGTTTCACTAGTTTAATTGATAATTATTTGTAGGGGTAGGGCAATTTAAATTGTTTTACCCTATGCAAATTTTGTAATGCAATAAAATAATCCAACAAATTATTAATTATTGTTAATTTTACAAAAGTTATAGAAACTTTTACTCTGCTAATGGTGGTTAGCAATTGAAAGAGTTAAAAAATATGAACAAACTAAACAAAATCTCACAGATTGGTTTTATAGTTGGTCAATGCGGAATTGGAAAAAATGCCAATTCCGTTTTTATTTTTGAAAATGTTGTGGTATTATATAAAAAGGCAATTTAATGCAGAAAAAAGTAAAAGTTTTCATAAAAATTTGGTTAACTTTTATCTTAATAGATTTTTGCTTAAGATAAATAAAAAAAATTATTAGGGGATATTAAAAAAACATTTGATAATTTGATAAGAGGTGAATATGAATTTACTTAGTGGCAAGGATTTAAGTGCCAAAATTAGACAAAGCATAAAAGACGAAATCACGCTTGAATATTTACAGAAAGGGAAAGAACCTCCAACACTTACCGTTGTTTTGGTTGGAAATGACCCTGCAAGTGAAATATATGTTCGAAACAAAGAAAGGGCTTGTGAAGAAGTTGGAATGCGTTCCCGAACGGTAAAATTGCCCGAAAATTCCTCCCTAGAGGAAATTAAAAGTGCAATAAAGGAATTAAACGACGACAACAAAGTTAACGGAATTTTGGTGCAATTACCTCTTCCAAACAAAAATTTTGAGGCAGAAATTTTAGAAACTATTTCACCAAACAAAGATGTTGATGCCTTAACACTTATAAATAAAGGCAAATTAGCCTCAAATTTGGGCATTGTCGCACCCTGCACACCGAGTGGCGTTATTGACTTGTTAAAAAGTGTAAAAACCGAATTTACGGGCAAAAACGCCGTGATTGTTGGAAGAAGCCAGTTGGTTGGTCGCCCAATTGCAACTATGCTCACAAATTTGGATGCTACAGTTACAATTTGCCATAGTAAAACTAAAAATTTAAAGGAAATATGCAAAAGTGCTGATATATTGGTTGTGGCAATTGGCAAACCTAAATTTATCACGGCGGAGTATATAAAAAATGGTGCAACCGTTATAGATGTTGGCATAAATAGGGTGGAAGAAAAGGTTGTAGGTGATGTGGATATTGAAAGTACGATTAATTTGGAAGGATTTATCACTCCCGTTCCGGGTGGTGTTGGGCCTATGACCATTACCGAGTTATTAAAAAATACGCTAATTTTAACAAAAAATCTAGAGTAAATTGTGGTGTTATGTGAAAAATGTACAAAATTTTAAAATGAGTCTAGACAAAATTGAAAATTTGTGGTAATATATTATTGCAAAACATAAAATTTTATTAGACAAACCCGTTTTAATTTGTTACAATATTTATAGAAATTATAAGGGGAAATTGTTATGAAAACATATGTTTATCCAGCAGTTTTGCAAGATGCTAAAAATGATGAATATTTTGTAAGTGTTCCAGATTTAGGTTTAATGGCTGTTGGAGAGTCTAAAGAAGATGCGTTTTGCAAAGGTAAAAATTGTTTACTTTCATATTTTGAACTAGCGGAGATGTTTAATACTGATATTCCAGCACCATCCACTTATGATGAGATAAAAGCAAACTATCCGAAATACGATGTTGTTATGCTTGATGTTACAACTGGTAGCGGAGCAGAAGAATTGCTTGCCACCGATGAAGCAGAAGAGTATAAAAAGTTTATGAAATTATTCTTTGATGAGGGTAATTAGGAGGGTTTATGACAGAATATCAAGAGAATTTAGTAGTGCTAGCCGTTTCGCTAGGCTTCCAAACAGTTAAAAAAGATGGAAAGGTTTTTTTGGTTACAATTGACGAAAATAAAACAAAACTATTTCCGTTTGACCCAAAGTCAGGCGATGCTTTGCTTGGTAAAGATGCAGAAATTTTGGCGATAATTGATAAGCGTTTGGGGATAAAAACAGAAAGTGACGATTTAAAGCGTAGATATAATTTATTTATGTCTGCAATGGGCGACCCAAATAATCAATTTTGGGATAAAGCCAAGGCTAAAAACAAAAAATAATTTAAACTCTAGGAGGGGAAATTATGGAAACAGTTTTATTTGTTCTTGGAGCAGGAACAACAATTGCACAGTTTATTAAAACAATGGAAGGTTTGGGAGAAACCAAATTGGCGGAAAAAGCAAGAACAATGTTTAAAAATATGAAAGAAAAGGTTTCTTCATTTATTAAAAAGCCAAATGATAAAATGCAAGAATTACAAGACAGGATAGATGGCTTAGTTGCTAGTGGTACCGATGTATTATCAAATGGTAAAGGGGGCATTTCTCCTAATGTACAAAGCACAATAGCAGAAGAAATACTTCCTTGTTAAAATGTTTTGAGTTTAATATAATGATTAATAAAACTAGTGGGAGTGGTAGTAGCATATGAACTACCTTCAAGATTTAGCCAAAACCATAGGCTGGGTGTTTGTCAATGATGATGACGGTTATTCGGTTTATGAGTATAAGCAGGCTGTAAATAAATATGAGAGTATTTCTTATGTGGTAAAAATCTATGAAAAGCCAACGGAAGTTGAACTTTTTGATATTTTGCAATCGTTAAAACGGGTTTTGCCACGGAAACTCAATAGAAAAATAGATAAGATTTTAAAAAATGTCAAAATTGAAGATTTGGCAAATGTTGTTGATGTGGTAAATTTTGCCGTAGAAGAGTATATGTCAAAAACCGACTATGCAAAACTTCGTGAATATGGTAAATGTATTGGTGTGAACATAGAGGATTGGGGCTATAAATTTAAATACAATCTATCCAAAAAGGAAGTTGCAGAAATTTTGGCAAAAATTGAAACAAATCTGCCAATTGAAATTGCTCCCGCACTTGGCCGTATAAAAAAATTAGATTACAAAATAGCATATATTAAAAATCTAAAGCAAAAATTAACAACAGAAGAGTAAAAAAGTTTTTAATACATTTGATTATGTAAAAAAGATTATGAAATAGTATATGTTAGAAATAATAAGTTTCAATGAGGTGAACCTCAAAAATTACTTACATAAGAGTAAAAATTAAAAAAATTTATCATAGATTAAAATAATATTAAATATTAAAAAATTCCGAGCATATCCGTTCGGGATTTTTTTATGTTGCCATTTTATTAAAATATTTTTAAAGCATCTTTGTGTGAGGGTGTTTAAAACTTAACAATTTCCGTTTAAACGAAAATAAAAAACAATACATTAAATTATATTGTTTTAAATTTTATTTACTTTCGTTGAGAAACTCTCCAGTAAGTTTATTTGGGTTTTCAAAAAAAAGTCACAAAGCCGTTTGCTGGTAGTATGATTACACCAGTCGTTCTGCTTTGTGACTTTTTGTAAAAAATCTATGAATTTACGGATGAATTGTTTCAACCATCCGGCTTAGGCGGTCGGAATTATAACGGTAAAATGACTTCTTTTCCGCCCATATAAGGTTGAAGTGCCTTTGGAACACGGATAGAGCCGTCTGCATTTAAGTTATTTTCTAAAAGGGCAATTAAACCGCGAGGGGATGCAACAACGGTGTTATTTAATGTATGTGCAAGGCGGGTTCCTTTATCGGTTTTAAATTTAATTCCAAGTCTTCGGGCTTGTGCGTCACCCAAGTTGGAACAAGATGCAACTTCAAAATATTTCTTTTGTCGTGGACTCCATGCTTCAATATCACAAGACTTAACTTTAAGGTCAGCAAGGTCGCCCGAACAACATTCTAATTGACGAACAGGAATATTCATATTGCGGAAGATTTCAACCGTGTATCTCCACATTTTTTCATACCAATCTTTGCTTTCTTCAGGCTTGCAAACAACTATCATTTCTTGCTTTTCAAATTGATGCACTCGGTATAGTCCGCGTTCTTCCAAGCCGTGTGCACCGCCTTCCTTTCTAAAGCAAGGAGAGTAAGATGTTAGGGTGGCAGGGATTTGGTTTTCATTTAAAATTTGACCCGAAAATCTTCCAATCATAGAGTGTTCGCTTGTGCCGATTAAAAACAAGTCCTCGCCTTCAATCTTGTACATCATGGCATCCATTTCAGCAAAACTCATAACGCCAGTAACAACATTGCTTCTTATCATAAATGGTGGGATACAATAGGTAAAACCTTTTTCAATCATATAGTCTCTACCATATGCAATCATTGCCTCGTGAAGTCGTGCCGCATCACCCATTAAATAATAAAAGCCTTCACCACTAGTTCTTCCCGCACTTTCTTTGTCAAGACCTCCAATTCGTTCTAAAATATCTGCATTGTAAGGAATCTCAAAGTCTGGAACAACGGGTTCACCAAAGCGTTCAACCTCAACATTTTCGGAGTCATCTTTACCGATTGGCACACTTTCATCCAATATGTTAGGGATAACCATCATACGCTTTTTAACTTCAGCATCAATGTTTGCTTGCTCTTCTTCAATTTGAGCAAGACGGTCGGCGTTTGATTTAACTTGTGCCTTGATTTTTTCGGCTTCCTCAAAATTCTTTTCTTTCATAAGTTTGCCAACCATTGCACTCAAACGATTTCGGTCAGCACGCAAGTTTTCACTCTCGGTTTTTAATTCACGATTGGTTTTGTCTAATTCAATAACTTCGTCTACAAGAGGAAGTTTGCTGTCTTGAAACTTCTTCTTTATGTTTTCACGAACAAGGTCGGGATTTTCTCTAATTAAAGCAATATCTATCATAAGTTTTCTCCTATCAATCAATTTAGATTAAGTTAAATTGTATCACCTTTTAAATATATTGTCAACTAACGAAAAAACAAATTTTTGATTATTTGTTTGCTATGGGGTGGTTACTGTGATATAATTTTTTTTGTATGGAAAAAATAAAGATTGAAAATGTAAATTTTCTGAGCAAAAATGAAGTCTATTTTGATTGCTTTGAGGATAGTTTGCCACTTTTAACTCAAGAAAATGTGGTTAATTTGTATATTAAGTCCACAGATTTAGGTGCAGATAAACCCCGATTTGGTTCTTCTTTAAACGAAACAAAACGAATCAACAAAATTTTGTAAAGGATGACTTTTTTGTTGAAACAAAAAGTGCTTTAAAAAGATTGCATTATGCCCGATTTTTTGCTCCTTTTATATTTAAAAAATATTAAAAGATAAGTCGGGTGATTTTGGTAAATATCTTGACTAAAAAATAAATGTTTGATATACTATTATTCCGAAAAATGTACCGCCATTCTGGTGGTAAATTATACTAAAAAGTTCAAATTTTAAAAATTGCTGATGTTATGGGGGATAATATGGCTACAAAATCACAAGAGAATAAAATACCGCAAAGCGTTGCTTCAATTATGCCAAACAATGTGGAGGCTGAATTGAGTGTTTTAGGTTGTGCATTAATTTCAGAAGATGCATGTATTGGAATTATTGGAAAACTTAAGCCATCAGACTTTTATTCGGAAGTTAATCGTAAAATTTTCGAGGCGATGCAATCGCTTTATGCAAGAAATGTCGTAATTGACTATATAACATTAACCGATGAACTTGAAAAGACAAATAATATTAACAGTGTTGGCGGGGCTCAGTTTATAATGAGTTTAACAAACGCCGTTCCAAGTGCGGTAAGATGGTCGCAATATGCTGAAATTGTAAAGCGATGTTCGGTAAATAGAAGCCTTATAACCTCATGTGAAACCATTGAACGAAAGGCTTATAATGGGGATGAAGACTCATTATCTACCGCCGAAAAGGCAATTTTTGAACTTGCTGAAAATGGTCAAGTTTCCGAACTTGAACATATTGAGCCCTATCTTGATACCGTTATTGCAAAGTTTGAAGAGATAAACAAAACGGGCGGTGAAACACAAGGGATTCCGTCTGGGTTTTACGCGATTGATGAGATTACTAGAGGTTGGCAAAACAGCGATTTGGTGGTAATTGCAGCAAGACCGGCAGTCGGAAAAACGGCACTTTCTATGAATTTTATTGTAAATGCGGCATTAAAGAAGAAAAAATGTGCGGTATTTTCGCTTGAAATGAGCAAAGCCCAATTGGTTCAAAGAATGATTTGTTCGGTTGCGGGCGTGGATATGTCAAAGGCATTAAGCGGAAAACTTCAAAGCAATGATTGGTCAAAACTTTTTGAGGCTATGAACACACTTAAGTCGTGTGAAATATTTATTGATGATAGTACGCTTAATACTCCATCCGATATTTTAAGTAAATGCCGAAAATTAAAAAGAGAGCGAGGGTTAGACCTTGTAATGATAGACTACTTGCAGTTGATGTATAGCGACAAAAAGACGGATAATCGTCAACAAGAAGTGTCAGATATTTCAAGAAGAATGAAGATTTTGGCAAAGGAATTGAATGTTCCGGTGTTGCTTTTAAGTCAGTTGTCGCGTGCGGTTGAAAACCGTACAAGTAAAAAACCCGTTCTTTCCGACCTTCGTGAAACAGGTGCTATCGAACAAGATGCGGATATAGTTATGTTTATCCATAAACCTGAAGAAATGAAGGGGGTTGAAAAAGAGGGGGCAAGCAGTGACTATACTGCCGAAATTATATTTGCTAAGCATCGTAGCGGTAAAATTGGTAGTGTGTTCATTGGTTGGAAGGGTTCTAGAGTTAGTTTTGTTAACCTTCCAAAAGATGGTAATAGTCAAAGTTTGATGGAGAGTGCACCGCCAGAAACTAAGAAAATTAAGGCACCTACACCGGTTGATGTTGGGGATTTTAATGATATTTTTGTATCTGAGGACAATCTTCCGCCTTTTGATATGCCAGACGACGGCGGAGCACTTGACGATTTAGATTTTCCGCCAGAAGCAGAGGGGCAGTCGGAACCAGCCGACCCAAACGGGGATATTTTTGATTAAAGAAGGAAAATGATATGTTTACAAGTAAAGAATTAAGAAAAACATGGTTAGAATTTTACGAAAGTAAAGGACATAAAAATATAGGGGCGGTTTCACTTATTGGTGACGGCTCAACAGGGGTTATGTTTAATGTTGCAGGTATGCAACCATTAATGCCTTACCTACTAGGTAAAAAACACCCAGATGGCACAAGGCTTTGCAATGTTCAAGGTTGTGTTAGAACGGTGGATATTGATGAAGTTGGTGATGAAAGCCATTGTACATTCTTTGAAATGATGGGCAATTGGAGTTTGGGAGATTATTTCAAAAAAGAAAAGACGGCGTGGAGTTTTGAACTTTTAACCGAAAAGTTTGGGCTTGATGCTTCCAAAATTTGTTCGTCGGTTTTTGCGGGTAATGAGTATGCACCAAAAGACGATGAAACGGCAAACCTTTTGCAAAATCTTGGAATTAAGAAGGAAAATATTTTCTATTTAGGTAAAAAAGAAAATGGCAAAGAAAACAACTTTTGGGAATTAGAGGGAACGATTGGAACACCTTGCGGGCCGGATAATGAATGGTTTTATCCGCTTCACGACGAAAAATGTTCAGAAAATTGTGACATTAATTGCAAGTGTGGAAGATATGTTGAAATTGGTAATGATGTTTATATGCAATACCAAAAGACCGAAAATGGATATGTTCCGCTTGAAAACAAAAATGTAGATACAGGCTTTGGGTTTGAAAGATGCTTGATGTTTTTAAATGGTTTAACCGATGTGTATAAAACCGATTTGTTTGTACCAGTAATTTCACTTTTAGAAGAAAAAAGCGGAGTAAAATATGGTGAAGACGACAAGTTAACCCGTGCTATGCGAATAATTGCCGACCATATGAGAACTACAGTAATGCTTATTGGCGACGAGAATGGTATTTTGCCATCAAATGTAGGGGCAGGATATATTTTGCGTAGAATTATGAGAAGAGCAATAAGATATGTTCGTCAATTAAACCTAGAAAGTTCGGTTTTGGTGGATATTGCAAAGATTTACATTAACGATATTTATAATGAAGCCTATCCATTACTTATTCAAAAGCAAGCCTACATTTTGGAGGAAATTGAAAAGGAAACGGCTAGATTTGAAAAGATGTTGGTGCAAGGCAATAAAGAGTTTGAAAAGGTTATTTCAGGTATTGTTCGTAAACGCGAATTTATGCAAAAGCAAGACCCAACCGCAGTGGTTGAAAATGTGATAAATGGAAAGTCGGCTTTTAGATTGTATGACACCTTTGGTTTTCCTTTGGAACTTACCGAAGAGATGGCGAGTGAACTAGGTTTTTCGGTGGACAAAGAAGGCTTTGAAGAAGCATTTAAAGAACATCAAGAAAAGAGTAGAACGGTTGAAAAGGGAGAGTTTAAAGGCGGATTGTCTGAGGGTGGAGAAATTGAAACAAGATATCACACCGCTTGTCACCTATTGCTTGCAGGTCTTCGTAAAAAGTTTGGTACGGGGGTTGAGCAAAAGGGCAGTAATATAACAAGCGAAAGACTTCGTTTTGACTTTAATTTTGAAAGACCACTAACAAAAGAAGAACAAGTGGAAATAGAAAATTTTGTAAATGATGCAATCCAAAAAGATATTGCGGTTGAAAGATTGGAAATGACCTTTAAAGAGGCAAAAGAGCAAGGCGCGTATGGAGTGCTAAAAGCAAATGATGAGGATGTCGTTTCTATTTATAAAATAGGCGATGTAGATTTCCAAATTTGCGGTGGGCCACATGTAAAATCGACAAAAGAGGTTGGCAAGTTTAAGATTGTAAAAGAACAGAGCAGTAGTGCTGGAGTTAGAAGAATTAGAGCCGAAATTGAATAGAATTTGAGGAGGCTAAAAATAATTGAAAAAGTTAAAATTAAACATAATATTGATTTTTTCAACAATTTTGTTTTTCATTGCAGGAATGGCTGTGGTTATGATTGTTGCACCGGGGGCGGATATATTTGGCTTAAAATATATCCGTTCAACCAGTGGTAGCATTGATTCGGAACAAAATTTTCATATACAAAATGTAACCGATGCACAAGTTGTTGTAAATTGCGATAATATTTTAGTTAAGGTAAATTTCGTCCAAAGTTATAATTTCTCGGTAAGACTAATAGATGTCTATAACGGATATTGCAAAAGCGATGATGAGCCAGTGGTTGCTATGGAAATTAAGGACGGTATTTATACTTTTTCCGTTAATGAATATAAACCTTTTATTTATCATAATAGGTCAGAAGAATCGGCATTATATGTAAATATCCCAATATACTTTGTAGGCAGTGTCAATGTTGTTAGCAATAAGTCAAAAATTGTGGTGACGGGGCTAAAAGGAAACATTTATGGATTAACCCTTCAAACAAATGGCACCATTATGGTTGAGGATAATTTTTCTACCACAAATTTAAATTTGGTGGTTGGAAGCGGTAAAGTTAATATTTCTGGAAATGCCAAAATTAAAGGGGATTTGAATATTGAAAGTAAAAATTCCAACATAACTTGCAGTCCGGCAATCGGTGGAGATATTATCCTTACAGGAAAGGGTGGAAGATTAAAATTTAACACCTGTAAAAACTTGAGTGTAAAAGCCCAAAACACCGAAATTTTAACTTCGGGCGAAAATATTGCACTATGCCAAAATGCAAACATTGAAACAAACGACGATGTAGTTTTGGCGGTAAAGGGCAATGCAAACATTAAAACAAAACGCGGACGCGTGACACTTGGGGTTGCGGGAGAATCCTATTCGGGAGAGGTTCAAATTGAAACGGAAAGCGGTAATGTTAAAATGCTTGGAAATTATCTTGGCAAAACTACCATATCAACAAAAAGCGGAGATATTGATGCTGAATGGCTTAGAGATGCAAATATCACTACAACTTATGGAAAAATAGATGCTGTTCGAGTGGATTCTGGAAAGATAACGGCGGGCGGAAGCGGAATAAACATATTGTACAGCGAAAATAAATTAAATTTGAAGACCCGTGGAGGAGATATTGTTTTAGGTTGCAAGGATAAGTATTTTTATGCAAATGTAAAAGCAGAAACAACGGCGGGAAAAATTGAAGTATACAACGCAAAAGGTGAAGAGATAAATTTAAAAACGGTTTCGGGTGATATCAATTATTCGGGCAGTAAAGATAATATAACACGGCTTACAATTTCTTCAAGTAAAGGCTTTGTAAAAGCCACAAATTTGACGGGTGATACATCAATAAAAACGACAGGAAGCGTAGATTGTTCCATCGTTTCAAATCGTGCCGAAACCTCAATTGTTGGTAAAAATCGAGAAATAAAAGTCCAACTTTCATCGACTTATGTATATGACTTGCAATCGTCTAAAAAAGAAAACATATATTTAAACGACACACAGGTCGGCAATACCACCGAAGATGGCGGAAGTGAATACATTGTGCGTGAAGGTTATAAAGGCGAAGACAAATTGACTATAAAAACCCAAAAGGGAAAAATCAACATAAAAGACAATAAAAATTAAATACAAAAGCCGATAAGGTTGCACTCATATTGGGTGTAACCTTTTTTATCAAATGTAAAAATAAAAAGGTTTTACAATAAATATTAGGGTTTTAAAAAGGTTAAAACGGGTGGTCAATTATTACATTTTGTGTGAAAATTTAAGAAAAAAATCCATAATAAATATATTTATTTGACATCAAGTTTTTAAATTGATAAAATAAAAGACATATAAGGGGGAATATGTGAAAAAATATAAGCAAAGGGAATCGGAATAATGGATAAAAATAGTGCACTATATCTATTTCATCAAGGAACTTATTACAATTCTTATGAGTTTTTTGGTTGTCATGTAGAGGGTAAAAACGGAAAACAAAAGACAACTTTTAGGGTTTGGGCTCCAAATGCAAAAAGTGTAAGTGTTGTGGGTGATTTTAATGGTTGGGATAAAAGTTTAGGAAAATGTACAAAAATTGCAAATAGCGGTGGAGTTTTTGAACTTTCAATCACCAATGCACAAATTTATGATAACTACAAATACCTAATAACAACCAAAGATAATAGAGAACTGTATAAAGCCGACCCCTATGCTTTTCATAGTGAAACCAATGGAGCAACGGCAAGTAAAGTTTATGATTTGTCGGGTTACAACTGGGGCGATAATGCATTTTTAAAAGCAAAAGAGAAGCGAAATCATTACGAACAACCTATGAATATTTATGAGGTAAATTTATGTTCGTGGAAGCGATACCCCGATGGCAATTATTATAGTTATAAAAAACTTGCCGACGAACTTATACCATATGTTGTCGAAATGGGATATACGCATATTGAGTTGATGCCCATAACAGAATATCCTTATGATGGGTCATGGGGGTATCAACCAACCGGTTATTTTAGTGTCACCAGTAGGTTTGGAACCCCACACGACTTTATGTATTTTATAGATAAGTGTCACCAGTCAAATATACAAGTTATATTAGATTGGGTACCAGCACATTTTCCAAAGGATGAGCACGGACTTGTTGAGTTTGATGGTAGTTACCTTTATGAATATAATTCGTGGGATAGAATGGAGCATAAGTCGTGGGGAACTAGAAGGTTTGATTATGGCAAAAATGAAGTTCAAAGTTTTTTAATATCTTCAGCAATGTTTTTCTTAAATCTTTACCATATTGATGGAATTAGAGTCGATGCGGTGGCATCAATGTTATATTTAGACTATGACAAAAAACGGGGCGAATGGGTTCCTAACAAAAATGGAGATAATAAGCACCTTGAAGCAATTGCTTTTTTGCAGAAGTTAAATAGTGCGGTGTTTAAAGAACATCCAACGGCATTGATGATAGCCGAAGAATCTACCGCGTGGCCGATGGTAACCAAGCCACCATATGATGGAGGTTTAGGCTTTAATTACAAATGGAATATTGGCTGGATGAATGATACATTAGAGTATGTTCAATTAAATCCTTTTTTCCGTAAGGATAATCACAACAAGATAACATTTTCATTTATGTATGCATTTTCTGAAAACTTTATTTTGCCAATTTCACATGATGAAGTAGTTTATGGTAAAAAATCACTAATAAATAAAATGAATGGCGATTACGACCAAAAGTTTGATGCATTGCGAGCATTTTATGGATATTTGATGGCACACCCCGGCAAAAAACTTACCTTTATGGGCACCGAAATTGGACAGTTTGATGAATGGGAAAACACGCGTCAAATTGAATACGACCTATTAAGGTTTGAAAAACATCAAAAATTACAAAATTATGTAAAAGCATTAAATTGGTTTTATTTGACACATAGTGAGTTGTTTGAAATTGACGCATCTTGGGATGGTTTTGAGTGGATAATATCCAACGATACGCGTAACAATGTAGTGGTTTTTAGTAGAAGCAATAAAGCAGGTGAAAAACTGATTTGTGTATGCAATTTTTCACCGGTGAAACTGGAACACTACCGAGCATATGTAGAGAAGGGGAGTTACAAAGAATTGTTTAATAGTGACAATGTTGAATTTGGCGGTGGGGGTATCACCAATGGACAAATAAAAACCAAGGTGGATGAAAATAATAAGACTAGTCATTATTTAGAGTTGGTAATACCAGCAAATTCGTGTATGTACTTAAAAAAAAGCACAAAGAAAAAATAAAAAGATGAGGTGTATAATGAGCACAAAAGAAGCAAGGTCGGTAAAAATTACAATAGTAAAAAAGGCGTTACCACAAGAAAAGTCGTCTACACAGAATAAGCAAAGTGCAAAACTTCAAGAGACGCAAAATAATGTAAACAAAAACATCGTAGCCCAAAAAAATAAATCAGTTGGGCTAAGCAAAAAGGTGCTGTTTGTTGCGAGTGAGTCTCAGCCATTTTGTGGAACGGGAGGTCTTGCCGATATAGTTTGTGGCTTACCTAGATTTATAAAGGAAGAAGAGCCAAATGTTGATATGCGAGTGGTTATTCCATTGTATAGTTTTATAAAACCCGAATATAAAGACAAGTTTGAATATATTGGGAATACTTATGTAAGGCTATCTTGGCGTAATGAATATTGCGGAGTGTTTAAATATCAACAAGGTGGAATAACCTATTACTTTTTAGATAATGAAAAGTATTTCAAAAGAGACCGTGCATATGGGTATGATGATGATGCCGAAAGGTTTGCATTTTTCTCAAAAGCCGTTTTGGATTGTTTGCCAGTTTTTAACTTTTATCCAGATATTATCCATGCAAATGATTGGCAGACGGCACTTGTTCCAACCTATTTAAAAACTCAATTTTGGCCAGATGAAAGATATGGAAAAATTAAAACCGTTTTGAATATGCATAATCTTCAATATCAAGGTCGCTTTGGAATGTCAATTTTAACGGATACATTAGGCATAGATGCAAAATATAGAGGTATTTTGGAGCACTTAAAAGATGTAAACTTTTTAAAGTCGGGGATTGTTACGGCGGATAAAATTGTTGCCGTAAGCCCAAGTTATTCAGAGGAAGTTAAATACTCAAACAGTGGATGTGGGCTTAGTGATATCATTAAGCAAAATGCATATAAGTTAACAGGTATTTTAAATGGTTTGGATTATGATTTTTATAACCCTGAAACCGACAAGGTTATTTGGAATAACTACAATGCTGAAAATTTCGAAGTTAGAGCAAAAAATAAAGAGCGGTTACAAAAGGAGTTTGGGTTAAATGTTGACCCTAATGTTCCGATGATTGCTATTGTTACAAGGATGGCAAAACACAAAGGTTTAGACCTTGTAAAACAATGTATGGAAAAGTTGATAATTGAAGACAATGTGCAATTTGTAGGTGTTGGAGAGGGTGAGCAAGAATATCACGACTATTTTAATTATTTAAACGCAAAGTTCCCAAAACAATGCCATGTAAGTTTGGGGTTTAGCCTAGAACTTGGAAAGATTTTATATTCAGCAACGGATATATTTATAATGCCTAGTTTGGTGGAACCATGCGGATTATCTCAAATGGTTGCAAGCCGATATGGTGCCGTACCAATTGTCAGAGAGACGGGCGGATTAAAAGATAGTATAAAAGATTTTGGTTGTGAAAATGGTGGCAATGGATACACCTTTGCAAATTATAGAGTGGACGACCTAGTTTATTCCATAAAAAGAGCAATTAATGATTTTAAAGACAAAGAAAATTGGAAGAAAAAGATATATACTTGTATGACAACCGATTTTAGTTGGAATAAATCGGCTATAAACTATATTAATATTTATAAAAACTTATAGGAGTGAATATGAAAAAGGTTTCTGAAAGCCTAGTTAAAGAATGTAAGGGAGAGTTAGAAAAATACCTCCTTGGAAGGTACAATGTTAAATTGCAAAATGCAAGTAATGAGCAGATTTTTAGAAGTCTTGCAGGCATTGTAAATGAGAAGTTATATGATATACGAGAAGTTAATAATTCAAGCGCGCAAAATAGAAATGCAAAAACCTTGCATTATGTTTCTATTGAATTTTTGATTGGAAAGTCACTTAAGTCGCATTTGTTTAACTTGGGACTTTCAGACGCTTATAAAGAGGTTTTAAAAGGCGTAAATAAGTCAATAGAAGATATTTTTGAATTGGAAGATGAATCGTGCTTAGGTAACGGCGGTTTAGGTCGTCTAGCGGCATGCTTTATGGATTCATTAACCGCTGAAAAATATCCAGCATTTGGGCATTGCATAAATTATACTTATGGTCTGTTTAAGCAAAAAATTATCAACGGAAACCAGTTTGAGTTGCCCGATGATTGGTCACTAAACAGCGAGGTTTGGCTTAATCCTAGAGGGGATGAAAGTGTTATTGTTCACTTTGGTGGGAAAGTTGTCCAAAGTTTAGGAAAAGACGGTAAATATGATTTTAACTATATTGATACTCAAGATGTAGAGGCTTATCCATATGATATGTTGGTAAGTGGGTTTAACGGCAAAAAAGTTAATATATTAAAACTTTGGTCGGCAAAAAGCCCAGATAGTTTTGACACAAAAAAGTTTAGTCAAGGTGAATATGCTTTGGCAATGGCAAATAAAGATGATATCGAAGCAATAAGCAAGGTGTTGTATCCATCAGATAACCACGAAAAAGGGAAGAGTTTAAGGTTAAAGCAAGAATATTTCCTTGCATCGGCGGTTGCACAATTTATCGTCAATAGTTATGCAAAAACGGGAAAAGATATTCACGATTTGCCAAACACTTCCTTGGTTCATATAAATGATACTCATCCAGTGTTAATTATTCCAGAACTTATGCGTATACTTATGGATGAAAAGCGTTTAGGATGGGAAGAAAGTTTTGCAATTGTTTCAAAAATGGTAAGTTTTACAAACCATACGCTTTTAGCCGAAAGCCTTGCAAAAAAGGAATTAAATTTACTTGATAGATATGTTCCGCGTATTGCAATGATAATTAGAGAATTAAACCGTAGACTATGTGTAGATTTGGTTGAAAGAGGTTTAGACAATTCCACAATTTATGATATGTCAATCATCCAAAACGGAATTGTAAATATGACAAACTTAGCAGTTTCCACAAGTTACAAAATTAATGGGGTTAGTGAGGTTCATAGCGGTTTATTAAAAACCAACCTTTTATCGGGATATGCAAAGAGTTTCCCAGAAAAGTTTATAAATGTTACTAATGGCGTCACTCACCGCAGATGGCTTTCTATGTCTAACCCAGATTTGGACGAATTGATTGTTTCACTTGTTGGTGAAGAATACTACACAAAGCCTGAAAAATTAAAGGAACTAGATAATTTCGTTGGAAATACAAAAGTTGTTGACGAATTACAAAAAATTAAGATGCTTAATAAAGTTGAATTTGCAAGATATATGTTAAAAACTCAGGGTGTAATAATCAATCCAAATACAAGATTCGATGTTCAAGTTAAGCGAATTCACGAATATAAACGACAATTATTAAATGTTTTAAAAATTATTTATCTTTATAGCGAATTGAAGGACAATCCATCACTTTCGGTAACTCCTCAAACTTTTATTTTTGCAGGTAAAGCAGCCAGTGGCTATATGATGGCAAAAAGAATAATCAAGTTGATTTCGTGCTTGGGTGCTGAAATAGACAAAAATAAACAGATTTCTAAAAAATTGAAAGTCGTTTTTGTCGAAAATTACACCGTAAGTTTGGCAGAAATATTGATGCCCGCAACCGATGTGACCGAACAAATTTCCCTTGCTGGGCGTGAGGCTTCGGGAACGGGAAATATGAAGGCGGTTATGAATGGAGCAATAATGCTTCATACAAAAGACGGTGCTAATATTGAAATTGCCGAAAAGTGTGGAGAGAAAAATTCCTTTGCATTTGGTTTAACGGCAGAAGAAGTTGAAAATGTGTGGTCAAAAGGCTATGATGCACTAAGTTATTACAATAATAGTCCAAAAATTCAAAAGGTCATTTCATTATTAAAGCAAGGATTTAATGGTGAAAGTTTTGATGATATTGCCCAATATTTGCTCGGCAAATCTTCAAATAGAGATATTTATATGTGTCTTGCCGATTTTGATAGTTATTTAAATGCACATATACAAATGGATAAAATTTATAAAAATAAGAAAAATTGGTTTTCTAAAACATTACATAACATTGCTTGTATGGGCTATTTTTCATCCGATAGAAGCATTGAAGATTATGTAAGTAAAGTATGGAAATTAAAAAGGATAAATTAATTAGATGAGTGAATTTAAGTTTGATTTAACTTTAGATAAAAATCCAGTTGGTGCTGTGGAGTGTGGGAAAAATATAGAATACACACTGCATGTGCCTCAAAATGTGTATGCAAAAAGTGTAAAATTGGAACGCGTTTTAGACGGGTCAACCGATTGGGTTGAAAATGAAATGCAATTTGTGGACTTTTCTGAGGGCTACAAAAATTACAAAGTAACGGTAACCTTCAGCAAAGAGGGATTGTATTGGTATCACTTTAAAATAGAGGGTAATCAAACTTTAATCATTCAGCAAGGGGCAGACGAAAATTCAGTTTCAATTTCGGACAATCCAAACAATAGTTTTTCGCAAATTATTACCGCAAAAAAGGTTATTATGCAGTTAAAAGAGTTGGGCGGGGTAATTTACCATATTTTTGTGGATAGATTTGCAAAAAGTGGCAAAGTTACAACCAGACCTAGTCTGGTATATAAAGAAAATTGGACAGATAAACCAACCGAAAGTGAAGATTTTGAAATAATCAATAGAGAGTGTTATGGCGGGAACTTGAAGGGAATTATTGAAAAATTGGACTATATAAAAAGCCTTAATACCAAAGTTATTTATTTAAGTCCTATTTTTTATGCCGAAAGTTATCATAAATACAATACTGCCGATTTTGAAAAAATTGACCCAATGTTTGGCAGTTTGGCAGATTTATCCGAACTGGTAAAAAAAGCCAAAGAACGAGATATGATTGTAATTTTGGATGGTGTGTTTAACCATGTCGGAAGCGATTCAAGGTATTTTAATAAATTCGGTAAATTTTCAGAGGTTGGAGCCTATCAGTCGTTAAAATCCAAGTATGTTGATTGGTTTAATTTTTATGATTGGCCAGATAGTTATGAGAAGTGGTGGGGTGTTCCAAGCCTTCCATGTATGAACGAGCAAAATAAAGATTATCGCAAATATATTTGTGGGAAAAACGGAATAATTGAAAGATATATGAAACTAGGTGTTGGTGGGTTCCGTCTTGATGTTGTGGATGAGTTAACGGACGATTTTTTAACGGAGATTTGCCAAAAAATATATTCTTTGAACCCTAATGCTTTAATTATTGGCGAGGTTTGGGAAGATGCTGCCAAAAAAGTTTCTTACGATAAAAGGCGTCAATATCTTTGGGGACATCAATTGAATAGTGTTACAAATTATCCATTAAGAAATGCAATTTTACAATTTTTGAAAACGGGATGTGCTGACGAATATATAAATTGCTTAAACATTGTAAAAGACGACTATCCAAAGTTTGTGCAAAGCAATTTGATGAATTTAATAGGCTCTCACGACACCTCAAGAATTATTAATGAAATAGACGCGATTGATACAAATCACCGCAAAGAACTTTTAAAGATGGCAACCCTATTAGAGTATGGTTTTATTGGAATTCCAACCATTTTTTATGGTGACGAGGTGGGTGTTCCCAACTTTAAAGGAAACATTAGCCGAACACCATACCCATGGGGAAAAGAAGATAAAAGTTTTCTTTATTGGTTCAAGTGTATTGGTGAGTTAAGAAGTTTTAAGTCGGTAATAAAGGGTAGTTGCACCATTATTGAAAACGAGGGTGGAGTGCTAGTTTTAATGCGTGAATTTGAGGAAGAAAGAGTGTATATTGTTATAAATCATTCAGAATCTGACTACAAGTTTAAAACCCTTTCAAAGTTTGTAGAAGTGGTGACGGGTACAAGTTCACCTCAAAAATCCTTCACTGTAAAACCATTTGAATGCTTGGTGGTAAAGCGTTATCCAAAAGACTAACCCCCGCAACAAATATGCTTTAACTATATTGTCTAAAGTTGTCGGCAAATAGCATGAGAGAATAAAACACCCAACACAGGTTTCCGACTAAGTGACCCTGTCGGGGTTCTGTTTTGGGTGTTTCAACTCAAAAGGAAAGTAAAAATACGGAAAATTATTTCCGTTTATGGTGGATATGCAAGCGGAACAATGCCTATTGCATACTTTTTAGCACGTCGGAAACAAGACGCATATCCACAGTGCCGTTATAGTTTTGCTTAAAGTGTTTCATAACACTTGGGGTAGATTTGTCTGGAAGGTTTGCAATAATGTTTTTAATTTCATCAGCAGAAAGCATTTTTGGTAGATATACTTCCAAAATTGATTTTTGTTCGGCAATGTTTTTAACTTGCTCCAAATTTCCAGCCTTTTCAAAATTTTCTTGCTCTTCATTAAGTTCCTTAATGGTTTTTGAAATGATGTTTACCATATCGGCATCGGTTACGGATTTGCCCGAGGTTCTAGCCTCTACGCTAGCCAAAAGGTGCTTGTTCATAATGATGCTGTAAATGGTACGAGCATTTTTGTTTTTGTCTTTAATTGCTTGAATGTTTGCGGTTTTAATTGAGTCAATAATCATAATTTTTCTCCTTTAATATACAAATAGTATAGCACAGAATTATACAAAATAAAAGCAAATTTATGCTTATAATAAAGAAACTTTTGTGATATAATTTTTCTAAAATTTAACGAAACTTTCACTTATAATTTGTTGTAAATAATATAATGATTGTGTTATACTAAAATGCATTAAAGGGGGGTTTTTGTATGTTAGAATTAAAAGATATTAAGAAAATATACGAAACTAAAGATTTAAGAGTCGAAGCCCTAAAAGGAATAAACATCCAATTTAGAGAAAGCGAATTTGTATCTATTTTAGGCCCGTCGGGTTGTGGTAAAACTACTTTTTTAAATATTGTTGGTGGTCTAGACAAGTACACTTCGGGCGATTTGGTGATAAACGGAAAAAGCACCAAAGATTTTTCTGACCGTGATTGGGACTCATACAGAAACCACACAATAGGCTTTGTGTTCCAAAGTTATAACTTGATTCCGCATCAAACGGTTTTGCAAAATGTAGAACTTGCATTAACCTTGTCGGGGATAAGTGGTGAAGAACGAAAGCGTCGTGCAACAGAAGCACTTGAAAAGGTTGGATTAAAAGACAAATTAAAAAGTAAGCCAAATCAACTTTCGGGTGGGCAGATGCAAAGAGTTGCAATTGCAAGAGCATTGGTAAACAATCCGGATATTGTACTTGCGGATGAGCCCACAGGTGCATTAGATAGTAAAACCAGTGTTCAGGTTATGGAGTTATTGCGAGAAATTGCCAAGGAAAAATTGGTTATTATGGTAACGCATAATCCGAGTCTTGCCGAACAATACAGCACAAGAATAATTAAGTTTTTGGATGGTGAGTTGGTGGATGACAGCAACCCTCTTTCAGACTTTGAAAAATCCTTAATAGAGGATAGAAATATTAAAATGAAAGAGGAGCGTTTGTTAGAAAAATCTTCAACTTCCAAAAGACTTAAAAAAGGAAAGAGAGAGCGTACTTTTAAGCGAACTTCAATGTCTTTCTTTACCGCTCTCGGATTGTCTTTTAAAAACCTATTAACCAAGAAAACCCGAACACTTTTGGTGGCGTTTGCTGGAAGTATTGGGATATTTGGAATTGCTTTAATTTTGGCACTTTCAAGCGGGTTCCAAAGTTATATAAATAAAACACAAGAGGATACACTTTCTAGTTATCCAATAACCATTACGCAGTCTAATGCCGACTTTATGAGTATGGCAATGTCAATATTTGTAAATCGAAACAATGTTGAGCATAATGCCGATGCCGTTTATGGTGGGGACACAATGTCGGGGCTATTTGAAACAGCGTCTAAGCAACTTTCAAAAGTAAATGATTTGGATTCTTTTAAAAGTTATTTGGAAGAACACAAAGGTGAACTAGGGGACAATTTGAGCGCTATTCAATATACCTATGACTTAAGTCTTGCAAGTTCGTCAGGCGGAATGATGTCTTCAATGACAGGTGGTGGAACAACGAGTGATTTGTTGTCGGTGTATTTGCCAAGTGGGGGAGAGATTAAGCCAAAGTCTCCAGCACTTTACGAACTTATTACTATGTATACTGTAGTTTATCTAGAAAGCGAATTTCCTATGGAAGTAACCTATGCGGATGGAAAGTTTAATATTAAAGTCACCAACGAAACGGGCAAAACTTACTCAACCGATTATGCAAAAGGCTTTTTAGTTAAATATATTGGTCTTGCGGGCGACAAAATTCAAGATGCAACAAATAAAATAAGTGCAATAAATTCGGGAGAGGTTGTTGAATTTACCGAAAAGGAATTTAATGCAATTGTAGGTGGGGCAATGGGTGTAAACCTTGATGCCTACCGAGAAATGGACTTAGGCTCATTTAACGAAATGATAGACAACCTCACACTTTTAAAAAGCCAATATGAATTACTTGGAAACAACAGCAAGTGGGCAACCGAAGAAAATGAAGTTATGTTGATATTAAACTCAAATTCCGAATTGGATGACTATATTTTATATGCTTTAGGTTTGTATTCTAAAGAAAATATGGAAAGCCATTTAAGGAGTTTGTTTACCGAAAGCAAGACAACAATTAAGATTGATTATGATGATATTTTAGGCAAAGAGTTTAAAATATTGTTAAATTCCGATTATTATGTAGATTTGGATAATTCGGGAACGCTTACTGATATTAGAACACTTCAAAGTGCAAATCCAGAAAGATATGAAGAGGAGTTTAACAAACTTTTAGCAAGTACCGATGCTGGCAAAACCATCAAAATAGTTGGTATTGCAAGAATGAACGAGTCTACAACGGCAGGGTCGTTAAGTACCGGCCTTTGCTACACCTCAAAATTGACAAATGCTTTAATTGAAAAATATAATAGTTCAACTCCGGTTAGTCAAAACAAGATTTCTCCAATAAGCAAAACTCCAAGGTCAATAAGTTTTTACGCTTCGACTTTTGAGGCAAAAGAGGAGATTGAAAAGTTTATAAATACTTACAACGAGGGTGTTGAAGAAGAAAAGAAAATTGAATATACCGATTATATTGGTTTAATGATGGGTGCAGTGTCAACAATTATTTCTGCCATAAGTTATGTTTTAATTGCCTTTGTATCGGTTTCTCTTTTGGTTTCTTCAATTATGATAGGAATTATTACCTATATTTCCGTGCTTGAAAGAATTAAAGAAATTGGAATTTTGCGTGCTGTTGGTGCAAGTAAGCGTGATATAAAACGAGTGTTTACAGCCGAAACTTTGATTATTGGTATAATTGCTGGGCTTATTGGTGTTGGATTTTCAGCACTTTGCACAATCCCTATAAATATTATAATAGATAGCCTAGCAGGGATTGGAAATGTCGCAAAATTGCCAGTGCTTGGCGCGATAGTGCTTGTTGCCATAAGTATGCTCTTAACCTTTATTGCGGGGCTAATTCCGGCAAAAATCGCCTCTAAAAAGGACCCAGTAATAGCATTAAGGTCGGAATAGTTTTTATTCCAACCGCCTAAGCCGGACGGTTGGAATGTTTATATTCCGCTTGCATATTCGGACAAGCGGAACAGATTAGCCGTATCTTTATTTATCTTTTGGGCTAAAACCCCGAAACAGAACCGCCAATGTAACAATACAATTGGGAACCTGTTTCGGGTTTTTTATATCCAAAATCTAAACAAGTCTACCAGGAAGTGCCACAATGGAAGAAAGTTTTAAATGTTAAAAGTTTGATACCTAAAATAAATTTTGTTGCAACCTATTTGGTCTTTCCCTCAAAAATCCAAACAAACTTAGTGGTGCAGTTCTCTGTATTGAGGGTTTATAAAACATTAAATATTCTTATATTATTCGCATAAAGACTTGCCATATGGTGAAGAATTTTACCCGCAAAAGTTACTACAAATATTGTAGGGGTGGATAGAGTCCGCCTTAAACACCAATAATTTGAGGTTTGTGTAATTTTATTGTTTATTTGAAATAAACATCGCGCGTGGTAAATATTTTGATTTTAGGTGTTGAGATATATCAATTTTTTTGATTTTCGACAAAATTTTTAACAAATTTTGCGAATTTTGGTTTAAACTATTGACATATAATTATTTAGGTGGTAAAATAAATTCAAGTAACTTGAGGTTACACATAATATCGCGGAGTAGAGCAGCCCGGAAGCTCGTTGGGCTCATAACCCAAAGGTCAGTGGTTCAAATCCACTCTCCGCAACCATGAAAATTAGCAAGTCTATTAGTGACTTGCTAATTTTAATTTTCAACAATCGAAAATGATTTTTACGTTGTTTTACATTGTTAACAAATTATATATTGTAGCCGTGGATTTGTCTTAACAGAAAGTTAATATCGCGGAGTAGAGCAGTCCGGAAGCCCGCCCCCGCTCATAACCCAAAGGTCAGTGGTTCAAATCCACTCTCCGCAACCATGAAAATTAGCAAGTCTATTAGTGACTTGCTAATTTTAATTGTTAAATAAATATCCACCAACTAAGCAGGTGGATATTTATTATTTTATTTAGTTTGTTTTTTAAATTCTATTTTCTTTGTATAGTTTAATTTGAATTTTGTTTAGTTTATTTTACTTAGGCGTGTGATTGTCTGATCGAGCGAAGCGATAGCACTTGTAAAAGACCGCGCACACGCCTAAATGCCATTTTAATATTATTTAGAAAATTTTAATTTTTAGATACAGATAAGTAATAGATGTGTTATAATATCTCATATAGGAGAAAATATATGTCTAATATAAAAGTTTTTGAAGATAAGAAGATTAGAACTCAGTGGAACGACGAGGAAGAAGACTGGTATTTTTCGGTTGTCGATGTAATTACTGCATTGACGGATAGTGTTGACCCAACAGCATATTGGAGAAAGTTAAAACAACGATTAAAAGATGAGGGAAATGAAACCGTGACAAATTGTCACGCTTTGAAGATGTTTGCAAAAGATGGGAAATCAAGACTAACAGATGTTGTAAACACAAAAGATTTATTGCGATTAATTCAATCAATCCCTAGCAAAAAGGCAGAGCCATTTAAAATGTGGCTAGCACAAGTTGGAAGTGAGCGACTTGACGAAATTGCTGACCCTGAAAAAGCAATTATTCGTGGTGCAGATTTTTATCGTGCAAAAGGTTATACAGATGGCTGGATAAACCAAAGACTTTAAACCATTGAAATGCGAAAAGAACTCACAGATGAATGGAAAGCCCGTGGTGTGACTGGGGAAAAAGATTATGCAATTTTAACCAACGAAATGACAAAGGCTTGGAGTGGATTATCTGTTCAAGAGTATAAAAAAGTTAAAGGCTTGAAAAAAGAAAATTTGCGTGATAATATGACTAATATTGAACTTGTCTTAAATATGCTTGCAGAAGTTACTACAACTGCTCTCTCAAAGCAAGAGAAACCAAAAACTTTTAGTGAAAGCAAACAAATTGCAAAGCGTGGTGGTGGGGTCGCAAATACAGCCAAAAAAGAATATGAAAAGGCATTAGGTCAAAAGGTTGTAAGTCCACTAAATGCTCAAAATAAGAATTTGCTGGAAATCAAATCAGACGGTGAATAATGAGAGATGAGGATAAAATGAATGAAAATAGAAGAAATGAAAGAAAATCATTTTGAAGAAGTAAAAAATCTATTGGTTGAGTTGCAAGAATTTATTATTGAAATTGATAATTTTAATTTAAACACTATTTCAAATGATTACAGAGAAAAATATTTTGAATTTATGTTAAAAGATTGCAAAGATAACAAAGGCAAAGTTTTTGTAGCAATTGAAAATGAAAAAAACATTGGAATGATTGCTGGTTTTGTTCAAAATTATGATAAAAGAGATAGTCTTGATTATACCTGCCCTAAAAAAGGACTTATTGCCGAACTTATCGTAGGCAAAAATGCAAGATGTGGTGGTGTTGGAACAAAGTTACTAAGAGCAATGGAAGAATATTTTAAATCTATAAGTTGTGAATACTCACAACTTGATGTGTTTGCACCAAATGAAAATGCTAAAAAGTTTTACCACAAAAATGGCTATCAAGATAGAATGATAACCATGTTTAAAAAATTATAAGGAGTTTTTATGGAACATATTGGAACAAAAGAATTAATTTCAAATAGACTATGTTTGCGAAAATTTTCTCAAAATGACTCAAAAGAAATATTTGAAGGTTTTAGAAATCAAGAAGAGTTTTTGTATTATACAAATAAAAATAAAGTTACTCTTGAAGAACAAATTAATTCATTAAAAGATATTGATGAAAAATATAAAAATAATGATTACTATAATTGGCTTATAACTTTAAAAGACACAAAACAAATAATTGGCGCAATCAATTTTAATGTGAATTTACGAAATGATAGCGTTATGTTTAACTATGCCATAGATAATCGTTTTACTGGCAATGGATATATGACAGAAGCATTAGAAGTTGTTAAAAATTTTGCTTTTGGCAAAATGAAAGTTCATCGTTTTGAAGGTGGTTGCGTTGTTGCAAATATTGCTTCAAAACGAGTAATGGAAAAATGCGGACTTATTCAAGAAGGTATACTAAAAGACTATGTGAAGTTAGGTGATGGCTATCACGATATGTATATGTTTGCTATTGTAAATAATTAATTCAACAAGGAGAAAATTATGATAAAACAAGAAATTGATTTAAACTTGGAGAGTAATGAAAGAACTTTTGAAAATGACACTATGATTGCTGTAAAATCAAATAACTTGAAAAATAATACATTTGTTGGCTCTTATGTTATAATTCCAAAGTCGCAAGTGCCTACTCCATTTGATTTGTCAGACAAAGAATGGATGGATTCAAAAGCCTTACTTAAAGAATTAAAAGAATATTTAGATGAAAAATATAAACCAGACGGATATAATATTGGTTGGAATGTCGGAAAAGTTGGCGGACAAGAAGTTGCCCATGCACATATGCATGTAATTCCAAGATATGCTGACGAACCATATGCTGGCAGAGGTTTGAGATACTGGTTTAAACGATCTGAAAACATTAGAGCATCTCTTAAAATTTTTGACCAATAAAAACTTATGTGAAATAGATTTTAATTTATTTTTTAGATATTAACAAAAAAAGAAATCTTACATTTTTAGTTGGATTCCTTTTTTTTCTGCTAGTTTCAAAAGATATTAGCATTGGGGTTGTATTTTTTTAATTTTAAAAAAACAGATAGTGAAATGTGAATTATGTATTGGGAGTGAATTTGCGAAGTGGGGTATTGGGGTTAGTTTAGCGGTGTTGTACACTAGTTACCATATAATTAGCGCCACTATTTTGGAGTATTTGGTGGTGCTCAATGGTATTATACATTGTTTCTGTATACTTAGTGACATTATTTAGTGGGGTAGTTTAGCGCCAATATCATATTAATAAAGAAACTTTTAGGTTAAGATGTTAAAATGGTTGCTTTTAGTTGTTTTTACTATTATGCATTATATAAATTTATCAAAAATATTCTAAAATGGGCGGTAATCTCCCTCGGGTTCCATAAGTTTTGTATATCTAGAAGTGTTAGGGTGTATTGATAGGCTATGAATTACATCTTCTGCAATAGATTTTAACAATCCAGATTTTTTAAAACTAAACACATCTTCGGTTGAAATAATTACATGGTCGGCAATTTCAATATCGTTTAAAATGCAACTAGACACCAATTTATGGGTCATAATCAAGTCGTCATCTGAAGGTTCGGCGGAAGATGTTGGATGATTGTGTGAAATGATTATTTTTGTGCAATTGTTTTTCAAAACATAATTAGTAAGTTCTCTAATTTGAATTTCAACTTTACTGCAAGTGCCAGAAGATAAAACGGTGCTATCTATTATTGAATTATCCGCACGCAAGCAAATTATGAAAAATTGTTCAATTTCAGAGCAATTGTATTTTCGGGTAATATAGTCTTTAACCATTCTTTGGTCGCGAATTGTTGTGATTTCTTTGCATTTATCTTGATTACAGCGTTTCATAATTTCGGGTATTAACTTAATCAAAAGGGCGGAATGTTCTTTTATTCCGTCAATTTTGCAAAGTTCATTAAAAGACGCATCAAACACATTTGAAAAACTATGGAATTCATCTAAAAGTCGGTGGGCGATTGGATTTGTGTCTTTTTGAGGAATAGAAAAATAGAGCATAAGTTCCAAAACCTCATGGTCGTCAAAGCCTAAAAGTCCGTTGTTTAAAAATTTATTTTTGAAACGCTTTCTATGGTTAGCGTGGATATTTTTTGGTTTAAGGTCTTTTAATTCTTTCATAAAATGTGCCACTCTAAGTTATATTTTAATAATTTCATTTGACCATCTTTGCAAATAGTGTAAAAGTTTCACTTTTTAAAAATAGTGGGTTATTAAGGGCAAAGATTTTCAATTTGGAAATTTTTCATCTAAGGTAATTCTAACATAATTTCATTAAAATTTCAACTAAAAAAGTAGACAAGCAAAATTAATTTATGCAATAATATACAAGGTAAAGTGATATACTATATAAAAATAAAAGTTTTGGTATTCAATATAGGGAGATGATATGGAAAAATTAGCAATTGTTACAGGCGCTACTGGAGGACTGGGAAATGCATATTGTCGGGAACTTTTAGGGCGAGGGTATGATTTAATAATTTCCGGCACAAAAAAAGAAAGGTTAGAATCCTTAAAAGAGTCGCTATCAAAAGAGTTCTCCGATGCTACAATCTGGGTAAAGGAGTGCGATTTGAAAGATGAGGCGTCTAGAGATTCATTTTTTGATTTTTTAAATCAAGAAGCATTGCATCCAAGCACATTAATAAATTGTGCGGGGTATATATTGGAGGGTAGTTTTTTAGGGTGTAACAATAATGAAGTTTTGGATGTTACACGAGTAAATAATATAGGAAATATTGATTTTACATATAGATTTTTAAAAAATCGTGACACAAATGAGCGAAATTATGTGTTGTTTGTTTCAAGTATGGGCGGTTTTGCACCACTTCCTCAAATGGCATTATATGGTGCAACAAAAAGTTTTTTGACAAACTTTAGTATATCTTTAAGACGGGAATTGAGGGATGAAAATGTATACGTGACTGCAGTGTGTCCAGGAAGTATAGCAACAAGTGATGCAATGAAGCGAAGTATTGAATCGCAGGGAATAGGCGGAAAGTTGTCTTTAGTATCCCCTCAAAAAATAGCAAAAGTTTCAATTGATAAGTTGCTTAAAAATAAGGCAAAATATATTCCGGGCAGTTTTAATAAATTTGTTTGTGCAATTCAAAAATTTGTACCACAAACTTTAATTGCCGATTTTACTTATAAGCGATGGGTAAAATGTGAAAAAAAGCGGGGGGAATATAGATAGATTTTCAAAGTTTTAAAGTGAAATTGACCTAAAAATCATCATTTTACAGCAAATTATAAATATTCATTATTTAATTAGACAAAAAAAAGACACTTTTTATTGAATGTTCCATTTTGAAGGACTTTCAAATTTAAGTGTCTTTTATTGTTTTATTTGGTTTTTCGTTAGGGTTTTTAACAAAGTGTTAAAAGATTGTTAAAAACTAAATTTCTCATTCTTAATTCTTTGAGTTACGAATTGAATATTTTTACTAAAGACTACAACTTATTTATTGTATAGCCGTCGGCGGAGTCTTTAATTTCGTAGCCTAAATCTTTTAGTTGGTTACGAATAGCGTCAGCCGTAGTCCAGTCTTTGTTTTTCTTCGCAATCCAACGCTTTTCCGCAAGTTCGGAAATGTTGCTATCAACTGTGTTATTTTCATCTTGAAGATGTTTTTCTGCATTTTCAAGGTCTAAACCTAATGCTAAATCACATTTAATCATTAAGTTATAAATATCTTTGGAGCGGTTTTTAATTTTTGCCATATCCCAAAGAATAGAAAGTGCAAGTGGTAAATTTAAGTTATCATTTACTGCATTTAAGAATTTATTAAATAATTCGTCAACAACTTCGTTTGGGGTTTCTGACGAACCGTTTTTATGTTCTAAAACCATTTTGTACAATCTTGTCAAAGCAGTTTCGCTTGAACGCAATTCATCAAGCGTAAAGTTTTGCATTTTTGAGTAGTGTGCATTTAGGTATAAATATCTTAAAGCAAGTGGGGAATAACCTTTTTCACTTAAGGTGGACAAATTCCAAACATTGCCCAAACTTTTGCTCATTTTTCCGCCATCGACCATCAAGTGTTCGTGGTGAATCCAATGTTTAACAACCTTTTTGCCTGAAACACCATAGTTTTGTGCTATTTCATTTTCGTGGTGAACATAACGGTGTTCAACGCCACCTCCGTGGATATCCACATTGTCACCGAAAAACTTTCGGCAGATTGCAGAACATTCAATGTGCCAACCAGGATATCCATTTCCCCAAGGGCTAGCCCACTGCATAATGTGTTCTTTTGGGGCTTTTATCCAAAGTGCAAAATCGGCAGGGTTTCTTTTAAACTCATCAACCTCAATTCTTGCACCCATACGCTTTTTATCTTGATTCATTCCGCCAAGCCTACCATAGTCGGCATATTTTGTTATATCATAATAAATTCCATTTTCTGTTTCATAGGCGAACCCATTTTTTAAAAGTGTTGAAACAAATTCAATTATTTCAGGAATAACGCCGGTTGCTTTTTGAATATGTGTTGGACGCATAATGTTAAGTTTGTCCATATCATTTAAACATATTTTGGTATAATATTCGGCAATTTCATAAGGACTTTTATGTTCCCTTTGACTTGCCACAATCATTTTATCGTCGCCTTCATCTTCATCACTGGTCATGTGTCCTACATCGGTTATGTTCATTGTTGTTTCAATTTTTTTGCCATTAAGCAATACAGCCCTTCTTATTGAATCCATAACAACAAATGCACGCATATTTCCAATATGTTGGGTGGAGTAAACCGTAGGTCCGCAATAATACATTGTAATGGTATCACCGTTAAAAGGTTTAATCTCCTTTATTTGTCTATCTAGAGAATCGTAAAGTTTTAACATATTTTCTCCTTTTAATTAAAACATTTTTGTTAATTCTTGTGCGGTTTTCTTAATTTTATTTTTGTTACGGAGTTTACATAAAAATTCTTCGGTGTGCTTAAGTTTTGAGTCTATCAATTCTCGACCTTTATTGGTAGTGTTATAATATATTCCTTTTTTATTATTTTCTTCTTTATTTTTTACAAGAAGCCCTTCTTTTATAAGTTGATTGCAAGTAATTGCAAGATTGCTTCTTGCAAGGTTCAAAACTTCTACCAAATAATTAGGCGAAGTTTTTTCTCTTTTTGAAACTAAATACAAAATTTTGTGCTTAATATCAAAGCGTTCGCCACATTCGGTTTCTAAAAGATAATCAAAACCTATCAACAAATCTAAAATTTCTTCCGCTATTAATGTATTCATAAAATCAGTTTAAATCCTCGTAAATAATGGTTGTATTTTTTCAATATCAATCTTTGTGTTAAATTCGGTAATTTCTTCCCAAGATGGGGTCTTTGTAATACCTAAATATTCACGCAAAGCCCCTGCAGACTTTGGCATAAATGGTTCAATCAAATTAGAAAGGTTTGCTATTAGGTATGCGCAAGTGTATATAGTGTCCGCAAAACCATTTTCATCTTCTTTTATTTGAACCCAAGGTTTTCTTTCGTCAAAATATTTGTTTCCAAGTTCAATTAAGTCCATAACAAGGCTTCCAGCCTTTTTAAATTCAATATTCTCTATTTCCAAACCAACATTTTTGTAGGTGGTGGCAATTGCATTTTTAATATTTTCATCTACTTTGCCTAGTGGGATTTCAGTTAAGCCTTTGTATTTTAAAGTTCGGTTAACTAAATTTCCAAACTTGTTAACAACTTCATTGTGACAAGTTTTATATAGGTCTAAAGAGAAGTTGCAATCTTTCTTTTCGGGTCCATTTACGGTAAAGAAATACCTTAAAGTGTCGGTATTGTACTCATTTGCCCAAGAAAGTGCTTCAAAACTATTGCCCGATTTGCTCTTACTTATTTTTTCGTTATTCATAAGCAAATATTCGGCTGAAACCATACGGTTTGGAGTTACAAAATTTTCATGCAAGCCCTCTAACATTGCTGGGAAAAATAGGGAGTGGAAGGGAATATTATCCTTTGCATGGCACATATAAATTAGTTTTTCATTTTGAGGTTCGTGGTCGGTTTTCCAAAAATCTTCCCAATCAAATCCTTCTTTTTCAGATAATTCCATACATTGAGTAAGGTATCCTAAAAGTGCTTCGTACCAAACCCAAACGGCTTTATCTTCAAACCCTTCAATTGGAACTTTTACGCCCCATTCAAGGTCTCGCGAAAAGTCACGGTCTTGCAAATCCTTTAGGTATTTTTCAGTTTCATTAATACTGTTGTTACGCCAAAATGTACGATTTTTTTCAACATTTTCGGTTAAAAAGTTTTTAAATGCAGATAATTTAAAAACTAATACTTTATTTTCTTTTTGGTGGGTGGTCCCACCACAAATTAGACATTTCCCGCCCTCTAAGTCTTTTTCGGTTGGAACATATCCGCAATCACAATTGTCGGCTTTTGTACGCTTTCCGCATTCCGGACAGGTTATTTCAATTTCGGTGTCGGCAATAAATTTATTACACTTATCGCAAAAAGGTCTTAAGTTTACTTTTTCATACAAATAACCATTGTTATAAAGTTTTTTGAAAATTTCTTGACACTTTTCCATATGATAAGGGTCATAAGTGATGCCAAATTTATCAAAAGAAAAATCAAATTTTTTAAGTGCTTCAACAAAGTTTTGATGGTATTGGTCAACTATTTCTTTTGGAGAACAGCCAAGTTGTTTTGCTTTTAATTCTAACTTTGTTCCATGGCTATCCGACCCAGAAATCATTAAAACACGGTCGCCGTGCATTCGGTGGTAGCGACTTAATATATCACCCGAAAGTGAACTTGCAATATATCCTAAGTGTAAATTATTGTTGGCATAAGGCCAAGAAACGCAAACTACTACATTTTTTTTGCTCATTTTGTTACCACCTTTTATTAAATTATTTAACTTATTGTATTCTAAACAATAAAATTGTCCTTGTCAAGCACTTTTCGTTTTTTAAGATATTTCTATTTAAATTTGGCAAAATTTTTGTATATTTTAATAACAATTTTTACAAACTATCCATACATTTTGAAAATTTAAAGGTGCAATGTATGGAAAGAAAAAAATTAATAAATTTAATTAGTTATATCACGGCGGGAGTAGTGTTTTTGGTGTCAATAATTATCATTTGTGTTGATGCTAAGCGGTCGGCTGGAGCCCCTGAAACTGAGTTGAAAAATGAAACAAGCATAGAAGAAGTTAAACAAAAAACCGAGGAAAATTTAGAAACTATTGAAGAAAATTTTCCAAGTCAATTGTTAGCCCCTTTTGTAGATATGGTTGCATGGGTGGATAGTTATACCTATGGGGTAAATGGTGTGCCAAACTTAGGAGTTATTAGCGATGAAACGGGGTGTAAATATTTCAATCTGGGATTTATTCGTGCAGACACAACCAAGCCAACCGAAAGCGATGGAACAATTAGATGGGGTTGGGGTGGATATTACGATTTGAGTGAAAAGGGTGGAGACAGTTATCAATATGCGGGTATAAAAAAGGCAATAAGCGATGTTCGTGACCGCGGTGGCGATGTGATAGTTTCTTTTGGTGGTCAATTAGGAAATAGTCCATGGACAGATAGTCAAAATGTGGACAAATTAGAGCAGATGTATTTAGAAGTTATTGATGCCTATTCACTAAAGCAGATAGATTTGGATATTGAAGAAACAAATCAAGATTATGACAACAATTTCGCAAACGCAAAAGCCATTCGTCGTGTGCAAGAAAAGACAGGTGTTGAAGTTTCTTTAACCATACCAATTATGCCTTATGGATGGGATGCAAAGCAATTAAATTTGATTCGAGCATATATAGGCGCAGGTGTTGAGTTGAAAATGATTAATAGTATGACAATGTGTTATGGGTATAATGCCGTTGGTGTAAATGAAAGTTTTGGGGATGCGTCAATTCGAGCACTTAAAAATGCAAATTATCAATTAGTTCAATTATTTGAAGAATTTGGAATAACAATGAGTAGCGAATGGGCATATAAACTTATGGGTGCAACGGTAGATATTGGTTATGAAAACTCAGAAAATCCAGTGTTTACAGTTGCAGAAACTAAGCAAGTTGCCGAGTTTTGCAAAGAAAATAGTCTAGGAATGTATTCTTTTTGGTGTATAAATAGAGATGCTATGCTTGAAAAAAATAGTGCAATTTATAGCAAATTTGCCTATTTTACCGCCTCAACTTACTACCTTGATAAATAATTTGTGAAAAAATTTACAAAAAGTGCTGAAATTAGGTGCAAAATGTTTTTTGATTTGGTATAATACTTGCGACAAAACCCAAAGTGAGGTCAAGGTATTATGGAAAATTTTCGTGAAAATACACAAGAAAATACACAAAATAGTAATGGTCAGTCACAAACTATAGGTGTTGGCGGTGGAACGGTTAGCGGAGTGAGAGATAACGGTTTGAACGAATTGATAAGCGAGTTTAAGTCGTTAGAAAATGAAAAACAAGCCACGGCAACCACAAATGCAAATAATTCAACAGCCATTGACGAGGTTAAGGGAAATCTTTCCGACCTTACTTTTGATGAGCCGGAAAATACCAGCCTAATTCAAGAGGGTGAAAAATATACACTAAGTCAAGAAGAAAATGACCAAATTGAGAAATATCTTTTAGGTGCAGACGAAGACGATGAAGATGTTGTGGAATATGTAGACGAAGAAGAGGATGATGAAACTCAAGATGTCGAGACCGAAGAAGAGGTAGAAGAGATTGAAGAAGGCGTCGAAGAAGAAAAGGGCGAGAGTTTAGCAGAAGCCGAAGAAGAACCTCCAATCATAATTGAAGAGGATGACGAGGATTTTGATTTTGACGACGAAGAATCGGAAATGGACGATTCTTTTGATGATGAGTTTAATGAAGATAATTCAGACGACCAATTTGACGACGAAGATGACTTTGATGATGAAGTTCTTGATGATGAGGATACCAATGATGAAGCACTAGACGAAGAAAATTTCGCTAGCGACGAGAATTCTGACAACGAAGATTATACAGCAAGTGAAGAAAATCTTGAAGACGATTCCAAAGACCAAATTGAGGACTTTAGTGAAGAAGATGAATTGGATGCGGAAGAAGATAATTCAGACACATACAATGAAGATGAAGAAGATATTGATGAAGACGAGAACGACGAAGAATATGCCGATTATGAAGACGAGGATGTTGAAGGTGACGGAGAGGGCTATTTGCCGGAGGCAGAAGACTACTCAGAAGACACAGAAGATATTGAAAATGAGAGTGTTGAAGATGTCGAAAATGAGGATTCTGTTACCGAATCCGACACTCAAGATGGTTTAGTGGGCGATGATGCCGAAGCGGATGCTACAATAGATAATGAAGAAAATGTAATTAATGATGAAAGTGAAGTGATGGGTGCCGAAACCGAAGAGGCAAACAATCAAATTCAAGACAATGTTTCAGAAAATAATGAAGATATTGACGATTTAATGCTAGGAGAAGGAGAGGGAAGAGTTGATGAAGTTTCAGAAAGTCAACAACCAAAAGTTGTTTCAGATACTGAATCTTTAGTTCAAACACCAACCCAAGCACAGACTACCGAGCAACCAGTTCAACAGCCAGTGCAAACAACCGAACAGCCTCAGATGGTTCAACAACCGGTGCAATATGCAACTGAGCAGCCTGTACAACAACCGGTGGTACAGCCAATGCCAGCGGTTCAAACATACGAGTCTGAGCAATCACAAACAGCAACACCACAACCAATGGTAAATCAAGTTGCTCCAGAGCCAGTACAAACGACCGAACCAGTACAAGTTACCAAACCGGTGCAACAACAAACATACACACAACCACAGATGGTAGAGCAACCAGCACAGCCACAAGTTTATGGACAACCACAAATGGTAGCACAACCGGTTCAACAACCAGTGCAAACAACCGAACAGCCTCAGATGGTTCAACAGCCGGTGCAATATGCAACTGAGCAGCCTGTACAACAACCGGTGGCTCAACCAGAGCAAGCAGTTCAAACATACGAGCCTGAGCAATCACAAACAGCAACACCACAACCAATGGTAAATCAAGTTGCTCCAGAGCCAGTGCAAACAACCGAACAGCCTCAGATGGTTCAACAACCGGTGCAATATGCAACCGAACAGCCAGTACAACAACCAACTGAATCGCAATATATTGTGATGGCAGAGCCACAACAAAACTTGCAACAATCTACGAAAGAGGTAGACACATTCGCTACACAAAGTCAGCCAAATGGGTATGAAAAAAGTCCTCAAACGGCTGTGAATGTGGAGGATGAAAATAGTCCAGCAAATACAATTACACAAACAGAAGAGGTTAAAAACACCGAAAAGCCAGCAGAAGAGACTAAAGAAGTTAGATATTTTGCACCGAATGTAACGAGTGCAGACAATTTGAAAGGAAATATAGAAGTTGTTCCATTAGGTATAGAAACCGAACCTGAAAAAGAAAATGTATATATCAATGTTGATGAGCCATTAGATTCGGGATTTGTAGATGAAGAAGTGGAAGATGAAAATACCACTTTTGGCGTAACTACAATAGTTCAGACCCCAAGTGTAGATGAGGTAGATAGTAGAAGTGCGGAATTAAAGGAATTGGAAGAACGCTTGTATACAAGGATAATGTCAAAACTTGCTAATATGAATGTGTCTTCAGCAGACGCGCGTAGTGTGATTTCGTCTGAAACCAGCGGAGTGGAACTTCCAGAAGAAGAGGTAAAATTGGATTTGTCTGCATTTAAAGGAAAGGTTGAGACCTTCATTCCTCTAGAATCAATACCTCAAGCAACGTGGGAAGATGTCGTAAAAAGAAAGGGTCACCATACTTATCATGTAACATGTGCTAAGGGTGGCGGATATTTCATTAAAAAGGCAAAAACTCCAAACCCATATGCATTTGTTGAATTAAAAGAAGAGGCATTAGAAGTTGCTAAATGCTATGCAAAACGCGAAAAAGCCGAATTGAAGATTCATGATGCCAAGGGTGTTATTGAGCAATCTATGAGTTTTGGTAAAGAAAAGAAAAAACCAGCAAAAAAATCTTAAAATTTTAAAATTAAACACAACCCGAACTAGGCGGTGGGGTGCACCCAAAAGTTTGTTAACTTTTAGAGATTCACTTCACAGTAAGCGATTATGTAGTTGCAAAACTTTTTGCTTCAAGCCTCCAATGGGTTGTGTTTTTTTGATGCTTTTATTTATCGTATAGCTTAAGTGTTCGGCTATGATAATATCGCCATACTGGGGTTTGGGGTGGTTGGTAGAAAAAGCTTCTAGGGTAAGTTTTTATGGGATAATTTAAAAATGTTTACAATAAAAGGTGGAGAGTAAATTTTCTCAAAATCGCTTCAATAGACAGAAGTTCGGTGTGGCTATTTATTTAATTTTTGGAAAGAACCCAAAGAGGAAGGTTCTTTAATTATGGTTTGGTGCTTTTAAATGCTAAAAATCTTTGTTAGGGCGGAAAAAGGCTTTAGATGTTAAAAAGTTTTTGTTATGGGCAGAGGGAATACTTTAGGTGTTTAGAAGTATTTCGTCGGGGTGGAGAAGAGGTTTGAAATGTTAAGAAGTTTTGGGGCTTATTTAGAAAAAGTGTTTCAAAGGGTCGCAATGATAAATTTTTATAAAAAAATATTATACAGTTGTTGACAAAATGGTTAGTTTGGTGTTATTATACCATTAACAACTGCAAAATGGGAGTGATAAGTTATGATGGATGGAAACAAAAAAATAGAAAATATGTCAATTCGGGATTTATTAAGACTTATTGCTAGTGGCAAATTGAATGTTTTGCAAATGGATTATGTCAATGATATTTTAAATCAGAAAAGAAATGTAGCATATGAGAATTTCTTTTCATTGGAAACCGACAAAGAAAGAGAGGCTTGGCTATTAGAAAATGCCGAAGAACTTGGTGAAATTATGACCAAAAGTTTTGAAATGTTTTTATCTAAAGAGTTTCAAGACTGGAAAAAGGGTGTGGACAAAATGAATTTTCAAGAGTTAAGGTCAGAAAGTGAAAGACTTAAAAAGGAAATTCAATTAGGAAAAGCATCGGAAAATATGTTAAACTATGTAGAGCAGGCAATTGCTTATTTAAGTTCATCGGGTGCCATAGATAGAAACAGTTCAGACGAAAGAACAGGTTTAAATGGTGATTTTTCTAATCTAAAGCATCACACAGATATGTACCAAGACTGGGAACGCTTAATTTAACTCCCTTTTAAAATACATAAAGAATTTATTTTTATCGGCAAAAATTTTTATATAAATGTTTAATTAAAACAATTAGGAAAGTCCTAGCCTCCTTATTTAGAGTTAAGTAGGAACTAAACAAGAATTAGGAAAGTCCTAGCCTGTAAGTAGGAAGCAAAAAAGACTGGGAAAGTATAAGCCCTAAAGTTTAAACAAAAAGTCCACAATTGAAATAAACTCATTAAGGGTAGATTTCAAAGTGGGCTTTTATTGTTGTTGGTTTTGGGAAATTGCTTTAGTGCCTTATGGTAAAAGTTTTTTAACAAACTTAACATATTAGAACAAATTTATAGTTCAAACAAGTCTCTCTTAATATAATTCAGAGACAATCTCCTTTATGACCCCAATACGATACAATCTTATTTTTGGTCATTTTTATTTCAAAAGTCAGTGATTTTATTGAAAATTTTTATTGCAAACTTTAAAAATATTTTTATAGAACAATACAAATTTAGAAAATTTATGTTACAATGAAATAAGGAGTTAAAACAAAAAAAGGGAAGGGAGTTAGAAATAATTTTTTATCCATGGTTTAAATGGTGATACATTAGAGTGTTGAGGATAAGATGTAAAAAAAAATTGAGAGCAATGTTCAAGGTGGGCGAAGAGGTTTTTCTTTTGGTGAGAAAATAAAATGGGGTTACAAAGGATTGTAGTTTAATGATTTAATGCTTGATTGTGCTACAAATAATTAAATTTAACAGAGGGAGGGTGGTGTTTGGTCTGTCGATAAAAACCAAAGAAGTGGTGTAAATCCTTGTAATTTAGCGGTGTTATGTTACACATAATAGTGCGAGTGCTGAATAATTAGCCAAATTATGGGGAAATTAAGATTGTAACGGTTTCATTTTATTGTTTTAAGATAAAAGATGTGCAAGGCTGTAAAAAAATAATTGATGTTTAAGATTTTAAGTGGTGTTAATGTTAATTTTTTAGAAGCGGAAGCCGTGAGTGTATTAATTAAAAATGGTTGTAACAAAAAATATTAAATATCGACAAAAATGTAAAAAAATTAAAAATACCTTGATAAAATCTTATTGTTAATATATAATTGAACCATAATAGTTGAGGGGGGGGGTAAAGATTGGAAGAGAAAAAATTTAAACTAGTAAGTAAATTTAAGCCAACCGGAGACCAACCTCAAGCGATTGAAAAATTGGTAGAGGGTTTAAATGACGGGCTTTCCACCGAAGTGCTTTTAGGTGTTACCGGAAGTGGAAAGACTTTTACTATGGCCAATATTATTGAAAGGGTGCAACGACCAACCTTAATTATTGCCCATAATAAGACGCTTGCCGCCCAACTTTGCAATGAATTTCGTGAACTTTTTCCAGAAAATTCGGTAAATTATTTTGTAAGTTATTATGATTATTACCAGCCCGAGGCGTATATTGCAAGTTCGGATACATATATAGAAAAAGAATTGAGCATAAATGATGAAATTGACCGAATGAGGCATAGCGCAACATGTAGTTTGTTTGAACGAAAAGATGTAATAATAGTGGCATCTGTTTCTTGCATATATGGGCTTGGAGAACCTAAAGAATATGCATCGCAGGCGATATCCATAAGAAAGGACTCAACACTTGATAGGGAGGTTTTAATCAGAAAACTTATAGATATCCAATACAAGCGAAATGATATAGATTTTGCAAGAGGCTGTTTTAGGTCCCGCGGTGATGTGGTGGAAATATTTCCGTCAAATAGTGCCGAAAGAACGATAAGAGTTGAGTTTTTTGGAGACGAAGTGGACGGGATATATGAAATTGAGCAGGTTACCGGCAATAAATTGTTATCGCTTGAACATGTTGCGATTTTCCCAGCAACACATTATGCCGTGAATAATGACACTAAAGAACTTGCACTAAAGCAGATAGAAGAGGATATGGAAAAGCAAGTTAAGTTTTTTGAGAGTCAAGGAAAACTTATAGAGGCACAGCGAATTAGAGAGCGTGTGAGTTATGATATTGAAATGATTCGAGAAATGGGCTACACTTCAGGAATAGAAAACTATTCAAGATATTTTGATGGAAGAAGTCCGGGTGAAAAGCCATATACCTTGTTTGATTATTTGCCCGATGATTATTTATTGATGATAGATGAAAGCCATATAACAATCCCGCAAATTAGAGGGATGTTTAATGGCGACAAAGCCCGAAAGGACAGTTTGGTTGGGTATGGTTTTAGACTTCCATCCGCATATGATAACCGCCCATTAAAATTTAATGAGTTTGAAGACCACATATCTCAGTTGATTTGTGTTTCGGCAACCCCAGGAGAGTATGAAATGGAGCGGGCAGATAAAGTTGTGGAGCAAATTATTCGCCCAACCGGTTTATTGGACCCACTAGTTGAGGTGAGAAAAACCGAAAACCAGATTGAAAATTTGATGGCTGAAATGCAAAAGGTGATAGAAAGTGGTGGCAGAGTTTTGGTTACCACACTTACAAAGAAAATGGCAGAAAAGTTAAGTGAATACTTAAAAACAGCCGGTTTTAAGGTGACCTATTTGCATAGTGAGATTACCACCTTAGAGCGAATGGAAATTATAAATGGTTTAAGAGAGGGAAAAACAGATATAATTGTTGGTATAAACCTTTTAAGAGAGGGGTTGGATCTTCCCGAGGTGAAACTTGTAGCCATTTTAGATGCAGATAAAGAAGGCTTTTTAAGAAGTGAAGGTGCTTTAATTCAAACAATAGGGCGAACGGCAAGAAATTCAGAGGGGCGAGTAATTATGTATGCCGATGTTATGACCGAAAGTATGAGGCACGCCATTGATGAAACAAATAGGCGTCGAAAAATACAAGATGATTACAATAAAGCACATGGCATAACACCAAAAACCATAATTAAAGACATTGCGCCAAGCCTACTAATAAGCAAAAAAGTGAAAGAAAATAAAGCAAGCAGAAAGGAAATCCCAGCATTGATTAAGGCCATGCAAAAGGAAATGAATCAAGCCGTGAAAGAATTAAATTTTGAAAAGGCTATTGAATTAAGAGATAAAATAAAAGAGTATGAAAGTGAATTAGGGGAATGATTGTGGAAAACGATTTTATTAAAATTCGAGGAGCAAGAGAAAATAACCTCAAAAATATTAATATTGATATTCCAAGGAATAAATTTGTTGTTCTTACCGGACTTTCGGGGTCGGGGAAGTCGTCGCTTGCATTTGATACAATATTTGCCGAGGGTCAGCGAAGATATATGGAAAGTTTGTCTAGTTATGCTAGGCAGTTTTTAGGAATGATGCAAAAACCGGATGTTGACCAAATAGAAGGCTTATCGCCAGCCATTGCAATTGACCAAAAGACCACAAGTAAAAACCCGCGTTCTACGGTTGGTACGGTCACCGAAGTTTACGATTATTACCGACTTTTGTTTGCAAGTATTGGTCACATTTATTGCCCAAATTGTAAAAAAGAGATTGTAAGTAGCACAGCCGAACAAATAGTAAACCAAATTTTAGGGCTTGCCGAGGGTACAAAGTTTTGGGTTTTAGCACCCACAATAAGAGGTCGTAAGGGTGAGTATACAAAGTTGCTTGAAAGTTACAAAAAAGCAGGCTTTATGCGTGTTCAAGTGGATGATATTGAGTATACATTAGATGAGCAAATCCCCTTAGATAAAAACAAAAAACACACAATAAATGTTGTTGTTGACCGACTTATTATGCGTGAAAATATAACCACAAGACTAACCGAAGCCGTTGAAACAGCATTAAAACTTGCCGACGGGTTGGTGATAGTTAAAACTGAAACGGGCGAAAGATTGTATTCTTCAAAAAATTGTTGTCCAACTTGCGGTTTTTCTTTAGGCGAGTTAAATTCCAGACTTTTCAGTTTTAATGCACCGTTTGGCGCCTGCAAAACTTGTATGGGATTAGGTTTTAGAACAATAATTGACGAAAATTTATTAATACCGGATAAGAATTTAAGTTTAAATGAGGGTGCAATCAAAACTTTTGGTTGGGGCGATATGGGAATGGCATCAATGTATTACAAGGGGCTTGCAAAATTGTATAACTTCAGTTTAGATACTCCAGTAAATCAATTGCCTAGCGAAATTTTAAACATATTGCTTTATGGAACCGACCAAAAAATTGATTTATCTTATCAAACGGCAAATTATAAGGGGGAATATAAGGGTAGATTTGACGGAATTATACCAAGTTTGCTTCGAAAATATAAAGACACAACAAGCGATTTTACGCGTGGTGAAATAGAAAAATTAATGATAGAAAGCGAGTGTCCCGATTGTAAAGGTAAAAGATTAAACACATTGGCACTTTCGGTTAAAGTTAACGGAAAAACGATTGTAGATGTGTGTGAAATGAGTGTAAAAAAAGAGTTGGAATGGGTTGAAAACCTCAATTTAACTTCAACTGAGCAAAAAATAAGTGCTATGATCATCAAAGAAATTAAAGCAAGATTAAAGTTTTTAATAGATGTTGGATTGGATTATTTAACACTAATGCGTGCAAGTGCAACTTTAAGCGGAGGCGAAGCACAAAGAATTAGGCTTGCCACTCAAATAGGCAGTGGACTAGTTGGGGTAACCTACATATTAGATGAACCAAGCATAGGTTTGCATCCAAGAGATACCGAAAAATTAATAAGAACTTTGGAGCACTTAAGGGATTTAGGCAACACCGTATTGGTTGTCGAGCACGACGAAGAAACGATGAGGCGGGCAGATTACTTGATAGATATAGGTAGAGGTGCTGGAGTTAACGGCGGAAAAGTTGTTGCAGCCGGAACTCCAGAGGAAGTTTCAAACACCGAGGGTAGTATAACGGGTGAGTATTTGAGCGGTAGAAGACAAATCCCCGTGCCAACCAAAAGGAGAACTCCAAGTGGAGAACTGGTGCTTTTAGGTTGTAAGCAAAACAACTTAAAAAACATTGATGTAACCATTCCACTAGGTGTTATGTCTGTCGTAACAGGTGTCAGCGGAAGCGGGAAAAGTAGTTTAATAAACGAAATCTTATACCCACACCTTGCAAATGTTTTAAACCCAAATTCGCATTTAAAAGAGGGTAACTTTGAAGATATTTTAGGCGTGGAACAATTAGACAAAGTGGTGGTTATTGACCAGACTCCAATAGGTCGAACCCCTCGAAGTAACCCCGCAACATATACCGGATTGTTCACCAACATTCGTGACCTATTTGCATCAACTCCCGATGCCAAAGCGCGTGGATATTCTAGCGGAAGATTTAGTTTTAACATAAAGGGCGGAAGATGTGAAGCCTGCGGGGGCGACGGCTTGCACAAAATTGAAATGCATTTTTTGCCCGATGTGTATGTGACCTGCGAAGATTGTGACGGAAAAAGGTATAACCACGAAACATTGGAGGTTATGTATAAAGGCAAAAATATTAGCGATATATTGAATTTAACAGTAGAAGAAGCGGTTAAGTTCTTTGAAAATTTGCCTCAATTAAAAAATAAATTGCAAGCATTGTATGATGTTGGTTTAGGCTATATAAAACTTGGTCAACCCGCAACAACTTTAAGCGGTGGCGAGGCACAACGAGTTAAACTTGCAACCGAACTTTCTAAACGCCCAACAGGTAAAACGATTTATATTTTAGATGAGCCAACAACGGGGTTGCACACCCATGATGTGGCAAAACTGTTAGAAATTTTAAACCGCTTAACATTAGGTGGAAATTCAGTTGTTTTGATAGAACACAATTTGGATTGCATAAAGCAAGCCGATTATATCATTGATTTAGGTGTAGAGGGCGGTGAAAAAGGTGGGAATATTGTAGCCGTCGGAACCCCAGAAGAAATTGTAAAATGCAAAAAGAGTTTAACAGGACAAGCATTAAAAAGTGTTTTAAAAGTTAGTAAATAAAGGGCTTATTATGATACAAAAGATAAAGATTGCCATAGCCTTATGGGGTATGGTAATAATTTTACTAGTTTCGGGATGTGGTGCGTCTGCAGAAATAACCACACAATTAATTCCAACCGAAACCGCAAAAATTAAAAGTGAAGATTCAAAAACTTTTCCTAATGAAAATATTGGTTCAATTGAAGAAAGTGAAGATGTTGAAATAAATGAGGAAATTTCAAAAGATTTAAGATTAAAGCACAAGTTTACCATCTTTAAGTTCGTCGGAAAACGCATTAATGAGTTTTGTAAAGATGCAAAGTTTACACTATTCTTCATTAAAATTAGTACGAACGATTTAACTTCCGAATTGTTTTGCATAGATATAAAATCAAAAATTCCCTTAACTTCAGCCGATGGAGTTATCCATACCGAAACATTTTCGCCTTTAGAAAATTTTAACTATCTTGAGGGCAAATTAACAGCCGAAATAATTATAACTTTCAATTATCTTGAGGAAGCAGTCAAAATTAGCGAAAATAAACTGGTCGCAATGCTTAAAAGATTGGACGAGTCAGATTTTGTTGTAACATTTACAATAAAACTAACCCAAGATATAAGTGTTCAGATTGAATGCAATTTAACAAGCGATTTAATAGAGGGGGAGTCCGTGGTGTAAGTTCCGCGGAAGCAATTTCGGGCGGATGCCCGAAATTATTGCTAGCGCAATTGAAAAATTCCCATTTTTCGCTTCCGCGACTTAATCTTTTTAAGAATAAAAGTGGTATAGTTAGTAAAAGGTTTGACAATCATTTAAATAAAAGGTATATTAGTTTCAAGGAAGTGAAAAATGAAGAAATTTTTAAGGATTTTAATAACATTTACAATTTTGTGCCTTGCTACCTTTGGTGCAATTGGTGTACAACCAAATAAATATAAAACAACCGAGAGCACTTCAGCCGATTCACTGGTTGCAACCGTAACATTAACAGCAAACGATGTTACACGCGGTGGGGTAGATTGCAAAATAGAAATAAACAAAGATTTGGATGTTCCAAGCACGGCAATCAAGTTTGAATACCGAACAATTGAGCCCGAAGAAGAGTTGTATTCCAAGTTTAAAAAGTCTTATAAAGAACTCACAAGCCAAGCAAAAATAGGTAAAATTGTTTATCTAAAACTAAGTTGCCCCGATTATCCCGAAGTAGAAACTTATTTGCAAACTGCAAATGTAACACTTAAAGTATATATGCCTACATTTTTGCTAAATAAAAGCACATATTTTGTAGATTTTGCATATGCTCCCGAAAGTTCGTCTGCTAGAGTTTTAAAAGACGATGTTGTGGTAGAAGATAAAAACTTTGTGGTTTACAATATGCGTATGTCCCCCGAGGGGTGTTATGTGGCACTTGTGTACGACGGTTCATTAACAATAGTAATAATTTGCATTGTAGCATTTTTAATTATACTAGCATTATGCATCTATCTAAAAATTAGAAAAATGCACAAAGAAGACCCCGAGTATTACGAAGCATTAAAGAAAGAAAAAGCCGAAAAGAAAGAAAAAGCGTTAAAAAATAGATATTACGAAGAGTCGTTGGCAGTGTCTACCAATAAAAAATCAAAGGTCGCGGGTTCCACCCAAAAATCTTCAAAGCAAACCACTCAAAATTCAAACAAAAAGAATAAACCAACTCCAAAACAAGTAAAAAGAAAGTTTTAATATTTTGTGTAAACCAATTTTGGATGTATAAAGATGTAATCCGGACGCACGAAAACATAAAATAAATCCTTATTTTATGTCGGGGTGCAGAGGACTTTCACCCCGACCCCGCCAAATTCTTTGGCGGGGTTTTCGTGCGGAGAAATTCCGGCCGTTCGGTTTATGTGGGCGGAACAGTTTTTGTATAATTTATGTGTGCAAACAACATAATAATATTGATAAAATTTGTCTGAGGTGGGGAATGAAAAAAATATTTTGTGTTGTATTAAGTTTAATAATATTTTTCGGGCTTTTTGGGATTTTATTGTTAGACAACTTGCACCAAAACAGAAATTTTTTTGCAAATTGTTATGATTGTATAACAAATTGTGTTTCTGCAAGCCAAGAAAATTACCGCATAACTAAGGATATTGTCCGCCCCGAGTTAGATGAAATTTATAATGTTGCAAAAACAACCAAAAATTATATCGGAAATTCTTTTAATACAACCCCAAACAATTTGCAAAAAATGTACAACCAAAAACTTTTAAACCTTGCAAACACGGGCGAAAATGATTTAATAACTAAAAATCCCGAAACGAATATTTCCGCTTCATCTAAAACAAAACCGCAAATGGCAATAGTTATTGACGATTTTGGCTATGACCGAAAAGGTGTTGAAAAAATGCTTAATCTAGATTGCACATTAACAATTGCGGTAATGCCCGCATTGGAATTTTCTGAAGCAGATGCAAAAACCGCTCACGAAAAGGGGCACGAAGTAATTTTGCATATGCCAATGGAGGCTTACGGCAATCTTCCGCTATCATGGTACGGACCCTTGTTTATAGCAAATAACGACACCCCCGAAGTCGCTTACAACAAGATAAATCAAGGAATAAACAGCATTCCTTATTGCAATGGGGTGAATATCCATATGGGAACAGCCGTTAGTCAAAACAAAACCTTAATGCGAGAGGTATTAAAAGCCACCAAAGAACGAAATTTAATCTTTTTAGATAGCCGAACCATAGAAAACACCGTTTGCGAGGAGGTAGGCAAGGAAGTGGAAGCACCCGTTGTGCTACGCGATGTCTTTTTAGAACACGGCGGAGCAAATTATGGTGTTACCACCGACCGCATAACCGAAGCCATAAATCTTTGTTTAAAAAATGGCAAATGCATAGTAATTGGGCATATAGGCTCAGTCGGACGCGATATAACTGCCGAATGCTTAAAGGCAAACTTAAACCGCATAAAGTCTGCAGGTATAGAAATTGTGCCACTTTCCGCCTTTAAGTAAGACGATATTATTCCGCCCGTCCGGTTTAGGCGGGCGGAATATATCATAGGAAAAGTGTAATTTTTAGCCCTCAAAATCATAGGAAAAGTGTAGTTTTTACCCCTCAGAATTATAGGAAAAGTGTAAATTTTGCTAAAAACAACCCCAAAATTGTTTGTAAATACAAAGAAAAGGTGTATAATGCAGATATAATATAACCAAAGTGTATGGAGAGGCATCTTCAGTGTTACAAAGAAAGATTGAAAAGCAAATTACCGATTATTTAACATCCAATTCTAATAAGATAATGATTATAGAGGGAGCAAGGCAGGTTGGAAAGTCTTTTATAATAAGACATATTGCAAAAAATGTATTAACAAACAAGTTCAAAAATTATATAGAAATCAATTTTGTTGAAGACGATTTGGGTGAAAAAATATTCAAAAATGTTAACAATAAAGACGATTTTTACTTGCAACTTAGTATGATTGCGGGTGATAGGATGGGTGATAAAAGCGATACCCTTATTTTTATTGATGAAATTCAACAATACCCACAATTTTTAACAATGCTAAAATTTTTGAAACAAGACGACAAATTTACATATATTTGTAGTGGTTCGCTTTTAGGTGTTACCCTTGCAAAAACTACTTCTATTCCAATTGGAAGTATAGATATTGTAAAGATGTACCCGCTAGATTTCGAAGAGTTTTTGCTAGCAAATGGTTTCAATAATTTTGCAATTGAAACAATGAGAACTAAGTTCCTAAATTTTGAAGCATTGGATGAATCCGTACATGCCAAGGTTATTGATATGTTTAAAAAATATCTTTTAATAGGCGGTTTGCCAGATGCGGTAAATAGTTTTATAGAAAGAAAAAACATTGCCGAAGTTCGAAAAATTCAATCGGATATTTGCGATTATTACGGCGACGACGCCTCAAAGTATGATATTCAGCAAAAATTAAAAATCAAACGCATTTACGACTTAATTCCTTCAACACTTGAAAATAAGAAAAAACGCATTGTAATTCAAGATATTGAAAATATAAAAGGCAAAAGGGTAGGTTCTTACCAAGACGAGTTTGACTATTTAATCAATTCAGGTATCGCCCTAGAGGTTAAAGCCCTATCTACTCCAATATTTCCGCTGATTGAATCAAGTGGCAAAAACTTGCTAAAACTATATCTTAACGATGTAGGACTACTCACAAACATCCTGTATAAAACCAATATAAATGCAATTTTAAAAGACGAAAACAGCATAAATTTAGGCACTTTATATGAATCTGTTGTGGCGAGCGAACTAAAAGCCCATGGTCACAAGTTGTTTTATTATGACAATAAAGCCAATGGTGAGGTGGATTTTTTGATTGACGACTATCAAAATTTGTCAGTGTTACCAATCGAGGTAAAGTCGGGTAAAAATTATACCGTGCATAGTGCTATCAATAAATTTTTAGCAAACAAAGATTACAATGTAAAAAATGGGGTAGTCCTTTCCAACGAACGCAAAGTGTTTGAAAAAGAGGGAATTAAATATATGCCAATATATTACATAATGTTTTTCTAAGTCCAAAACTTTTTCGGAACCTCTTTGCATATTCGCGTCTTTTTATAAAAAGTGCCGAAGTAAAATGTTCCGCCCTACTGGGGTTGAAACCTGAATGGGTGATATTTCATAATTTCCCCGATAAATGTAAAATGTACAAATGCACCACAAATAAATTTGTGATGCACGGGTCGGATAGTATCCGTCCCGCACACCCGCCACAAAATGTGGCGGGTGTCTTCGTGCTAATTATAATCTTCGTACCAATTATAATGAAAGAACATTAAAACTTTGCGGGTGTCTTCGTACATTTAATATTTTATATAAAACACAACCAATTTTAAACAACCCTAATATAGCATCCAACCCCAGTAAGTTTATCCGGCTTAGGTGGGAGGAACATTCTTGTAGGGGACGGGTAGTACCCGTCCCGCACACCCGCCACAAAATGTGGCGGGTGTCTTTGTGCGAATAATAAAAGGATAATTAATGTTTAACAACCCCAATACAGCATTCAACCCCAGTAAGTTTATCCGGCTTAGGTGGGTGGAACATTAGACCGCCGAAAAAAAGTTCATCCGGGCAGGTGGGCGGAATAAATAAAAATTTTTCAAAAAAATTTCAAAAATGGCTTTTTTTATTTGGAGAACATTTTTTTATTTTGTATAATGTTATCGTAATATAGTTACTGGAGGTAGTCCATACTAAGATAGAAAGGAGATGGCAAAAGCATATGATGGGTTTTCAGACTAAAATAATAACATGCTTTCTATCAATATTGGGTTGTGTCAGTGTTATGACAACCGGTGTTGTCGCTATATTATATCAAAATGACTTGCTTTTAATGAATAGTGAAACTATTGAAATGCAAGCCACATCAGGTAAACTATATGTAATGCGTTTTGGGGCGGGATATTACGATATCTATGATAAAGAAAATTCCACAACCAAAAAACAACAGCCTTTGCTTCTTTTTGATGATAGCGAACTAGTTGACCAATCATTATATAATGACTTCTTATCAAATGTCACTTTCGCCCCTCAAACCGAACAAAGTTCTGAGCGTAAAATAGAGTACCTCTTTAAATACGAACTTAATATGCTAAGTGAGGAAATTATTTATATAGCATTGGTAAATGAAAAACTCAACCAAATAAATGCTATAACTCGGGAAGACTTAGGAACTCCTTCCAAAATGTATCAAGCATCTTACCGCTTTGCATTCACCGAAGATGAGCCCGATAGTTGGTCAGACAATACTTCAATGGTATTATCTGAATATGATTTGTCCAATAAGGATAACTTCATCACCCTAGACCCCGAAGAAAATCCCGTCGTGTGGATTCGTTGTTCCCTCACACCAAAACAAAATTATGGTATAGAAACAAGTTCAAATACTAATACTAGTGATGATGGAGCCACTTGGAAAGATGAAACTTCCGATTCAAGAGAATTCAATTCAAGCGTTTGGTCATTCACTCTTTATTTCGGTAATGAACTCCAAACTCTAGACCAAAAGTTAACTTCCGAACAAAGCCCTAGCAATTAACTTTAGTAGCAACTATTGTTCACATTAATCTCGGTAACAAATGTTAAATTTTACTTAAAACCTATCTTGGGCGAAGAGGATAGGGTATACAAAAGAAAATTAAACATTAGGTTACATAAATTAAAATCAAAAAAATTAAAAATTTTAATAAGGAGAAAAAAAATGAAATTAAAAAGCAAACTAATTGCGACTATCGTATCTATGTGTGCAGCAATCGCAGTTATGGGTGTTGGTGTTTGGGCTTCTACAGCACAAAGTTTCTCTTTGACAGTTAACAATGACGTAGATGTTAAAATTATCGGTGTAAACGCGGATATTTATGGTGAATTTGCTGTTTATAGCCAATTTACAGGTCACACTACAGCTAGTGAAACTAATACATTTGCTGCAAAGTATGGTGCAACTGCAGTTGATGGTTATACTTCTCGTGAAGGATATGACCATGGTTATCTTTTGTATGCTCAGAACATCGGTGTTAACGATGGTAAGAGAAATACTTATGATCCAACAACTGGAACATACGGCGGAAATGATTCGGAAGGTGCGGCTTTAGGCTATGGATATGATAAGTACATTAATGAAACTAAGAACAATGTTTATTTAGCAAGTTCTAATGGAACATTAGTAAATAATAATACTAGCCCAGAAGGAACTCAAAACCTTCGTACTGGTACAGGCACACAATCTTATGACAATATCTACAATGTTGACTTTACAACACACCAAGCCCAAGTTACATATTTGTATACAATTAATCAATGGGCTGAAACATCTGGAAATAACGCTATTTATACAGATATTTCAATTAATTTAAGTAGTGATTTAATTGATGCAATAAATGGAACTGTGAAAAATGGTGCAAATGCACAATTTAGACCTTATGTTTATGTTGGTAAAGTTGGTGAAGGTTGGTATCAACAAAATATGACGGTTGCTAACAATGTAGCAACTACTAAGTTCGAAATTCCTTCAGACGCTGAAAATGATCAAGTATACTATGTATTATTGACATTTACATTTGCAAGAAACAATGCAAACTTGGATTTGAGTTCTTTAAGAGATGCATTAAATCACTCTATTGAATTCAAGGCAGAGGTTTCTGAGACTTATAATTCATACAAAGCAGCTGGTCAAGGTTCAAGCGTTTATATGTACACAGCAAATGCTAATGATACAGCCCAAAATGGTGGTTGTAAAATTACTGGAGAGTCATGGAACATTGATGCTTCCAAAACAACCGATATCTCAACTCAAATTTCTGGAGTTGCATATAATGATGCAAGATTAAAGAATTGTTTTGCTTTAGAAACCGAAGATACAACAACATCGCATTTGCCAAATGGTTTCCTTTATACTGGAACTAGCGCAGAAGATTCAACACCTCACGCAAGCGCATGGACTTGGCTAATTGACCTTAACCAAGGTAAGAGAACTGCTTCATTTGGAAATGGTTTCGATACGACTGGCAATGGGGATTAGTTTAAAGGTTATTAACTTGTTCTAAACAAGTATAAAAATTAGAAAATCAAACAAACAGGTGGCGGGGAATAGAGGATAAATCCTCAAATTCCCCAACCTCTGTTCTAAATTATAATTTAGAATAGTTCAAAAACTATTAAATCAATTAAAAACCTATACTTTCGTTCGCCCGAAAGTATAGGTTTTTATATACACAAAACAAAAAACAAAACTCTCATTCGTTTGCCCGATTGAGTAGTTTTTTTATCTTTATTTAATTGTGTTTAAGTAATATAATATGACACAATAGAATGGCGACACTAGTAGTTTTGCTTGAATTTTATGAGAAAAATTCACAAAACAGGTTGCTGGTAGTATTATTACACCAGCGTTCTATTTTGGGTGTTTTTTCATAAAAGGCGAGTAAAACTACGGCTAATTGGTGCCGGCGGTTCGGGTAGACCGCCGGAACAACCCTGTTCGCCCGTTGATGTTTTTTAATGTGTAACTTTATTGTAACAATTGCCCAAATTACAGGTTTAACCCCCGTGGGCGAACTGTCGATAAAATTCGATATTTTGTAGGGGACGGATTCTATCCGTCCCGTGTATCAAAACAAAGTTTTGATGTCTTTGTGCATTTAATATATTTTATTATCTTATTATATATTTGTAATTCGTACAAAGACACCCGCCAAAATATATGGCGGGCGTGCGGGTCGGGTAGTACCCGACCCCTACATTATATTATTCCGCCCGTCCTTGTTTCAAGCGGTCGGAATGTAATTTACTTAATTACGATTATTATAATCTAAATCTACTAAATTTTATGCAAAAACCTTAGTTAAGGGGGTAAATTTCGTAAAATTTTTAAAATATACCCCCTTAACTTGCATTTTTGCTTAAATATGTAATCTTAAGACTATTTTATATATTTTTTAAATTCGAAATTTACTGTGTGAGTGGTTGTGTTTATGATTATATATCATAGTTTTGACAATGTTAAAAGCACAAAATTGCAAAAATTTTACAAAAATAATGTTTTAACTATTGACTTTTGTGCATAATATTAGTAAAATATAATAAAAGAGAGGGAAAACGGAATGTTAGTAAATTTCAGATTTCAAAATTGTCGTTCGTTTTATAATGAAAACCAATTGAGTTTACAGGCGACAAATGATGACGAGTTAAAGGATATTAACACATTTGAGATTTCTCCAACCTTATTTAATAAAAACGAGAACAATCATTTGTTAAAAAGTTCTGTAATTTTTGGGTGCAATGCGTCTGGTAAATCAAATGTAATTAAGGCTTTATCTTATATGTATAATGCTGTTAGATTATCTTCTGCGATGAATATAATTGAAACCAATAATTATTTTTTATTCTATGATGAATCATATAATAAAGAATCGTTGTATGAGGTAGAGATTATACAAAATGGTGTTTTGTATACATATGGTTTTACAATTTTACAGCAAAAAGTGCAAAAAGAGTGGTTATATAAAAGAGTTGAGCGGAATTCAAAGGTGTTTGAAAGGAATGGTAATAAAGTTGAAATTTCTGGCAATAAAGCAGCGGTTTCATTGATAAGAGTTCCGGATAGTGCCTTGTTTTTATCAATTGGTATGAATTTTAACCTTACAATTGCATCAAATTTAAAAGATGTTTTGGATTGGTTTAATAATTTAATTATTGTTTTTGAAGATAGGATAAATATATTGGATATTTATTCTGTTGATAACAAAAAATATAAACATTTAGCACTTGAAATATTAAAGAAAGCAGATATTGGCGTAACTGATATGAATGTAGTAAAAGATAAAGTTGCGGATTTAAAATCATTAAATGATGTTCTAAATTTTAATGTTTCATTGCAAACAAACAAGAGAAGATTTGGACAACTTAAGCAAGAAGACCAAAATATGTATAATATAGACCTTGATACTAGTTTTAATGTTTATAATAACAGAAACGAAAAGGTGAGGGATTTTGATGTTTTGTTATACAGGGATGCGGGGTTTCATTCTGAGGGAACAATAAGGCTGGTAAATTATTTGGGGCTTATTTTGGCTGCTCTTGATACGGGTAGGGTGATTTTGATGGATGAAATTGATTCAAAATTACATTTCTTAGTAGTAGATTATTTATTAAAGATGTTTAATTCTATTGACAAAAATCCACATAACGCACAACTTGTTTGCACTGCACATAATTGTTTGCTTATGGATGAGGATTTAAGGCGTGATCAAATATATTTCACAAGTAAAGATTCTGTTGGTGTAAGCACATTAGTTTCGCTTTCGGATTTTAATGGTGTGCGAAAGAATGATTTGTTTAGCAAAAAGTATTTGGCGGGGTTTTATTCTATGCTCCCAGAATTCGATAATTAAGGAGGGGTATGGCTAGGAGACAAGAGTTTTTAAAGGTAAGAGATGTTTTTTATATTTTAACCAATGGTGAATGTTCGGAAATGAATTATTTCGAGTTGATTAAGTCTAGAAAGAGTATATATGATGTTAAAGTGAAATATCTCAATGCAGACCCAGTTGGCTTGGTGAAATTTGCTATTGGCTTGGCGAAAGATGTGAACCAGGTTTGGTGTGTTTTTGACATAGATAATACTTTCAATGATAATAGGCTTATTTCTGCCATAAATTTGGCAAAGTCAGAACACAATATACATTTAGCTTTTTCGAATACGGCATTCGAAGTTTGGTTGTTGTCGCACTTTCATAAAATAACTAAACCTTTAAACAATAACGAGTTAATAGAAGAAATGAATAGTTTATTAAAGAATGAGTTGAATTTACATTGTAAGTATAATAAAGGTGATAAAAATCTAATTAAAAAGTATTTTATACCACAAATTGATAAAGCGTTGTTAAATACTAAGGTTGGATATCAAAAATTTGTAAAAGAACATTATGAACAATATCCACAAAACGATAATTACCAAATTTGGGAATGGAATCCTTGTTCAAATATCTTTATGTTAATAGAGGCATTAAAACTGCAAAAAAGATAAAAACAAGTTTCTGACTCACTTAATTATAGGTAGGCGATATATTTTCGTCTACCTTATTTTTGATTTATGATCTTGCGAAAAGTGTTTAATTTCAAAATTAATTTTGTGTAAAAATAGTCACAAAATGGGGAAGTTTTTCAAAAAAATTTTAACTTTTTTTCAAAACCGCCCATAAATATTTGTTATATAATTATTAATTATGGTACAATTACAATGTAAAAATAAAATCAATATAAAATTTGGCAAAATTTAACTTTTTTTGCAATTTTTGGTTTTGTTTTGTACAAACTACTAGTGTAACAATTTGGTTGTTATCTCTAGTTTTTATAACTAAAATTTATTAACATTATCTGGCGACGGTTTGTGATTTTTTTACCGAGTTAAAGTAGGCGAAATGCTTTAATTTGCTTAAAAAGTTTTGCAAAATTGTTTAAAGGTATTTAGTAAATTTTAATAATTTTAGGTAGTTTTAGATTTCAAAGACCTAAAAAGTAAGAGGTTTTATTAGACGATTGGGGAAGGGTTTTGTACACCCAATTTGTTCGAGATAATTGTTCTTACTGAACTATAGAAAGTTTTATCAAGAAAAGTCGAGAAAAAAGTCGAAAATTTACTAAGCCTAAATTATCATACAGTCTTAAATCTTAATCATTAATCGTAAACATAAGCCGAAATGTGATAGATTTATAGGTTAGGAGACTATGAGCAAACCAAGGAATAAGAAGAATAGGGAGTCGGAGTATTCAACCCGTTGGCTTGAAATACTTGACACCGTTACAAACATTATCATTATTCCGATTTTGGTGTTAAGTGTAATATGTTCTATTGTTATGATTAACGCCAAAAGGAGTAACAATGTGCCAAACTTGTTTGGCTATTCTTTGGTTACCATTCTTTCCGGAAGTATGGAAAATTCAGGCTTTTATGAAGATGATACGGTAATAGTTAAGGATATTGACACTTCAGAAATTGAAGTCGGCGATATCATAGCATATTACACATATATAGAAACATATTCGGATATAAAGCAGGCGGCACAAACAGCCTCTGCACAAGAAAAAACCGAAATAACTGAGGCTAGTTATTTAAAAGATGGGGGCAAGGTTCCTCCAGATAAAAGCACGGTTTCATCGTGGAAATTGCAGTTAAATAAGATTTTTGCAAACCTTACATACACGGCAACAGATGCAAGTGAGCGTGCGATTCGTGCAAACAAAAAGATTACCTTCCACCAAGTCGTTGATGTTATTGATTACCAAAATTCTAGGTGGTTTAAAACATGGGGAACCTCAAACCTAGATAGTCACGGCAACCCAAATTATGACTCTTATTGGATTAAAGAAGATTATATTATCGGTGTTTACACTAATACTAGTTTGGTAGTTAGAAGTTTCTTAGGCTTTGCAAGTACCAATACGGGTATTATTTGGATGGTCGAAGTTCCAAGTGGTGTGCAACTTATTCTTTCCACACTAGAACTTATTGAAATTATTGATATGATGGGCAGAGTTAAGCACGACCAAATTAAAAACGGAACATATGTAGACCGTTCGGCGTACAGGCAAATGCTTAGAGAGAGGCGAAAACTTTTAGCCTCAGGTAATATTGATGTGGACACCTATAGAAGGTTTTATCCACCTTACGAAAATTACGACATCAAAAATAATAACAGGGATATTCTTAAAACTTCAATTACGGCTAATGGTCCCCCAATGTTCCAAGATGCATCGGGTGCTTATGCACAGTCTCTCGGACGGGGACAGCCAAACGATTTGACTTACGGCAGAAATGGTCCACCTTGGAGTGATACCGGTGGTGGTACACCTCGAAACGGTCCACCTTGGAGTGATTCAGGGGGCGGAGGCCCAGCGAGAAACGGTCCACCATGGACTGACTCAGGAGGCGGAGGCCCAGCAAGAAATGGTCCACCTTGGAGCGATACCGGTGGTGGTACACCTCGAAACGGTCCACCATGGACTGACTCAGGGGGCGGAGGCCCAGCGAGAAACGGTCCACCTTGGAGCGATTCAGGTGGCGGAGGCCCAGCAAGAAATGGTCCACCTTGGAGCGATACCGGTGGTGGTACACCTCGAAACGGTCCACCATGGACTGACTCAGGGGGCGGAGGCCCAGCGAGAAACGGTCCACCTTGGAGCGATTCAGGTGGCGGAGGCCCAGCACGAAATGGCCCATCAAAAGCGTATAAACAATCGTTTGATAAACTAGATGGCGAGAGGACTAAAAAACTCTTAAATTCTAGACCTAATCAAGTTATAAATGAGTTGGAATCTGAAGATGAACTTACACTATTTGCAAAAATAGTTAGGTCGCTGAAAACTAAGCTTGCAAAAACCGTTAATAGATTTGCAGTAAGACTTGGTATAAACGAAGTTCTGTTAACTTCAGCCGAAATTAATGAACTTGAAGATATGTATAATTGGGTAGGGTTCTGCTTTGTATCAAAGGCAAGAATCTCAAGGAAGGGTTATGTTGTAGAGCCTTCCCGTAAAAACCGCATATTCCTTATCGATAAGAGGACAATGAAACAATATTCACTAGAGCCACTTGGCACTGTTTATGGCGTTTCATGTGGTCTAATCACTAGCGAAAAGGGTCTATTCAAACCAATTGCAAGACCTGAGGGAGTTGTGTTTGAACGAATTGAAATTGACTCTAAATACACGGTCGTTAAAACAATGCAAGACACATTCGGCAACGTCTACATTGGTATCACAAACGGCCCTGAAGAAGAGGAAGTTAAATACACTTCAGACGGCAAACGAGTAAGCTTGTGGAACAGAAATGCTTTACTTGCTCTCGGCAACGACAACAGATTGTATTTTGTTACAATGGACGACAGTTTCAATATTGAAAAAGGCAAGATTACCGATCTTAAAGTAATTAACAAAGAAGGTTCTCTGGTGGCTGTTATGCCAACCGAAAACACTAAACTGGTTCGCTTTAAAGATGGTTATGATAGATATGGATTTGTTTATTATGATGGTAACTTCTTATGCCTCGATAATGGTAATAAGTACTTTAATATTAGGACGAAGGAAACATATTCGTTGCCAATTAATTGTTGGCAGTTATCCGAAGACCAGTTAGCGATTGCACTTAACGACGGAAATCTTTACAAAGTAAAGGTACAAGATGTCTTGAATGTATTCGCGAGTGGGGAGGGTGTAAATTCAATCCAAGAAAAACAATTGCTTTTAAAGAATGTCTCTCGGGCAAACATTAGAGGTGATAGTTTAGAGTTTACATCTACAGATGGAGATAATCGATTTGTTGCTCCTTTAACGGAGGAGTTCCTCGCGCGGGCTCGTGTAAAACTTGGAGTCGACCAAAGCACTGAGTAAATTCTTAAATTTTCTCAGTGCGGTTGGCTAGAAAAACTCATTTAAAATTAGAGTTAAAATGGTTAAACAAAAGCACACCAAATTAAATTTAATCTAATCTAATTGAATGGGTAGAAACTGTGACATACAGAAAATTTAGAGATTAAACATCTATTTAGACGCTTTAAATTTGCTATTATAAGGTAAACTTAAAAAGCAAAATATTATTAAAATTTACATAACAATTGTGGTGAGAATATAAAAGTTAAATTAAAAACTTTCACGAATAATTCGTGACACTACAAAAGTTAAACCCGTCAATTTAAGTTTGGGTATATTAGAATATTCAAACAGATTGCGGTGCAATTCAAGTTATGTAAATTAATAGAGATTGCAATTCTCAGTGGAAATATAACTTAAAAGTATTTGTAAAATTACCATAAGTTAAAGATAAATTCACAATGGATTGCCGAGCGTGGCAAAATGTTGCCCACCCGAAATAAGCATTAAATTAAATACACATCCATATTGTAGGTTCGCCACTACAATATGGGTGTGTTTTTATTTGTCCCGACCCATCGTTACCGGACCAGCGGACTAGGTCGGATACTATTCGACCCCTACAGAAAAACTTCCGCTCGGCCTTACCGGACGGTCGGCACTGCCATCCGTATCTTTACTTATCTCTTGGGCTACAACAAAAAAACTTCCGCCCGTCTAAGCAATTCAAACTTATATTTCGTATTTGTTCAATCTTCAAAATAAAATCCTTATATGTTGTAGGGACAGGATAGCATCCTGTCCGACGTTGCCCGAAACGGGCAATGTCTTCGTGCATTAAACAAATTTAGTTGGTTGTAATCCAAATTGAGGATATTTCGTAATTTCCCCGATAAATGTAAAATGTACAAAGGCACCTTTAACTACCATAATTTTGCATTTACGCGAATTTGTGCGGGACGGGTAGTACTCGTCCCGCACACCCGCCACATTTTGTGGCGGGAGTCTTCGTGCTAATTATAAACTTCGTACCAATTATAATGAAAGAATATCAAAACTTGGCGGGAGTCTTCGTGCTTACAATAACTTAATACAATCATAATTTTTAACAATTTTAATGTTTTGAATTTTGAGTTGTATGCATCAAGATTTATCGTTTTTTATCAATGATTTAAATTTTTTCTAAAATGCATAAAATGTGAAGGATATTTTGGGGTAACCTATTTACAAATTAAGATTTTTATGGTAGTCTATAAGTACAATATAAAAAGCGGGGGATATGTTTTAGTGGTATTGTTTTTTTCAGAGATTAATAAGCCAATTGATTTTGGTGATAGAGCAATCGAGATTTTTAATAGTGTTCTAGTTCCTGTTTACAAAGATGGCAAAAGGGTTTTAACATACAAATTAGACCTTGAAAATGACGAAGATGGGGAACTTAGTTTTGCTGAAATTGCCGCCAAAAAGGGCGAAATAAGTGACTATAAACACATAAAATCTATAGAATCCGAAGACGGAATTTTAGATGTGGACGAAATATTTGAAACCTTTTATGGCTACGTTAAAAAGGGAGTAAAACGCTTAGGATTTGACCCTGAAGAATTTATTGCAAGCGAAGGGAATATGGCGTTTGTTACAAATATGGCAATTTTTGATGAGGACGAGTTTGAAGAAAGTGGGAGCCGTGCCGTTTCCTATTGGTCAAAATATCGTATTGCTAAAATTAAAGGAAACCGAGCAGTTTGGTTTAATTCGTTGATTTCCGAAGATGAAAAAATGATAGAAAGTTTTTATGAAGCAGGTGCCGAACTTGTGGAACTTGAAGAGATTGCGATGGATTCTGGGGACCCGTTCTCGTTTGTAAAATGTTTAGGAATTGATTTTGAAAAAGCATTAACTGCAGAAGATGAACAGAGTTCTGCCCCTCAAGAAGGCAAAATTACGATATAATTTGGTTAATGTATTGGAGAATGCGGAAATGCCTTGATTATCCTAAATTTTGGATGGTTTGGGAGGGTATATCCTGTAATTTAATTCATATTTTTTGTTTAGAAAAAAACACCAACTCATAAAGGTTGATGTGTTTATAAGTTAAAAAATGCACCTAATTCGTGGTGCATTTTTTGATAAGATTTTCTCAGCGGTTGCGTACAAGTGGTATTTTATTTGATTGGATTTTCACTCTCGTTGAAACCAAAAGTCTTTTCAATCCCCTGAGTGGTTCGGTTTTGTTGTTTATATTTGTCAATATCTAAGTTTAAGGTGCTAATGCATAAACCTAAGATAACCATAAAGAATGGGTAGGTATGAGGCATTGTGTTTCCAAAAAATGCACTAATTGCATAACACATAACGCAAAATAACAGACATATAGATAGGTTAGAAATATGTTTAAAGTACTTAATTCCCTTAACTGCAATTATTACAAGCCCTGAAATATATAAAACTGCCGATAAAATTCCTGAATGTGCCGCAAATTGCAAATACTCATTGTGTGGCTTAACAATCATTTCGCCATCGCCAAAGATTGGATATTTTGAAATCTGTTCAAAAGCATCCAGCCAAAGTTCCCAGCGGTTTGTTCCTGCTTTTTTTGTTTCTTCAGCAAGTGGTGCACTAGATACTTTAAAGAAGTCTTTAAACACACCAGAAATTTGCATGTATAAACTTGAATAAGTTGAGTCCATTGGGCGGGCTAGAGGAATGCATATAAAACTGATTGCCGTTAACATAATTAGTGGTGTAAAACTCAAAATATCAAATTTTCTGTTCTTTATACTAATTATGATAGGTAGTAAACAAAAGCCAAAGAATAGTGCAAGATTGCTACCGAGAGTATCATTAAACATCGCTACAAACAAGTGTAGGGCAAGTACTATGCCAAACATAATACGGGTTTTTAACTGTTTTGAAAGGCAAAAGCATACAGCAATTAAACTTGTTGCCAGACATAATACATAACCGAAGTGGTTGCTGTTTACAAATGCATATGCCCAGTTGGTGTTGTTTGAAAAAGATACGGCAAGTTCGGAGTGGTGGAAAAATAATGTTAACACACACATTATTGAGGTGGATGCTAAAAATACACCTAGAAGATGCTCTTTAACTGGTCGGTCTTTAAGTGTTATTGTAGATATTAATATTGCCAAGTAAACTACAAAATATAAAACACATTCTTGCAAATATGTACCATTGTCATAATCTAAGAAAAACTTAAAGTTTGTAGGGAAATTGTTTGTAAAAAAACTTGTAAAAATCATCCATAAAAAACTAGTAATCAAAAGAAAACATTCTAAGCGGTTTTTAAAAATATGCTTTGTAAAAACTTTAAATGGTTTCCATTCTTTTTTAATGATGTAGTAAATATCAAATGGTAAAAAGCAACACAAAAATACCGCTGCGGTCAATATTATAGGTAAATAGTTCATATGGAAAGGCCAAGGTGGGCTCGAAAAAATCAAATCAAACAAAGTCACTAAAACGCCCGAAATTAAAGGCATTAAAACTATAAGGTAGGGTAAAACAACGGAAGTTTTTGATTGGTTTTCGCTTCTTAAATCTTTAAAAATATCAAATTTCTTTTTATCGCTTTGTGTGTCAAGAAATTTAGGTGAGACATCTTCTAAATTTTCATCCGTCAATTCGGTAGTCTTTTTAGTTTCGGTCGAAATTTCAGAAGGTGTTGCGTTTTTAATTTCTTCGTCCTCTAAAGTTTCTATTTCAGAAATAGAACTTGTAGAACTAACATTGTGTGAGTTCTTTGTTTTTCGCCTAGTTTTATGTGGGGTAGAGGCAGAGTTGTTTAATTGGTCGATTGAAGTTGGTAAATTTTTAGAATCAACTTCGGGTTTAATTTCGTTGTTTTTTGTATTCATTATATTTTTCCTTTTATTGTGCTTTGAAATTTGTTAGTTTTTATGTAAGGCTAAAGAAATTAAAATTTAGCGTTTTGTTTTATAAATTTAACATTAGACGAGTTTTAGGTTAATACATTTTGGTCGGTTATAATTATTCCACCAGTTTTAATAGTTTTTTGCATTTTATGTTTTGCAATATCCACATTTAAAAATCGGTAAAAAATGCCTAAAACCATTAAAAATAAACAACCTATGTGAGGCATAATACTTATAAATAGTGCGGTAAAAAGGTGCGAAACACAAACACCCGCCAAAATTAATGTTAGCCTACTCAAATGTTTAATATTTGTGAAAAATTTAACAAATACTATTATAACGGATATTAATAACATTGTCAAACAAGGGATGCCCCAAATTTCAGCAATTTGTAAAATAAATGAATGCGGGTTTGTGTAGGTGTCACCATTTCCAAAAATAGGATTTTTTAACACATTGTTGAAACTTTGTTTAAAAATTTTAAATCTGCCCGTTCCTGCATTTTCTGAAAGAGTGGAGTTAGGGTTTTTAAATATTTCATTAATTTCAATAAAAAGGTTTTTAATTTCTTTAAAAAAGCCAATGTATTTACTGTAAAAATCGCTTGCAAGCAGTTCTACGGCAAAAGATAGTCCAAGAAAAATTACCAAGGGCAAGATTGCAAAAGGATTAAATCTTTTGCTATAAAAATGCGAAATAATTGCAAGCAAAATTAGTGCTAAACACACACCCAACATACTAGAAAAGGTATTAGTTAAGGAGAGTACCACACAGTGTAGGCAAAATGCCAAAATGCTAGAAATTTTAATAAGTTTATTGCGTCTAAAAATGAACAAACCTGCAAGTATAATGGTGGGAATGGTGAGATATAAACCAAAGTTATTTGAATTGTTAAATATGCTACTCCAAACATCATTGCTCGGGTTATGAATTTTAAAGGTGCACCTCGGGTCAATCAAGATAAGCACGCAAAGGATTGTTGATGTTATGGCGATTGAAAATATAATATGTTCGGCTATGTTCCGGTTTTTTAGACCAAACCCGAATACAAAACACATACCCACAAGCAGTATTATAGGAAATCCAAGCCCGATGCCAAAAGGACTTAAAACACTTGTGGTAAAACCGTTTTGTGCGGGACAAGAAATTGCTTGAACAATAGACGATGCCAATATCAAAATCAAACAAAGTCCTAGAGGTATAATTTCGAAATATCTTTTTAAAAATTCGGAAAAACTAAAACGAAATCTTCGTTTGCCAAAAAATATTCCTAAAATGTCAATCAATATAAAGAGAACGGGGAACAATATAAGTAGGTAAATATATTGAGAATAAAGGTTTAAAAAGTCGTGTTTAGCATCGGAAAATATTCCGACAATCAAACTTAAGATTATTGTAATTATTGGCAAAAAGGATAAAATGTAGCAAATCCAAATTGAAGATTTTGCCTCGTTTTTGATGGACTTATAATTGATAAATAGTTGATTTTTCATAAAATTACCAAATTGGATAAATAAAATTTTGGATAAAACACACAAAAGATAGGATTGTCAAATATAAACTAAACCACTTAAAATTGCACTTACCAATTACTTTAATCATTAGTTTAATCGCCAAAAGCCCAGAAATTAATGAAGAAATAAATCCCAAAACTAGTGCAAGCCAATTAATTGAAACAAGTTCAACTTTAAATAGTTCTAAAATCAGCGAGCCTAAAATTATTGGAATACTCATAAAAAAACTAAATTTGGCAATTGTGTCAGGTTGTTTTTTTGTAATAATTCCACCGAAAATTGTAGACCCACTACGACTTATTCCGGGTGTTAGGGCAACGCATTGAAACAACCCCATAACCAAGGCTGAACGGCTGTTAAACTCGCTTTTTAAAGCATACTTTTTGTTAAGTCTTTCGCCTAAAATTAAGATTATTGCGGTAAACAAAAAGGTGAATGCCAGCAATTTCGAACCCGTCGCGTTTTCAAATAAATCACCAAGTGTAAAGCCTACAATAACAGCGGGAAGGGTGGCAATTATAAGCCACCAAATTGTTTTGTGGTTTTCAGGTTTTAGAAGTGAGACTAAGTCTTTAAAATAGTAAATTACAACAGAAACCAATGTTCCAAGATGTAGTATTATGGTGACAAATAAGGTATTTTCTGTAAGCCCGAAAATTTCTTGCAAAAGCAATAAGTGTCCACTGCTTGAAACGGGTAAAAATTCGGTTAAGCCTTGTACAATCCCTAAGATGATTATTTCGATAATTTCTCGCATTATTCACCTAAATTTTATATTTTTAGGTATGATTGAAATTGTGTTTAACCATAAAGAGTATAACATACCTAATAAGATATATGCAAATAATTTATATAATTTGCTTTTTTGCTTGAAAAAAGATTATAACTAGTGTATACTTATTTTGGTTAATACACAAAAATTGACAAAAGGGGAAGTCTTTCAAAACAATGAAGTTACAATTTATGAGTAGGGTAAAGGACAGTAAGTTTGCAAATGAATTACACAAAATTCTTTGCAGTCCTTTTTTTGTTATGGGTTTAAGCCTTTTTACCTTACTTTGTTCTTCTTTTAAAGTAAAAGTTTTGGGATTTATTGTACTTACAATAATTTTCTCTATTGTTTGCATAACACAAAGAGATTTAAAACCAATAATTCCGTTAGTAATATTCACAAATTGCATTGGTTATTACAAGATGAGTCTAGACCTCGCAACCATCCATTATGTAATCTTGGGCATTTGTGCATTTGTTGCCGTTTTGGCTATTGCATATTATTTCATTTTCAAATTCGTTGTTGAGAAGGAAAAATTCAATAAAGGCAAATTGTTTTGGGGATTAGTGGTATTATTTGTTGTTTGTATGTTTTCAGGAATTGCATGCAAAGATTATAACCACGTTTACACATTAAGGCTTTTTGGGGTCTTTGTTCTGATATTTTTAGGTTATTTATTGTTGGCTAATAGTATAGATGAGAGTGCAAAAGACTATACCGCATTTACTTTTGTCTGCTTCGGGATATTTGCATGCTTGCAGATGGTTGTTTTTTATGCGGGTACCGAGGATGTGGTTCTTGCATTCCACCAAAAAGCATTGACAACATGGTGGGGGATGACCAATAGCATCGCAACCGCAATTGCAATGAGTTTGCCATTTGCTGTATACCTTGCAACCAAAAAGGCTCCGCAAATATATATTCCGCTTTCAGTAGTTATGCTGGTGGGAATATTTTTTACATTCTCACGCGGAAATATGCTTTTTGTAGCAATTTTCTATCCGCTTATCCTGATATATGGATTTATAGTTTCAAAAAAGAAACTTTCATACGGAATAACAAGCCTAGTGTGTTTGGTTCTTGTTTCAGTGGTAATATTCGCATTAAAAGAGCAAATACTTGAATGGTTTGGAGTGGTTCGTTCGCTTGGACTTGACGATAACGGCCGTAAAGAACTTTGGGACTATGCCCTAAATGATTTTAAAAACAATAAAATTTTCGGTGCGGGTTTCTATGGTGAGGATGGGATAGATTTACCAACACCATTAAAAAAGTTCCATAGCACAGTTTTGCAGATACTAGCCAGTGCGGGTATTGTTGGATGTATAGGGTTTATAGTCCACTATTTCCAACGGTATAAAATGATGTTCACTAAATTATCGGTATTCAAGGTGTTTGCATTGTTCGGCTTAGCACTTTACGAGGCTTACGGGTTGATAGACATAAACTTGTTGAGATATTTCCAAATTATTTTGCTAGTAATTATCTTGGTTACATGCGAAAAAGAGACCGAAAAAACCCGCGAACCCGCATTCGCAAATGTTTTTAAAGGAGGAAAGAAAATGAATACTCAAAATTTTAGCGGTTCAGAAAATCTTGAGGCTAATAAAACGGATTCTCAAGCCGGCTCCCAAAATAAATCAAAGGATATGCTTTTGGCTGAAGAAAATAGCAATTTGGGAAACAATACTTCGGATAGCAATTTAGGGAACAATCCTTCGGATGTAGAATCTCAAAATATAATTCCAAAATCCGTGTCAGAAACCAGCCAAGAGGTCGAGCAAATAGTAAAGCAGATTGAGACTATAAATGCCGAACCAATACCAGTAAACCTTGAAGCCCAAGAAAATCAATCTGATGCAAATGTTACCGCCGAATCAAATTCCGACCACAACACAAATATCCAAACGCAAGAATTATCAGATAAAGAGTTAACTAAAAAGCACAAGTTTTACCGCTACTTTTTGAAACGCTTTTTTGATATAACGCTATCACTAATTGCAATGATAATTCTTTCGCCTGTCTACCTAATAGTCTCAATTATGGTTCGAATCAAATTAGGCAATCCAGTAATTTTCAAGCAGTTAAGACCAGGTTATAAAAACAAAATATTTATGTTCTACAAATACCGCAGTATGCTTAATGCCACCGATAAAAACGGGGAATTGCTTCCAGATAGTGAGCGTATGACAAAGTTCGGAAAACTTTTAAGAAAGACTAGTTTAGACGAACTTCCACAACTTTGGAACATTTTTAAAGGTGATATGAGTTTTGTCGGCCCTCGCCCAAAACTTGTAAAAGATATGGTTTTTTATAACGAAACGCAAAACAAACGGTCGCTAGTTCGCCCCGGACTTACCGGTTATGCACAGGCAAATGGACGAAACTTAAACTCGTGGCAAGAAACTTTTGATTACGACCTATACTATGTAAAAAATTGTTCGTTATGGCTGGATATAAAAATCCTTTTTACAACAGCCCTAAAGGTTATCAAAAAAGAAGAAATACTAACACAAGACCAAGTTCCAGATGCCTACTATTTCGGTGACCAACTATTAAATACAAACCAAATCACCGAAGAGGAATATACAAAAAAACTAGCCGAGGCAAAAGAACTCGAAAGAAAAATAATGGAGAAGTAGTATGGAAGAGAGTAAAAAGTTTTCGGTGCTTATGAGTGTTTATAAAAATGATAAGCCTGAGCAATTAAAACTAGCACTAAATAGTGTTTACGATGACCAAACATTAAAACCAGATGAAATAGTTTTAATGGTGGACGGAGAAATTTCAGAAGATATAGAGCAGGTAATTAAAGACAAAGCGAAAGATTGTAAAGTATTGAAGGTGTATAAGCAAGAAGAAAATTTGGGTCTTGGAAAGACATTAAATAATGGATTAAGCAAGTGTACAAATGAGATAGTTGCACGTATGGATGCCGATGATATTTCAATGCCTGAAAGATTTGAAAAAGAACTAAATTATATGCATGAAAACGATTTAGATATTGTAGGTTCCAATATTGCAGAATTTTGTGATGACCCTAATTCAATTGTTGCATATAGAAATGTTCCAGAAAATAATGAAGAAATACTTAGTTTTATGAAATCAAGAAGCCCGTTTAGTCATCCGTCTGTTATATTCAAAAAAAATATTGTAGAGAGAGCAGGTGGGTATCAACATTTACATTATTGTGAGGACTATTTTTTATGGGTTAGAATGGCTCTTGCAGGCGCAAAGATGGGAAATGTTCAACAAAACTTGATTAAAATGAGAACCAACATGGATACATATATGAGACGGGGTGGATATAAATATTTCAAAAGTCATAAGCAGTTGTTCAAGTTTATGAGAAAGAATAAAATGATATCGTATTTTACCTACTTAAAAAACTTACACATAAGATTTTTTGCTGAAGTTATGTTGACAAATAAAATGCGCCAAAAATTATACAAAAGACATTTAAGAAAGGAGAATTAGTTGTGGCACTGGTCGATGAAGCAAGCCATAATAAAAACAAGTCATTTAAGCAATGGATAAAGACTATTAGTAACGGAGTTATAAATGACATCAAGACAGACGTCGAAACAAAAGAATTAGTATCGGAATGTTTAGTACTAAGTGGAGTCCTATTTGCTTCGTTAATTACGAAGTACGCGGTATATTTAGTAGTGTTTTTGGCTGCACTACTCATAATAAAGTATAGAGATGTAAAAAGCTTTTATGTAATGTTTTTTCTTTTGCCATTTATTAATATTATTAGGATAAAGCCCAGTGAATTGTATTATAGTGTTTATTTATGGTGCTTGCTGTTGTTTATTTTAGGGGTTAAATTATTGTATGATATCATAAAGCAAAGGAAGAAAATTAACTATTTTTTTACCATAATGTGCCTTGTGCTTGCAATATATTTTATTCTTCCAATTGGACCACTGAATTTTACTTGTCATGGTGCAGCATTTTTAACTCTTGCAATTATATTTATCTCATATTATTATGCGAATGAGTTTGATTTTGAAAAAATTGTGCTATTTTTTGGTATGGGGGTTTTGATTGCTTCTTTTTTAGGATTGTTTAGACCTTTGTTTAGCAGAGCCCAGTCAATTATTCCATATTTTGCGGATGCCGGTGGGCGATATACCGGAGTCTCAAATGATCCCAATTATTATTCAGGTGATTTGTTATTATTATTGTCAGGCGGTTTGATGCTTTTTACACAAAAAAAACTGAACTATTTATTTTATCCGTTACTTTTATTAATAACAATCTTTTGTTTAAAGGCGCAATCTAAAATGACATTAATTATATTTGCCATTTTAATGATTATATTTTGCATTTACTGGTTAATAAAAAACAAAAACAAAAAAGCAGTGTTTCAATGCTTAACAATGTTTTTAGTTGTATTATGCGCAATGTTAATATGTTTTAATCAAGTAAATAGTCTATACAAGCGATTAACAAAAGATGATTCAGTTGTTGATTTGCCTAATAATTTTGATAGTACTAGTGCTGGTAGTAGCGTTGATATGAATGGAGGTTTTTATGTCGATTGTAATGATTATGAGATAAACAATAATATTTTTACAACTCTAACTACAGGTAGAACCAATATATGGATTGCTTATTTTGAGGAGTCGACAAATTCACTGAAGCATATTTTGTTTGGACATGGGATAGGGGCTGATTTTATTTATTGTCATAATGGATATAAGGCTGATTTTTTTGCAGAGCATAATACCTTTGTTCAAATGATATATAGACTTGGAATTATAGGTATATTATTATTATTACTAACTATTATCTCTGCTTGTAATTGGAAAAAAATAAAACGCATAAAATTTTCGAATTTATTATCTTTAATTGTCATATTGGGATTGTTTATGGCATTATGTAACTTATTATCGTTTAGGTTAAGTTTATATATAATATTTGTAGTGCAAAGCGTCTTAATGGTGGAAGATATCAAATGTTCGGCAGTGAGTACTGAGGAGAGTGTTAATGAAATTATCAATAATAATACCAGTTTATAATGTTGAAAAATATGTTGAAAAATGTGTGAGATCAATTATTGATAGCCTAGGAGAGATTTCAAACTATGAGTTGATTTTGGTTGATGATGGTTCTACTGATGATAGTGGAGTTATTTTAGATAAACTTGGAAGTTTATCTAAAAATATATTTGTTTACCATAAAGAAAATGGCGGTGTATCATCCGCAAGAAATTTAGGAATAGAAAAAAGTACAGGAGATTATATAACATTTATGGATTCTGATGATTTTGTTGACAAAAATTTTGCGGAGGCCATACAATTACTAGATAAAGATTCAGACTTGGTTTCTTTTAATAGTTTTGTAGAAAGAAGTCGAACAAAGTATGTGAACAAACTGAATGATTGTGAACACCTATCTTTAGAGTCAAAAGATTTTTCGAATTATATAAAAAATAAACTCACCAATTCGGTATGTGATAAGTTTTTTAAAACGGAAGTTATAAAGCATAACAATCTTGTATTTAAACCATATAAAAATGCTGAAGATATGCTTTTTGTAGTTGAGTATATGCAGTTTGTTAAGTTTGTTAGATTAAGCAACATAAGTTATTATCATTATGTGATAAGAAATGGTTCAGCAATGACAAATATGAAAATAGGTAAAATAAAAGATGCTATTAATTCATGCTGTGAAGCATATAAAATACTCGATATGATGGGAGAAAATCAAGCAAACAACTCCCTGAAAGATTTTGTTTCTAAAACAGTGTATTTCACTTTAAAAATGTATTGCAGATTGAAAACCGAAGACGAAAAAATAGAAGTTATAGAAATTTTTAAGTTAAACAAATATTTGTTGAAGAATACACCAACAATTAAAACAAAGATTTTAAAAGTCTTAATTGATATACTAGGAATAAAAAATACATTAAAACTAATTGATTTGGTTTATTAAATAGATATGAGAGGTTTGCGAATGGAAAAAGATTGTTTAATTTCAATTATTGTACCGGTATATAAGGTTGAAAAATATTTGGATAGATGTGTGAGGTCTTTGGTAAACCAAACCTATAAAAATTTGGAAATAATTTTAGTAGATGACGGTTCCCCGGATAATTGTCCTAAAATGTGTGATGAGTGGGCAAAAAAAGACTCAAGAATTAAGGTTATTCATAAAGAAAATGGTGGTCTCTCAGATGCAAGAAATAAAGGGTTTGAGCAGTCTTCGGGTGAATATATTTTATTTGTAGACAGCGACGATTATATAGATGAAAAAATGGTAGAAATTATGTATAACCGCATAATTGAAGATAAAACCGATATGTGCATTTGTGATTTTTCAACTTTTGAAGATGGTCAAAATCCTAATAAAAATTTTACAATGGAGCCAAAAGTTATTTCGGCGGAAAAGACATTAAAATCACTGATTTATGATAAATCAAATGTGTACTTTGTTGTAGCGTGGAACAAGTTGTTTAGGCGTGAATTATTGGAAAAAGTTAAGTTCCCAAAGGGGCGGATACATGAGGATGAATTTACTTGCCACAGATTTATCGGCGAATGCAAGACAATTAGTTGTATTTATAACCCGTTATATTTTTATTACATGAGAGAAGGTAGTATAACCAAGTCCAAATTTACCGAGAAAAAGTTAGATGTAATAATGGCTATGGATGATAGAGTAGAGTACATTTCTCAAAACAAACCCGAATTGTTAGAGGATACAAAAGTTTTGGCATTAAAAACAATAATGGCACTATATTGTAAAGCAAAGATGTTAAAGGCAGATAAAGACTTAATAAAAGCTATTAGGAAAGAGTATATAAAGCACTATAGAAAAACATCAAAAAAAATATGGCGAACGATTTTGGGTAGGTTTTTCCCAAATGTGTATTATATGCTGTTTAAAATTAAGAATTCAAAATGCGCAAATTAAAAATTGTGTAGATTATTTAAATTTCAGTAGTTATTATTACAAAAGAGAAATATTAAAAAATACTTCAATCAACAAATATAAGGAGCAGTGAAAGTTAAGTGAAAACAAATAACATTGTTTTAATAAATCCGTATTATGGTTTGCCAATTCCTGCGGTAAAAGGTGGGGCTGTCGAAACATTAGAAGATTTACTTATTGAAGAAAATGAAAACCAAGGTAAAGTTAATTTGTATGTTGTGCAACCAGGGGAAAAAAATAGTATTGAGCTTGGTAAAAATGTAACTTTGTTAAAAATAAAGAATGGTGGGTTGAAAACATTTCTTACAAGAGTGTTGAATAAATGTTTTAGGTTGTTACACATAAAGCGAGAACTTATTCTACCTTATGACAAGCGTGTGTTAAAAGAGGTAAAAAAGATTAATAACCCGAAAATTATATTTGAAGGGAATTGCCCTAGAAATTTATTGAGCAAATATGCTGGAATTTGGGGGCGCGAAAATTTATATTTACATTTTCATTCTAGATTTAACAAAAAAAATGGATTAAAACCGTACATTCGAAATTTTATTAGTATAAGCGATTATATTACCAATGATTGGGTTTCAGAAGTTGGTGATGACAATATAAAAATATATACATTGAGAAATTGTGTAGATGAACAGCGGTTTAATAAACGAATTTCAAAAGATGAGCGTTTTGCCATTAGGAATAGGTTAGGCTTTTCCGATGATGATATTGTAGTTGTATTTTGTGGAAGAATAATACCAGAAAAAGGTGTAAAGGAATTAATTTCTGCGATATTAGAGGTTGATAATCCTAAAGTAAAATTGCTTATAATTGGGAGTCCGTGTTTTGCTGTAAAAACAAAGACAGAGTATTTAGAAGAGGTTGAAAAATTAGTTGAAAAGGCTGGACAGCGGATAAAATTTACAGGTTATATACCAAACATTGAGATGTATAAATATTATCAGATTGCAGATATGCAAGTGGTTCCATCAATTTGGCAAGAACCAGCTGGCTTGGTGGTGGTTGAAGGTGCTATGTCGGGATTACCTCAAATATGTACATTGTCTGGTGGTATGCCAGAATATTTCTCAGATGGCGGAGTGGTTGCGGTTAATTTAAGTGATGATATTGTTAAACAATTGACTGAAAAAATAGGTTATTTGGCCAATAATAAAGAAGTGCGAGAAAATATGTCTGCAAAAAATTTAGTTGGAAGTAAAAAATTTAAAAAGGAAGAATATTACAATAATTTTATAAAGATTTTTGAGGAGGTGTAATAAATGCAAACTACAATAGTTACAGCGTTTTTTAATATTAATAGGGAGAATTATTGGGTTTTCTAAGATGTATTGAATGGCATTTTAAGTATAAAATAACAGACTTGCAAAGATTTTAACGACGTTTTAGACTTATAGTTTTGAAAAGATAAAATTATAAATATAGAAATTCAAAAATAAATAAAAGGAGAAATATATGGAAAAAGTTTTGACGATTGTAATACCAACATATAATATGGAAAAATATTTAAGGAATTGTTTAGATTCGTTTATTTGTGAAAATAAAGATTTAATTGAAGTTTTAGTCGTTAATGATGGATCTAAAGATGGATCATTGAAAATCGCTAAAGAGTACGAGGCGAAATATCCAGATGTTTTTAAAGTGATAGATAAAGAAAATGGTGGGCACGGTTCAACAATTAATGCAGGTTTGAAGATTGCAAAGGGTAAGTATTTTAAGGTTGTTGATGCTGATGACTGGGTGAATACTGAGAATTTTAGCAAATTTGTTAAAATTTTAGAAACGGCAGGCCAAGATATTGTTTGTGCTAATTATAATGAAGTATATGAACAGTCAAATAAAAATAAAATTATCGATGTTTGCAAGGGATTACGTGGTGAATACCAGATTAATGAACTAGCAGACATGTCGTTTTTGGCAATGCATGCGTTGACATGTAAAACGGAGAATATTCGCAAAGAGAGACTTTTAGAACATTGCTTTTATGTGGATGTAATGTTTAATGTTTATTGCTATGCAAATAGTAATTCGGTATTTTTTATTCCAAATATGGATGTTTACCAATATCGTTTAGGGCGTGCTGGGCAAAGTGTTAGCATGGAAGGTTTTTTTAAGCATAGGGAAAATCATACTCGTATGTTGCAGGCTATTATTCCTTATATTTATGGAATAAATAATGTTGAAAAGAAAGCGTTTATGATTCAATATATTACAATGTTTACTATAACGGAGTACTCAATATTTTCTTATGCTTATAGAAAAGATAAGTCTACTGTAAAGGAAATAATTACATTTGATAAGTGGCTAAAGCAATACAAAGAAGTGTATGAATATTCAAATAAAGGTATTGCAAAGGAATGGCGTAAGACTAAGTTTAAAAATCTTTTGTGGGCGAGAGGGGTTAATTTTATAAAAGAACGAGCAAAGCGTTTATTTAGTAAATAAGGAGAGAAAAAATTATGTATGATTATTTAATAGTTGGATCAGGCTTATTTGGTGCGGTTTGTGCACATGAATTAACAAAAAAAGGTAAAAAGTGTTTGGTGGTAGAGAAGCGTAATCATATTGGTGGTAATATTTATACCGAAAATATTGATGGAATAAATGTTCACAAGTATGGTGCACACATTTTTCATACTTCAGATAAGGAGATTTGGGATTATATTAATCAATTTGCTGAATTTAATAATTACATAAATAGCCCAGTGGCGAGATATAAAGATGAGTTGTATAATCTTCCATTCAATATGAACACATTTTCAAAATTATGGAATGATGTAATTACTCCGGCGCAAGCACAGCAAAAAATAGAAGATGAGAAAAATAAATATCGTGTTGAAGAGCCTCAAAATCTTAAAGAGCAGGCTATAAATTTAGTTGGTGAAACTATCTATAAAAAACTTGTTGAAGGCTATACAGAAAAACAATGGGGTAAAAAGTGTGAAGATCTTCCAGCCTTTATTATAAAAAGATTGCCGGTTCGCTTTACATTTAACAATAATTATTTCAATGATAGATATCAAGGCATTCCAATTGGTGGATATACTCAAATAATTGAAAAAATGCTTGATGGGGTAGAAGTGAGATTAAATTGTGACTTCTTTTCAAACAGAGAAGAATTAACTACTTGTGCAAAAAAAATAATATATACGGGACCAATAGACCAGTTCTATGATTATAAATTTGGACCATTGGAATATAGAAGTGTTAGGTTTGAAACTGAAAAACTTAATATAGACAATTATCAGGGTAATGCAGTTGTTAATTATACGTCTTCAGATGTTCCATATACCAGAATTATAGAACACAAACATTTTGAGTTTGGTTCTCAGCCTACAACTATTATCAGCAGAGAATATTCTTCTCAATGGAAATTAGGTGATGAGCCGTATTATCCAGTTAATGACGATAAGAATAGTGAGTTATATAGCAAGTATGCAGGGCTAGATCATAAGGATATAATTTTTGGCGGTCGTCTTGGTCAATATAAATATTACGATATGCATGTGGTGATAAAAGAAGCACTAAGGTGTGTAAAGGAGTTGGAAGATGATAAAGAAATTGCTTGCGAGAAGTAAGTTGATTTGTAAAGTGTATAAAAAATATAAAGAACGTAACAACTTTAAAACCAAATATAAGTTTATTGACAGAAGAACGGGCAAGAAATCTCTTTGTTATATCTTGGCAGGATACAAAGAGTTTTTGTGGGATGAAGTTTTTGGTAGGGTAAAAAAATATATTCCATCAAGCATTGATGTTTGTATATTATCTTCAGGTATTTACAGCGATAAACTTAATAGAATTGCAGAGGTCAATGGCTGGTCGTATTTATCAACTAAGCGTAACAATGTTTGTGTTGCACAAAATGTTTTATTTAGAATGTGCGACAATATTGATTTTTACTATAAGCTAGATGAGGATATTTTCGTTACAGAAAATTATTTTGAAAAACTAAAAGACTGTTATGATAAAGTTTGTGAAGATGGGATGTATGTGCCTGGAATTGTGTGTCCAATGATACCAATAAATGGATTTTCTTATGTGGAAGTATTGAAGAGATTTAACGCAGTGGATGCATATGAAAAAATGTTCGGGAAAGTTAAGTATTGTGCAGGTCCAGAACAGCAGATTGAATGTAATCCAAGCGTTGCCAAATTTATGTGGGGCGAAAATGGATATTTGCCATCAATCGATAGTATGAACAAAACTTTAAACAATGATGAATTTTCATATACTGTGTGCCCTATAAGGTTTAGCATAGGTGCTATTATGTTTGCTAGTGATACAATAAAGAAAATTGGTGGATTTACAGCATCTAAAATAGGTAATGACTTAGGTATTGATGAAGTTCAAATATTAAGTTTGGCTTATAATTATAGTTTAACAACAATTGTTTCAAAAAATACATTGGTTGGACACTTGTCTTTTGGAAAACAGAATGCTACGATGAAAGAATATTATGAAAATAATAAAGATTTAATGTTTAAATCTTAAGGATAAACGATGAAAGTACAAAGTGCAAAAAAAAATTATATCTATAATTTAATATATCAGATTTTATTGATAATTATACCACTAATAACAACTCCTTATATTTCTCGTGTTTTAATGCCGGAAGGTGTCGGGAAAAGTGGTTTCGTCAATTCGATTATCGCGTATTTTGTGTTATTTGCTAATTTTGGGTATGGATATTATGCACAACGAATAATGGCAAAAGATCGCGATGATAAATATCAACAAAGTAAGATTTTTTATGAGATTTTATTAAGTAGGGCTGTTTTTGTTTTTATTAGTATTGGACTTAACTTAATTTTGGTATTTGCTGGTGCGTATGGAGATAATTCATCTTTAATGCTAATATCTACAATATCTATTTTTTCGGTATTAATTGATGTTTCGTTTTTCTTTCAGGGAAATGAAGATTTTTTTACTTTAATTGTAAAGAATTTATTGATACGAGTATTGGGTGTTGTCGCTATATTTTTGTTTGTAAAAACAAAAAATGATTTGCCCATATATGTATTAATTGGTTCTTTAACCGGATTTTTAGGGGGGATTTCGTTATGGATTTCTTTGAGAGGTAAAATTTGCAAAGTGAAAATAAAGGATTTACATCCAATGAAACATATTTTACCTTCGTTTAAATTGTTTTTACCAGCGATAGCCACTAGTATTTATACTGTATTAGATAAATCGCTTATTGGAATAATAACTAGTGATGATGCTCAGACCGGTTTTTATGAACAAGCAGAAAAAATTGTTAAAATAACAATGACCATAGTAACAAGTTTAAGTACGGTTATGATAGCAAGAAATTCTCATTCAATTGCAAAGCAAAATTATGATGAGGTGAAATCTAATTGCTACAAATCAATACACTTTATCTGGTTGCTTGGAATTCCAGTAATGTTTGGTATTTGTATGATAGCATCCAATCTTGTACCATGGTTTTTGGGTGATGGATATAATGAAGTTGTAGGTTTAATATTTATATTATCATTTTTAAATTTGGCTATTGGTATTAGTAGTGTTTTGGGGTTGCAATATATTATACCAATGGGAAAGGATAAATTGTTTACCATTTCTCTTTCGTGTGGTTCATTAATAAATTTAGCATTAAATATTCCGTTAATTATATTTTTTGGGTCGGTAGGTGCTGCTATTGCAACGATAATTGCTGAAACTATGGTTTCGTTAATAATGTTGATTAGTTTGAGAAAAGATTTATCAATTAAAGACTTGTTTAAAACAATGCTAAAACCATTAATTGCTGGAGTTGTTATGATTCTTGCGACATTGCCGATTGTGTTAAAATTGGGATCTAGCATAATAAATACGTTCATTATTGTCGTTGTTGGCGTCTTTTCATATTGTTTATGTATATTATGTTTAAAAGATTCGTTGGTTTTAGAGTTTATTAAATTGTTAAAAAATAAATTATTTAAAAGAAAAGAGAATGCTTATATTAATGACGAAATTGAAGCCGCGGACTCGTCTAAAAGTGATGAAAATTAATTTGGTGATATTTATAAGGTTGAAATTTAAGAAGTGAAAAGTTAAACTAGAAATATAAATCTATATAACATATTATATAATAGTTTGTAAAGGCTTTTAGTTGCAAACTCAAAAATGATTGTTGACGAATTTTGTTTAAGGTAGTATAATTGCTTTAAAAAAATGTTAAAGGAGGTGTGTTGTTATGAGAGTTTTACTTACTGGGGGGCTTGGGTATATTGGGTCGCATACGGCGGTTCAGTTGCTTGAGGCTGGAGAGGAAGTTGTTATTGTTGATAATTTGAGCAATAGCGAGCGAAATGTTTTGGGCAAGATTAAGAAAATTACCGGCAAAGAGGTTAAGTTTTATAAGTACGATTTGCGAAAAGAGGCGGGCTTGAGGCGAATCTTTAGCGAGAATAAGATAGATGCGGTTATTCATTTTGCTGGGCTTAAAGCCGTTGGAGAGAGTGTGCAGAAGCCAATTGAATATTACGAGAACAATCTAGAAAGCACCATAAATTTGCTTAAGGTTATGCGTGAATTTGGGGTGAAGAATTTGGTTTTCAGCAGTTCTGCCACTGTTTATGGAAGGGCGGATAAGATGCCATTAATGGAAGATTTTCCAACGAGTGCGACCAATCCTTATGGCCGAACTAAGTTATTTATTGAAGAAATTTTAAAGGATGTTGCAAACTCTGACCCATCGTGGAACATTGCGATTTTGCGGTATTTTAACCCTGTTGGGGCACATTCTAGTGGGTTGCTTGGTGAAAATCCACGAGGTATTCCAAACAACCTAATGCCTTATATTTCAAGGGTTTCGGTAGGAGTATTGGATGAACTTAGTATCTTTGGTAATGACTACAAAACTAAAGATGGCACTGGGGTTCGGGATTATATTCATGTTGTCGACCTTGCCGATGGGCATCTTGCTGCTTTAAAGAAGATTAAAACCAATTGCGGTTTGGTTATTTACAACCTAGGAACGGGAATTGGCTACAGTGTTCTAGATATGGTTAATGCTTACAACAAGTGTTGCGGTGGCAAGGTTAAGTATAAGTTTGCACCACGAAGAGATGGCGATGTTGACGAGTGTTATGCTTCTCCTGACAAGGCGCTAAAGGAGTTGGGGTGGAAAGCCACAAGAACGCTGGATGAGATGTGTGAAAGCACCTACAAATTTCAATTAAAAGAGATGAAAAAGGATAAAAAGCATAAAAAATAAGTCGGTTTAAGCGGTTTTTAGATGATAATTAATATGCTGAATTGACGGATAAATTGTTTTTATAGACAATTCAGATTGTTTTATATGCCTATTATGGCGTTATTCTTATTTATTGGAAATTTTAGATTTGTGTCTGAATAATTTGAAAAATTGGTGTATATATAAGTTTGCTATAATTTAGTTTGTATTTATTAATTTTGGGGGTGGGGTGTATTTTTGGCACATAACACTACAAATAAAATGCTATAAGCCTTTAAAATGCAAGTATTACGCCTCACATAGTATTTAAATTTTTCTTTATGGTTAAAAGTTTGCAACCAAAAGGGTGGTTTTATGGTGGATACATCATAATATTCTTACCCTTTTTGAAGTTGCAAACGTTGTTGATTGTAAAAGCAAAATTTTGTGTTTGCAAAAAAGCCTTAAAGGATTTGAAGTTATCCATAAAAGTTTGTTTAACTTTTTGGGATACTCATTTCCTTTAAGGCTTTTTATTTTGTTAAATTTATTAAGTTAAATATTAATTGTTATGCTTTTTAATTTCATTTAAGCGTGCTTGACGATAACTATCTGCTTGTTTTATTAGTTCTTCAGCCTTTTGAGGGTCTTTTTTCGCCAAAATGAAGTATCTAGATTGCAAGTCGGTGAAAGATTTATAGTCGGCATTTTTGAATGGTGGGTCAATAGTAAGTCGGTTGCTTTCTTTTGTTGGGTCAAATCTGTATAATGGCCAGTAGCCTGAAAGAACGGCGTTCTTTTCGGTTTCTTGAGTTTTGCTCATATTAATGCCATGGTTAATGCATGGAGCATAAACTATTACAATTGCAGGTCCATTATGGTTTTCAGCCTCGGTTAATGCTTGAATTGTTTGGTTAGGATTTGCACCCATTGAGCAACTTGCGACATAGCAATTTGGGTAGTTCATAGCGATTGCGCCAAGGTCTTTTTTGTGGGTTCTTTTACCGCCGGCAGCGAATTTTGCAACGCTTCCAAGTGGGGTAGACTTACTTGCTTGACCGCCGGTATTTGAATAAACTTCGGTATCCAATACTAAAACTTTAACATTTTCATTGCTTGAAAGAACATGGTCTAGTCCGCCGTAGCCTATATCGTAAGCCCAGCCGTCGCCACCTAAAATCCAGAAGGTTTTTTCGGTTAGACAACTATTAAGCGAAATTATATCGTGAGCAAACTTGACTGCTTCGGCGCTGGTATTTTCTGATTTGCAAAGATTTAGAATTTCAAGGCGGGTATCGTCGGTGCGATTTCCGTTCAACCAGTTTGCAAGTGCGTTTTTCAAATTAGGATTTACCTTAATGTTTTCAATGCCATTTTTAACAAGGTCAACTAGGCTTTGGGTGTTTTTCTTATGTGCAAGATACATTCCAAGTCCAAACTCTGCATTGTCTTCAAATAATGAGTTTGACCATGCAGGTCCTTGACCTTTACGGTTTTTGGTGTAAGGGCAGGTAGGGTTACTTCCTCCGTAAATAGATGAACAGCCAGTAGCGTTTGCGATAATCATATGGTCGCCAAATAGTTGTGTTAATAGTTTAACATAAGGAGTTTCACCACATCCTGCACAAGCACCGCTAAACTCAAATAGAGGTTGTCTGAATTGACTACCCTTTACGGTGTTTGCCTTAAATAGCGATTGTTCGTTTTCAATATCTTTAATGATATTGTATTTTTCATTTTCTTTTTCTAGATAGGTTTCTTTGTCTACCATAACAAGGGCTTTGTTTTTAGCAGGGCAAGCATTTACACAGTTTTCACAACTCGTACAATCCATTGGGCTACATTGAATTACAAAATCTTTTCCAGCAATTCCCATTGCAGGTTTTGCATTAAGTTTTTTGCTTTCAGTTGAACCAGAATTTGGAAGGTATGGGCGAACACATCCGTGTGGGCAAACCAAAGAACATTGGTTACATTGAATACAATTTTCTGGTATCCACATAGGAATGGTTGTTGCGACATCTCGTTTTTCAAGTGCGGTTGTTCCGGTTGGAACTTCTCCGTTTGGTGTGAATGCACTAACTGGAAGATTATCTCCGCTTTGAGAAATTATTGGCTCAATTACCGCATTAAAATATGGGTCAGAACATTTGGTTTCAACATTTGCACCCGTTGTGGCGGTCTTCCAATTTTCTGGAACATCAAACTTCCACATATGTCCGTCGGCACTATCTATTGCTTTAAGGTTCATTTGAACAACAGCATCACCCTTTTTAGAATAGGTTTTAACAACGGCATCTTTCATCTTTTGACTAACGATATTCCAAGGAATAATGTTTGTTAACTTAAAGAAGCAGGCTTGCATGATTGTGTTGATACGGTTATTTAATCCAACTTCCTTGGCAATTGCGTTTGCATTAATTACATACACTTGTAGGTGCTTTTTTGCAATTGCTTGCTTCATACTTGCAGGAAGTTCGCTTTCCATTTCTTCCTTTGTCCAAGGTGCATTTAATAGGAAAATTCCGTGGTCTTTAATACCGTGTAAGCAATCAAACTTTTTAACATATGTTGGATTGTGACAAGCAATAAAGTCGGCATTTGCACAAAGATAGGTAGAGCGTATTGGAACTTCACCAAATCTAAGGTGGGAGGTGGTGATGCTTCCAGACTTTTTACTATCATAAACGAAATATGCTTGAGAGTAAAGGTTGGTATTTTCTCCAATAATTTTAATACTATTTTTGTTTGCTGAAACCGTGCCATCTGAACCTAATCCGAAGAATTTACATTCAATAGTTCCTTTTGGTAGGGTGTTTATGTGTTTTTTAACTGGGATAGAAAGATTTGTAACATCATCCACAATACCCACGGTAAAATGATTTTTAGGCTTATTTGATGCCATATTATCAAAAATGGCAAGCACTTGGTCAGGGTCAAAGTTTTTAGATGAAAGTCCATATCTTCCACCAATAACCTTAATTCCAGTTATTCCGCTTTCAAATAGGCTAGAACATACATCGGTATATAATGGTTCACCGATGGCACCGCTTTCCTTTGTTCGGTCTAAAACGGTAATTCTTTCGGTGGTTTTTGGAAGTGCCTTTAATAAATGTTCGGTGCTGAATGGACGGAATAAGTGAACTACAACAAGTCCGATTTTTCGACCTTCGGTCTTAACTAAATAATCTATTGTTTCCTTGATAGTTTCGGTGCCTGAGCCCATTGCAATAATTATATCGGTAGCATCCTTTGCTCCATAATAATCAAACAACTTATATTTTCTACCCGTTTTCTCAGCAATCAATTTAAATGTTTTTTCTAGTTCGGTAGGAAGTTGGTCATAAAAAGTGTTGGATGCTTCTCGGTTTTGGAAGAATACATCACCATTTTGTGCGGTTCCTCGTTGGGTAGGGTTGTCTGAAGAAATTGCCGTTGCTTTAAATTTTTGAACAGCATCATAATTAATCATTGTTTTAATTGTATCATAATCAATTTCTTCAATTTTGTTTATTTCGTGCGATGTTCTAAATCCGTCAAAGAAGTGCAAAAATGGAACTCGTGCATTTATGGTAGTTAAATAACTTGCAAGAGCCATATCTTGTGCTTCTTGAACACTACTAGAAGCAAGCATAGCAAATCCAGTTGCACGGCAAGCCATAACATCGCTATGGTCTCCAAATATAGATAGAGCATGGGTTGCTAGTGTTCTTGCGGCAACATTGATAACGCAAGGTAACAATTCACCCGCAATTTTATACATATTTGGTATCATCAACAATAGTCCTTGTGACGATGTGAAAGTGGTTGCTAGTGCTCCACTTGTTAGTGCGCCGTGTAATGCACCTGCAGCACCTGCTTCGGATTGCATTTCGGTAACACTTACTTTGTTTCCAAAGCAATTCAATTTGCCCGATGCTTGCCATTCGTCAATGTTTTCAGCCATTGGTGAAGAAGGCGTAATAGGGTAGATAATTGCCATATCGGATAAAGCATATGCCATATTCGCTGCGGCAGTATTACCATCAACAGTAATGTATTTTTTCATAATTTACCTCTCAATTTATTGAATTTTCATTCAAAATATATTATAATCAAAACACTGCTTTTAAGTCAAAGGAATTTGAACTAAATTTTAGATTTTTAGCAGATTAAACAACTATTGGAGATGAAAATGCAAAGAATAGTTTTAGTGTTTGAATATGTGGGTACTAATTTTGCGGGTTTTCAAATTCAGCCAAACAAAAGGACGGTTCAAGGCGAGGTTGAAAAGGTTTTGACGGAATTGATTGGGGAGCCGGTTAAAATTTATGCAAGCGGAAGAACGGATGCTGGGGTTCATTCTCTTGGGCAGGTTGCCCATTTTGATACCGAAAAACAAGTTGATTGCAATCGGCTGTTGTTTGAGTTGAACAATAAAGGCATAGAAGATGTAGGATTTTTAAAGGTTTTTCAGGCTCCGCAAACATTTGATTCAAGGTTTTCGGTTAAGATAAAAACTTATTCTTATCGTTTTTATTTGTCTAGATTTGAAAGGGTTATGTATAAAAATCGGGCACTTAGAGTGAATGACAATGTGGATATAATGAAGATGAAGGAGGGGTTGCCGTATTTGATTGGCACGCACGATTTTACAAGTTTTGTGGCAAGAAAGAGTGGTAAAACGGATTTTGTGCGGACAATCTTTAGTGCAGAAATCAACACGCTAGGGGATGGGTTATATGAACTTGAGATTAGTGGTAATGGATTTTTATATAACCAAGTTCGAATTATAATGGGGACATTGATAGATATAGGTGCCGGACGCAAAAAAAGTAGTGCTATGCAAGACATAATATTAGGAAAAAACAGGGGTTTAGCGGGTAAAACTGTGCCACCTTATGGATTGTATATGAAGTCGGTGAAATATGAGGATGCGTGCTTTTAATAATAGACAAGTTAAACAATTGATGGGGTGTGTTTTGGATTATAAAAAGCGGTAAGCCATTATATAATTCAAGGAAAAATATTAATTAATAGTTGACAAAGCACTAAGCAAAAATTATACTAATATAGTAAATTTGCTATTTGATTATGAGGAGAAAGATAGATAATGGAACAAATTTCAAAATTAAAGGCGGGAAGAGTTAATTTTTACGCAAGTATAGACACTATTCGAGATAAAAAAACAATGCAATTTATTGTAGTTAAAGATTTTTCAGGTAAAATTCAATTAACTATAGATAAAACGGCACACCCTGAAGTTGGAGAGGTTTTTAGTGGACTAGTAAGTGGCGCTACGGTTAAAGTTTCGGGAGAGTTAGTTTTAAGTGAGTATGTAAAACTTGGTGGTCGCGAAGTTTTGGTTGATGCAGTGGAGGTTACTAGTGTGGCTGAGCCAAACCCAATTGCAGAAGATAGCGATATTGACCACAAGTTGGATTATAGATGGATAGACCTTAGAACGGATAAAAATCAATTATTGTTTAAGGTTCAAACATGTTTTACAAATGCCTTAAGAGAATATCTTTTGGAGAGGGATTTTGTCGAAATCCATACACCAAAATTGATTGGCACGGCTTCAGAATCAGGTTCAGAAGTATTTGCGGTTGATTATTTTGGAGGAAAAGCCTATCTTGCACAAAGCCCACAATTTTATAAACAAATGGCAATGGCGGGTGGACTTGGAAGAATTTTTGAGTGTGGACCAGTGTTTAGAGCCGAAAAGTCACACTCAAGAAAGCATGCAACCGAATTTACGGGCTTTGACTTGGAATTTTCTAATATTGACAGTTTTGAAGATGTAATGAAGTTAGAAGAAGAGATGTTAACCTATGCTTTGCAAAAGGTTTCAGAGAAATACGGCGAGCAAGTTAAAGAAGTTTTTGGTGTAGAAGTTGTTGTGCCAAAACTTCCATTCCCACGAATTGACCTTAAGGAATTATATAAGGAATTGAATACAAGATATGGATTATCTGTTCCAGAAGAAGAACAAGACGACCTAACAACTGAAGCCGAAAAGTTATGTAAGCAATTTTCTATGGATGTTTATGGTAGCGAATTTTTGTTTGTAACAGGATATGGTGCAAGAAAGCGTGCATTTTACCATATGAGAAAAGACGGAGTTCCGCAAGGCTATGACCTTATTTGGAAGGGTGTAGAAATTACAACTGGTGCTCAAAGAGAACATAGATACGATATTTTGTGTGAGCAAGCAAAAGAAAAGGGATTAGAAAAAGATGTTGAGTTCTATTTGCAATTCTTCAAATATGGTTGCCCTCCTCATGGCGGTTTTGGTTTGGGGTTAGACCGAATTACAATGAATCTTTTAGAACTTGCAAACCTAAAAGAGGCAATGTTCTTGTTTAGAGGTCCAGAAAGACTTACCCCATAATTAAATAGGAAAAATAATAAATAGTTATATTAGTAGAGACAAAGACCGTTTAAGGGAAAAATTTACAAACATTGTTGAGTGAATAGATGGAGTTTTGTGCAAAATATACAAATTTTTAATAAAACAAAAAGTTTATATTTGGACATTTTAACAAAAATTTAGTACTTTTTTCACAAAACCCTTGACAACGGCGTTTAAATATATTAAAATAGGACAGCAAAGTTAATTAAATCAAGTTATTTGGTTTGGCGTCCAACGCTTTTTATTTTGTTAATTATATTAATAATAAAGGAAGTTTAAATTTATGAAAACAACTATGCAAAAACCACAAGAAGTTACAAGAAAATGGTACATCGTTGATGCAGAGGGAGTTGCCCTTGGTCGCCTAGCAAGCCAAGTAGCAAGTGTATTAAGAGGTAAAAACAAAGCCGAATTCACCCCAAATGTTGATTGCGGAGACTATGTTATCGTTATCAATACCGATAAGGTTGTTCTTACCGGTAAGAAGATGGAACAAAAGTTCTATCGCCATCACTCAGGATATGTTGGTGGACTAAAAGAAGTTGGCTATGACAAAATTATGAAGGATAAGAGCGACTTCGCTGTTCGTGAGGCAGTTAAGGGAATGTTACCTAAAAATAGCCTTGGCAGAAAGATGATAAAGAAGTTAAAAGTTTATCGTGATGCAAACCACGAACATCAAGCACAACAACCACAAGAGTTAAAGATTGTTAAGTAGGAGATAGGGTAAAATGGCAAAGAAAATAGCAAATAGCAAAAAGAACCAAATCTGGGGAACTGGTAGAAGAAAAAAGTCAATCGCTAGAGTAAGACTTATTCCTGAAGGAAGCGGAAAAATCGTTGTAAATGGCAAAGAACTTAATGAGTACTTTGACCTAGAAACATTAAGAATTATCGTTCGTCAACCATTAACAGTTACAAACACCGAAGCAAAGTACGATGTTTATGCTAATGTTTACGGCGGTGGCTTAAGCGGACAAGCAGGCGCTATTCGTCATGGTATTGCTCGTGCATTGTCTATGTATGATGCAGAGTTAAAACCAGAAATCAAGCAAGCAGGATTCTTAACTCGTGACCCAAGAATGAAGGAAAGAAAGAAATACGGTCTTAAGAAGGCTCGTAAAGCACCTCAATTCTCTAAGAGATAATATTTTAAAATGCACTCCATATTTTGGAGTGCATTTCAATTATACAACAGTTTACTAAAAAGCAAGGAATTGCCAAAAAGAAAACTTCATTTATGACAAAAATGCCAAAGTTTGAAATTAAAAGACTTTGGTGTTTTTTTTGATGTGGAAAGAATAGATGGAATAAAAATGTGTAAGAAAATATGTGGGATAAAATATATGCGTGATAAAAAGAATGTTATAAAAAAATATAGGATAACAAATAAATTATATTTACTATTTAAGGTGATGAAAATTAATGTACTTTATAAATATATTATTTCTTTATTTTGCTTTATTGCATATTTAATTGCAGTATAAGCCCCACTTTTATAGGTGTTCTCAGTGTGGCAAATAATAGTATCGACATGGTCAATCATCCAACGATTTCGTTCGATTATTAAAGCCTTATAATACACTTTTTATCATAAGTTGGGCAAATAAAATCATCAAAACCTTCATATTTAAGGAATGCAGTTTTAAAATGTGGGTCGTAATTATTTATTACTTTAATTATTTGGATGTGTGGATATTTTGATTTGAGAAAAAGAGGGGTTTGTTTGCATAACATATTAAAAGCCCCATCGTTTGCGATGTAAAAAGTGCAATAATTTCCAATTATTAGTTTTTCAATTTCCGATTCCAGTTTTGATTCAATTCTTTGACATCTCCACTTATCTCTATGACCAATACAAAATACTGACTTCATATGCATTAGTATAATACTCCTATGAACTAATCATTCAACTGTAGTGAGGTATAATCAAGTAAAATTTGGTTTATAATAGTAGAAAATTAGATTGAGGGCGGTTTAATGGATTTTTATCGAAAAATTGATGATATGCGAGTTGCTAAAGGCTGGTCATTTTATAAACTGAGTCAAGAGTCAGGACTTTCTCAACAAACGTTTACGCAGTGGATGGGAGGGAAAACAATTCCAACAATTCAAGCCTTGCAGTCGGTGTGTAATGCTTTTGGTATTAACTTTGGCGGAATTTTTTGCTGAGGACGGTGTAATTGTTTCAACCGTCGAAACTAAGCAATTGATGGATAAGTGGGAGTTTTTAAACACAAAAGAAAAAGAATCAATATTATTCATAATGGAAAATTATATTCAAAAAAGAAAATAGAGTACTTAATGGCACATTAAAGGATGTTTAATGTTTTGATGGGTGGTTTTGTGGTTGTTAATGCATTATAATAATTGTATAAATGGGTTAACGTGCAAAAATGATTTTAATGTAATAAATAAAGATATTATTTTATTTGATAGTAACTAAATAAATTAAAAACGGGGTAAAGCCTCGTTTTTTCTTGGTGCACTTCTATCTGCTATGTGTGACAGAGGTGGCTGAAATAAAGGGTAAGAGATACAATATGTGTCAATATTGGGTGGGTGATTCGGTTATAAAAATATAACAATTTTACACTCGTTTTAGATAGCATTTTTATGGAAAACCCTAAAACAAAGTACTAAAATTATACAAAAAGTGACAAATTTTCTCCTAAAAAGCGGTCTGAATTTGTAAATTAAAGGTATTCGCAAGATTTAAAAAATTGCAAGCAAAATTTGAAGGTTTTTATTAAATTTTTAATTTTTGTTCAAAGTGCATAAAATCAATATCTTGTGTTCTAAATACTTTACAAACACAATATCTTGTGTTAAAATTCGATTGTACACTAAAAATTGAATTGCTTAGCAAAAGACCGGTTGTGCTAATATGGTTTAATTTTTTAGGAACTTTTTAAAATTTTACTTTAGGAGAAGATATATGATTAAATCCGTTATTAAAAGAAATGGAACAACAGTAGATTATGACATTTCAAAAATTGAAAACGCCATAACCAAGGCAATGCTAAGTTTAGGGTATGGAAACATTCAAGATGTTAAGAAAATGGCAAAAATTACCGAACTATATTTGACTGAAAAGTTTACGGATACTATTCCAACCGTAGAAGATATTCAAGATATGGTTGAAACTGTATTGATGAAAAATGGCTATGAGGATGTTGCTAAAGCCTATATTATTTATAGAAAAGAACATGAAAAAATTAGAAATATCAGCAACACATTGATAGATTATAAAGAAACTGTAGATAAATATTTAAAACTAGCCGATTGGAGAGTTAAAGAAAATTCAACCGTTACATATTCAGTTGGTGGTTTAATATTATCCAATTCGGGTGCAATCACTGCAAATTATTGGTTAAGTGATGTATATGATAAAGAAATTGCCGACGCTCACAAAAATGCAGATATCCATATTCACGACCTTAGTATGCTTACTGGGTATTGTGCGGGGTGGTCACTAAAACAATTGATAACTGAAGGTCTTGGCGGAATTAAGGGTAAAATTGCATCAAGTCCAGCGTCACACTTAAGCACACTATGTAACCAAATGGTTAACTTTTTAGGTATTATGCAAAACGAATGGGCGGGGGCGCAAGCATTTTCTTCTTTTGATACCTACCTTGCACCTTTTGTTAAGGCAGACAAGTTGACTTATAAAGAAGTTAAACAATGTATTCAAAGTTTTGTTTATGGCGTAAACACTCCATCAAGATGGGGAACTCAAGCACCATTCACCAATATCACATTGGATTGGGTTGTTCCTCAAGACCTTGCCGAACTTAATTGTATAGTTGGAGGTAAGGAACAAAACTTCAAGTACAAAGACTGTGTTAAAGAAATGGAAATGGTAAACAAAGCCTTTATTGAAATTATGATAGAAGGTGACGCAAACGGCAGAGGTTTCCAATATCCAATTCCAACTTATTCAATCACCAAAACTTTTGATTGGTCGGAAGAAAAAGAAAATAACCGATTGTTATTTGAAATGACCACAAAGTATGGAACACCATATTTTTCTAACTATATTAATTCAGATATGGAGCCAAGCGATGTTAGAAGTATGTGTTGCAGATTAAGACTTGATTTAAGAGAGTTAAGAAAGAAGTCGGGCGGTTTCTTTGGTTCGGGTGAAAGTACTGGTAGTGTGGGTGTTGTAACCATCAATATGCCAAGAATTGCTTATCTATCTAACAGTGAAGAAGAGTTCTTTGAAAGACTTACAAAGATGATGGATATTTCTGCAAGAAGTTTAAAGATTAAGAGGGATACAATCACCAAATTGCTAGAAATGGGCTTATATCCATACACAAAAAGATATTTAGGAACATTTAATAACCATTTCTCAACAATTGGTTTGGTTGGAATGAACGAGGCATGTCTAAACGCAAAGTGGATTCAAAAGGATTTAACAAATAACGAAGCACAAGAATTCACCAAAAAGACACTAAACTTTATGAGAAATAAGTTGTCCGATTACCAAGAAAAGTATGGAGATTTATACAATCTTGAAGCAACTCCGGCAGAGTCTACATCATTTAGACTTGCAAAGCACGACCGTAAGCGTTGGCCAGAAATTATCACCGCTTCAAATGATGAGAATACCCCATATTACACAAACTCTTCACACTTGCCAGTAGGTTATACCGAAGATGTGTTTAAAGCGTTGGATATTCAAGACGAATTGCAAACATTATATACCTCGGGAACGGTTTTCCATACATTTTTGGGTCAAAAACTAGAAAATTGGAAGGTTACTATGAATTTGGTTAGAAAGATTGCCGAAAATTATAGATTGCCTTATTACACCATTAGTCCAACATACTCAGTTTGTGAAACTCACGGGTATATAAATGGAGAGGTTGAAAGTTGTCCAGAATGTGGCAAAGCAACTGAAATTTACAGCCGAATTACAGGATATTATCGTCCAGTTGCAAATTGGAACGATGGAAAATCTCAAGAGTTTAAACAACGAAAAACCTATGATTTATCACATTCTGTTATGGGAGAAAGAAAATGCAACGCAGATTGTTGCAATGAAGAAAAGTCTAAAGAAGAAAAACCTAAAAAGGGTAAAAAATCTTCAGGAGCAAAAAATGAAATTATAGAAGTTACATTGTTTGGAAGTCAAACTTGCCCAAATTGCAAAATGGCAAAAATGCTTTTAGAAAAAGCGGGGATAAAGTATAACTATATAATAGCGTCAGAAAATGCTGAACTTGCAAAGAGTTTAGAGGTTACCAAAGCGCCAACATTGTTTGCAAAAGTGGATGGAAAGACGGTAAAACTTGAAAATGTATCGGATATTAAAAAATATATAGAAGAAGGAAAAATTAAGTAATAATGACAGATATAATAGTAGTTGGTGGCGGAATGGCGGGAATGACTTCAGCACTTTATGCGTTGCGAAACAATAAAACCGTCAAGATATTTGAAAGAGAAAGTTTTGGTGGGCAAATCGCAAAAAGCCCAAAGGTGGAAAATTATCCAACCGAAAAGAGTATTTCAGGACTTGAATTGTCAGATAAACTTTTTGAGCAAATATCCGACCTTGGTGTAGAGTTTGAATTAGAAAATGTAGAGAAAATAGAAAAGGTTGGTGACAAGTTTAAAGTCACCACCAACTACAATAGTTTTGAAAGTGGTGCGGTGATAATTGCAACAGGTGTTACCCCACGAATGCTTAATATACCAAATGAGGAGCGTCTTTTAGGTAAAGGGGTGTATTATTGTGCTATTTGCGACGGCCCGTTTTATGCAGGAAAGGATGTTACACTTATTGGGGATGCTAACAGTGCTTTACAATATGCGTTGATGCTTGCAAATATTTGTAAATCGGTACATATTTGTACGCTATTTGACAAATTTTTTGGAGAAGAGGTGTTAAAAAATGCCGTTTTAAATACTCCAAATATCCGTGTTACGCATAATTTAAGTGCGGTAAAGTTTAATGGCGAAGAGCATCTTTCAAGCGTAACCTTTAAAAATACTCAAACTGGCGAAGAGTTTGATGAAACTACCGATGCGGTGTTTGTTGCAATTGGTCAAGTTCCCGACAATAAAAGATTCGCAAATCTTGTAGACCTTGACAATGCGGGATATATAATAGCAGATGAATGTTGTGAAACAAAAACCAAAGGATTATTTGTAATTGGGGATTGCCGAACCAAAAAGATTCGACAGGTTGCAACCGCAGTAAGCGATGGTGCGGTCGCTGGAACTAGTGCAAGTTTGTATATTTCAACCTTAGGAATGAACTAATGAAAATTTTAGGAATAGAAAATGTATCTTTTGTAGATTATGAGGGTAAAATGTGTGCAACGATTTTTACGGCGGGCTGTAATTATCGTTGCCCATTTTGTCATAATGCAGGAATCGTTTTAGAAGAATATAAATCAATTGATGAAGATAAAATTTTGGATTATTTAAAAACGAGGGTGGGACTACTTGACGCCGTCACAATTTCGGGTGGAGAACCAACACTTCAGAAGGATTTACCGCAATTTATCAAAAAAGTGCGAGAGTTTGGATACAAAATAAAACTGGACACCAATGGAACCAACACTCAAATTTTACAAAAACTTATTGAAGAAAAGTTAATTGATTATTGTGCTGTGGATATTAAGACCAACTTCTCAAATTATGCAGATATAACAAAAGTTGAAAATCCACTAAGTGAAAATGTAAAAAAATCTATAAGCATTTTAAAAAGTTCGGGGATAGATTATGAACTAAGGACAACGCTTATTGCAGAGTTTCATAACGAAAATGTAATTTCCAAGATGGCAGAAGAACTTTCAGGACATAAAAAATTATTTTTGCAAAAGTTTAAAAATAGCGACGGCTGTATAAACTCATCTGGGCTTAGCGAAGTAAAAAAGCCGGAAGCCGAAAAGTTTAAAAATATATTAAGTAAAACCATCACCGAAGTCTACTTGAGAGGTTATTGATTTTTTCAATTTTAACAAAATTACTCTTGCAAATTTGCATTTTATCTATTTTGATAAGGTGCTTTTTGTGTTTATTATTAGGTTTAAAATAAACAATAAAACTAGCAATTTATCAATTTTTGGGGGCATCACTCAAGAATCAATACCTTATTAAAAATGTGATGGTATTCAAATAAATTTCTTATTTCAAAACTAGATTTTTCAATGCAATGCATAAATAAAAATAGTGATGCTTTTTCTTTTTATTCGCCTCAATTGAATACTTATGTAATTGTTTATAATGATAATAGGCTTTTAAGACGAATTAGGTTTACTCTTATGCACGAAATTGGTCATATTAAAATGGGGCACAAGGGCGAGAGTGATTTAGCAAAAAAAATGGCTGATTATTATGCTGGATATGCATTAGCGCCTTTTCCGCTTATAAATTTACTTCCATCAAATTCTATATGTGATATCTCCTCCGCATTTAGTGTATCATCTGAATGTGCGAGTGTTAGTTATGCAGGTTTTCAAAACTGGAAACAATATGGAGAAAAAAGATTAAAAGACTACGAAGTTAGATTGATTAATCTATTTAAGTAATTTAAAAAACGTATTTATATAAAGGAAAAGCACCTAAATGTTGCGACCAACAACAATTAAGTGCCTTTCGGAAAATTGCATTACTACAATTAACCACACAATTAGTATAGCATTTTCTGTCCTTTATGTCAATTGTTTTTTTTGACGATGCCCAAAGCGGTAAAATTTTTAAGGAGGATAGGAAAATGATTTCTATCAAAGCTAGGTCTAAGCAGACCTTTTTACGCAATGAGTTTGATGCGTTTGGAAAATGGAATATGCCAATTATTCATAAAACCGAACTTAATTTAATAGGGGTCAAGTTGATTAGTTTTTCAGATTTAAAAACTAATGATATTGACGAAAACAAACAAAAAGGAGTTCATTTTTATATTGACGACTATCGAATGGAAGGCTTATATTATAATCCTACAAAGTCTTTACGAAGATTAGCGCAATATAAGTTTTTGATTTCTCCCGACTATAGTCTTTATAGGGATATGCCGAAAAGTCCAGTTGTTTAATGTGTTTAGGAGTCGTTGGTGCGGTGCATATTGGCAAAGTCAAGGCTTAATGGTTATTCCTAACGTAAGTTGGGGAGATGCAAGTACTTTTGAGTTTTGTTTTGACGGAATAGAAGAGGGCTCTATTGTTGCCATTGGAACAATTGGTTGTAAGCGTAGTAAGATTGCATTTATGCGTGGATATAACGAAATGTTAAGACGTGTGAAACCTAGTGCAATTATATGTTTTGGTTGACCTTTTGCTGAAATGCAGGGAAACATTATCTATATTGATTACATTTCTTCAAGGAGGGTGAATCGTAATGGGCGGTAGAGGAACTTTTTCAGTCGGGAACAATGTTCTTCATGTGTATGAAACAATTAGAAAAACTTCGGATAGTGTAAGGGTTTTATAGATTGTTACTTTTTATGAGGGGTGGAGATATGCTGGTCTAATAGTTATGGTAATTATTTTGCGGAATTGGGTATTGGTATAACGCATTATTAGGTTTTAAGTAATGCTTATTTTATTGGGCTAATTATTGGTTTTAAGCCGTTTTAAGTTTTGAAATTATTGTTTGATTTTTTAGACTTAGTGTTTATTTTGTTTTTTAAGTTTTAAAAGTAATTTTTATTGTATAATAATTTCAAAAAAGTGGATATTTTTATAAAATGTATTTTAAATTTAATAGGTGCCCGTGTTATAATAAGATAGAGTTAGTAGACTAACTTAAAATTAGGAGATGTTTTTATGGTTAACGAAAGTGATGTTTTAGATGTGGCAACTGAAGAAAATAAAAAAGTGACAGAAAAACAAACCCTAGATGAAGGTAAGCAATTAAAAAAAAATGAAAGAATTATGCGTACGCAAGAAAAGAAATTAAAAAAGGAGTTTAAAAAGCAACAAAGATTGTTGCAGTCTGAGCAAAATAAGCGAATAAAGTTAACTGAAAAAGCCGAAAAAAATAAAATTAAAGCCGAAAAAAAACTAGAAAAGGAAAAGCAAATTTCGGAAAGACGAGCCCAAAAGAAAGAAGAGAAAAAGCAGTTAGCAACAAAAAATGGTATAGCAGATTGGTTTAAGTTGGATAATGCTGGAATTATTTATCCGTCAATAAAGGATGAAAATTGGTCGTTTGTGGTTCGGTTTTTTGTCGTATTGAATGAGGAAATAGATGTTTCTCGATTGCAAACGGCAGTAAATGAAAGTATGAGAAGATTTCCAACCTTTAATGTTGGTTTAAAACAAGGGCTTTTTTGGAATTATTTTGAAGAAAAAGCAACTCCACCGATTGTTGAAAGGGAAGAAAAATTCCCGTGTTCAAGTTTTGAGTTGTATGACCCTAAAAGCCATATTGTACGGGTTTTGTATTACAAGAATAGAATTAGTGTAGAGTGTTTTCACGGAGTTGCCGACGGCAGGAGTATTTTAAAGTTTTTCAATTCATTGCTTAGAAGGTATTTTATTTTAGGTGGGATGAAAATTGAAAGCACCGAGGGAGCATTAGAAGTTTTAGATAAGCCAAGGACGGAAGAAAAAGAAGATGCTTTCAATAGGTTTTGTACAAAAGGTGAAAAGGGCAAACTTAAAGAAGCAAAAGCTTTTCATATAAAAGGCACAAATGAGGAATTTGGAGTATGTAATGCAACAATGGGAACGGTTAGTGTGGCAAAATTAAAAGAAGTTGCAAAATCTTACGAGTGTACAATTACCGAATTTTTGGTAGCAGAACTTGCATACGCGATATATAAAAAGAATAAAAAACATAACAAGCCAATAAAGATGTCGGTGCCAATTGATTTAAGACAATTTTTCGAAAGTGAAACATTAAGAAATTTTTCGGCATATATCAATGTAGAAATTGCACCAAATGAAAATGGGTATATTTTGCAAGATGTTATTGATATAGTAAAAACCTCGTTTAAAGAAATTACAAAAGAAAATATGCAGGCATTTATTAATAATAATGTTGGAATACAAAAGAATTTCTTGATAAAATTAGTTCCATTAAGGCTAAAAAATGTGGTAATAAAATTAGTTTATCAAGCAGTTGGTGAAGCCTATCAAACAATGAATGTTTCAAATATAGGGCTTGTTAAAGCACCTGAAGAATTTAAAGAAAAGATTGTCAAATATGGTGTAAATTTAGGTCGCCCAAAATATAATTCTAAAACGGTAGGGATAATTTCTTTTAATGACAATATGGTAATCACAATTTCGTCAAAAATAAAGGAAAATGATATTGAAGAGGAGTTTTTTAAAAGCCTTGCAACTCTCGGTATTCCGGTTTTGATAGAGAGTAACAGGAGGGACTATTATGCATAACCAAAATTATTGTACTAATTGCAAGGTTGATGTTTCGGCAGATTTAAAATATTGTCCGCTTTGTGGGAAATTTGTACTTGAAGATGAAAAGCAAGAGGTTTTTGAGGGGGCTAACAGTTATCCGTTATACGATTTGAGTTATATTTATCGTGCAAAATGGTTGAAATTGGTAAAATATTCATTTATATTAGTCTGTTTGATAGCAATTGCGGTAAACTTATTGTTCGGTGCAAAATGTTTATGGTTTCCGTATGTTCTAATAGGTTTTTTTGCAATTTGGAAGACAGTTTTTTATCCATTTAAAGAGGGTCAAAACCATATAAAAAGAATACCAATAACGGGTTTTATTTTAGCGGTAAGTGTGGCAATAGTTGATGTTTATGACCATTTAATGTTTGACACTTCAATTGGCTGGGGTGTAATTTATACAGCACCTAGCATTTTAGCCTTTGCATCGGTGATATCTTTAATTTTAGCCTTATCTAATTCAAAATTTGATGTACAACTCATACGAGGAATGGTGTATTTAGAACTTGTGAGTGTAGTTTTGTTTGTGGTGAAACTATTTGTTGCAACAAGTTATGATGTTTGGCCTAGTTTTATGTATTTTTTATGTGCAACAGTCAGTTTGTTTGTGTTGTTTATTGCAAAGCGTCGAAAAATGCTAAAAGAAATCAATCGAAATTTTCACATATAATAACAAAAGAGAGGTAATTTATGAATAAAAATGAGTTGTTAGATATAATGCGGGCGCAAAGGGAAACCTATTTATCACAAAGCCAAATTACAAAAATTTGTGGCGATAAAGTAAACTATAATTCAACTACAATAAACAATTTACTAAATCTATTAATAGACGAAGGCAGTGTTATTTTGACCGAACGACATAAGTATGCTGTAATTGAAAAGACAAATGTAATAAAAGGTAAGTTTTTTGGAAATATAAAAGGCTTCGGCTTTGTTGAACGCATCAGCGAAAAGGGGGAAGACTTATTTATTCCTGAAAAAAGCGTTAATGGAGCCGTTCACGGAGATATTGTTTTAGCAAAAGTTGTGTCACAAAAGAAAGAGCGTAGAGACGGTTGGAGGCGTGGTCAAAACTCAAAAATGACTTCAAATCGGTCAACCGAAGCCGAAATTGTAAGGATTTTAAAGCGTTCCACAAAAACAATAGTAGGGACTTTTATGATATTTTCAGGTGGTGCGGTGGTAGTTCCGGATGATAAGCGTTTTGCCGACCAAGTGTTTATACAGCGGGATGATATGCTGGGTGCAAAGACAAACCAAAAGGTTGTTGTGGAAATTACAGCCTATCCATCCAGAAACCAAATGGCAATGGGTAAGGTAACCGAAATATTGGGTGATATTGGAGACTTTGGAGTGGATACATTAAGTATTATTCGAAGTTTTGGCTTGATTGAAAAATTTCCGGAGACCGTTTTAATGGAGGCAAAGGCAGTAGCACATGAACCTGACGCACACGATTTAAAGGGTAGAAAGGATTTCACAAATGATTTGGTAATAACCATAGATGGTGACGACGCGAGGGATTTTGACGACGCGATTGGATTGAAAAAACAAGAAAACGGATATGAACTTTCGGTGCATATTGCCGATGTAACGCATTATGTCACACAAGATAGCGAAATAGATAAAGAGGCTTTTAGGCGTGCAACAAGTGTATACTTTCCAGATATGGTTTTGCCAATGCTTCCAGAAGAACTTTCAAATAATATTTGTTCGCTAAAACCTGATGTCGTAAGATTGACGCTTAGTGTAGTTATAAAGTTTGATGAAAAAGCGAACATAAAGGATTACCAAATATATAAAGGTTTTATCAAAAGCCGAAATAGAATGACCTATCGCAATGTTACCAGAATTTTAAATGGAGAAAAAGAGGCTTGCACCGAGTTTGTGCATTTAGTTCCAATGTTAAAAGATATGGAAGAACTTGCAAAACTTTTAATTAAAAGAAGGGATATTGCTGGGCAGTTGGATTTTAACCTTCCAGAAGTCCAAATAGATATGGACGAACACAATAAAATTAAAGATATATATCGTAAACCGCGGGATATGTCGGATAGGCTTATCGAACAGTTTATGGTTGTTACAAATGAGGTTGTTGCAAGGCATATGAAAAATATGCAAATCCCTGCAGTTTACCGAATCCACGAAGTTCCGTCCGAAGAAAAAATGCATGCTTTTAATGAGTGTGTTAAGGGTTTAGGCTTAAATTTAACCTTAACAGAAATAGAGCCAAAGCCACGCGATGTTCAAAAAGTTATTATGGCTGTTAAAAACCGCCCTATGGAAACAATAATAAATTCTATACTTTTAAGGAGTATGCAAAAAGCAAAATATTCCGAACTTCCAGTGGGGCACTTTGGTTTGGCGTTGGTGGACTATTGCCACTTCACTTCACCAATTAGAAGATACCCTGACCTTACTATTCACAGAATAATTAAACTTGCAATGGATGGCGAAATGGTTGGGAAAACATATGGTTTTTATGAAAACTTCGTAGTTGAGTCTGCCGAACAATCTTCAAGCCGTGAAAGACTTGCTGATGAGGCTGAAAGAACGGTAGACGACCTTAAAAAGGCAGAATATATGACCAAATTTATTGGTCAAACCTTTGTTGGTATGGTGTCTGGAATTAATGAAATCGGAATTTTTGTACAACTGGAAAATACGGTAGAAGGCTTTGTTTCAATGGAAGATTTGCCGACAGATAATTACACTTACGATGAAGCAAAGTGGACAATGTTCGGCAAAAATAACACCTTCAAGTTGGGTCAAAAACTAAAAATCGTAGTTCAAAGCACCGACCTTATTTTAAGAAAGGTATATTTCACATTGGCTGAAGATTTTAAGACTTTTGAATAAAACAAAAAAACTATTGAATTATCACAAAATGTGTGGTAAAATATCCAAGCAAAAAGATTAAACGAGGAAATTTATGGAACAACAAATTGTTGCAGATAACAAAAAAGCCTATTACGATTACACTATTGAAGATAAGTACACCGCAGGTATTGTTCTTGAGGGGGTCGAGATTAAATCTGTGCGGGCAGGAAAAGTCAACTTGAAGGATAGTTATGTAATTGTTAAAAACGGCGAAGTCTTTTTGCTTGGTTGCCATATTGCTGAATATGAAAAGGCAGATGGACTAAAAAAAGTTGATACCAGAAGAACGCGTAAATTACTATTAAAAAAATCCGAAATATTAAAACTTGAAAGAAAGGTTAATATTAAAGGTTACACATTGGTTCCAACAAAAATGTTTCTTGTAAATAATTTAGCAAAGGTTGAAATTGCTGTTGCTAAAGGAAAAGAATTGTATAACAAGAAAAACTCAATCAAAGAAAAGGATTTAAAACGCGAGGCAGATAGAGTTTTAAAATCGGGTTTTTAACAATTTTTAAACAGGTTGTTAAAAACTACTTTTTAAATAATAACAAAAAAACAAATTGACTTTCTTTGACCAATACGGGGGCGACCGGTTTTGACGGGTATCTGAATTTTTAAATATACAGCATGTTGCAGGGCGGACTGCATAAAAACTCGCAAAAAAAATAAACGCTAACGACAATTTAGCATACGCTGCCTAACTTTTAGGCATGTCCATCAAGGTAGGCTTACTGGACTTTGTTGGGCATTAATTAAAGTAAGGAACCACAGTTGGGGTTTTGGGCGACTGTAGGGGATAACTACTTAAAACTAGCGGAGATTCAGGTTGTTTGTAGTCGGTATCAATGCGAAAATTAAATTACAAACTAAACATGTAGAACAATTTAAAATGGATATTCGGACGTGGGTTCAATTCCCACCGCCTCCACCAGCAAAACAAAAAGTCCCAACGGGACTTTTTTGTTTTGCGGGTGATTTCCTTACGGAAATGATATTCACTAGAGTGAATGATATTTGCTAACGCAAATGATAACATTAAGTATTTATAACAATTTGACTTTTAAGCGGTTGTTATAGTATAATAAATTTATGAAAAATAATGCATTATTAGTTAAGTCAAAAAATTTTGCTATAGAGATTATAAATCTTTGTGATAACATTAAGGGTTCATCAAGTATTGTAAATCAACTTCTGCGTAGTGGGACTTCAATAGGTGCAAATATAAGTGAAGCACAATATGCTCACGGGAAAAATGATTTCGTAGCAAAACTTGAAATTTCGTTAAAAGAATGTTCGGAAACGGAGTATTGGCTAGAACTTTTATACGAGACAAAAAAGATTGATGAGGAAATATATAAAAACTTAAAACAGCTTGCGGGAACAATTAGAAAAATGTTAATTTCTTCTTGCAAAACAGTAAAGGGATTACAATAAATTCAATACCTAAATCAATATAAAACAGAGGTGCAAGATGGTTGAATATAGGGTGGCGACAATCGAGGGATTTGGAAAAGGAGTAAAATTATGAGGCGAAAGTTTGTGGATAAAGAATATACAGGAAACGCCAGAATAAACCTAAGGGAGATATTTAGTAGGTTTAAATCGACAAACAGAGGTTAATTGTATGGCTTATATGTTTAAAATAGCCGAAGCAGAAGATTCGGAAATTATTAAAGAACTTATAAATAAAATGTATGGCACAACTTACGAAACGCGAGAAAATGAAGAAATTTCTAAAGCAATTAAAGATAAAAATGAAATTTAAATGTTAGCATACGATGGGGATTGTTGTATAGGATTTTCGGGGCGTCCTTAAACAATGACTATTATGCGGATGTAATTACTCCCGATATTGCGGTTATTGATTATATATATACTTTAGAAGATAAAAGGAATATTGCGGTTTCTTTTGAGTTAATTGTAAGGCTAGTAAATAAACTATTAGAAAATGGCACTAAAAAAGCAATTATGCAAGTTCAAACTTATAACAAACAGAGATTTTTCCATTATGCACTTAGTGATAAAAATATTATCAAGACGACACCAATTGAAAAAGATGGAGAAATATATGAAGACCAAATTTTATTGATTAACGACTTAAATAAGATTGCCAATACGACATTAAAAACATTGATGTTGAAGGCACGGACTTTTTTAAAGACCGAGGCAGAATCAATAAAAAGTATTCAACAATTAAAAGAAAAAGAGGAAAATTAATTAGAGGTGAAAAAATGGATATTACCGATTTAACATGGAACCCTTGGCATGGGTGTCACAAATGCAGTGAGGGTTGCCAAAATTGTTATGCATATTTTTTGGATAAAAGATATGGAAGAGATACAAATCAGATTTGTAGAAACAAGTCTAATTTTGATTATCCAATAAAGAAAGATAAAAATGGCAAGTATAAATTGCCTAGCGGAGCATTTGTTCGAGTTTGTATGACAAGTGATTTCTTTTTGGAAGAGACCGACGAATGGCGAAAGGAAGCATGGGATATTATTCGCAAGCGTCCAGATGTTACATTTTCACTACTTACAAAAAGAGCAGATAGGATAAAAAATAATTTGCCTAGTGATTGGGGTGATGGATGGGATAATGTGCAGTTTGCAGTATCTGCCGAGAACCAAAAAAGAGTGGATGAAAGAATTCCATATCTATTAGATGTTCCTGCAAAACACAGATGGATAAGCGTAAAGCCATTTATTGGCGAAGTGGATTTGGAAGAGTATCTTAAAACGGGAAAGATTGAAACCGTGCTTGCCGGTGGAGAAAATTATTTAGGTTGTCGTCCGCTTCGTTATGAGTGGGTTAAAAAATTGCACGACCAATGCGAAAAATATAATGTTCACCTTATTTTTGGACAAACGGGAAATGTTTTTGTTAAGGATGGTGTAGAGTTTAAAATTAGAAATCGTACCGACCAAATGATTCAAGCCGTAAAGTCGGGCTTAAACTATCCACATTTGGATATAGATAAGCGAGTTGAAGAGATTTTAACCATTAGGGAACAGATGAAAAAAGCACGAGGCAAAAAGGGTTCGTGTGAATAAAACAAATCAAAATAATATGGAAAAACCTAGTTTAAATTACTAATTTAGTTAAATAATAAAAAAAGCCTTAAATTCTTTATAAATTTAGGGCTTTTTTATGTGTAAAAATATGAAAAATAATTAAAAATTTTTGACTTAAATTTAATTGTTGCAAGTTTTAGTTCAAAAACAAAATTTGTTTTATATAAAGTGTTGCAAGTTTTAGTTTTTTGTGTGGGGCACCAAGGTTTTAATATGTAAATATTCGCATTAGTAGAAAATTTTATAGTGTATGTATATCGCCTTGCTTTTTATGGTTTATTAAATTGAATTAATAGGTTCCGTCTAAGTCTTTATCTTTAAACAAATCATCATTAAAAAAGTCAAATAAACTAATGTTTAATGCTTGACAAAGGTCAAGAATTGTTCGTGTTCCGGGGTTTTTGCTTTTTCCATAAAAAATACTTTTCAATGACCCTGCGGGCATTCCAGCAAGGTCGGCTAATTTATTTGGAGTTATATTTCGTTCTTCGCATAAATCATAGATTCTTTTTGTAATTGCTTTCTCCAATACCATAAATTGATTATCTCCAAAGTAATATTTTTTTATAATTTTATCAAAATAGTACATTAATATTGGGAGATATATCTTCTATTTGTGTGAGTGCGAAAAGAAGATAGGAGTTGACAAAATTTTAATTATTTTTTTCTAGAATGCTTGCAATTAGATGAAAGATTTAATATAATAGTATAAATGAACAATCGTTCATAATGTAAGGAGCGGTGATTTATGCCAGCATATAACGAGGAAGTGCATAACAAAAAGAAAGTCGAGATAATGGAAAAGTGCTACAATTGTTATGCCGAACAAGGGTTTGGAAATATCGGGATAAAGGGGCTTGCTGAGGCGTGTGGAATTTCGGTAGGCAATTTTTACATATATTTTAAAGACCTTGATGATTTAATTATTCAAATGATCGAGCATTGTATGAGTAAGGTTGAGGACGAGTTTATGGAAAAAGCACCAACCAAAGTTCAAGATTTGGAAAAGTTTGTGGATGAAATACCTTATTGGACGGCAAAAAATCACGGCAAAAAGTATAGGTTGATGTATCAAATATATACAAATCCTAAATATATGCGTTATGGCAAGCAATTTTTTGATGGTGTAAATGAGCGGTATACCAAATATGCAAAGGAGTTGGAACCAAAACTTGGAATACCATACAAAACAATAGTTTCATTTATCTTTATATTCGTTCGTGCAAGTGTCCATTATGCAATGTTTGAAGATGACTATTATTTAAAATCTCAACTAATCACAATAAAACAGGCATTAAAAATGTTTATAAACAATAAAATTATTAACTAAAAAATATAACAATTTATAATAAAATCATTCAAAAATTTATTCTGTATCTTGTGTAAAAACAAAAAAAGTGAGAAGATAGTAAAAAAATAGGAGTAATTATGAAAAGAACAATAAAAACATTAATTTTAACAATTTGTTTGACTATTTCTGCATTATTATGCTTAACCGCATGTGATAATGCAGAGTTGAATATTACAGCATTTTCGGTATCGCTTGCAAATAGCGAATTGCAAATTGAGGATAATACAATAACGGTAAGTTATGGCAAAGATTATAGGTCTTTGCTTGAAGATATTAAAATAAATGCCGTGTTAGAAGATGATAAAACCAAAGAATTGACCTACAAAGAAGCGGTGGAGCAGGGCTTTAGTTTTGAGTCGGATATTCCAAAGCAAGAAGCAACCAGTGTTGGCAATTATGTTATAACAATAGGTTATAAAGATATAGAAGAAAAGAAATCAATCAACCTTGTGGTAGAAAAGGCAACTGTGGATGTTTCAAGTCTTTGCTGGAACGCAAACGAATTTACTTATAACGGCAAGGAACAATGCGTGCAAATAACCAATTTGCCAATAGGTGTGGTAGCGGTATATGAAGGGAATATTCACAAAAATGCCGGAGGTGATTACGAGGCGACGGCAACTCTTTCAATTGTGGATTCTGAAAATTACAATGCCATTCCAAAAAATCTTACAACCATAAAGCACTCGTGGAAAATTAATAAAATTGTATTACAAAATTTGTCTATTGTTGTAAAACCATCGGATTTTGAAGATGGTGATTACCACGGAGAATCATTGACAAGATATCAACTTTTGCCAAAAGATGGTATTGTTGACGGCGAAGAAGTTTTTGCTAATTTGTATTATTCTTATAGTGGTGATAGTTATAATCCTCAACCAAACTGCTATGAAGTTGCTAGTTACAAGGGTGGGCAAAATATGGCGTGTATCATTACTGGGGAAGTACAAAATTACGAATTTCCAGTAACAAATCAATTGGGTAAGGTTTATGTTTGTCGGGAGGATTTATCTCTTGATAACCCTGATAACCGCCAGCGGAATGCAATTCCAAGTGCTGATAACTATCTTTATTTTAGCATAAATGTTACAGTTCCCGCTGGTAAAACTTACAATTATTACATTGAAAATTCTAACGATAAGTGTTCATATAAGGTTTTTTATGAAAACTTTAATGAAGTTGAATATATAAATGGTGGTTTTAAGTTAAAAAATATTACCGCTAATGAAAAGCAGTATAAATTATTCATTCAAGTTTCGGCTAGTGAAGATGTGACCGCAAACCAAATTTGTATATATAATCATAAACTTACTTTTATGCAGAAGGGTGAAATATTCCGCACTTATTATGTAAAGTCAAACGAATCATTTACGTTCTTTGAAATTTACAATCCAGATTACATTTTTGGCGGTTGGTACAGCGACCCAAGTTTTGAAAATAAGGTGGTAGATGCAAATGAAGAAAAACTTATAACATCGGATTTAACGCTTTATGCAAAACAGACACCGGTAGTATACACGATTACTTATATGAATACAAAAGATGTGGCAAATCCAAACCCAACATCATATACAATAGAAACACCTTTTAGACTTGTAGACTTAGAAGATACCGTAGATTATATTTTTAAGGGCTGGTATACAAATGAAGCATGTACTGGAAATGCAGTAACAGGTTTAAGTGGGTCTGGTTCTCTTCGTGATATGACTTATTATGCAAAATGGGAGCAGAGGGCAGAATTAACACCATTTAATTATTCGGTTGATTCGTCTAAAACAACAATAACAATAACGGGAGTTAAGTCTGAGTTTAAAAATAATGAAAGTTTAATCATTCCAAATTATGTTTCAACATTGTCTAATGAGGTGTTTAAAGACACAAAAATTAAAACTATTACAATTCCTTCATCGGTTACTTCCATTGGGTCAAAAGCATTTTATAATTGTTCAGAACTTACAAGTGTAGTTATTCCAAATAGTGTAACTTCGCTAGGAGATAGCGTTTTTGAAAAGTGTAAAAACTTAAAATCGGTAACATTAGGTAGTGGAATTACAAAACTTGGTAAAGGCACTTTTACTTACTGTCCAAACCTTGAAGAATTAGTATTTAATGGACTTATAACTAATATAGATAAATATTTATTTGAAAAAGAGGAGGGTGATAATATTGTAAGCAGTCCGGTGATTATTGGGCAAAAGACTTCGGATACTGATGTATCAAAAATAACCTTGCGAGTAAACTACAATCAAAAGGTGTTAAAAGTTGCAGAAGTTGATGATAAACTTACAGGTTTAGTAAATGAATCTTACACTGCTACACAAGCCTGTTTAATCAGCGACAATACATTTATAGAGAAAACTTTTAAGCAGATTTTGTATACATTTGATGCGAGCAATATGACGGCTTCGCAATTTGAAGATGCTATAGGAAGTTTAAACTTCAAACAATTTTTGTATTTTATTTTCCCAGAAAATGCCGGGATGGATATGTATACAAAATTGAAAGCGAGAATACAACGAGAGTATTTGTTTGAGTGTCGAATTGGAATTGATGGGGTTGAGTCGATTCCAAATAATGCATTTCAAGAATATAATAAAGTTATTAGTCATATAATTATAGGTGATAGTGTAAAGCATATCGGAGAGTATGCGTTTAGTCATGCATCGGTCAAAAATGTAATTATAAAAGGTGCAAAAACAATAGGAGATTATGCGTTTTATTGGGGCGATGAAAATCTTATTAGTGTGACTTTAAATGAAGGGTTAGAGTCTATCGGGAATAATGCATTTCAAACATGTAAGACTATTACAGATATAATTATTCCAAATAGCGTCAAAACTATCGGGAAGTATGCCTTTGGTATTTGTTTTGGATTAAAAACCATAAAACTTGGAAGTGGGTTAACTCAAATAGGCGAATTTGCTTTTTATAATTGTTCTAACCTATTGGGTATTGAAATTCCAGATAGTGTACTAACAATTGGAAATTCTGCTTTTAATAGTTGTGAAAAACTTAGTACTGTAAAAATTGGGACGGGGTTAAGTAAAATTAGTGATGCAATGTTTAGATATTGTGAAGCTTTAACTTCAATAACCTTACCAAATAATATAACAGTGATTGAGAATAATGCATTTTCGTATTGCACTAGTTTAACTAGTATAACATTAAGTGAGAATTTAACAACTTTGGGTAGTTTAGTGTTTAATAATTGTACAAAGTTAACTAATGTTGTCCTTCCAAAAAGTGTGACAACAATGGATTCTGAAGCATTTAAGGGAACATGTGCAGATTTTAAATTGTTCTATAAGGGCACGCTTTCCGACTGGTCGGCTAAATTTGTTTTATTATCACTAAAAAAAGATAATAATGGTACAGAAATAATACCTTATTATTATAGTGAAACTGGGCATAATTCAGAGTTTGTTACAATAAATGGATTTTGGTATTATAACGCAGATGGTGATCCAACCATTTGGGAATAGATATATTAAAGACTTTTATACTTTATTTGTATAAAAGTCTTTGTAATTTTTAAAAGTGTGTGCCACTTAAAATAAAATTTCAAAAAAATTACAATTAATTAGGATATAATGGTGTTATAAAATTTGAATAAGGAGAAAATTATGGCAAATTATTGTCCGAATTGTGGAAATCAAGTAAATAATGGGGATATGTATTGTTCTAATTGTGGGAACTCGTTAAGCGGTTCAACAAGTTATTCCAGCTCAAACACTGCAACATCAACAAGCGGTGCGGGTGATATTTTGGGCACTTTGGTTGCGGTAAGTTTAGTTGGTGGATTAACAAGGGAACTATATTTCCATAATGGTAGATATTTTTTAGACCCCTATTGCAGAAGACCTTTTAGAGGGGCGAGAATTATTGGGCATCATCCAATGCATCCGCCAATACATCATACACCAAGAATGGGAGGTCCTCGCGGTGGATTTGGTTCCCCTCACGGAATGGGAGGTCCTCACGGTGGTGCTCCAAGAGGCGGAATGGGAGGCCCTCGCGGTGGAATGGGAGGACGCTCCGGTGGTCACAGATAAACCAAAGTGATAATTATAATTTTGATAAATCGACATATTTAAATTTAGTTTGTAAACATAAAAATGCCGTAATTTATGGAAATAAAGTTCGAAGTCTAAAATATAAGGATGTTGATTTAGTTTGGGTTGAATTTTCTAAATAAAATATTTATTTTTGTAGGAATATTTTTGATTTTTCATTTTAGGGCTTGACAAATGATTTTTAATGTTATATTTTTAAATAAAAAAGTTTAAGGAGGGGAAATTTGAAAGAGACGGAAATTACTGTTCAGGTATTCCAAACAAAAGAGGAGTTGGACAAAATTTTAAAAGCACAAGGCTTTGCGGTGACTAGAAAGTTTGACCTAATTGATTATTATTTTTCAAAATACACCCAAAAGGAACTCGGTGCATTTGAATATAAGGATTTAATTGCAAATTCGTTTTTGCTTAGAAGAATAGCGGGCGACAAAACAACAGATTTTTTGTCATATAAGAAAAAACAAGTCGATGAAAATGGTGTTGTAATTGCCGAAGAAAAATTTAAATGCGAAATAGAGAACTTGGAGGATGCTATTAAAATTTTTAATAGTGCGGACATTGATTGTTGGTGCAATTTGGTTCAGCACTTAATAATTTACCAAAAAGAAAAAAGCGAGTTTGCTGTCCAAGTAGTAGATGGATTGGGTGTTTTTATTGAGTACGAAGAAGACGAAACGATGGCACATCTAGAAAATGAATACCAAAAAATTGAGGAAATGGTAAAAAGACTTAAAAATTTAGGACTTAAACTAGGTGATGATTATTCTTGTAAAAAAGTGTTTATGAAGTTTAAAAAAGAAGAATGCCTAATGGGGCGCACTCCAAAAGTTGGATAACTTTAGGATGTTTAATGAAGTCTTATTTAAAAGAGCATACAATCAACGAACTGGATTGTCAATACAAATTATTTGAAGAATTGATACCTGTTTTATTGGAGTTGAATTATGGAAATAAATAAAGAACAATTTAAATTGAATATTGAAAAAATTTTTAAATTTGATACAATTGGTAGAGTTGTGTTTAGTAATCCTTTTAAAAAAGATTACAAATACAAAAAAAACAGTGTTAGAGAATAGAGTTGACCACTATATGAAAAATTCATTTACTGACAAGCAATCTTTTACTACAAATATTCCTCTAGATAATGTGATATTATCAATTGAGGATTCATTTGAAAAATTTAAGCAATGTAATATTTTTACAGAGAATGCCGAGTATTTAGTTAGAATTACAAAAAAGGGGAAAATTTTTTTCTCTAAAAATAAAATTGTTGATACTAAATTTGTAGTTTCAAATAATAATAACCGAGAGAAAGATTATGTTTTTAAGGAAGGTGAAATAATACAACCTTTAATTGATATGGGTATTTATACAAGTGAAGGTCGAGTTGTTAAATCTATGTATGATAAATATAAACAAATTAATAGGTTTATTGAATTAATTGACGATTATATTAAAGGTTATAATTTAAATAAAATTAACATAGTTGATTTTGGGTGCGGAAAGTCATATTTAACATTTGTAGTATATAATTATTTTAAATATATTAAAAAATTCGATATAAAAATGGTTGGTTTAGACTTAAAAGAAGATGTAATCAAAAAATGCAATGAGACGGCGAAAAAATATAATTATTCAGATTTGAAATTTGAACTAGGTGATATTAGTGGATACAAGCCAAACATGGATGTGGATATGATTATAACATTGCATGCTTGTGATAGAGCAACTGATTATGCTTTATATAATGCAATAAAATGGAAAGTAAAAATGATATTTTCGGTGCCATGCTGTCAGCACGAAGTAAATGGGCAAATTAAGACTGACAAATTGCCAATTATTACGCGTTATGGGCTGGTTAAAGAAAGAATATCTTCAGATTTCACAGATATAATAAGGTGCAACTTATTAAAAGCGATGTCTAAGGTGCAACTTATTAAAAGCGATGTCTTATGATGTTAAAATGATAGATTTTGTTGGTTTTGAGCATACTCCTAAAAACATTTTAATTAGAGGTATATTAACAAATATCCCTTTATCTGTTAGAAAGAAATATTTAAGAGAAGTCTTAGACTTGAAATCTTTCTTTAATTTTTAGCAAACATTATATTCTTTGCTAAAAGAGGATTTAACTGAGTTGTTGTAAAAAGGAGTGCAATAGTTGCAAATAAGTCGTACATTGAAGAATTGAAACAATAAATTTAATCTTCGCAAATTCAAAATAGAGAAGATTTAAAAATAGTCAATAAATATTAGAAGATTAAAAATTTTTTAATGGAAAAGGGTGGATACAATTAAAGTATTCGCTCTTTTTGTCTTTAAAAAGTTAAAAATTTTCAAGTTTTTAATGGTAAAACAAAAGTTGAATTTTGGAAGAAAAAGGCGAGTACAGTTGAGGTATTTGCCTTTTTTGTTGAACAAAATAACAAAGAAAGAATTAAACAATGAATTTAATTAGAGTAGGTGCGAAGTGAAATATGATTTAAAAAAGTTCATTTTAATGAACTTATCTTATTAGTTTTTAATAAAATACATCTTAGATAATTGATTAAAGGCTTGGTGAAAAAATTGAAATTTTTTTGTACAAAATGCACAATCCACGATTGATAGAGTTTGTGAATTGAAAAAAAACTCCTTTCATTTTACAATTAAGATACAAAAGGAGGGAGAAAAATGAATAATGTTGAAGAATATGACAAAGTGAGTGACAAAATGGATTGGACTTTTTTAGAAAACAAATTTGATGTAGGAAAAGATTTTAAAAAGTGGTGCACTCAAATTGAAAACGCGATTAGAACAAGCGGTAAAAAAATTGTTTTTGTTGCGGGTTCGTCTTGTAGCGGGAAAGGAACTAACACTAAAATGCTTGTGGACTTTCTAAATGAGGTTGGAATAAATGCGGTGCATATTGAAGCAGATTTGTATTATAAGGGTGTTGGAAGAATTGCGGTTGAAAAAGTGATAGAAAAGATGCCAAGATTTCAAAAGTACCAAGATAAGAAAATGCAGATAACGGATGCGATTTTAAGTGTAAATAAATTGGCGGAGTTAAAAGACAAGTTTACCGCTGAAAACACCTTAAAAATTGCAAGAAATTTGGGCAATATTTTAGAAAAGGAAGATGTGAAAGATTTTGTCCTAGCACTTAAGTATGAAACAGAAAATATAAATTTCGACGAACCATCAACTAACAAATTTTACGATTTAAGTGTGGATTTACATGCTCTTATAAGTGGCGAAACACGAAAACTTTCTAAATATAGTTTTGATTGCTCGGAGTGTATAGATTTTGGGAATCAAGTTATAGACGGAAAAACCGTGGACGTATTTTTAGTTGAAGGGTTGTATTCATTAAGGCCCGAACATTTGCAGTATTATTCAAAAGATGAATATATTTCTACCTTTATAGACTGCAACCCGTTAACCATAGTTTCTAGGCGTTATTTTAGGGATATTATGAAATCGGGTCGAACAACAATTGAGCCAAAGCAAACTATTCCAATGGTTTTAAGAGATGTTATTCCGTCTTATTATAAATATGTTTTGCCGACTCGTGAAAATGCTCAGTTTATTTTAAAGAATGAACTCACGAAAAACGAGTTGGATAAAAAACAAAAATACTTTTATTCTAGATTTAAAATAAATGAATGGCAATATAATGAAATTTGTAAAGCAGTGCCAAAATCAAGAGAACAAGGGCTTATAACAGATTTTTATTTTAAAAGTGAGGGAGATGAAAATAATATGAGTTTTAGGCTTCGTGGGGTGGATGGCATTCCGGCTGGTCTTACGATTATATATAAAAATGAAACAGTATGCAAGGTTGATAAATATGGGGATAAAGTAGAATGGGTTACCAAGGATGATTACGACTTATATAATCTAATGGGCGATGAAAATTTGTCTATGAAAGAGTTTTGTGATAAAATTTTGGCGTGCGGATTTACGCCATCGGCATTGGTTTCAAAATATAGGGAAATGTTTAAAACAAAAGGGTATTTTGGGAATTTTAATATGATAGTTGATGAAATGAAGGATGGTAGTAAAATTTTTGAGATTGGAACATGTGATTTTGAAAAAGACATAATTCTTAAATTGCTAAAAATTCGTGAAGACCAAAAAGTAATGGAAAGTGAAGAGGTTAAAAACTTCGGACTAGTGTTTAATAAAAAAGATGGGGCGGAAGAAATTCAACTTGTGTTATAAATGGATGACGGGTATGGCTTTTTGAGGCGTGATGTGATTATATGGCAATCGTTATGCGAATAGTCAATGCATGTGTGGTTGTTATATAAATAGTCTTTGTAAGGGTTTTTAAAAAGTAAGTTTTTGTAAAGGGAGTCCTTCAATGTTGTTTGCTTTAGGGGTGTCCCTCGATGAGTTTACACTTGTGTGAGTGAAAAAATAGTTTGCACTAGTTTTAAAATTTGGTTTGCACTAGTTTAAAAAAATTAGTTTCTACTAGTTTAAAAAATTGTCGTTGCGAGTTCGAAAAATAAAGTTTAAACTCCAGAAAATGTGGGGATTTTTTAAGTTTAGTGGTAGCATAGTCTTAAAAAAAACACGATAGGTAAAATGGGTTGAAATTTATTAAAAATTCTAGACAAATTTTTATCTATCGTGTTTTTATATATTTAAACTAAATTGTGCTGAACCTTTTTGCTTTTATAACTTTTGAAACATTGTGTTTTATGTGTTTTAACTAAATAGGGAATATTATTTAATTATATAATTTACCATATCTTCAGCAATAATTTTAAGTTGCTCGTCTGAGAAACGATGTTCGGCGTTTTTAATGATTTTTAATTGAAAATTTGGGTTGTTTGAAATAAAGTTATCAATACTTTCCCTTGAAACTACCGAGTCTAAGTCTCCAAGAAATATCAAGCCGTCCAAATTTGAAGATGTGTTTACTAAATTAATTTTTTTAACTTCTTCGTAAAATTCAATAGGAAGTTCTATTTTTTCACCAAATCCACATAAGCCCATTTTATTTTTAATAAAACTTTTAAAGTCGTCTTTAAGTAATACATTTACAAAAACCGATTCCATATCAATTGCAGGGGCTCTGAAAATTCTTCGTTTAAAGTCGGTTTCGTTTTTTAATGCTGTTGAAAGAGTTATAAAACCACCAAAACTTATTCCAAATATGGAAAGTGGAAGGTCGGGAAAGCGGTTTTTGATATAATTTATAAAACACTCTAAATCTTTTATACAATTATTTATAGTAAAATATTCAGGTTTGGCGTGATTTTCTCCGTGTTCTGGAAAATCAAAGCACGCACAAATGATATTGTTTTTTGTGAGTGTTTCAGATAAAATGTTGATAGAACGACTATCTTTATTGCTTGAAAATCCATGGCACATAACAAGTACATCGGTGGGTGTGGTGTCTGGAAGCATTATTCTACAAGGTATATCGTATAAGTTGTCTATATTTTTCAAAATAAAATATTCATTTTTCATTTATTTACTCCTAAGATTATTTTAACAAATGTATGTATTTGTGTCAAATTGTTTAGGTGTTAGATTTGCAAAAATATATTTGACTTTCTTTGATTAATGATTGAAGAAATTTAATAAAACTAAGTTTTAATTGAAAGTTGCAAAATATACTTTGTTTTAGCGATTTATAAATTAGTGTAGGGGAAATTAATAAAACTTCAAAATTTTACATTAACAATTAAAATATAGTCGTTAAAAGTTTAAGATGAATAATATAATTAATTTTTAGTTTTAAAATAGGTTAATTTTATGATATAATATCAAGAGTTAAAGGAGAGATTGTTTTATGAAAACTATAGGAATGATTGTTGCTGTTGAAATGGATGCGGTTTTTAACCATTATAAAGATTGTATCGAAAAAATTGAGGTAGAACCTTTTGAAATATGGAAAGTAAATCAAGGTTTAACTTCTATTTATTTTTTAAAATCGGGAGCGGGTGAAATTCTTGCAAGTTCGGGCACTCAATACTTGATAACAAAGTTTGGGGCGGATTTAATAGTTAATTTTGGCATAGTAGGTGCATTAACTGAAGAACTTTCAAAGGAGGAAGTTTGCATTGTAAAAAGTGTGGTGCATTATGATTATGATACTTCAACAGTTGATAATATTCCAGTTGGTAGATATTTGGATTATGATAGCGAATTTATAGAAACAGATAAAACCTTGCGTGCATTAGCAAAGTCAGTTTTTCCGAATTTAAAAGAAGTTGTTTGTGCATCGGGTGATAAATTCGTTTCGGATGCAAATAAAAAGAAATCTTTAAAAGACAGTTTTGGGGCAGAAATTTGCGAGATGGAATCGGCTGGAATAATTTTAACGGCAAACAGAAATAAAGTTCCAACACTATTTATAAAGGCAATTTCAGATACTCTTTTTGGTGGGGTGGAAGAATACCATATACAGCGAGATAAAACGGCGGATATCTGTTTTGCTGTTGTGGATAAAATAATTTCAGAAATGAAGTAATAGGTATTGTAACACCTTTAAGTTGATAGTGTTACATATTTTAGTAACTTCAGTTTTTGTATTGCAATAATTGTGATTAGTTGCAAAGTTTTGTGGCATAATCACTAATACTTGCGAGGTTTATGTTGCAAACTTTAATGCCGTGTGACGACTGAGTGGAATGTTGAATCATAACCAAAAGTTTGAATGGTTTAAACACCACTAAACTCAATATTTATTTTGAAGTTATAAATATTTAAAAGTGAATGTAAATTAAAAAAAATATAAAACCCAACAAAATTTATAAAAATTTAATAATATCATTCAAAAAGTTGACGAAATTTTCATATTTTGTTAATATATAAATATAAATTTCAAAGGAGGAGTTTTTATGGCAAAGAAAAAATCTAAAAAGTCAAATGTTTCAAAAATCCTTTTAGTTGTTGCATTGCTTCTAGGTGTTGCGAGTGTTTGTATGTTGTTCGTTCCATCTGTGAAGTGGGGAGACTCAACTTTTACCGGTCTTCAAACTGCATTTGGATACGAAAAAGAAACGGATGTGGTTATTAAAACCCTTAAGACAAGGTTTTTTGAATTTTCATTTATGAACCTTTTGACTTTCATCTTGGCATTAGTTGGAACAATTATTAGTTTATTAAATTGTTTGTCTAATAAGCCAAGCAAGGTGTTTGGATTTGTTGGCGCGGTTGCATTTATCGTTTCTGCAGTATTCTTTTTCCTTGCACCACAATTTGCAGTTCCAGTGCTTTTGGGTCAAAGTGTAAAAGGTTCAGTTGAATTAACTCTTGCAATCGGTTCAATCCTTGGCGGTGTGTTCACCGGAATTGCAGGATTAAGTTCTCTTGCATCACTTAGATAGATGTAGATTATCTAATAAAAATTCAATATTGAATTTGAAATAAAAGACTAAATTAATTGAAAAATACTAATTGCATTTTGCTTTTAGTAAATCAATTCAAATTTAGTCTTTTTTTGTGTAAATTTAAAATTTGATTTGAGAGTTGGAGATAATATGGTAATATATTTAACAAAGAGGTAAAGATTATGGATATTTGGGAAAATTTATACAAAAAAGCAAGTGAGCAATACCACCCTGAGGCTGTTTCGCCATTTATCGATGCACACCATGTTGTCTGTGCAATAGAGGCAGAAAATGGCGAGATTTATACGGGTTTTTGTATAGAGGGTGCAAGTGGGGTTATGAATTTATGTGCTGAAAGAGTGGCTGGACTTAATATGTATATCCAAAGTGGACAGACAGTAGTCAAGAGAATGTTGGCATGTAGAAATCAGCCACCAAAAGAAAATGGTGGTATGCCTTGCGGTGCATGTAGGGAATTTTTCTTACAACTCAATGCAAAAAATAAAGATATGGAAATAATAACAGATTTTGAAAGTCGAAAAACCATCACATTGGGCGAATTGATGCCTGGTTGGTGGGGCTGGAAAAGATACAATAGTTAGGAATTTTAAAAATGCATTTCATTATAACCGGCATTTTTGATAGGGCAAAAATTAAAAAACACCTAAAAAGCCGTTTAAGTGATAATTTTTTCATTATAAAAGCCCTAAAAGTGCTGATAATAAAAAACAGTTGGATTTATGAAGTTTAGAATATAAAAGTATATATAGTATTTTGCCAACATATTAAATAAAATGATGAAAAATAAAAACAAATCTTGAATTGAAGAGAAACCTTTAAAGGTATCCAATATTTGGGGCATTGCTCCAAATTATACACAAGATTTGTTTTTTTGTTGTGGTGCGAATAACTGGACTTGAACCAGCACGGAGTTGCCCCCACAAGCACCTCAAGCTTGCGTGTCTGCCATTCCACCATATTCGCGAAAAATATTGAATTGATTAAATGTTAAAATAATTTTGCTTTTTAGTTAGGTAAAAAATTTAAACTTTTGCTTTGTTAATTAATGAACTTACATTTTAGCGTAAACACAGATTTTTAGGGTAAAATAAAAAGTCTTAGTCTTAAACATTGATTTTACAAAAAATAGAAGCACTTTTTATGTAAAATCACTAACAAAAAATATAAAATTATTAATTTCAATTCTACTAAGATTATAATTAAGCAAGGCAATGTTGTCAAGAAAATTTTTTAAAACTCAAATTTTAAATGTAATTATATAAATTTTATGTTATAATTTAAGGGTAAATAATTAATGGATTGATAGTGAGTATAACTATTTTTTGTGTGAAAACAATTTTTTTTATTAACATAATTAGTTGAATTTTTGGTTTTTTATTATCAATCAGTGCTTAGTTTAGAGGTGAAAATGGAAGATATAGTAGAACAGAATAATTATATTTCAGGTAGAATAAGTTTATTTTTGAATTTAAATTCAAGGGCTATAAATAAAGAAATGGTGCCAAAGATGATGGAGGCTAGCGGGCTTTCGGAAATAGATTCAATAAAATATCTTTTGGCGGAATTTTTAAACTTGGATATTTATGGAAGTTCAAGCGATATGGAAATATTTAGGAACTATTTTGACCGGTTGATTTTTAAGTGCGATAAAAATATTTATATGTCAAATCCTTATTACCAAAATATAAAATTTGGAAACATCAAAGGCGGAGATGTTGAGTTTTATATGGGTGAATATAAGCCATATGAAATTTTCGTGTGTGACGATTTAGAAAAAACCGAAGATGGAAGAATAATTCCAAAACTTGGTTTTTTTGATGAAACATTTTGCTATCCTGCAGTTTCCGAAAAGGGGAGAGAATGGATGAGTGTTACACCTAATGAAGTTGAAACGATGAAACTTCCTATAAAAAACGCATTTGGAAAAGTTTTAACTTTTGGGTTGGGACTTGGATATTTTCAATATATGGTAAGCTTAAAACCCGAAGTTCAAGAGGTTTGGATTGTGGAAAGGAGTGATAAAATTATCAATATGTTCAATCGTGTTATTTTGCCACAAATTAAAGACAAATCTAAGTTTAAAATTATAAAAGATGATGCTTTTGAATTCGCAAAGAAGTATTATCCCAAAGGATATTTTGATTATGTTTTTGCCGATATTTGGCACGATGCAGGTGATGGATTACCTCTTTACAAGAAGTTTAAAGAACTTGAAAAATTGAATCCAAAAATAAAGTACGATTATTGGATTGAAAAAACCTTAAAAAGTTATCTATAAAAGAAACGCTTAAGTCGAAGGATTTAAGCGTTTTTTAGCTTAAGTTATAGTTTTTCCCTTGAAAAATATCGTTTTCCAAAAAGTAATTATTCATTTTGTTTAAAACAATTTTTTTATGTAAATTCCATTCTGGGGCTACAAGGTCGGATTTTGGTGCATCTGCGGTTATGCGGTAGATTATTATATCTTTACGAAGGTGACTTAATATCATTCCGCACATATTAATGTAATAATCGAGCGAAATGGGGGTGTAGGACCCGTTTTCTTTCATAGAACAAAGAGTCGTGTTTTTTAAAACATAAGTTGAGTGGATTTTAACGCCATGGACGGGTAGGCTATTTATTAATTTTATGGTGTCCTTTAAGTCTTTTTCGGTTTCGTTTGGAAGTCCCACCATTATATGGACTATTGTTTTTATTCCCGATGTGTTTAATAAGTTTACAGCATTAATAAAATCCGAGGTTTTATAGCAACGGTTTATTGTTTCACCAATTTTATCATTTGCGGTTTGAAGTCCTAACTCAATATATACATCTGTTAATTTTTGAAGGCGTTTTAAAACTTTTACAATGTTTTCGTCTATACAGTCGGGGCGAGTCCCTATATTTATTCCAACAATTTTGTCACTTTGCAAACAATCGGTGTACTTTTTGTATAAGTTTTCTGGGGTATCATAAGTTGAGGTGAAGTTTTGGAAATACACAATAAACTTATTTGCGCGAGTTTGTTTGTAACTATTTAAATAATTTTCTACTTGATTTTTTATAGGCAAAGGTTTTAATTGGTCGCCTGAGCCACGATTTGAACAAAAAATGCACCCGCCGTAACCTTTTGAACCATCTCTATTTGGGCAGGTGAATCCGCCATCCACACAAATTTTTAATGTGCGTTCGCCGTAAACTGATTTATAATAATCACTAACTTTATTGTAGATAAATTTATTTTCCATAAAAAGATGATAACATAAAAATTTTAACTAATCAAGGGATTAAATCAACAAAGGTAAATGTTTGACAAAAAATGGTGGGTCTATTATAATATATGTATAGAAATTCAGTACAATTTTGTTTAAATTTAAGAAAAAAACAATTGTTAATAAAAAATTGAATTGCTACAAAAAACTTAAGGAGAAATTATGAATCCAATATTTTATGTTATTTTTAGTTATGTTAGTTTGTCCTTTTTGATTGTCATTCTATCTTTAAAACTATCGGATTATATTGACTTATTAGACAAGAAGACAAATTTATCGGGTGCATTTTTGGGTGCCGTTTTGCTTGCCATCGTAACAAGTTTGCCCGAATTATTTACATCGCTTAGTTCGGTGTTATTTTTAAATGAATCGGGTATGGTTATTGGGAATATTTTAGGTTCCAATTCATTTGATGTTTTAATTTTAGGTGTTTGCATTTTGTCTTTTTATACGGCATACAAAAAAGACCACGTCGACTTTAAGTCGCATATAACGGTTTGTATTGGGCTAGTTGCGATGTATATTTGTTTGATAGTTCCGTTATTACTTGGTGAAAATCAATTGCTTTTAGGGTCAATCAATGTCTGCTTTATAGTTGTTGCGGTTATCTATGCGATAACTCTTTGGAGAATGCCTAAAAAAGATAATGATACACCGGAAATGGTGGAGGTTAAAAAACCGGCAAAAGTTGAAGTAGAACCAACTCAGGCTGAAAATATTAAAGGAATAAATCTTTCGGTAAAACAAATAGTTTTGCGATTTGTTATTTGTTCTGTGTTGTTGGTTGGGGTAAGTATCTTAATCACTTATACAACCAATGATTTGGCGGACTACTTTAATTTAGAAACAAGCACGGCGGGAGTTTTGTTTTTGGCAATTGCAACATCGCTTCCAGAGGTTGTTTCTACAATTTCGCTTTGTCATAAGGGGAATTTTGATGCGTCATTTGGCAATATTTTAGGGTCGTGTTTGTTTAATACTTTTGTATTAACTCTTTCTGAATTGATTTATTTTAAGGGTTCAATTTTGGTTCCAAATGATTTTGCATCTATTAAACTTGTATTGTTAAACTTAGTTTCGGTGCTTACATGTGTTGGGATTTTGTTATTAAAACGAAAAAATAAGGAATTTAAGTTCAACAGGACTATAAATTATGTTTTAAGTGTTGTTTTAATTTTGGCATATGCTATGTACTATGTTATTTAACAAAAAGGACAAAAGATGAAAAATAAATTTAAAAAAATATTGGGCGTTGCCTTTCTTATAATAATTTGTGGGCTGTTGGTAGTTGTACCGGCTAATAATTTTGGTGCGTTCAAAAATGAATGTAATATCATTGTTTATGCAAGTGATGTTGAGACTGTTCAAACTTATGAGGAGAAAAAGTATGATCCAAGAGGGCAATCTTTTTTGACGGGTGTAAAGAATCAAGGTAGTCTTGGGCTGTGTTGGGCATATGCCATTATTGATAGTGTTGAAATTAATTTAAAAAAGAACTTTAATGCAACTGGAAAGTATAATAATGTAAATTTTAGTGAAAGGGATTTGGCATATTTTGTAAAAAATGGAAAAGATACTGATGCTACTAGTTTGACTTATAATGATGGAGGAACATCGCCTCTTAGCGGTCAACCTTTAAACAATTATATATATAATTCGGGTGGTGACCATTTGTCAACTTTTGAAACATTGATTTCAAACATAGGTTTGCGAACACAAGATTATACAGAAAATACTTCGAGTGTAACTGCTTTTTGTTCGGGATTGCCTACAAATATGGACGAAAGGCGTTCATCAGAAGTTAAAGTTGTTGGCGTTAAAAGTTTTAATAGTGCAAACAGCGACTATATGTTGGGCGTAAAACAAGAAATAGTTCGAACGGGTTCGGTGTTAACGGGTACAAAAATGGATAATAGCGAAAGTTTTGTGACGAATAGTTTCAATTACGCAAGTGATGGTAGTTATAACTTTTATATTCAAAATGGTATATATGAAACCATAGACCATATGTTGACGATTGTGGGCTGGGATGATGATTATGATAAAAACAATTTTTCGTCTAAAACTGGACATACAAAACCTACAAAAAATGGTGCATGGCTGGTTAAAAACACATGGGGCAGTACATGGGGAAATAAAGGCTATGTTTGGATTTCGTATGAAGACTTTGGAATAAATTTAACGGGGTTTTATTCACTTGATGTTGAAGAAAATAACGAAAATGAAATAATTTATCAATACGACTTAGGGCATTCGCAAAGTATTTATTATCAAGGTGCAAGTTCTATAACTGCGGGGAATATTTACTATAATAAAACTGGTGATTCAACCCTAGACTCGGTAGGTTATTACATTTTAGATAATTCAAATATAAACAGTGCGACTAACAATGCAGGCTTACAATCTGTTTCCGTTGAAATTTATGTAAGTGACAAAAAGATGGCACATCCTAAAGATGGTACAAGAGTGGATTCGCTTAGTGGTGGCAGTGGTTATGGATTTCAGTATATAAATACCGAACTTTCAAATAAGGTAACAATTAAAAAGGGTCAATATTTTTCGGTTGTCTTAACATACACTGCAACTAGTGGGGTCAGTATGCTTGCAGTGGAAGGAAAGGGCGATATGTATCGTTCTTATAATTCAGTAGAGGGATGTAGTTTTGTTTTAAATGGTAATATATGGTTTGATTTGTCAACGGGCAAAAATAGTTTGGGTGAAACTTATTCAAATATGCAATACAATAATGTTTGCTTTAAAGTATACACAACCTCGTTAGAGTGTGAGCATAACTATAAAGAAGTTTTAAAAGTTTCGGGCGATTGCTGTCATTATGGCGAAATTCTATATAGATGCCAATATTGTTCAAAAGAAAAGAGGGAAGAAGATGTGAAATCTGGATATGGCTCGCATAAGTTTACGACTAAATATTTTGAAGGTACATGCAAAGATAAAGGGTACACATCAAACTACTATTGTGAAATTTGTAAAAATGATTTTTCAGTAGAAGAAAAAGATGGAGTAATTACAAAAGATTTTCGAATAATGGGTGAATATGGTAATCACTTATATGAATCAATTGGGCTGGACTTAGGGGATTGCAAACATCACCCAAAAGAAAAAACAAAATGCAAATATTGTGATGATTTGGTTTTGATTGATAGAGATGATTTGGGGTATGGTTCACATAAGTACACCCAAAAGATGGTTGAAGGAGATATAATAAAACATAAATGCGAGGTCGAGGGGTGTTCGGCATATTATATTGAAAAGATTAGTGAGAATATAAAGACTTTAATTTCGGATGGTGATTATGTTAATATTTCGTATGCCGAACTGGTAAAATTTGGTGACTTCAACTTTCAAAACCAAGTGGGCGTTTTAAACTTTGAAATTAATGCATTTGATAGTTTAAGTTTAAAAACAAACGATACAATTGAAATATCTTTGCAAAAATTAGAAAATGATGTTTTCTTATCAACGCAAACGGCCTTGGTAAAAAAATCCCTAAAAAATATTTCAGTGTATAAAGTGGATGTTAAAGTCAATGGTAAAGTTGTAGAAGCGTTAGACACTCCAATAAAATTTTCATTAACCGATGATGGTTCATTAAATAAAAATACAATTTTTTATGTTGGGGTAGAAGATGATTTTAAAGAACAAAAAAATAATATAGACTACAAGGCGGGAAATGTTAGTTTAAATGGCGGGTCAAATATTTTTGTTTTAGCAGAAAAAACAGAAAAGGTAGAATTATCAAAAACCACAATTGCTATAATTGTTGTTGTGCTATTTTGTGTTTTGGTTGTTGGTGAATCGGCTCGCGGAATGAGAAAGAAGGCGAAAAATAGTGATTAAAAAAACCGCTCAAACAGTTCATTTTTGAATTTGTTTGGGTGGTATTTTTTTGTTTTTTAAAAATTAAAAATGGTCAATATTTTTCAATATTTTCAAGCCAACTTACTAGTCGTGAAGGTATAAATTTGTCAAAATAAGGCAAATTTAAGCCTATAATCAATTTTGTTTGAAATAAAAATTTGAAAAATTGTAAAAATTAAGCAGATTATGATACATTTTTTATGAAAAATTTTTTCTTAATATTGACGGCTTTTTGAGTGAAAAAATATGGCAAGTGTTCCGGGTCCGGAGTGGTTTGTAACCAATGCTGAAAGATTCATTATGTAGGGTGAAATTCCTAATTGTTCTTTTACTAAATTTGCAACTGTTTCGGCGTCGTTATAACAATCGGCGTGAGTAATAAAAATCGTGTCAGACTCTCCCGAAAGATTTTCTTTAGTTTTTTCAACCAAAGTGTAAAGTGCCTTTTTTCTTGAAATAACTTTTTGTGCGGGAACAATTATTCCATCTTCACTTAAACGCAAAACGGGTTTGATTTTTAGTATGGTACCTAGAATTGCGCTTGTAAATGAAATCCGTCCGCCCCTATGCAAATATTTTAAATCGTCAACAGTAAAAATATGGGCTATGTTTAAGCGGTTCTTTATCGCAAAGTCTTCGGCTTGCTCAATAGTTAAGTTTTTAGAAATTATTTCATCGGCGGTTAGTTTTATTAGAAGTCCAACACCGCCTGATTGACAAAGTGTGTCTATAACTACAATTTTGTTTTTATGGGATTTGTTTAATTTTTCGGCTACGGCTTTAAAATTGTTGTAAGTATTACTCATGGTACTACTAAAACTAAAATGTAAAATATCTTTTCCTTCTTTTAAAAGATTTTCTAAATATTCGTTTGCGTCATATTCGTTAATTTGTGCTGTTTTTGTGGTGGCACCTTCTTTCATAAATTTACAAACTTGTTCGGTAGAAAAATTGGGGTCATCTGAACGGAACTCCTGTTCGTTGATATAAAAAACCATTGGTGCAACTCTAAGGTCATATTTTCTAATCAATTCGTTTGGCATATCACAGGCGCACTCGCAACTTAAAATATAATTCATAAAATTCTCCTTGTAAAATATTTACACTATAATTGTATTCGCTGTATATCGGTTTTACAATCTATTAAAAAGTTTTTAAGTCTATTAGTGAAAATCAAAAAATAGAGTTTTTAAAATTTTACTCTATCTTGAGTGGAGTGAAAAATAGTGATAAAATACTTGAAAATTTCACATTGAATTTGTATAATAAAATTATGGAAAATTTAGAAGAACTAAAACAAGTTATAGCCAAAAATTTGATAAGTTTTAGAACAAGTGCGGGAATAACTCAATCGGAACTTGCTGAGAAAATCAATTATTCAGATAAATCGGTTTCAAAGTGGGAAAGAGGGCTGGGGGTTCCTGATATTTTTGTTTTGCATACACTTGCAAATTTGTATGGCGTAAAAGTTGATGATTTTTTGGTTGAAAATGAAAAGTCGGCAAAGGTTGTAATTCAAGATAATAAAAATAAAAAATGCAGTAGACTATTAATTACATTGTTGGCGTCTGGGCTTGTGTGGTTGGTTGCAACTTTAGTGTTTGTGGTTTTGCTTTGGATTGGAATAGAGCGGGCGTGGGTAACATTTATTGTTGCAATTCCAATATGCTTTATTGTGTTGATTGTATTTTCAGTACTATGGGGTAAAATTTGGGAAACGGCACTATTTGTAAGTGTGCTTGTTTGGACAATTGCACTTTCGGGGTGTGTGCTGTTTTATTGGACGACTGCAGAATTATTGTTCTTATTATGCATACCGCTTCAAGTTTTAATAATATTATGGTATATTTTGGTTTATGTTCTAAAAAAGAAAAAACAGAAAATATCTATAGATGTAGATGGTGTAAAGAAGTGAAAATTCGACACATTTTGATATAAGAAACCTTTACAAAATTTTAAAAAAGATTGATAATTTAGTTATCAATCTTTTGTTTTTAGGAGAGTAAATGGGAAAGGTTATTGTAGTAACTTCGGGAAAGGGTGGTGTAGGGAAAACCACAATTGTAGCAAATCTTGGAATTATGCTTGCACTCAATGGACAAAGCGTCTGTTTGGTTGATGCCGATGTGGGGCTTAATAATTTGGATGTGGTAATAGGGGTGGAAAATAGAATAGTATATGATTTAGTTGATGTGATTGAGGGGCGGTGTAGACCCATGCAGTCATTGATAGAAAGCCCATACCTTTCCTCGCTGTTTGTTATGCCGTGTTGTAAAATTTATCAAAATAAGCGAATAAGTCACGAAAAATTTGCAGATATAATTAATGAAATAAAAAATGAGTTTGATTACATTTTAATAGACTCTCCGGCTGGGATTGGTTCGGGCTTTTTTATGTCAATCAAACCATGTGATAGTGCTATAATAGTTGCAACCCCGCATATTGCTTCTATTAGAGATGCCGATAAAGTTGAGTTGTTATTAAAATCAAACCAAATAAGTGATATAAAACTAGTTGTTAATCGTATTGACCGAGCAAGAGTTTTAAAAGGTGAAATGATGGATGCTGTGTCAATTGAAAAACTTTTAAATCTTGAAAGTATTGGAATTATTCCAGAAAGCGACGAACTAAATATGTATAATTCTTTTTTAACAAAAGGTGGCGAATTTTTGGATGAAGGTATTAAATACGCATTTGGTGTTTTATGTAAAAATATTTTAACGGGCAATAATGAAAAATATAACTATTTAGCAAAAAGAAGTTGGCTTATGAGTTTATTTAAGAGGTGTTAATATGTATTCTGATATAGAATTTGAACGAATAAAAAAGATAATCGAACGCGATAAGTATTCTTCACCGCAATATATTAGTGGGGCAATTAAGTCGGAAATTAGTGATGTTTTGGTGAATTATATGGATGTTGGTGGTGTAGATTTTCGAGTAAAACCCCAAACCACGGGAGGATATACTCTTGCAATTGTAGTGAATGTAAATTCTTTTTACTCCATAAAATCTTCGATGATTGAATAAAAGAAAAATTTAAGATGTTAATCAGGGAAATTTTACTAAAATTGCTATGTTAAAAATTTGAAAAACTTAAAACTTTCAATTTTAATAAAAATTGCCTTGTAGAAACAATAATTAACCCAAAAACTTAAGCAAAAAGTTAAGTGCAATCGTAGATTACATCCAATTTGGTATATAATAAAGAAAAATATTATATATATTAATATGAGCGGTTATAAAAAGTGGTCGTTAATTTCGGTGAGTTTATTGTTTTTTAGTAGTGCTGTTTTGCATACGGCTAATTTTACAATGTTTGAAGATATATCTTCGGTTAGTTATTCAAGTCAGCAAATTGTAGAGGTTTCGGCAAGTTTTTTAGGGATAAACTATCCGTGTGAAATTAAGTCTTATTATGAAGACGAAAATGGATATATAATATTAAAAACTAATCCACAAACATTTGTTGTTGCACCAGTTTCTATTGAGTGCGATTATTGTTTTCGTGATAATATGCGAGGGATTCACTTTAAAAAGTTTGGTTTTGATTGTTACTTTTATGGTTTTGAAAATCTTGCAATTAAAAACGGTGCAAATTGTAAAACAGGTGATATTCTTGGAAGTTTAAGTGGCGACAAACTTTTTGTTCGTGTTTATAAAAATGAAAATAGGGTCAGTTTGAAAACTATATCTGGGTTGTTTTGATGGGAAAATTGCAGTCTATTAAAATGAGAATACAAAACGCACCAGTTATCATTCACCCGTTGTTTATAATTTTTGGATGTTATTGTTATCTGTGTGGCAATTTAAGTGTTTTTGTTTGTTATACATTGTCGGCGGTTATTCATGAGTTTGGACATTTTATTGTGGCAAAAAGATTGGGTTATAAACTATTGCAAATAAGGTTAATGCCCTATGGTGCCGACCTTTGTGGAAATTTGGATGAATTCTTATATAAAGATGAAATAAAAATTGCACTTGCCGGTCCTATAACCAGTGTTATACTTTCGGACTTTTTGGTGATGGTTTGGTGGATTTTTCCTAGTCTATACAATTTTACTATTGAAATGTGTGTTGCAAGCATTGTTTGTGGTGTGTTTAATATTTTGCCAATTTATCCACTGGATGGCGGGCGTGTTTTAGTTGCGGTATTAAATGCTAAAATGCCGAGAGAAAAGGCTCTTTTATATGCAAAAATTAGCACTAGGATATTTGCAATAGTTTTGTTTTTTATGTTTATTATGAGTTTTTGGTATGGCTTTAATCTTTCATTTGCATTTGTTTCAATAATGCTTTTAGATGCATCGTTTAGCAAATCGGATAGGAGTTGTTACTTTTTGGTGACAAATTTTAAATCCAAATTATTAAACAAAAACAAGATAATTGAAGTTTCGGAGGTCTTGGTAAATTCTAATGCTTTAATTTATTCGATTGTAAGGAAATTATCCACGCAAAAGTATTATAAATTTTTGGTGGTAGATGAAAATATGAGGGTAATATTTTCTTTTGGAGAGGATAGGTTGGCGTCTTTAGAAATAGACGAATATAAAAGTTCGGTGTATGAAATGAAAGGGAAATTAAAAGGTTAAAATTAATTTAGAACTAAGCGAAAAGTAATTTTACAAAGTTTTTCAAGTTGAAAAATCGTGATTAGATTTTATTAATAATTATAGTTTGTTAAAAGATTTAAAATGCTTTAAATTTTATTAAAGATATAATTACACGGTAAATTTTTTCGAATCAATCTTTAGTATGCATAAAAAATAAGGAAGGTTATCGTTTGTTATATTTATATAATAAAATTTAAATATTTGTCTTTTTGCCGTTGACAAAATCATTCGCTTGTGTTAAAATACTTGTCGAGCCACTCGGAAAGGGTTGAAAACAGGCAATTGTTACCCTAACGGTGAGACTGGTAAGAGGAGGAAAATAAGATATGTACGCTATTGTAGAAACTGGTGGAAAGCAACAAAAGGCTGAAGTAGGTAGATTTTTTAAGACCGAAAAGGTTAATGCTGAAGTAGGTTCTAAGATGGAACTTAAGTGTTTGCTATTTGTAGACGACAAGGGTGCTGTAAAATCTGGTAAAGATGCAGAAGCAGTTAAAGTTGTTGCCGAAGTTTTAGAAAATGGTAAAGAAGACAAAGTGCTTGTTTATAAGTATAAGGCTAAGAAGAACGAACACAAAAAGCAAGGCCATCGTCAACCATACTCAAAACTAAAGATTGTTTCAATTGGTTAATAATATGACGAATGTAACAATTGAAAAAAAAGGAAATAGCATTAAGAAAATTGTTTGTGATGGACATACAAACTATGGTGAACATGGAGAAGATATTGTTTGTTCGGCATTATCTAGCATTGTCCAGACTGCACTTATGGGAATACTCGTTGTGGCAGGCGTAAATGCAAAAACCAAGAGGGATGAAGATAGAGGTTTTCTATCTATAGAAATTCCCGATGGGTTGGATGAAGATAAAGAACACGATGTTGATGTTATCACAAAAACAATGTTGCTTGGCATTTCCGATTTAAATGAAGGATTTTCAGATTATATTGAATTGGAGGTAGTGAACTTATGATGTTTATGAACATACAGTTATTCGCACACAAAAAAGGTGGCGGTTCTACAAAGAACGGTAGAGATAGTAATGCTCAAAGACTTGGTGTTAAAGCCTACGATGGCGAAACTGTTTCAGCAGGTAGCATAATTGTTCGTCAAAGAGGAACAAAGGTTCATCCAGGAACTAATGTTGGTATTGGTGATGATGATACATTATATGCAAAGAAAACCGGTGTTGTTAAGTTCGAAAGAGTTGGCAAAGACCGTAAAAAAGTAAGTGTTTTATAATTTTTCAAACTTCCAAGATTTCTTGGAAGTTTTTTGATTGGTAAAAAGCAGGTTAAAAACTTAAAGCATATTTTTTAAAGGGTGTTTTATGTCAAAAAATAATAAAAAGACAAAAGATAATGAACTAGGTCGTAAAACAATTAGAGAACTGAGAAAAATTGGACAAAGCGTTGAGTTGATGTCGACTACACTTTTAGAAAAGGTTGATGTTATGGAGGGTATTGTCCATAAGTTTTTTTTAGACGACGAGGACGAAACTTTAGATTTTGAAAACAAAAAAAATTATGGATATTTTGCAGACTTTCCAAAAAGTGTAGACAGAAAAAATGTTACAGGAAAAATTAATCGGTTAGAAAATATTCATAATAATTTAAAATTTTCAACTAACGAAAATAATGATTATGATTCTGTGGCGGACAAAAAAGTTGAAAATTATTTTATGGTAAATAATTTTGCCTCAAAAGATAACACCGACCACGAACCCGATTTGTATGAAAAGGGGAATACTTTGTATTCGGCGACGGATGACCTTTATAACACAAGCGCTTATGCTGTTTCAAAATTTTCAGCCCCAAAAAAAGAAAGCAGATCTAAAAACACACGGATTTTTGATTTATACAAAGAATTTAATTCTCGAAACATAAAAGATAATATTTCAGAAATTGGCGAAAATGCAAAAGAAGAGCAAATCATAAAGAGTAAAAAGACGGATGATTCTAACTTCTTAAAAAGTGAAGCAGGGTGCGAGTTGTTTGGTGATAACAAGATTGTGGGGCAGTTAAAAGATTTTGAAATAGTGTTTCCACACAATCGTTTTAAGGTTTTTGACGAAGTGGATTTGTTGACTCCTATTGCGAAAGGGTCAAGAACTTTGGTTTGCGACAAATTAAACTTTGATGAAAGTTTGGCGAAAAGAATTATTGAAAACATAAAAAAAAAGCAAGGAGAAGTGTGTATTTATTCCTTGCAGTGTTTAGCTTTTGATATTAACGATTATGATAGTTTGTCTGACTATTTGGCAGGTTCGTTTATAATTCCTGAGAGTGCAGAAAAGTACGAAATAGATGAGAGGTTTGAATTTTTTGGAAATTTAATAAAAAAGAATATTGAAGAAAAAAAGGATGTTTTGATTTATCTGCCAACCGAAAAACCAATATTAAAACACAAATTAAGTCGGGAAATTGTTGGGAGGTTTCATACATTAATTGGGCTTTCGGGACAATACGCCAATGGTTCTTCGGTTAGTGTTGTTATAAATGTTCAAAGCGAAGAATTGACACCTATGATTCAAGATACAATTTCCAATTTGATTCTTACAACGGCAAAAAACAATAAGTACAGAATTGTAAAAAACAGTAGTTACACATCTTTTAAAGATTCATTTTTGACAACAAAAGAACTTTTAAGGTTAGAAAGTGTTGATAGTAATTGGGATAATTTATCCGATATTCAAAAAGAAAAAATAATAAATATGCTTATTAGTGAATAAAAATTTAAATAGTGAATATAATGAAATAATTAGAGCGGTCAAGATTGACTGCTCTAAAAAATTAATTATGTAAGAGCATTTTCTAAGACTAGATTGTCAAAGTCTATGCTTTCTACAAAATCTCGTGGTAAAAACTTTATATTATTGAAATTTTCATACGATGTGAAATGTGCATTAATTAATACGGGTGTAGGGATATCCAATAGGTGACAAATTTCGCTTATATGTTCAAACAGTTCATCCCTAGAATAATTTTCAATAGATTCATAAATTAAGTCTTTTTTTATTTTATGGTCGACCATTATTTTTGCCCAAATTTTAATCATTTTTAACCTCGGAAATAGTTTAATTAAAACAATTTAACTACTAAAAAATGGTTTTACGATAGTTAAATTATTATACAAGTAGTTTATCACAAGAACTGTGTTGATTGCAATAAAAAAATTGCATTCACGAAAATTTTTGCTTGACATATTTAAAAGTTGAATATATAATAGCAAATCGTAAATTTTGATGAGCCTAACAGGAGGGAATAAATAAATGGCAGATATTTTTTTAACGAAAGAAGGATATGCAGAAAAAGAAAAATATTTAGATTACCTAAAAACTACCAGACGCCAAGAAGTTGTAGAAAAATTAAAGGCAGCGCGTGAGTATGGTGATTTAAGTGAAAATGCTGAATATGATTCAGCAAGAGATGAACAAAGAAAACTTGATGCTGAAATAGACAAAATTGAAGAAACTTTAAGACTTGCTAAAATTGTGGATATGAAAGATGTGGATACAAGTATTGTAGGTGTTGGCACCAAAGTTAAATTATATGATGAAGAATTTGATGAAGAAGTTGAGTATTCAATAGTCGGTTCGCTTGAGTGTGATCCAAACAAAGGTTTAATAAGCAATGAATCTCCAATGGGAAAGTCGCTAATTGGACGAAAGAAGGGAGAAATAGTTGATGTTTCGGCACCGGGCGGAGTTATTAAGATGAAAATACTAAAAATTTCGGTAGCAAATTAATCTATTATATTTAAAAATTGAAAGAGGTTTTCAAAAGTTCGTATGAGAACTTCTTTTTTTTGTGTCAATTTTTAAAGAAAGGTTGTTTTTTTACTTTAAAAGACATAAGAAAAATGTTTAAAATTTTTCATTTTTAATGCTTTATGAAAATAGTTTATGCTTTTACGATTGGGCTTAAAATTTTTGTAATTGGGGTAAAAGTTATTTCGAAGTTATTTAAAAGTTCTTGCAGTTAGGTTTTAAAAATTTTTGTGATTTGGTGGAGGTATTTACGGTTAAAATTTAAGGTTTTTATAAATAAATTTTAAAGATTTTAATAGTCAATGGCTAAAATCTTTTTGCTAAACTTGTTTAAAATTTTATAACTTGAGTTTAATTTTTAAAAATAGTTTAATAGTTTTTTGTGTTGAAAAATAAAGTGTTAGGCTTACGGCTCAAAACTAAAAAATGTATTAAACTATAAAAAATAAAGATAATAAAAGTATTATGAAGAAATGGAAGTTTATTGTATTTTCAATAGCAGTAGGTTTGTTTGTTGGGTTCACAAATGGATTTATGGGGGCGGGAGGTGGAATGCTTCTGGTGCCACTTTTGACATATCTATTTAAATTGGACACCAAAGTTACGCATAGTACGGCAGTTTTTGTTATCTTGCCAATATGCTTAATTAGTGGAATTACATATATTTTTAAGGGGGTGATAGATTGGAAAATATTGCTTCCAGTTGCAATTGGTACGGCGGTTGGCGGAGTTGTTGGAACATTCGCTTTGAAAAAACTTAGTGCAAATTGGGTGAATTATATTTTTTATGGGGTAATGATTTTTTCTGGAGTCTGGATGCTTATAAGGTAGGTGGGCAAAAATTGTTTGTTAACAGCCAAGAAAAAAAACAATAAAAAAAGAAAATGAAGGCGGTGCCATCAAAGTGAAAAAATCAAAGCGAAAAAACAATGTGATTAAAACAACGGCATCAAAATAAGAATTTAAAGCATCAACATAAAAATGAGAAAGTCGAAGCAAGGACAAGTAGGCTTGAAAATAAAGGCAGAGACGATAAAAATAATGTGATTAAAGTGCCAACATAAAAACTGAGAAAATAAAAGCGGGAACAAAAACTTAAGGGGATAAGGCTGTGTTATGAAAAAATTAAAAATTTAAGTAGTAATATATAAAAATGGCAAAATAGAGCAGGAATAGAAAATTAAGGTAAAAAGTGCCTAAAACATAAAAATGTTAGGAATGGAGATATAAGAAGTGTTCGAAAAGCCGATTTAAAATTTGTTAGAACTAAAAAATATAAATTAATAAAAGATTTTGAGGGAAGTATGAAGTTTGTGTATTATTTATTGATAAGTGTTGTGTCTGGAGTTCTTGCAGGGATGGGAATGGGTGGTGGAACCCTTTTAATTCCTGCTTTAACATTGATTATGAAGGTTGACCAACAGTTGGCACAGGCGATTAATTTGCTTGTGTTTGTTCCATGTGCAATTATTTGCTGTGTGATATACTGGAAAAGTAAATTGATTGATTTTAAAAGTAGTTGGCTTATTGCTGTGGTGTCTTCGTTTGTATCAATAGTTGCGGTTTTGGTTGCGGTGAAATTGAAAAATGAAACGCTTTCAATAATATTTGGAATCTTTTTAATTGTTTTAGGTGTTGTGCAATTTATCATAACAATAGTTAACGATTTGAAAAATAAAAAGGGTTATATAAAGCGAAAACAAGTTTGATTTAAAAAAAAAGAAAATTTGCAAATATATCACAATTCGTGTAAAATGTACAAAAATTATTAGACAATCGAAAAATTTTTTGTTATTATTATAGTAATTAGAAATCTAATTAAAAGGTGCGGAATTTTAAATGAATACAAAAGTGTATAAATATACAAAAGGAATTGAGGTACCAAAGGTAAATCCTTATACCACACGGGGCGAAATAATAACATTAAATACGCCTACCATTTTGGCTGTTCCAATAAAGCAATATAAAGGAACTCCTGCTATTATTATGGTGGAAGAAGGTGAAAGGGTTGAGGTTGGAACCATCCTTGCAAAGGGCAGAACTTGTACCATTTATTCGCCAACGGCGGGTACGGTTTTGGGGTTTGAAAAGAGACCTTCGGTGTATGGTGGCAGTTCGGAGCATATAATAATTGAACGCGCGCAAAGTGAGGTTATGAAAAGGCTTCCAGAACTAGATATGGAACAATTAACCCCAGAAATTTTAATCAAACGAATTTTTGATGCCGGTATTGTAAACAATGATGGAACACCGCTTTATCAAAAGTTAATTTTAAAGGAAGAAGATAAAGCCGAAGAACTAGTTGTAAATGCTTGTACCGATGAAATGTTTATGTCAACTTGTGTTGCACTTTTAAATAGTTTGCCAGTAGAAATTATAAGTGGTGCAATATACCTTGCAAATTGTATAAAGGTTACCAAAATTAGAATCGTTTTACCTGAGGGGTCAGAAAAATTATTAACTCCATTTTTTGAAACATTAAAAGAATATGATGGGGAATTTTCTATAAAAGTAGATTATGTAACAAATAGATACCCAGTAGGCGATGAACGAGAATTGGTTTTTGCGTTGACGGGCGGGAAAGAAATTTCTGGCGGAAAAACTTCAATGCAATATGGTATGGCAGTCGTAGATTTGGCATGCTGTTATTCGGTTTTTGAAGCAGTTAGTGAAGGGGTTCAAGACACAAGACGGCTTGTATCACTCCTTGGTGTTGGTGATGGCGGAAAAGAATGTGTAAATGCGTGGGTTATGGTAGGTACTCCGCTAGATTTTATTTTAAACCAATTACGGCCAACAGATGCGGGAAATGTCAAAAAAATAATAGCGGGCGGATTGATGAGAGGTGTCACCGTTGCAGGACTTGAAAGTGCAACTACAAAAACACTAAAAGGTATTGTATTTCTAAATGAAGAAGAAAGCAAAACTTTGCCCGAACTTGATTGTATAGGTTGTGGCAGATGTGCAGATGTTTGCCCACGAAGACTTCTTCCAGAACAGATTGAGCAATATGTTCTAAATCAAGATTTTGTTGCTTGCAAAAAGTTTGGTGCCGAATATTGTACTAGATGTGGTGCTTGTGCATACATTTGTCCAAGTAGACGAAATTTGGTTCAAAGAATAGTGTTTGGAGCACAAACGATAAAGGATAAGGGGGTTAAGTAATTAATGGAAAACAATAATATAGTTTCGTTCTCCCCACATATTAAAGGTGCAGAAAATATTAATAGAATTTACATAACACTCAGTATAGCAATTGCACCGGCAATTGTGTTAGGTTGGGTGTTTTATGGCTTTAATGCGATATTAATTACATTGCTATGTGCTATAGCCACAATGGGGTATGATATTGTTTATAATTTAATTAAAACAAAGAAGTTTGCAATAACCGATTGGTCGACACTTTATACTGCACTTTTAATTTCGGCGACTATGCCGGCTGGAATTCCTTGTTGGTATCCAATACTAGGTTCGTTGATTGCCGAATTTGTGATAAAGCGGATTTCTGGAAGAGGCAAACATTTTGTTAGTCCAGTTTGCGTTGCAGCTATCATAACGCTTATAGGATTTTCGGGAGCCTTAGCATCTTATTTAACGGTTTTCAAACATGTAAAAACTAGCGAAAGTTTGATTGTTTTATTACACAATGGTGAAATGCCTAGTGGTGGTTTTACAAAGGTGTTGTTTGGATTAACTGCTGGTGGTATTGGTGAAGTTTCGGTATTGTTTTTATTGATTGGCGGTGTCGGGCTTTGTGTTATGAAAGAAATTGATTATAAGGTGCCTGCGATTTATCTTGGGACGGTTTTGATTTTATCTATGATTTTCTTTGGGTTTGGGAAAGGGTTCTATTATCTATTCTCAGGCGGTGCAGTGCTTTGTGGATTTTTCCTATTAACAGATTTTGCGGTATGTCCAAAATCTTTGGTTGAAAAATGTGTATATTCCGTTCTTGCTGGACTTTTAACTGTTCTTATGTGGAAGTTCGCAAAAAATTATATGCTTGGAGCATATTACGCAACAATGATAGCGGGAGTTGTTGCTAGTGCAACAAGAGGATTATATAGACCTAAAATTACAGGGGAGATAAAATAATGAAATTTAAGAAAATATTATCTGCTTGGCTATGTCTTATGTTTTTTGCGTTGTTATGTATTTCAATTATGCTTGTCACAAATGTGGCATTCAATAAAGATTCAAGTTCAGACTATTTTAGTAGATATCGAACATTTGAGTTTAAGCAGACTACAGGGGGTGAGGTAAATGACTAAACATAGCAATCAATCGCTAAGCCCAATTGCCTTTTATGGTATAGGCTTGGCACCAATTGTTTTATTATGTTCAACGATTTTAGATGCGTTGAAGTTTAGTGCGGTGTTGTTGGTTTGTATGGCGCTTTGCAATTTATTGTATTTTGCATTTAAACCAATTGTTAAAAATTCGGTTAGAATTCCGTGTTATGTATTGCTGATTATTGGAATTGAGTACCTGATAGATTCTGTTCTTTCAGAATTTGTGGTTAAAGACACAACGGCGATTGTGGATTTTGTTTCGTATTTATTCTCAGCAACGGTAATCATTTATATGTTTGAAACTTCAAGCAAGGTTAAAAAGTTTAATGAGTCAATGCTAGACTGTGTGATGATGGCAGGCGAGTATGCAATGTGCTTGGTTGTTGTTGGACTAGTTCGGGAATTTTTAGGGTTTGGAACATTGTTTGGGGCGCGTATATTTAAAAGCGGGATTCCGTTTTTCGTTTCAAATGCTGGAGGCGTGTTTGTAACACTTATGTATGTGTTTGTTTATTCAATATTAACTGCAAATATCGGCAAAAAGAGAGTTGCATATAACGGCTTGGTGGATAGATATGAATTATTCTTAGAAGATAAATTTATGGAACTTACACCAATGAAGTCGATTGATGAGTTGGTTAGTGAAAACGAGCAAAATGTTGGTGAGGCAAGCGACACGGTTCAAACTTCTGCAAATGAGGAGGTTAGATAATGGATTACACAAGTTTTTTAGGCGTGCTAATTGCGGGACTTCTTGCAGATAATTGTTTGGTTGCAAATTGTACGGGTGTGGATGTCACATTAATGCAAACTAAGTCGTTTAAAAATGCATCCATTTATAGTTTGATAATATTTGCGGTAACACTTGCATCGGCGATAACAATGTCGATTTGTTCTAGTATATTGGCATTTTATGGGTTGCATAACCTAGCGTTTTTGATTTCAATGGTTGTGGTTGCCGTTTTTGTGCAGATAGCAGAATTTGTTTGCCAAAAGGTTTGTCCAATATTTATAAAACAAACAAAATATTTTGTTCCAATTCTTGCGGGTACGGAAATGATGTTTATGGTAGGACTACTATCTGCATCAATAAGTTTTGGATATATGCTACTGTATGTATTATTTAACGGAATTGGTGTGTGGCTTGTATTGCTTGCGATTGCTGGAATCAAAAAGAATTTTACACATTTTGATACAAAAGAAAATCACAAGGGGCTAGTTTTAAGTTTAACAATTGTATTTGTGCTTGCATTAATTTTTAGTGCATTTTAGGAGAAAAATAATGAAAGTTATTCAATTGATGGTGTTTTTAATTGGTTTACTTGCATCGCTATCGCTTATATATTTGATAGTGTATTTATGCTTTTCAAAGAAGAAAGAAAGTTTAGAGGCGGATATAGTCAAAAAGGCGGTCGATGGAAAACCAGACTGCAAAAAGTGTGGTGCAAACTGTACTAAGTTTGCAGAAGGATTAAAGACTGGGGAGTTTGATTTAAAGGATTGCCCAAAACTTTCTAATGAAAAAAAAGAAGAGATTAAAGAGGCTTTTGAATTGACAGCCGAAACTTCGGGAGATAAAGTTGCCTTCGTTTTTTGTAAGGGCGGAAATAGAGCAAGCGAAGACTTTAATTATCAAGGTGAGCAAAGTTGTGCGTTTATGAACAGAATGTATAATGGTGTGAAAAATTGCAAATATGCATGTCTTGGGTGTATGGATTGTGCAAAGGTTTGCCCAACGATGGCAATTTATAAAAATGAGATGGGCGTTGCTGAAATTGATAGAAGTATGTGTATAGGTTGTGGCGAATGTGCAAAGGTTTGTCCAGACAAATTAATAAAAATGATACCATTAGACCAAGAGGTTGTGACTGCATGTAAATATTGCATCAACAACCAATACAATGCAGATATTAACAATGTTTGTTCAGTAGGTTGCAATAAGTGTGGGAATTGTGTATCGGTTTGCCCAACAGGTGCTTTAACATTTAAAGACAATAGCGAACTTGTTTTTGATAAATCAAAGTGTACCAATTGTTATGAATGTGTAAAAGCATGTCCTAATGGCACAATAGTGAAGACTGTAACCGATTTTGATAAAATTTAAAAAAAACAAAAAAAACTATATACTTTTTGGTTTAAATATGTTATAATAAATGCGTTAAATGGGGGAAGTCTAGTTTTTTTAGGAGAATAATATGGAAAAAATCGCATTTATAGAAATCAATAATTATATGGCAAAATTAATTATAGCCGAAACAAAAACCAATGCAATGTTTAATATTGTAACTAAAAGAGTGGTTCCGGTGGATTTGGGTCAAGATTTCGAAAAAGACCATTTTTTCAAACGTCCTCAAATTGATAGGGCAATTGATGTTTTAAAGCAATTTAAACAGACTTGCAATATGTATGGGGTTGAAAAGTCACATACTATTGGAACTTTTTTAAGTGAGTTAAAACCAAAAAATCTTAATAGTTTTATAGATGAGGTTTATACAAAGTGCGGGTTTAAGTTGGATTTTTGTGATGAAACCGAACAGGCAAATGCCTTGTTTAAGGGAACAATTGCAACGGTTGATTCAAACAAAGCATTTGCGTGCTTATTAGAGCAAGATTCATTAAGATTGGTGCAATACAATAGAAGAGGTGTTGTAAATTCTGCAACATTCTCATTTGGACCAATTACATTATTACAGAATTTTTCTAAAGAAGAATATAGTGAAGATAAAAGACTTGAGGCAATTTCTAGTTATATAGATGCCCAACTAAAAACAATTGAGTGGGTAGACGATGTAAAAACTTTAAAGTTTGTTGGTGTGGGTAGATATTTTGAAGACTTATCTAAAATGGTTATGAAATACAAAAAATATCCATTTAATCGTTCTCATGATTTTGAGATGAATAAAGAGGATATGGACCATATTATAAATCAAGTTCTTCAAATGGGACTAGACGACACAAAGAAACTAAAGAATTTGGATGATGGAAGAGTTGATGCTTTTGTTGTTGCATTAACAATTATGCAAAAGTTATTTGCTATGTTTGAAACTGAAAAGGTTGTTATATCTAAAAATGGAGTGCTAGAGGGGCGTATTTTAGAAAAATCAATAGTGCTAAATCAAGAAAAACCAATAATTGATATTTTGGAACTAGGAATCACTGGTGCTACAATGAACTTAGAGGAGCGTCAGCAACAACATTCAAAGCAAGTTGCAATGCTTAGTACAATAATTTTTAGGGAATTAAAAGTTGTTCATAAACTTCCAAAAGCATATTTGAAAGTTTTAAAAGTGGCAGGTGCATTACACGATTTAGGATATGTTATAAACTATTATAAACATTCGGCTCATAGTGCATATGCAATTTTAAATAAAGAAATATTAGGACTTACACATAGAGAGCAAATTTTGGCATCTTTCGTTGCATCACTTCATCATGGAGAAGAAATAGATATTGCCAATTGGATTAAATATCAAGGTTTGTTTGAAGAAGATGATGCGATAGCCGTTAAAAAGATGGGTACAATGTTACGGCTTGCTGAATGCTTTGATATAGGGATGAATAATGTTATCACCGATATTCATTGCGATATATTAGGGGATAGTGTCATATTCAAGACCGAAAGTGAGGGCGATAAATCATTTGAGTTGTCCGAAGCAAGGCTTATGGAAAAATCATTTGAACAATTATTCAAAAAGAGACTTGAAATTTTGTAATAGAAGTTATACTAAAAAGTTCGTTTTTTAGAATACTTGAAACTTATAAAATTTAAATATTCAGAGATTAAAATTGTTGATTTTTAAAATTAGGGTGCAAAAAATAAAGGAAATATAAAATATATATATAATCTTAATTATAAGACAGGTTCGGGGAAATTTTAATTACAGGAGATGGGTTAAATGCAGTATACAATCGCTATTAAACTTGGAAGTTCTAATACATCCATTTTAAAACAAGGCGAAGGGTTGGTGTTATTTGAACCATCTCTTGTTGCTTTTACACAAAACGGGAAAGAAATTTCAGTTTTAGGAGTTGGAAATAAAGCAAAGCGAATGCTAGGCCGTACCGACGACCGTACAATAGTGAAAAGCCCTATAGAAAGGGGAAAGATTGTTGATAGTAAATTGTGTGAAATAATGCTTGCAAATTTTCTTGAAAAAGTTTTAGGTAAAGGCATTGTAAAGCCTAAAATTAAGGCGGTTATATGTGTACCATTAAGTTTTGACGATAACGACAGAACAATTTTAGAAGATGTTTGTTATATGGATGGTATTTTTGATGTGCAAATTGTTCCAAGTATTATGTGTGGAGCGCTAGGGTATAACCTAAACATTGAGGAGCCTCGTGGTTTGTGTATGGTAAACATTGGCGGAGGGTCGTGTGATATAGCAGTGTGCAGTATGAACTCCATAATTGAAGGGGTTAATGTTGGCATAGGCGGTGTGGATATAGATAAGGCCATAGAGCAAGCAATTCGCGAAAAATACAATTTGGTCATAGGTAAAGGAATTGCCGAAAAACTAAAAATGGATGTTGCAAGTTTGTATAAAAATGATAGTTCATCAGCAGAAATTAGCGGGATAGATTTAACCACAAAAATGGCAAAAGAACAGATTGTTTCGTCGTCAGATTTGTATGGTGCAATTGCACCTTTTTATGAAAGTATAATTGAGGCTATAAAAACCGTTTTAAACAATTGCCCTCCAAATATTGTCCAAGATGTTTGCGATGGCGGAATTTGTTTGATGGGTGGTGCAAGTTTGGTTACGGGCGTGGAGCAATTTTTTAAAAAGGCATTAGGTATAAATATTCGTGTTGAAGACCACACAACGGCTATAGACTGCTTAGGTGCAGGAAAACTTCTGTCCGACCCAGCACGTCTAAAACTTTTTAGTGAAATTTAAAAAATAATTAAAATAAAAAAGGTTTTACTCCAAAATTTTAGAGTAGAACCTTTTTTGTTTCTTAAAAATTTTAATTAAATTGAATTTTTGAAGAAATGTATTCTGGAAGGCTGTCAATATCAAGTCTTATTTGTTCCATGGTGTCACGGTCACGAATGGTAACGGTGTTATTTTCCAAGGTGTCAAAATCAATGGTTATGCAGTAAGGTGTTCCAATTTCATCTTGACGGCGGTATCTTTTACCTATAGAACCTGATTCATCATAGTCTACATTAAATAATTTAGAAAGTTTGCCGAAAACTTCAAGTGCTTTTTCGTTTAAGTTCTTTTGAAGTGGCAAAACTGCACATTTAAATGGTGCAATTGCAGGGTTTAGGTGAAGCACAACACGCGAGTCATTTTCTAATTGTTCCTCATCATATGCTTCACAAAGTATTGCAAGGGTTAAGCGGTCGGCACCTATAGAATATTCAATAACGGTTGGAATAAATCTTTCGTTGGTGTAAGGGTCCAAGTAAGACATATTTTTGCCGGAATATTCTTGATGGCGGGATAAGTCCCACGTTCCGCGGTGGTGAATGCCGTTTAATTCTTGCCAGCCCATAGGGAAGTTGTATTGAATATCGCAAGCGGCTTTTGCATAATGCGCAAGTTTGTCGTGGTCGTGGAATCTTAATTTCTCAGAAGATAACCCCAAATCCTCAACAAATTTTTTTGCTTTTTCTTTGTAATCGTTGTAAAATTTCATAGAATCATTTTCGTGGCAGAATCTTTGAAGTTCCATTTGCTCAAATTCTATTGTTCGGAACAAAAAGTTCCCAGGAGTTATTTCATTTCTAAAAGATTTTCCTATTTGTGCAATTGCAAAAGGCACTTTTGCGCGACAACTTCTTTGAACATTTAAAAAGTTTACATATTCACCTTGACAAGTTTCGGGTCTAAGGTACGCGGTATCTTTTTCGCCGTCAATTGTTCCACGGCTGGTTTCAAACATAAGTTTGAATTGGCGGATTGGTGTCCAATCCATCTTACCACAAGAAGGGCAACAAATGTGATTGTCGGCAATATATTGCTCCATTTCAGCAAAAGTCATTTTGTCTGGAACCACTAAGCCCGTTTTGTCGTGCTTTTCAATTAATGTGTCGGCACGAAATCTTTGTTTACAGTTTTTGCAATCCATTTTTGGGTCACCAAAATTTTGTGCGTGCCCGCTTGCTTCCCAAGTGGTGGGGTTCATTAAAATTGCTGCATCAATACCAAAAGTTGTTGGGTCTTCTTGAACAAATCTTTTCCACCATGCGCGTTTGATGTTGTTTTTTAGTTCTACGCCAATAGGTCCAAAATCCCAAGTGTTTGCAAAACCACCATAAATTTCACTCCCTGGGAAAATAATGCCTCGGTTTTTACATAGATTTACAATCGTTTCCATTGTTAATTTTTTTTCCATATAACTATACTCCTTATATATATTTTTTTCATATAAAAACCCTTGTAAAAAACTTTAACTTACAAAAGTTTTTACAAGGGACGAATATCAAAATCCGCGGTTCCACCCTAATTGGTAAAATACCCACCTTAAATTTTTTATCGTAAAGAAAATTCTCTACGGACAGCATTTTACTGTCTCCTCGCAAATCGCCACTTTGCTTCAATCGGAATCTAGTAAAAATATAGCACACTTAAAAAAGATTGTCAAGTAGAAAAAGATGCTAATATTTTTATTTTTTTAAGCAAATTATACAAACTATAGGAAGTGATTTTTTCACATTGTTTAAATTTTGGAGTTGTTTAATCCTAAAGTTAAAAATTTTTCGCTTTGGTAAAACTCTTAAATAACGGCAAAAGGCGACCGCAACTTGTAAAATAACTTGCTAGCAATGTTTTCAAAGTGTTAAAAACCAATTAAATTTGAAATTTTCACGAAAATTTTGAAAAATACTATTCACTTTTGGGGTTTTGATGTGTTATAATAAACTAAGTTAATTGATATTCAAGGAGAAATGAAATGTTAAGTTTAAAAAATGTATGCAAAACAGTTACAAATTCAAAAAAACAAATGGTCAAGGTGCTTTCTAATGTAAATTTAGAAGTTCGGCAAGGGGATTTTGTATGCATTCAAGGGGTTAACGGCTCGGGTAAAAGTGCAATTTTAAACATTATCGGGGCAAGAGATATGTCGTTTGAGGGAGAGTATTACATTGATGGTATTGAACTTTCAAGATTTACGGCAAAGCAATTGTCGGCATTAAGGCTTGAAAAGTTCGGGTTTGTTCCTGAAATGATAGACCTTTTTGACAAGTTAACTGTCGCTGAAAATGTGGGAATTGCTTTAAAGTGGGCTAAAATCAAACGCAAAAATCGTGAAAAAATGGTTGAGAATGCACTTTCAAGTGTTGGACTTGCTCCAGCAATCGCAAAATTAAAGCCACAAGAACTATCTGCAGGGCAAATGCAAAGGGTAATGATAGCGCGTGCAATAGTGCTAGAACCAAAGGTTTTGCTTATTGATAACCCAACATTAAGACTAGATGATGAGTCTGGACAAATGATTTTAAACCTCTTAAATAGACTTAATAAAGATGGTGTAACCGTTGTGGTTGTAAGTAATGACGAAAGATATCTTTTTAAAGCAAAAAGAGTGTTTACTGTAAGCCGTGGAATGGTTGTTGAAAACTTAAAGGTTACCCGTGGTAAAAATATGGGTGAAGTTATTGGAATTGATGAAAAAGTCCAAGAAAAGCGTTCGAGTGGGGTAAGAAAGACGGTTGTCGCTCAGGCAAAAACTACAAATGGTGCAAGTGGGTTGAGTATTGGGGAAGCATTGGCTCTAAAAGAAGAGCAAGAAAAGGAAGAGAAAGCCGAACTTCTTCGAAAGAAAAAGGAAAAGGAAGAGCAAGAAAAGAAAAGTGGTCAACAATTGCAAATTGCGGGAATTATTGGCGAGGATGCAGACGAACAAGTTAAGCCTTCAAAAACCACAAAATCTGTAAAAAAGACAACTTCTAAATCTGCAAAAAATGAAAAAACTGCAAGTGAAGAAAATTCTGAGTTTATGATTCAGCCAGTAAAATCGGGCAAGAAAAAGGCTGGTAAATAGTTTAATGATTGAACAATTAAGAAATTACAAAGAATCATTTGCATTGCATAAATCTAAATATATAACATGGATGGTTGTGTGTTTAACTATAGTTGCAATCACGGTGCTTAGTCCGGTGGTTATAACGGCTGAACTAGGGCAATATTTTGCAAAAATGAGCAAGTCGGTTGATGGTGTTTATGTATATTTACAAAATAGCCAAAAGAGTTTAAACTTGTTTGTTGATGAAATAAAAATATTGTTGCTTTGTTTTAGTTTGGTGATATTTATTGCAAACAATGTAAATATGGTGTTATGTGAAAAGGAAATGTACATAGCAAAGATAAATTTAGGATATGAAAGACATGCAACAATTGTAGAGATTTTAACAAAAAGTTTAATAACCAATATAATTTCGGTCGTGCTTGGTGCGGGATTTGGGGTTGCAACTTGTTTTTTGTATAAATATCTTAATAAATGCCCTATTGCAATTAGTGTTTCGGACATTATAACCGTTGGGGTAGTGACAATTTTATTGTCTTTAATTGCCAGTTATTTAACCTTTTTGTTTGCAATAGATAGAGCGCGTGAAATTAAAGATGTAAAATAGCATCAAGTTGTTGACAAAGAGTGTCAAAATGATTTAAAATATATAAGTATATAATTCAATATTTTTAAGAAGTTTAGGAGAATACTAAAAGTATGAAAGGCAAAATTAAATTTTTAAGTATAATAATGGCTTGTGCAGTTGCATTTGGGGCGTTGGGTGTTCCAACAATTGCGAAGAGTATTTTAAGTGCGGACACAAGTTCTAGCACACTTGTAAAGTCAGATGTTTTTGCGGTTAAAAAACCTGAAACCGTGGTTTATGAAGTTGGTCAATCTTATACATTTTTGGATGGTACAGACTACCAGTTATGGGCTCCAGATGGCACAGTTTTGGTGGGGTTTGGTGGCGCAAAGGGAACCTCGTATCAGTTTAATACGGCTGGATTATATTCTTATCAATATAGAACAACTGATGGAAATGGGTTGGTTATTTTATCTGACCAATATTTTATTCCTGTTGAGGGAAAGGCTAGCGATTCTATTATTTTAACTGAAACAATTTCGAGTGTTGCAAAAACTGGAACACTTGTAACTGTTCCAAAAACTTCTACCGCCAATGTTACAGTTAGAGTATATTCTCCATACGGAAAACTTGTAAAAGAAATAGTTGGAGACGATAGAACATTTTCTAACATTAGCAATGTTAAGGGAACATATTATATAGAGTATTCAAAAAATGATGGTGCAATTGTTAAATATTTAACAGTTGATTTTGGTGATGACTATAGAGAAAATGAATTAAAAGCCGTAGACGAATTATATTTCTTTGAATATAGCGATGATTTGACCGAAATTAGTAAAAATAGCCTAATTTATATGTTTAGAAATTATGAACTTTCTGCCAAGGCATATGATATCAATGGTAGAGAACTTACAGGCGGAGACTATAGTGTAGTTATTTCGGTTGATGATAGTGTTAGCAACAGTATTCGTGTAGAAAAGTTTAGTGATGCAGAAATTACCGACCTTACAAAAGAAGGTGCAAAAAAATATACAATCAAAGTTGAACTTAAAAAAGGAACTGAGGTTTTGCATTCAAAAACCATAGAAGCAAAGGCTAAGTTTAATTCAGATTGTTTTGTTGTGAAATTTGATAATGATGAAATTGTTAAAGACTTTTTAACTCTAGACGAGTTGAAGGCAACCGATGGATATTCTATTCCAAATGCAAAACTTGTTTGGGCGGAAGGATATAGTGCAGGTGGTGATATTGAAACTTCCGAAGCGAAGTTAGCAATCAAATTGGTTTACACAGATGACACTTCAATCAACTTGGGTTCCTCAGATGATAATTTCTTAGATTTAACAAGCCCAAGCGATGAGGAATCGGAATCAGCATCGACCAACTATATTATAAAAGCAAAGGCTGAGGTTGGTGAATTTAGTACTATAGATTCAAACAAGAAAAATATCACCGTTAGGTATTCATATACATATGAAGCAACCGCAATTTCTTCTAACTATACTTGGGAAAAAACAAAGTCTATTAAAATAGTTAAAGACGCTAGTGATAAGGCGGATGTTGTAGCACCTAAATTTGGTAGTTTCCCAGAGTATGAATGTGTTGTTGCAAAAGGTGGCGAGTTTATTGTTCCAACGGTTACAGCAACGGATAAATTAAATTCTGATGCCGACTCTAATGGTGTAAAGATAAGTGTTAAATGTAAAGGAGTTAATGCACCTGTAAATATCAAAATGGGGGACACGGTGACTTTGCCGGGAGGAGACTATTCTTCGGTAAACTATGAGTTTGTTTATACCGCCGAAGATAGTTCGGGAAATACTACTGAAAAGTCTATTTATGTTCGAGTTTTAAGTAGTGGAAATCTTGGTAGTTCTCCAATAGGTTTAGATGCATCAGTTACAATTGAAAAAAATGATGAAGAAATAACTTTTAATTTTAATAACATGTGTTATGTAGAAGAAGCCGTACTTTATATTGATGGTGAAAAAGCAACAAGTCCTAAAAAGGTTGTGTATGATACGAGGCTTATTACATCTCTAACCATTGACGCTACCGACAAAAACTTTATTTTAGTAGTAAAAAGAAATTATATTAATGATGGTGTAAACGAATGTCAATATGTGACCTTAGGGTTATCTGGCAAAACTGCTTTAAGCGAAATTGTGCCATATTCATTCAATTATATTGACGAAAACGATAGTTATCAAGCAACCCTTTATTCTGAAGTAGTAGCGTATGTGGGTGATTCTATAATTTGGCCATATAGCAATAATTTCACAATAGAAGCAAATTGTAAATATTCGTACAAAGATTGCGTTATTGTTCCTCAAACAGCGGGAACTATCACAATTACCGATAATGCAACAAAGAAGAGTGCTAAAATTACGGTAAAAACTGGACCTATCAGTTCTCCAACATTCTACACAGCAAGCAACCAAGTTGTTGCAGTGAAAGATGATAACGGCGTTGTTCATTCTAAGGATGTAGAAGTTAAAAAGCCATATATTCCAAATTATTTTGGATATAAACTAACCACAACTATTGCAAGTGCAAAGGGTGGAGATGTGGTACTAGATGAACATAACAAAATAAACATTTCAGCAGTTGATAAATTTACAATAAAACATTTGTTTAGTTATGAAGGTATGACAAGTAGTGCGTCTGAGGTTATAAGTTCAGGAAATGTGGAGGCTCCAAAAATTCAAATTTCTGAGCCATACAACACAACCATTTGGAATGGTGAGTCTGCAAGAATTGATATCATTTCAGCAAGTGCAATAGATAAATTTGGAAAGACCTTACATATTGGTCAAGACGGAATTGTTGTTAAGGATAGTTCTGGTAAAATTATTGAAACACAAAAAGATGGCAATAATCTTTTCGTAACCGTTACAAGTGCGGGAATTTATTCGGTAAGTTACACCGTGACCGATTCCGATGGTATTAGTGCAATAGAAACAGTAAACTTCCTTGTTGTATTCCCAGAAAAAGCCGAGGCAGGTATGAGTGCTTGGGCAATAGTTGGTATTGTTTTAGGTTCTATTGCGGGTGCTGGGTTAGTGGCATTTGTTGTATATATTTGCATTAAAAACAACAAAAAGCAAAAGAAGTTTATAAACAAAAATCGTCAAGCAAAGAAAGCCGAAAGTGCCGAACAAGTTTTGTACACGATTGCAGAAAATAAGGATGGTTCAGTTTGGACGGTTAAGTTTAATAATCGAGTAGTTGCAAAGGAAAAGTCTAAGGAAGATGCTTTGGTGAAAATCGAATCCAAGCGTGCAACCAATGTTAAAATTAAGGTATATAATAGCACAGGAAGGCTTATAGATAGTATAGAAAAGTAGTTTTAAATAATCTTTGATTCATATAATTTGACAAAAATTATTAAATTGCAATTTTAAACTTATAAGTAAAAAATTTGATTAATTAACTTAATACTGCTAGCACATAAAAAGGATTTAAAATTCGATTGATTAGCACAAGACTGCTAGAGTATTATAAAAAGATTTCAATGTTCAATTGATTAACTTAATGCGGTAAGTATATAAAAGGCGTTAAGGTTCAATTGATTAGCATAATATGGTTGGCATATAAAAAACTTTAAAATTCAACTGGTAAATTTAATACTGCTAGCATATAGAAAGACTTTTTAATTAAAGAAATTAATAATTAACTAAAAACACTCAAAATAATTGTTTTGTACCCAAATGTATTAACTTTTGGTGACTCACATCAATTTGTTTTGAGTGTTTTTTTGATTTGTAAATTAAAAAATTTTATTGATAAAACTTTTTGGATGGGACTAGATTTGCTAAAAACTATACATAATTAGGCTTTGGGAAGTGGGTAATTTTTGATGCTGAAATTTTGCAAATTTTCAAAATTTATTAAGGGTGTTATTATTTAAAATTGCTAATTTCAACTTCCCAAATAATATATAGAAAAACTTAAAAATATTGAAAAAGGGCTTGTTTTTTTCTATGATATACTTTTTAACAGAAAAGTGAAATGGCTGTGTAAAAACGGGCGAGAATGAGGTGTTTTTCGCTTTTAAAATTATATAAAAACAAGGGGATTAAAAATGAAAAAGTATTTATTTAAAATTGCTGTAATTATCTGTGCTATAATTATGCCATTTTCAGTATTGCTTACAGGCTGTGACCAAGTTCCTACAAATCCAGAAAGTGGCAGTTCGACAGTTGGAACACCAACAAACCCAAATGGTGGCAGTTCGACAGTTGGAACACCAACAAACCCAGATGGTGGCAGTTCGACAGTTGAAACACCAACAAACCCAGATGGTGGCGGTTCAGAGGGTGAGACTCCTTCAACTCCAGCAACTGGAGATGATAGTAATGAGGACAATATTGTAGAGAGTTCGGTTGTGGGTGATTTGAACAATGATGGTGTGGTAACTGAAATGGATTTAAATGTATTGAATTCGTTTCTAAATGACACTATTTCATTATCTGCTCAGAAGTTAAAAAATGCTGATGCTAATGGTGATAAAAGCATAAATGAAAAGGATTACACCATTTTATTCTATTACATTAAGTGCGGTGATGAGGGGTTTGTACTTCCATATAATGATGCATTATATGGAGATATCAACTTAGATGGTTTAGTTAATGCTGAAGATTACAAAATGCTAAATAAATTTTTACCACTTAAAGATGAGGATACCGAGCGTGCTTTTGTTGAGGGTAATGATTTATCAATAAAGCAACTAATAAATGCCGATGTCAATTTAAGTGGCAAGGTAAACAAAAAGGATTATTCTATTTTAAAACTATATGTAGATAAGTATAATCACGAAGTTGATTCGGCTGTTGGTCTTCCATACACTTCGGCTAGTTGGGGTGATGTTAATTTGAGCGGAAGTACAGATGTTTTGGATGTATTTTTATTTAGACAAAGCGTGGAAGAAGATGTAACAGTTATTGATTCTCTAGCAAAGTACATCAATGCTGATGTAAATTTTGATGGCGTGGTGGATGTTGAAGATTATAACTTTTTATTAGAAAACAATTCAAGTGAAAGCATAAATCAAAAATTTGTTTTATTAAGTAACCTTTACTCAATTTTAAAGTCTGGAAACCAATCGTTTAGTGTTGCAACACAAGTAAATGGGGATGGTGTGACAAATGTTATTAAATCGTCTTATGATGCAATTTCAAAAGTCGGTTTCTATGGCAACAACAAGGTTTCAATGAGCGAAAATGTTCACTACTTAAACATTGGTTCAGAATTGACTTATAGTGGAACAGTTGATGATAAGTATGCGTTATATATGGCTCTTTATGGAAGAAATAATGGAGGAGTTTCTTCTTTATCTGCAAGCCCTATAACCATTGCGGAGATGTTAGATTATTTAGTTTACGATTCATATGAGGATTTTATCGATAATCTATATGCAAAATTTACTTATATGTATGATGATGATTTTTCTGAAATTATGAGTATGTCGCTATCTATATCTCAAATTTCGGTTGCAACCGATGATGGAAGTGAAAAACAATATAAATTTGAGTTTGTGGTTGAACAAGATTTTGGCGAGGGTAATATTGAAAAAACTTTAATGCGTATATGCTTTAATAATGACAAAATATTAGAAGCGGGGGCATTTATTTCATACTCAGAAGAGGAATATAATTATAGTTTTCAGTATGAAGTAGAATATTCATTTGATAGAATAACATACAATGAGTTAATCGCTGAATTTGGAGACTTAAGTAAAGCACATAAAGTGACTTATTGCATAACATGGAATTCTGATGGAATGCTTGGTTTGACTGGTGAACGTAAAGAGTTTGAGGTTGGGGCAAACTTATATGAAGAGGTTCAAGAAATAGTGGACAATTCTTCCGTTGCTCAAATACAAGGAAAAGTCGTTGATAAAATATATTTAATATGTTCAGATGGGCCTAACCAAGAAATATCAAAAGATTATATTGCTCAATTACAAGACGAAGTGTTGTCAAACAATTCAATAATAGTTGTATTAAAAGATGCCGAATAATTTTAAAAAATTAAACAAATTTAATATTAAAATAAGCCTTATAACAAAAATTTTGCTTTGGTTATAGGGTTTATTTTTTATTGATAAAGTGTTTTTGTGGTGAAAAGCAGTGTAAAAATTCAACTGCTATTTTTGTTTTAAATTTTTAAATGATGTTATTTTTTTATCTTGTTATATTGAGGTTGAAAATAAGTTGAATTAGGGCAAAGGTCGAAATTGTGTTGGAGGTGATTGGAACTTTTTGTTGATGTTAAAAATTAACTTTTTGTCGGATGGGAGAGGGTAAGGTTATTTCTCAATTTGGACTTTGAGGGGCGGGTTTGATTTTGCTGTTTTTTGTTTGGAGTTTATTAGTGCATTTTTATTTTGAGGGTGGGCAAGTGTTGGTAAATTTTTTATCCCTAAAACCAAAAGGGTTAGGGTAAGTGCGGTTCCGATAATTCCGGTTATTGGGTAAAGTTTTTCTACAATATTTGAAAAACCTAGTCTTGAAATTAAAAATGCAACAATAAATACGGCTAGTAAAATGAGGTTGTCACATTTTTTAACTTTGCTTTTTATTAGGGAGTGTACAACAAAGCCGTCGGATACAATGGTTGTTATTATTGCGACTGCAAGGGTTACAATTGCGAGTAAAATGAAGTTCGGAGCGAAGTCTAAAATAAAAATAATTAACGGAAGTTCGCTGTTAATAGTTGAGTTGTTTACATTTAAAATGGTAAAGCAAAAACACAAAAGGAGTGCGGTAAGCAAAGAACTTGAAATGATGGCAGTCCAAATTTTTTCTTTTTTAGATTGTTTATTTGAAAATTCTAGTGCAATAGGCAATACGCTAAAAAGATTCATTCCAATATATAAAGGTAGTGAAAGTGTTCTGAAAATTGGTTCGCAATTAGTTGTTGTAAGATTTAAATTTGGTGCGGTTTTATATCCTAAAAATCCAAAAATTGCTATTGATATTACAATAATTGGCACTAAAATAAGATTGGTTGTGGTTAAGCCATTAAGCCCGCTGATTATTATCAAAAATATTAAAATTAGGCTAATATAATAAGGAGTGGCGTTAATAAAAAGCATATCAAATATTGCACGAAGCCCCGCCATCATGGCAACAATTGAAATAAATTCAGATATTAAAATGCAAACATTTATACATTTATGCAAAAGTGGGGAAATGAGTTTGTAGGAAAGGTTTGAAAAATAAATTGTTCCAATACAAAAGCAAAATCCAAATATTATACAAGCAATATATGTAAAGTTCCCGTATACGCCCAAAAAAGTGGAGGCTTCTTTGCCACTGGCAAATCCCGCCCCTATAATTGTTCCAACAATAGTAAAGGAGATTTTTAAAATGGTTACAAAAGAGTGGGGAAAATTTGCTGTTTTTTTCATTACTAAATGTGTATGAAAATATGTGAAAAATTATGAGAAAACCCGCCTAAAATTAATTGACTTAAAGGGGATAAATTTATTATACTATAGTAAAATAATCGTGTAAATTAGAGGTGTAAATGGTGGAAGAAAATAAAGTTTTGCCTGAAGAAGAAATTGGGGCGGTTGAAGAATCTAAGTTTGATTTTGATGTTTATTATGCGGAAGCGTGGAGCAGACGTCAAGGTGGTTTTTCTTTTGGGCTTGCAAATAATTTAATTAGATATTTAAATAGATATCATATATATGTAAAGAGTGTTTTGGATGTTTGCTCTGGTTCGGGTGAGTTTGTGTCTATTATGCGAAATGTGTGCCAAGATTGTATGGGGGTAGACAATGCCGATGGATATATAAACTATGTAACCACAAAGTTTAATGATATTGATTTTAAAAAGGTTGATTATTTGTATGATTTCAAATTAAAAAGGAAATTCGACCTTATTAGTTGCAACCACGACACGATAAACCTTTTTATAAAGTGGAGTGAGTGGCAAAAGTTTTTTGAAACTTGTTATTCACATTTGGTTAAAAATGGAATTTTGATGTTTGATTTTTACACCAAAAAGAAATTGGATGGATGGACGGAGTTAATTTTTGAGCAAGGCGAAGGGATTGACTATGTTTCAGATGTAAAGCAAAATAATGGTTATTGCGTTTTGAATGAGACCTATTATTTAAAAGAAACAAATGCATTGGTTCGAAAAACTGGCGATATAATGGTTGAAGCGTGGTTTGATACGGAAAATATTCTTTCAGCATTAAAACAAGCAGGTTTTAAAAGTGTGGAAGTTGTGGATTATGAATTAAACAAGGTAGAAGATTATTCAAATATGGATAGAATTCATATACTTGCAAGGAGGTAGTAGAATATGAAGAAGAGTAAAATTGTATGCACATTGGGTCCATCATCAAACGACCCTAGTATGATAAAACAAATGATTGAAGCGGGAATGAATGTTGCAAGGCTTAACTTGTCGCACGGAACTCATGAGTCGCACACCGATTTGATTAATATGGTTAAAGTTCAGCGAGAAAAGTTAAATAAGCCCGTTGCTATAATGCTTGATTTAAAAGGCCCAGAAATCCGTATAAAGTCTTTTGAAAATGGGTTTATAAATCTTGAGGCTGGTCAAATTTTTACCTTAACAACGGGTGATATTGTTGGAAACCAAAATATGGTAAGCGTAACCTATAAGGATTTACCAAAGGTTTTGTCTGCGGGTGATAAAATTTTATTAAACGATGGGTTTAGTGAACTCGAAGTTGTTAGTGTAAATAATTATGATATCATAACTAAAGTTATTGAGGGTGGAAAACTTTCAAATAATAAAAGCATAAATCTTCCAAGTGTTAATATTGATATGCCATTTTTAAATAAAGTTGATAAGGACGATTTGGCTTTTGGTGTTCAGCAAGATGTTGATTACATTGCACTTTCTTTTGTTAGAACAGCAGATGATGTTAAAGAGGCTAAAAAATATATTAGGAGTTTGGGTGGAAATGCCGAACAAATAAAGATTATTAGCAAGATTGAAAATCAACAAGGTGTTGATAATATTAATTCCATCATTGCTGAAAGTGATGGTGTGATGGTTGCGCGTGGGGATTTGGGCGTAGAGGTTGATTTTAAATTGATTCCAATATACCAAAAAGCAATTGTAGATAAATGTTTAAAGGCTGGAAAAATTGTTATAATTGCAACTCAAATGCTTGAAAGTATGGTGGAAAATAGTAGGCCGACAAGAGCCGAACTTACCGATATGGCAAATGCTGTGTTGGATGGTGCTAGTGCTTTGATGCTGAGTGGTGAAACGGCAAATGGAAAACATGTTATAAAGTGTATTGAAACTATGCGTGATGTTATAGAAACTTGTGAGAAAAACTTTATTGTAAAGACACAGTCGGCGGAGATAGAAACCTTTCCTGAGGTGTCAAAAAGTATTGCGTATGCTTGTAAATCGCTTTCTTATAAGGTTAATACCGATGCAATAGTTGTTGTTTCAAAAACCGGTAAGTCGGTTTTGGATGTTGCAAGTTTTAGACCGGGTTGTCCAATTATTGCGTGTACAACAAATGAAAAGGTTTATCAACAACTTTCACTTTGCTGGGGTGCAGTTCCTGTTTTGATGGATGAATATGATTCAACAGATGCATTGTTGACGGCGGGTCAAAAATGTGCATTGAATACCGGTATTGTTAAAAAGGGTGACACGGTAATTCAAACACTCGGAGTTCCTTTGGGGATTGCTCCAACCAATCTATTAAAAATTGAAACATTATAAAAACTAAAAATCAAAATTTAGATTTTATTAATTGATATACTATTGACAAGATAAAATTAATTTGATATACTTCAAATATATAAACTATTTCGGCGAATCTATTTTAGTAGAAACTTTGTTTGTTTTCAGAGAGCAGTCGGGCGGTGTGAGGCTGTAGCAAAAAGGATTTTGAATTACACATAGAGGAGAAGTAGTCGCTACGCTAATTGGTGTTTAAATTAGCATAAGGCTAGAATTTTCTAGTAAATTAAGGTGGTACCACGGAGTCTTTGCATTCTTCGTCCTTAAATTAAGGATAAAGATGCAAGGACTTTTTTAAAAGGAGAAAATATTATGACAGACAAAAATTTATTTAATTTGTTAAAAGAAAGAGGGCTTTTGTATCAATGTACAGATGAAAAGAAATTAAAAGAAATGCTTGAAAGTGGTGCACCTATAACCGTTTATGAAGGGTCGGACCCAACGGCGGATAGTTTGCATATTGGCCATTGTGTGCCATATTGTATTTTGAGAAGATTTCAACAAGCAGGACATAAAGTAATTTTGCTTTTAGGTGGTGCAACTGGTAGTATTGGTGACCCATCGGGTAAAAACGAAATGCGAAAAATTATGTCAAAAGAAACTATTTCAAATAATATTGAGCAAATCAAAAGGACTTTGAAAGTGTTTTTAAATTTTGAAGGCGAGAACCCTGCAATTATTGTAAATAATGATGATTGGTTTTCTAAAATGAATTATGTTGATTTTATGAGAGAAATAGGTGTTCATTTTAATATCAATAAAATGCTTTCAAATGAAATTTATGCAAATCGAATAAAAGAAGGTGGACTTACACTGTTTGAACTTGGGTATATGCCAATGCAAGCGTATGATTTTGTGCATTTAAATAAAGAATACGGTTGCACTCTTCAATATGGTGGTGGTGACCAATGGGGTAATATTGTAGCGGGTGTCGAACTACAAAGAAAATTAAATTTCTTGAATGGAACAAATGTTGAACTTGTGGGTGCAACAAATCCGCTATTATTAACACCAGAGGGCAAAAAAATGGGTAAAACGGAAAATGGTGCAATCTGGATTGATAGAGATAAAATTACAGCATATGAGTTTTATCAAGGTGTTTACCAAACTCCGGACGCTTGCGTTGAGATGATGTTTGCTTTGTTTACAGATAAGCCAATGGGCGAAATTCGAGAACTTATAGCAAGTGATATTGTTCACGCAAAGAAGGTTTTGAGTTATGAAATCACAAAGTTTGTTCGCGGTGAGGAAGATGCAATCTTGGCACAAAGGACGGCAGAAGAGGTTTTTAATGGAAGTGGTGTAAGTGAAAATATGCCAACCGTAGAGTTAAAAAGGGCTGACTTTGGTGAAGGTGTGAGAATTTGTGAATTGCTTGAAATGGCTAAAATTTGTGCATCACGAGGTGAGGCTAGAAGACTTGTTGAGCAGGGCGGAATTAGTTTGGATGGTGAAAAGGTGAGCGATTCAAAACTTTTGGTTTTACCTAAGGATGAAATGGTGGTAAAGAAAGGTAAAAAGATTTTCGTAAAAATAGTATTAGTTTAGAAAATAGTGAAGCAACTTAAAATTGGTTGCTTCATTTTTTTACGTTAAAAACATTGGTGGGATATTTTATTTTATGGAAGAATTTCTAAGAATTTTAAATAAATAAAATGCAAATTTGTAAACTTTTAGCACGTATTAACATAGGTTGATTATAGAGGTAAAAATTATGTCTGACCCATTTTCGTATTCCAGATTTATAGTGTCTCCACAGGCGATATTGCATAACATAAAACAGGCAAAAAAGTGTCTGCCTGACAAAACTAAAATTATTGCAATGGTAAAAGCGGATGCGTATTCGGTGGGTGTTGAAGTGGTTGCACCTATAATAAAAAATTCGGTTGATGCCTTTGCGGTTGCAAATTTGGAAGAGGGAATTAAACTTAGAGGGCTTGGAATTGTTAACGAAATTTTTGTAATGGCACCAATAAATTTGGAGTTTTTATCGGTCTATTCGTATTATAATTTAACCCCTACAATCACCTCATTTTTGGAGTTGAATAAACTGTCGAGCGAGACAAAAATGCCGATAAAGGTGCAAATTAAGGTCGATAGTGGCTTAACGCGATTTGGAATCTCTAAAATTTCCGAATTTCGAAGGGTTTTAGCGAAGATAAAATCCAATAAAAAAATTATGCTTTTAGGGGTATTTTCGCACCTTGCGACTAAACAAGAAAATGTAAAATTTATATATAAGCAAAAACGACGATTTGAAAAATTTGTAAATATTGCAAAGCTGTCTTTTGGTGAAAATTTGTATTATCATCTTGCAAACTCAAATGCGGTGTTTAATCATGCGGGGCTAGGGTTTAATGCTGTTCGAATGGGTTATGGGCTTTTTGGAATGGATAAAATTTTAAACAAAAAACTAAAACCATTTTTAGAAATTAAATCAAATGTTGTTTCAATAAAAATGCTTAGAAAAAACATTAGTATTGGTTATGACCGAACTTTTGTTACAAGTTGTAATATGAAAATTGGAATTGTACCACTAGGGTATGCCGATGGTGTGGATAGAAGACTTTCAAACAAGGGCTATGTTTTAATTGATGGTCAACGGGCAAATATTGTCGGACGCGTTTCTATGGATTCTTTTATGGTGGATATAACTGATATAAAAGATGTTAAGATTGGAAGCGTGGTTACAATAGTTGGAAAAAGTGAGTTTGAAAAAATAACTTTATTGGAAATTGCAAATTTGTGTAATGCAAGTCCGTACGAAATTTTGGTTAAGTTTTCAAATAAGCGAATGAAAATTGAATATAATTAATTGTTCTAATTCGTTCAAATGAAGAGAAGTGTATTGTTAGAGTAAAGTTGCATCACATATTATAATGGTTGCAAAATTTAAATAAAGGTGATATAATAATGCTAAACTATTTCAAATTTTAAATAGACTTGAGTTGGTAATTTTATTAGGTTGTTTTGTCAATTTAAGTTTGGGAATATCTAAAATGGAAAAGAGAAGTTTAGTATTAATTATAAATCCTAATTCTGGAAAAAAACGCGCATCAAAACTTACGCCGAAAATAGTTCGTGCATTTGAAGATGCGGGCTTTTCTGTTTCTTTAAAAACTACAAAAAAACGAGGGGATGCTGAGGAATTTGCAAAAGATGCGAGTGGGGAATCGTTAGTTGTTTGCGTTGGTGGTGACGGAACTTTACACGAAACTTTAAATGGTATAATAAAAGGTGGCAAGGGCTCAACTCTTGGCTATATACCAATGGGCTCGGTAAATGATTATGCTATGTCGGTTGGAATTCCAAAAAATTACAAAAAAGCGATTAGGTGCATAGTTGAAGGTACCGAACAATTTGTCGATGTGTGCAAATTTAACGATGAGTATTTTTCGTATATTTCGGCAGCGGGACTTTTTACAAAGTGTTCATATTCTACCAGTCAAAAATTGAAAAACAAGATAGGCAAACTTGCTTACATATTGTTTGGTATGCGAGAACTTTTTGAATGCCGAAAAATGAAATTGCGATTTGATGTTGATGGCGTTGAGGTTGAAGATGATTTTTTGATTGTTGCTGTGACAAATACTCATTCGGTTGGGGGAATTGTTAAGTTCAACAGTGGTTTTGTGAAATTGAATGACGGATTGATGGAATTGATGCTTTTAAGGTATCCAAAACACTTTTTTCAACTTGCAAAAGCAGTTAGAATTTTTAAAAAGAAAAATTGGAATTCGGATATTATGCAATTTGTTCATGCAAAAAATGTTAGAATTTATGACAGAAACAAAGTTATGTGGTCGCTAGATGGTGAAGCATTTTCGGGTGAATTTAGTGAAGATAATGTTACCAATATTTCAGTTGTTCCTAGTGCAATAAAAATTAGAGTAAAAAATAAAATTGATTAACATATTAAAAAATAATATATTATTAGTTTCATATTGATATATGGTTTAATAGAGGGAAAATTTAATTTAATAAAATTTTTAATAAATTTTTAAAAAAACAGTTGCAATTTATAAATATGTGTTGTATAATTAAAAATGTTCTAAGGTAATTCTTAGAAAATTAAATATTCCTCCTTAGCTCAGTCGGTAGAGCGCTCGACTGTTAATCGATAGGTCGTTGGTTCGAGTCCAACAGGGGGAGCCATTAAAAAACCAAATCTAATATAGATTTGGTTTTTTTTTAGTGAAAAAGTAAAAGTGAAAAGTGAATAAGAAATAGTGAATGGTGAATAAGAAATAGTGAATAGTGAATAAGTAAAAGACTTGTGGGTTACGAAAAGTATACAAGTATGTTGAATGGTAGAAGTTTAAAAGTAAAAGATTGGTGGTTGAAAGTGTGCAAAAAATAGTGTATACTTAATTTTAGTTAAGTGGAGTATAAAAAGATTGGGTGTGTTAAGTGATATATAAATAAAAACCAACCATAGAGAAAAGCCGTTTGGCTGTGTTTAAAAGAATTGGCTTATCAAAACAATATTAAAGTAAAAATTGTAAAATGATGATTAAAGTGAAAAATGGCTGGATGTATTTAAGTTTTGTTGAAGAAATAGATTGCTAAAGAAAAAATTGTATAGGGAATAATATAGATGTTTAAAAAGATGTGTAAAGATGTGTTGGATAACTTTGAAGATGCGTTGTTTCCAGAATATGGTTGTTTTGCATGTGGAAGAGAAATTTTGAAGGGTTCAAATTTTCTTTGTGACAAGTGCAATAGCAAAATTGTGCATCTTGAAGAGAAGAATGCTTGCCGTAAGTGTGGGGCACCATTAAATGGCGATACTAAAATTTGCGATGATTGTAAATTTTTGAAATTCAATTTTGATGAGGCGCGTGCTTGTGTTGAATATGAAGGAAAATCAAAAGATATGATACTCGGAATAAAATATTCACGAAAAATTTATCTTGCAAAATACTTTGCCAAACTTATGTATGAAAAATTATCAAAGTGGGGAGTGCTTGTAGATTTTATTGTTCCCGTTCCGCTTTCAGATAAAAGATTTAAGCAAAGAGGATACAATCAAAGTGAGGTTATTGCAAATGAATTGTCCTTGCTTTCGGGAATCCCAGTTAATACAAAAATTATTAAGCGTGTAGATGGCGGTAAAATTCAACAAGGACTTAGTCGCAAAGAAAGAATTGAAAATATGAAGGGAGCTTTTGTCTTGGAAGACAAAAGCAGTCTTATAGGTAAAAATATATTGATTTTGGATGATGTTTTTACAACAGGTGCAACCGTAAATGAACTTAGTCGAATGTTGAAGAAATTAAATCCAGATAAAATTTTTGTTTTAACTGTTGGAAAACAATTGTTTAAAGATAAAAGTGCGAATAAAAAGAATTGGTTTCGTCGTCTTTTTGAAAAGTATATATTAACAGAAGAAAATAAAAACATTGCTGGCTGATTCGGAAACAATTTTAAACCGCGGTTTAAAATTATTGCTACCGCAATTAAAAAATAGATTTTTTGTTTCCGAATTGCCGTGTATCAAATTCTGCTTTTATTGGCGAAATTAAAAATGTTTTTGCTGGTGTATAAGTTACGCCAGCATTAATTTTTGTATTAAGTTTATTATGCTTTGCAAAAGTGCTTATCATCAATGGGGGTAAATTTTGGTTGTATAATCATATTGGAGGAAAACTTATGAAATTATACAATATAACAGCAATGTTTTTGAAAGAACTAAAGTTTGAGATAAAGAAAAGAACATATTTACATTATAAAAATTTGAATGAGGCGTATGTCACGAAGTTTATTGATGTAGACGAAACTTTAATAAATTTGGAATATTTAAACTTGCAGTTTACGAAATTTGCCGAACAATATTCCTGTTCGCTAACAAAACAATTAAAGAGTCTGGTTAATCGTTCGCTTGAATTTGCTTTTAACAAAGGATTAATCAAAACTAATATGCAAGTTAATGTTAAAATTAAAACAAAAAATGAAAAACAGATAAATTGTTTAACAAAAGCCGAACAAGAATGTCTTGAACAATATATTTTAGATGGTAAAAAGCAATATTATTATGGATTCTTAATTAGTTTGTATACCGGATTGCGACTAGGTGAATTGCTTGCTTTAAAGTGGACGGATGTGGATTTTGAAAATAGAATATTAAAAGTCAACTCAACTATATCAAAGTGTGTTGAAAATCATAAAGTGATTATAATTGAGGATGCCCCTAAAACAATATCATCTATAAGAGAAATACCCTTAACGAGCACCTTGGTTAAAATATTTAAAAGTTTAAGAAGCGAGAGTGTGTATGTTTTATGCAATAAGTTTGGTGAAAGGATGGATTATCGCGGATACCAAACATCGTTTGCGAGGCTTTTGAAGAAATTAAATATCAATCATTATGGTATTCATTCTTTAAGACATACATTTGCGACCCGT
>CAYSOX010000002.1:0-119537 GCA_964432825.1 uncultured Lachnospiraceae bacterium
CAAATGAAAACTTTATAATATGGTCTTTTGGCGTTCCGCAATCAATTAAGTGTTTGTAAAAAATTGTGTTTAAAAGGTAAGATTTTCCACATCTCCGCATCCCAGTTATAACCTTTATTAAACCATTGTGTTTTCTATCAATTAACGACTTTAAATAGTAATCTCTGTTTATCATAAACTCACTCCTATTGAAAATTATTGCCACTTTAGGCAACTTTTTTCAATAACTAGTATAATTAATCTTTAAGTTGTAGTCAACTAATTACAGCGTCCTATTGAAAATTATTGCCACTTTCGGCACTTTTTTTCAATAGAAATGCGTATTATAAGAAGTTTAAGTTTAACCCACATTTTCATAAGCCTATAATTATTAAAAATTAGACTAAATTTTTAAATAATTCAAGTACAAGTTCTGCATACTAATAATATGAAAAAGAATTTAATTGATGATATGAAAAGAATTATTAAAATATCCCCTTCAAACTTTGACCCATTAGGCTCATACACCGGCGAGAGCCTTATTGATGAAATTCCAACACAAGACTCGGACGACCTTTAACCCAATTTTAGCCTAACAAATTAAAAATCTCCTTACATAATGCAACATAAGGAGATTAATTTTTAAATATTTTTAACTTTTGTATTAAGACTTACCTTTTTTATCTAAATATATTTCAATCTTTTCGCTAACCAATTTAAAAAACGAATCGTATATTTGTAGCATATCTGGATTAAATGCGTTAAAAAAATCGCGGAGTTTGTTCTCCACGACTTTTATTTTGATTAAGTTTTAAATATATTTCTTATTCTCCTGTTGTTGTCCAAGCGGTTGGTTCGCCAGTTTCATCATCATAGCGCCAATAGTTGCCAGTTGTTGTAGGCTCGTTTTCGCTGTAATAATATACTGTTGCGTGTGTAAATATGGCGTTGTAGTTAGTGTCAAGTGTTACATTTTCATTCCACTCCGTTTGAGTTCCGGCATAATATATAGTTGTTAAACTTGTGCAATCTGAAAATGCCGATGACTGAATTGTTATTGCAACAGGAAGTTCAACCGAAACAATACTTGTGCAATATTTAAATGCACATTCACCTATTGTTACGATATTAGTAGGAATTTTTAACGTAGTTCCACCATACATTTTAGCGAAAGCACCATATCCAATAGTTGTAACTTCACTGCTATTTGAAGGAATATTCAAGTAACTTGAACCTATTATTATTATTTTGTTTAATGTGTCAATTAAGCAATTATTTGTAACGTGATAGTTTGTGTTAGCACTATCAACCGTTATTGTGGTTAAACTTTCACAATACATAAATGGGTTATTTCCCATAGTTTCAACACTTGCTGGGATATTTATACTTGTTATCCCTGTCATTGTAAATGCCAACTCACCAATTTTTTTAATTGTGCTTGAAAAAGTTACACTTGTTAAGTTTTCACAACCCGCAAATGCACCAACACCTATCGTTTCCATATTTTCCGAGAAGGTAACACTTGTAATATTTGAAGGATTGCTTGTATATAATGAAATAAATGCAGCATCATCAACACTTTTTACAGGGTGAAGTCCATTTGTTCCGTCATCGTAAGTTGCTGGAATAACAATTTCTGTTCCTTTTATTCTTCCAATTCCGGTAACGGTGTAACTATTGGTATCGCCATCATAACTAAATGCAAGTTCTTCTTTTGCATAATCACAAACGTCACAGATTCCGTTTTTGAATGTGTGAGCAACGTGGGCAGATTCCGCATTACAATTTGAACATTTGTGATAGTGTCCATCTTCCACCCCAAACCATTCCGTTCCAAATGTATGGCTTATTGACACAGTTCGTTCGTGTCCGCAAATATTACAAGTTGTATCGCAATCCCCACTATAAGTATGTGCAACAGCAGTTGTGATTGTATGGCAAATTAAACATTCTTGCCAGTGGTTATTATCATCACTTTGATAAGTTGTGCCATAATTATGAGTTGTTGTTCTTGTCTTTCCACATACATTACAATCGGTATCGCAATCATTATCATAAGTGTGAGCTGCTTTGTCTTTTGTATCTTCACACCCTGTGCATTTATGCCAGTGGTCAGAACTATCTGTTATCCATGTTTCGCTATATGAGTGAGTGTGGGTGTCATCTTTCTTCAAATATGGATACACAAAATAAAATACAACAGCAAAAAGAAGCAATAACAACAATAACCAAATCCACCAATGAGATTTTTTCTTCTTTTCTTCGGTTTTCTTTTTAGTCGTTGTTTTCTTCTTTGCTGGTTTCTTTTTGGTTGTGGTGGTTGTGCGTTTTTTCTTCTCTTCGCCAGCAAGATTGATAGTAAGGTTTATATTCATACCATCATTGTTATTTTCACTTTGTTTTGGAACTGAAATGCTAACGGGATTTCCATTGACATTTACTTGTTTTTCCAAAACTGTTTCATCTTTCCTTGTCGATTTCTTTACAGTTTTTTCATTTGAATTAGTTGTTTTTTTTTGTGTTTTTTACTTGTTTTTTGTCATTTTCACTCATAATCAAACACCTTCCTTTACATTAAATATAGCATAAACATTAAAAAAATCCAAATAAATGAAAAAATTTTCAGCAAAAATTATAACAATATAACTGATTGTTGGCTTTATTAGGGCTGATTTGAAATTTTGATTTCTTTTGATTATTTTGATTTTTGCTTTGATTGTTTGATTTTTTATTTTGATTTTGCGATAGGTTTTGATAAACAAGTGAGTGAATATTGCTTATGCTCGCATAATCGCATTTATGAGCGAACGTAGTTTATATGATTTTCATATTTTTTCTAATTTTCCATAAAAATCAAAAATTTTGGACTCCTCTAGTCTCACAAATATCCAAGATATAAACCGCATTCGCTCACTAATAAATTAAAACAAACTTTAATTATTGTTCTCTCATTTGTTTATAAGACTTAAAAAGCCCAAAACCAACATTTTCTCAAAAATCTCACAAAACAAAAAATCGCAGGAACCCTTTATTTATGGGCATTTCTGCGATTTCTTAATTGTTGCAAGAAAATAAGACTTTTCCTACAACACACTTGGTGCGACCGGAGGGAGTCGAACCCCCGACCTTTCGGTTCGTAGCCGAACGCTCTATCCAACTGAGCTACGGACGCATTTTATATTTTGCAAACTTTTTAACTTATAAATTTTAAATTGTTTTCGGTTTTGCTTTAACTTTTATTAAAACAGCCAACTTTGATAAAGCCGATTTTATACAATGAGTCTTAATAAAACAACTTTGAAACATTGTTGTTTAAATGTTTATAACAAAACCTATACAAACCTAAGTTTGCTATAATAATATAAACCTAATATCAAGATTTGTCAAGTTTTTATGCCAATTTTTTAAATTATTAGAACTTTTTTTCAAAAGGCATATTGACAACTATCACATTTTGTGCTATTATTTGGTTACAAAGTAATTTGAATAATAAATCGGGGGATTTAGTATGCAAAGAAAAACTGAAAAAGGAGAACTGGGGCGAGTTCTCTCTTGTATGCGAATGGCATTATTTAATGAATCAATTGCCGAAATGGCTCAAAAGTTGGGCATTTCTCCGACCTATTTAAACTCTATTGAGTGCGAAATTAGGCCTTGTACTTTTAAAATTTTAGAAAATATTTTTACAAAATATGTTTTTAATCCAGAAATTGAGAAACTTAAAAATCCAAACTTTACACCTGAAAATGTTTTAAACTGTGCATGGAATGGCGGGCTATATACCACCTTTGGAGTGCCTATAACTCCTAAGATGACACTTGACCTATTGCTAGAAAAAACCCGTAACAAACCAGAATTATCTTTGGAAATAATGGACGAAAAGGAGCAATTGCTAGACAAATTAAAAAGCAATGCAAATCATTTCGACGATATCCCAAACCGCTTTTTTGCAGACGCTGGATTTGTGGAACAGATGCAACAATCGGCTAAAATTGGGCTTAATTTAGAAGTTCAGACCACCGAAATTTCTGACGAGTTAATTTCTAGGGTTACCATTGCTCTGCAAAAGATTTCGAAAAAAACCACCACGGCTATTAAAAAGTGTGGAAGATATAAAATGCAACTAGCAAAGATGTTAACCGAAATTTCACCAACAACAGCAAAGATTGACGAAGCATTTGATTATTCTAAAAGGGGGGCGTAAAAATGAGCAAAATTGAACTTTCAAAATTAATTGATAAGCACTTCCAAAAATTAAAAAGCAAAACCAAAACTGCATACAAAAAAGCAGGGCTATAATATTTTCAGCAACTTAATTTAATTAAAATTGAACCCCATATGGAGCGTTACACCAAAAACTTCCTTACGGGGTTTTTATTTTTTTGTTTTAATTAAAAACTTCCTTAAAAGTTCCTAACTTTCTAAAAATGTTTTATAATCAAAAAGCCAAACTATTTGTAATTTCCTAAAACTACTCTTCTCTCATATATTTTTTATACGCTTCAACGCCTGGTTGGTTAAACGGATTCACTCCAAGCATTAGTGCCGAAATTGCGCACGCTGTTTCAAGCATATACACCAATTCACCATAAGACTCTTCGTTTAAATTATCTATTTGTATTTGAATTATTGGAACCTTTGCTTCTGAATGTGCTTTAATTACACCTTTTTCAGCATTTTTATTAACTTCACTTAATAGTTTGCCCTCTAAATATTTAACGGGCGAATCATCACTAATATTTTCTAGCATAAAATCTTCTTCAGGCTGGCGACAATCGAATATGGTTTCAAAAAGCATTGGGGCTCCCTCTTGAACAAATTGCCCAATTGAATGCAAATCGGTGGTATATCTTGCATTTGCAACAAACAGCCCCTTTCCGTTTTTACCCTCACTTTCAGCAAAAAGTTGTTTGTGCCAATCAAGTAGTGACACCATTCTATCATCAAAAGATGTTGTAAGTTCTAAAAGTTTGCGGTTTTTTACATACATTAAATATCTTGTAGCACCATATTTATATGCAGGGTTTAGGTTGCTATCTAAATTAAAATTGTCCTTATAGGCAATTTGGGCGCCATTTATGACTTTTTCAATATTTATACCCGCAACCGCCATTGGAAACAATCCAACCGGAGTTAAAACACTATATCTTCCACCAACCGTTTTAGGAATTTCGAAAGTTGGATATTTCTCTTTTGTTGCAACCTCTCTTAAATATCCGTCGCTTGCATCCGTTGTTATATAAATTCTCTTTCGGTATTCGTTGTTTTTCTTGTATTTTTTCTTCATAAATGCCTCAACCAATTCAAAACATATTGCCGTTTCGGTGGTTTTGCCACTTTTAGAAATACAATTTACACTAACTCGTTTGTTTTTGCAATAATCTAGCGTTTTTAATAATTTGTACGAATTTAAATCTGTACCTAAAAAGATAATCTCAATTTTTGTATCCCTTTTTAGCATCTTTATGGCACTTTCCGCCCCAAGGAAAGAACCACCTATCCCCAGCACTAATAAGCAATCGCTATCTTCTTGAACTGCTTTTGCCATCCTTTTTATATTTAATATTTCCGTTCGCGTTGTCTGAACAGGAAGTTCCACCCATCCACTACCTATTGAACGGTCGTTATTTCTTATAACCTCATGTGCCCGCCGTACAAGTTTCATCACTCCGCCAAGTTCTTTTTCTGAAATACGCGAATTTTTAATATTTACTTCAATCATTTTTTCCTCCACAAGGTTTATTCATTATTATTTTAACAAATTTTGACAAATTTTACAAACGATTGAAATAATTATTTATATAATTAATCGCAATAATTTTACAGTATTAAATTTTTTAACAAAAAAAACACCGACCCATTATGGGGTTCACCACAAAAGTTAGACACCTTTATGAGGTTCACTTCATTATGAGTCAGCATTTTATTGTTTTTAAATTTCGCCTTTAAAATAAATTAAATTTTTCGCTTTTTTTAAACACACACAAAGCAACTTGCAAAAATTACACTCTATACAACAAACCAATTAATAGCACTTGTGCACCATAATATAAAATATGGTTTAAACTTACTAAAAATGGGTTATCTATTTTACCTTCACCACCAAAATATTGTAATGATAGAACCAAATCCGATAGTAAAAATGCCACAAATCCTAGAGGTAACACTAGTGATATTTGGGTTTTGAAATATACAAATATTGAAAACACCGTTATAAATGTTAAAAGTATTGAATATCCTAGCGATTGCCACTTGCAATTACCAAAATTCAATTTTAATGGTTTTGACAATACTAAAACCAATAAAACGCTAAACACTACCGCAACGGCACCACTAACTAATAATGGAAGTGTAAACTTAAACTCGGTTGGTAGCATTTTTAAAATTGCAACCAAATACATTAAATGCCCTACCGCAAATGCCGTCATACCAAAATTAAAATATGAAAAACTATCTTGCGGGTACACGCGTTTGCATTCCAGTAGAATATCACCAACTAGCCCGCAAACCAAACCCATTATAATGTATAAATAATAAAATGCATATCCATTGGATATTGAAAGTACTGCACCAAACACCATCCCAAGCGATGCCATGGTTTTAGTAAAGATTGCCCCGACACCCGACTTTAACAATCTGCTCGCAATAAAACATGCGACCAAAAACACCATCAACACACATAAAACCAAATAACTCATACTATTTTCTCCCTTTAATTTTAATATTCACTTTTACATTTTGATAAACCTGTTCAGCCAAATAAATTCTACAAACTTTCACCAATCTGTTTTTATAAATATATTTTATCATATATTTTATATATTTCAAACCAAAAATCACTTTTTAGCAATAAAAAATACCCTTGATGCAAGGGTATTTAACTTTAACTAATAATTAATTATGCTAAAGTATCTTTAAAACTGTTACCAAACTTAAGTGATGGAACAACAGTTGCTGGTACTTGAACCTTTTCCTTTGTTCTAGGATTGATTGCGGTTCTTGCTGCTCTCTTCTTTGCAGAGAATGTTCCAAAACCTACAAGCGCAACCTTGTCACCACTCTTTAGAGTTTCACTGATGGTTTCTACAAATGCCTCATAGAAAACTCCAGTGTCCTTAATTGTCATTCCTGACTTTTCGGCAACTGCCTTAAGCATTTCTTGTTTGTTCATAATTTTTCTCCTTTTTAGTTAAAGATATCCTCCAACTACAATAAGTGTAACATACCAAAACCCGCAAATGCAAGCAAAATAAAGGGTTTTTATTATTTTTTTATAAAAATTTTTGAGTTGTTGCAAAAAAACAAGTTATTAATTTTACCTACCTTTCACCCAAACAAAAATCTAAATTTATATAAACTTCAAACAACGCATTTACATCACTCCATAACCTCTTTAAAATTTTCTTAACCTTTAAGGGACGCTCTAAAGACTTTCCATATAATTAAAGTTTGTTTTTACAATTAAAAGACCATAAAATTAGCGGTGCACCACCAAAGTTATTTAACTTTTAAAGTTTATTTCATTTATTTTAATTTTAACCCTTAATTTGTACACTTGTAAAAAACAAAGCCCCGCAAGTGTTAAAGCAAACGGAGTAAGAATGTTCGGCTTTTAAGGTTTTCTTTTTCAAAAACATAAAAACACCCACCACATTTATGGTAGGCGTGCGAAACGAATAAAATCCGTATTTTATAATTTTTGCACCCTACTTTTACAGACAAAATATATTAATATAATCCTTCATACTCGCTCATCTAGTTCCGGCGGACAAAATATCTCTTACTTCACCCATTGAGGTATACAGACGAAATATTATACTTTTGCTAAGCGGAACAATAAATAAACCGCTTGCTATAAAGCAAGCGGTCTTATTTAAATTTCGTCTGGGGCGATTGGCATTGAATCGTCAATATCGTCACCCGAAACATCTTCGGCATATCCATCGGCAATTGCAACACAAACTACCGTGTTGTCGTCTTGCAATCTCATAATTCTTACACCAACAGTGCCTCTACCAATTTTATTTATGTATTTTGCACGGGTTCTAATAATGATACCATTTGAAGCAATCATCATAATATCTTCATCGTCGGTAACTTGTTTCATATTTACAAGTTTACCCGTCTTTTCGCTAAATTGTCCCGCTTTAACACCTTTACCGCCACGAACTTGCAAACGATATTCTTCTGGGTCGCTTCGTTTTCCAAAGCCCTTTTCAGTAATGGTTAAGATGCTGTGGTTTGGCTTAATTGCTATCATATCCACAACATAATCTGGTTTTTCTAGAGCAATACACTTAACACCACGGGTATCTCTTGACAACGCTCTTAACTCTTCCTCGCTAAACTTAATACACTTACCCTCATGGGTGGCAAGCAAAATTTCATCCCTACCTGTAGTAATTTGTACAGAAATAAGTTCGTCGCCCTCATCTAGGCTGATTGCAATTTTACCTACTCTTCTAATCTTTTTATATTCTTCTAGTGCCGTCTTTTTAACAATACCTTTTTTGGTTGCTTGAACAAGGTATCCTTCCATATCTTCGGTTAGTGGGATAACTGCAGTAACCTTTTCATTTTCTTGAAGTTCAAGCAGATTAACAATGGCTCTACCCTTAGCCTGCTTTTGTCCTTCTGGAATTTGGTAACCCTTGATTGAGTAAACCCTACCAAGATTTGTGAAGAACATAATATCATTATGAGTATTTGTGATAAACAAGTTCTCAACAAAGTCTTCTTCTTTTGGTTTGTGGGCAATCATACCCTTACCGCCACGCTTTTGGGCTTTATACTCGGCAACAGGAACTCTCTTTATATATCCAAAGTGAGTCATACTTACTACAACATCTTGTTTTTCAATCAAATCGGCAATATCCAATTCAGAATAATCGGTTATTATTTCGGTTTTACGCTCTTGAGGATATTTATCTCTAATTTCGGTAATTTCAGTTTTGATAATTTCTACAACCTTTTCTTCGCTTTCAAGGATTGACTTAAGTTCGGCTATAGTTTTTCCAAGTTCCACAAGTTCTTCATTTAACTTTTCAACTTCTAAAGAAGTAAGTCTTTGAAGTCTCATATCCAAAATCGCATTTGCTTGCTTGTCGCTCAAATTGAAGTTTTCCATCAATTTTTCACACGCAACAAACTTATCTGCCGAAGACTTGATTATTTTTATAACTTTATCAATATTTGCAAGGGCAATAACTAAACCTCTTACAATATGTTCGCGTTCTTCCGCGCGGTTTAAATCATACTTGGTTCGTCGAACTATTACTTGTTTTTGATGTTCGATATAATAATACAACATTTCCTTTAAATTTAATACGCGTGGTTCGCCGTGAACAAGTGCCAACATAATAACGCCAAAAGACGATTGAAGTTGGGTGTGTTTAAACAAAGTGTTTAGAACCACATTTGCTTGGACATCTTTTCGAACCTCAATAACTATTCTCATACCATTACGGTCGGACTCTTCTTTGATATCGGTAATACCTTCTATCTTTTTGTTTTTTACCAAATTTGCAATATTTACAATAAGTTCGGCTTTATTAACTTGATATGGTATTTCGGTAATTATAATTCGGCTCTTGCCATTTGGCTCTTCTTCAATTTCGGTTTTTGCTCTTATTACAATTCCGCCACGACCGGTTTTATACGCCTGACGAATTCCCGCTCTTCCCATAATCATTCCACCGGTTGGGAAATCTGGTGCTGGGACATAATTCATCAATTCTTCTATAGTTATCTCTGGATTTTCTAGCATTGCAACGACAGCGTTACACACCTCACCTAAGTTGTGAGGCGGAATATTTGTTGCCATTCCCACCGCAATACCATCCGAACCATTAACTAAAAGGTTTGGAAATCTTGAAGGCAAAACAACGGGTTGCTCCAAAGTTTCATCAAAGTTTGGATAAAAATCTACCGTTTCTTTATCTATATCCCTCAACATTTCGCCCGCAATTTTGCTAAGCCTTGCTTCGGTATACCTTTGCGCCGCTGGAGGGTCGCCATCCACCGAACCAAAGTTTCCGTGCCCATCAACCAATGGACATCTTATTGTGAAATCTTGTGCAAGTCTTACAAGTGCAAAATACACCGCACTATCTCCGTGTGGGTGATATTTACCCAAAACATCACCGACAATTCTTGCACATTTTCGATGTGGTTTATCATTATATAAACCAAGTTCGCCCATAGAATAAAGGATTCTTCTATGTACCGGCTTCAATCCATCACGAACATCAGGAATTGCTCTTGACACATTAACTGCCATAGCATAACTAATAAAAGATTTTTTCATTTCGTCGTTGATTTCAACATCTACATATTTGGTGTTGTCAACAATCTGCTCATGCTCAGCACTATAATCTCTTTTCTTTGCCACTTTTTACCTCCTACACATCCAAATCCGTTACAAGTTTGGCATTCTGTTCAATAAAAATTCTTCTAAGTTCAGGGTCTTCACCCATAAGAGTGTTAAATATTTGGTCGGCTTCAAAAGCGTCTTTCATATTTATCCTAATAAGTGTTCGATGCTCTGGACTCATTGTGGTTGTCCAAAGTTGTTCGGCACTCATTTCGCCCAAACCTTTATATCGCTGAACGTCTGCACCCTTTTTGCCAATTTCTTCCAATTTTTTTGCAAGTTCTTCGTCTGAATAACAATAATACTCTTGACGATTTTTAGAAATCTTATAAAGTGGTGGCATTGCAGCGTATACATGCCCGCCCTCAATCAATGGTCTCATATATCTATAGAAAAATGTTAATAATAATATTCTAATATGGCTACCATCGACATCGGCATCAGTCATAGTTATAATTTTATCATATTTTAATTTTGTTACATCAAAATCATTTCCAACACCGGCACCAAACGCAGTTATCATAGATTTAATTTCATTATTTTCTAATACTTTATTAATTCTAGATTTTTCTACATTTAATATCTTACCTCTTAATGGCAATATTGCTTGAAATCTTCGGTCTCTTCCTTGCTTTGCTGTTCCGCCCGCACTATCACCCTCGACTATGTATATTTCACAAAGACTTGGGTCACGCTCGGAGCAATCCGCCAACTTTCCTGGAAGTGAATTTGTTTCCAAAACCCCCTTTCTACGGGTAAGTTCACGCGCATTTCTTGCCGCCTCACGAGCCCTTTGAGAAGTTATACTCTTTAAAATAAGGTCTTTTGCTTCTTTTGGATGCTCTTCCATATAGTCGCCAAAGCCATCTACCATCGCTTTTTCTACAGCACCTCTTATTTCTGAGTTTCCAAGTTTTGTTTTTGTTTGACCTTCAAATTGTGGATTTTTTAGTTTTACATTAATAACCGCAGTTAATCCCTCACGAACATCGTCACCGCTTAGTTTTTCACTTTGCTTTAGCATATTAAACTTTAAAGCATAGTCATTTACAATTTTCGTGATAGCATTTCTAAAGCCTACCACATGGGTTCCACCCTCTTCGGTGTTAATGTTGTTTGCATAGGCATAAACATTTTCAGAATATCCATCATTATATTGAAGAGCAATTTCAATTTCGCCTTCTTTTAACTCTTTATCTATATATACAGGTTCAGGGAAAATATTCTCTTTAGACTTTGAAAGATTTTTTACAAACTCCAAAATTCCGCCTTCATAATGCATAACTTCTTTTTTGTCAGTTCGGTGGTCAATCGCCGTTATTGTTATACCCTTATTTAAAAAGGCAAGTTCACGAAGTCTGACCTTTACCGTATCAAAATTAAAGTCGGTTGTTTCAAAAATTTCACTATCCGGCATAAAGGTAACTTTAGTACCTGTTTTGGTTGCTTCACCCACAACAGCCAGAGGGCGTTGTGGAACACCTCTATTATAAGTTTGCTTGAAGTGGCTACCATTTTGCCAAACTTCAACCTCTAACCATTCAGACAATGCGTTTACGCAACTTAATCCGACACCGTGAAGACCACCCGAAATTTTGTATCCTCCACCACCAAACTTACCTCCGGCGTGAAGTTTTGTCAATACAACTTCAACTGCGCTTTTCTTTTCTTTTTTAATTACACCGGTTGGAATACCTCTACCATTATCAAGAACCGAACACGAGCCATCTTTATTGATTTCCATCACTATGCTATCACAATATCCTGCTAGCGCTTCATCAATAGAGTTATCTACAACTTCATAAATTAAGTGATGAAGTCCTCGTTCATCGGTGGAACCAATATACATGCCCGGTCTTTTTCGGACAGGTTCCAATCCTTCCAAAACTTGTATCTCCGCCTCGGTGTATTCTTCCGTCACTTTTTCAGCCATAATTTACAAATTTTACTCCTTTTTTAAATTATTTTTACATGTCCAATTATACCACAAATTTTACCATTTTCAAACTGTTTTTTAAAACTTCACAAAAAAATTAGCCCCAAATTTGCACTTTTTTGACAAATTAGGGCTTTCTTGATAAATTTATCAACCCGAACAATGAGTATTTTAACGGGGCAAGTTAATTTTTAAAACTTTTTAATTTTCTTTTATAATTTTTGCATTTTTTACGCGAAATTTTGTGCAATTTTTTAGGTCATTTTTTCTAAAATTTGTGCATGTAATAAACACTTGTTTTCCCTCTAAATATTCTAACAACAATCTTCTTCTTGTTGAATCTAATTCACTAAAAACATCATCCAATATTAAAACGGGCTCTTCTTTAACCGACTTAATGGCTTCCATTTCGGCAAGTTTTAAAGCAAGCACTACCGACCGTTGTTGACCTTGAGAAGCAAAAGGTTTTACCTCTAAATCATTTATAAAAAACTTTACTTCATCACGGTGTGGACCTACCGTTGTGTACCCAAGGTCGATATCTTTTGCACGGTTAAATGTTAAGGCGTCTAATAAATTCGTGGTTTTTTCTTCCCGCGATTCGCCCTTTATTCCTACATATTGAACGGTTAAAGTCTCCTTCCCTTGCGACAATTTTTGCATAATTATTTCGGCATTTTTTGTAATTTCAGCCACAAAATTCTCTCGAGTTTTTGTAATCTGTGCGCCAAGTCCTGCAAGTGTTATATCCCAAACATCAAGTTCGGCATTTAACTTATCCTTGTTTTTACCAAATTTTAAGAGTTTGTTTCGGTTTTGCAAAACCTTTTCATATCTATCCAATAGTTCCGAATAAATAGGACTTATCTGGCAAATGTCGGTATCTAAAAAATCCCTCCGAACATCAGGCGCGCCTTTTACAAGTTTTAACTCATCGGGTGAAAAAATTACGGCAAAACAATGACTAAACATATCCTTTCTTTTGGTTTGCTTGTTTTGATTTACAAAATATTCGTTGGTTCCCTCTTTGTTTATCTTATATTGAATTGTCTTTGACCCGACAGCAGAATCTACCTTTGCTTTAATTTCAAGCGATGCACCATCGTCTTTTATGCAATCAATTAACTTGCTATTTCTAAACGACTTTAAGGCACTTAAAATGTAGATGGGTTCCACAAGATTTGTTTTGCCTTGTGCATTTTTCCCCACCAATATATTTACTCCATCCGAAAATTCTACCTTTATTTCCTCATAATTCCGAAAATTTTTAAGCGTCAATTCTTTAACTTTCATATCTTCCAACCTATATTTTTTCTAACTCAATTGTATAATTTTTAACCGCTTGTTGCAAGTGTTTTTTAATAAATTTAAAAATTGAACAATAAAAGAAAGTTTTATCTAAGTTTATTTTTTTGATATGTATAATTTCTTCCTATTTTATACTATTAAGTTTTTATATTTCAATTTGAGACCTCTTTTTACATCATTAACCTCTTTGCATTTAATTTGAAATTTTTTATTACATCGTTAAGTTCTTTTGCATTTAATTTTAAGATTTTTATTGCATCGTTAAGTTTATTGTTTTTGATTTAAAGCGACTATTTAAAATTCGTTTTTCGTACATACCATATTTTAGTTTTACCGCCTTCAATTATTGTGTCACCTTTTAGTTAAAGTTTTATTTAGTTTAATTTAAAGTTTAAGCGGAAATATTTTAAACAAAAATAAATTTACTTGCAGTTTCTCTCCCCCCCCTCCCCAACCTTATTTTCCCTCTTTTTAAAAACCTGTTAATAACCCACAATTCCCACAATTAACTCTTGCATTTGCCAAAGTTAATTTTATAATAAGTTTAAAAAATTGTATCCCATTTAATCTTTTAGAGCGTATTCAAAACCCATCGCATATTGACAAATTTCGATTATATGTTATAATAATATATATAAATTAATTATCGGGGGATAATTTTATGGGTATGGATATTTTAGGTTCTATACAGAACCTGCCAGAACCACTTCATGACGACGAGCAACTTAAACTTTTTAAGGAACTAAATGATTTAAAACAAAAGGGCGAAAATTCAACAAAAAGATATTTTGAAATAAGGGATATATTAATATCACACAACTTGCGTCTTTGTAGGCAATTGGCTTACAGATTTTGCCAATTAAATAACTCATTAAAAGACCTTGAGGATACCTATAGTGAATGCATTATAGGGCTTTCAAATGCAGTCGATGCGTTTGATTTAAGCCTTAATGTTTCCTTTTCAACCTTTTGTTTTGCATGTATGAACAATCAACTTCGTGCAGTTTATAAGGCCTATTCAACCGATGCACAGAGCCACATTATTGATAACATAATAATAAATGAAGAAAATGAAGCAATCGACCTTTTTGAGATAATTGAAGATTTGGATGAGGGTAATATTGCGGGAAATTGTGGAGATGCCGACGCTCTGCAAAAGATTTTAGAATACTTAGACACTATTAATCTTAAAAATTATAAAGAAATTTTTAAAATGTATTATGGAATTGACCACCCACGACGTTATTCGCTTTTGGAAATTGGTAAAAAATACAATGTTTCCACCACAACCGCTTCGGTTTATATTGCAAAAATTAAACACATTTTAGAAAAATATATTCAAACCAATTTTGGCAATTGCTTTGGTGTTTATTTTTCAGAGTTTAGCCAAGACGGGATTCTTTCTAGCCGTATTAAAGACCGTGAAATTTTCAACAGTTATTTCGGCTTAAAGGGATATCCTGTAAAAACCGCTAAAGACCTTGCCTTTCAGTTTAAAATAAGCGAAGCCGAAGTCTACCAGATTGTTGACCGTGTAAAAAGATTGAATTTTGCCAAAACAACATTTGCTTCAAAAACTGTTCGTTCAAATAAAACAAAGATTTCTGAAGAGCCTAAAACTACAAGAAAAACAAGTCGCATTTTGGTGGATTATTTTGGTTTAAGAGGGGCTTCAATATTATCTGATGCCGAATTATCTAAAAAATATGGGGATTTTAATATTAAAGAAATCTTAGCATTTGCAAAAACACAATTTTCCGATGCAGAAATAGCAAGTTTTTTGGAAACACGAAAACAGTCGTTAAAATTTTCGGATTCAAAAAGCCGAAAAACTTCTCGGGACGCAAAAAAATATAAACTTCTATATCTAAGATACTCCGGTCTTGGTGGTTACGAGAAAAAATCTATCAACGAACTATCAAATATCTTTGGTTTAAGCCCTCTAGAAATAATAGATAGAGTAAACTTTGTGAAAAGGTATTTAGAAACTCTTTCGCCAACTGAAATTGTAAATTTTTTATATTCACAAAAAAATCAACAAGATGAAAATTCATAATTTAAGGAGTAATTTTATGAACAAAAATAAATATTCTGACTATAAAAATGCCGGATATTACCTAAATGAAAGTAAAATAAATATGCTTCTTTCACTAAAAGCCAATCTTGAAGACCCAAAAGTGCAAGAAGAATATTACAAAATCCGTGAAGAAATAATTGTCGAAAATCTTGGTTTGTGTAAAATTTTTGCCAAAGATTATTGTAGTAGATTTAATGCAGGCAATCAATACGAAGATATCTATATGGAGTGTGTTTATGCTCTAGAACTTGCTTTGGATAGTTTTAACCCACAAAAATCTTCATCTTTTTCAACTTATTGCTATACTTTTATGGAAAACCATCTTACAAGGATTTATTATCACGACCAAAAAGACGCATTGGCAGATTTTAGGGATAATTATTTTATATATAAAAATCCCGAACTTTCAGAAACTCTCGAAATGGGCACACAATTGGATTGGTTTCAAGACGCCTCAGAAAGTTCCATTTCCGAGGATTTTGCAAATAAAGACTTGCTTGAAAGGATAAATAAATTTATTGATCAAAAATTTTCCGCAAGAAATGCACAAATTTATAAAATGCATGTTGGCTTAGGATATCCAAAGCCTTACTCTCTTGACGAAATCGGAAAAATTTTCGGTTTAACCCGTTCTAGAATAGGTCAAATTATTCAATCGGTAGATTATAAGTTAGAAATTTTTATGCGTTTAAATTTTGACACCTATTATCCTGAGTTTTATCCAGAAAATTCCAAACACTTAACCTTTTCATCCATCGAAGAGAGAAATTTGTATATTTATGAATCTTATTATGGTTTAAACGGAAGAACGGCAAAGTCCACTCGAGCACTATCAATAGAAACTTCATTTAGTCAGCAAACCATTAATAGAATTATTAGACTTATGAGTGATCAAAAACAACCTTTTTTTCCATTCTTTGATGAACATGAAAAAGCTTTAGGTAAAAGTATTTTACAAGCATATTATGGAATTGATTGCACCCCACAATCGCCTGAGGAGATTATGGCAAAGTTCAATGTTTCCGACCGATATTTACAAAAAGTCCTAAGAAATTATTCTAAATATATTTCACCTGAAACAATTAAAAAAGCACGAGAACAAAAACGCATTCAACTTGCTGAAGAAAAATTATTGTTTTGGGCAACTCTTTATTGTAAATCAAAAGGAATCAACGGCTATCAACCTTCTTGCTTTAAAAGTCTTGCAATGGAATATCGGGTTTATCCAGCAACTATCGCAAAATATATTAACAATTTCAAAAATTATTATGCTTCTCTTACAAAAGGAGAACAACTTGATTTGCTTGCAAAAGTTCGTAATAATCCAGAAAAAGATTAGTTTACTTTATATTTATTTTGTACCCTAAAAAATTACTTTGTCCTTCTCTTTAAACCTAAAAGAACTTAGTTTTCGCGTGATTACTAAAATTTTTAACTTAGTTTATTTTCTAAGTTTAAGATAAACTTGCCGTTCACTTATTAACTTAAAAAGAACTTACTTTCTGTTTTTAATAAAAATTTTAACTTGATTTTCTAATTTACACTTTTGAGCCAAAAACTGATTTCATTTACACTTTAATGTAAAATTTTATCTTTTTCACTTTTAAACAAAAATAAAAACTTACTCAAAATTATTATTTTTTCAGCCCCGAAAGTTTTTAAACTTCTAGGGTTAAAAATTTGATTTGAGTAGTTTTTTTTATTGTTTTTTTGCACTTACATTTTTATCTTTTTAACTTCTAAAATTAAAAACTTTGATTCTAACCCGTAGGGTTAATTTACTTAATGTGTTTTTCTTTTTTGTTATCCGTTTTAAGCAAACTTGCCCTTCGCTTAAGTTTTTATTTTTTTCGCTTACACGGCTTTGCCTTTTAATCTTTTAACTACATTATTTGTTTTGTCTTTTTAATTTTTAATTTTAAACTAGTTTATTTATTTTACCCTTTTTAATCCTTTAGCAGTTTTAATCCTTTACTATTTTTAATCTTTTGCTATTCTATTAAATAAAAAATAAATTGTTTCACATTTTTAAATCTAGTTTTAATACTAATATTTATATATTTTTGTTGTTGCCAATACCAAAACGGATATGTACATATATATTATTTAAAATTATATTTATAATTATATTGATACTTATATTAATAATTATATATAATTTTTTTATAATTAAATAAATATTTATATATAATTATATTTATAATAATATTAATATATTATATATATCTTTATTTATAATCAAATTAATATTTATATATAATTATACTTATAACAATATTAATATATTTATATATATATTTTTTTATTAATAATTTTTTTATAATTATATTTATATTTCAAATTATATTTATATTATTTATATATTTAGTTAAATTTGTTATAACTAAATATGCAAGCACATTTGCAATTTAATTTGTAATTTTTTGTGATGATTTGAGACTATCCTTATAATTATATTTAATATTTTTATAATTATAAAATAATACAATATTTGATATTTTAATTTTATATTACTATTTAATAACTAAATATTATAATATTATATAATTATAAGTTATTTAATTATATAATAAATATTAGATATGCAAAAATGTCTCAATTGTAATTTTTCTTGATTTAACCATTTATTTTATCTAATTTATTATAACTTTTAATTAGTTATAATAATTATAAAAATAACTTTAATGAATTTAATATACCACTTGCAAAAGTTCTCAATTTCAGTTATAATATTAGGTGACAAAATTTAATTAGGATAGGTGTATATGAGCAAACAAAATACATTTGACACTTCTTCTGAGCCGGATTTTGTTAATATTTGGGAAGAGGCAAAAAGTTATCTTCAATCAAAAATCACCGCTTTTGAATTTGATATGTGGATAAAAGGGCTAGAACCCTTAATGATTAAAGATAATTGCTTAATTTTAGAATCAAAAACGCAAGGCAATAAAGCCGTTGTTATGAAAAAAGCGGATATTATTGAAGATGCACTTAAAAAAGTTTCTAGAGTTGTAACCAAATTTAACATTTTTGTTGAGAACGAAGAAGAATATTTAGAATTAAAAAAAGAAAAAGAGGATGTCGATAAAGGATTTGACCTTCCAAAAAAAGCCCAAAAACGCACTTCTTTTGCATTTAATCCTAGATTCACCTTTGATAACTATGTTATAGGTCCATCCAATGAGTTTACTGTAGCAGCGGCGAAAGCGGTTGCAGCACGCCCTGGAACAAATTATAACCCCTTATTTATTTATGGCGGTGTAGGACTTGGAAAAACTCATCTTTTGCATGCAATTGGCAATGCAATTTGCGAGTTACATCCAGAATTAAATGTAGTTTATGTAACAATTGAAGAGTTTACAAACGAATTTATTGAAACGGTTAAACAAAATGAACTAAGTTTTAATATTGGTTTTAGAAACAAATATCGAACAGCCGATGTCTTAATTATTGATGATATTCAGTCAATTATTGGCAAAAATCGTGTTCAAGAGGAGTTTTTCCACACATTTAATGCACTAAAAAGCCAAAATAAGCAAATTGTGTTAAGTTCGGATAGACCACCAAAAGAGTTTAAAACTTTACTTGAAGACCGAATAGTTAGCCGTTTTGAAGATAGTCTTTTCACCGATATTGGAATACCTGAAATTGAAACTCGAATTGCAATTTTGAAGAAAAAGTGCTATATGGATAGACAAGTTGTTGACGATGACGCATTATATTACATTGCTGAAGGAATGACTTCTAATGTCCGTGAACTTGAAGGCTTTTTATCTAGATGTGTATTCTATGCCGGGCTCCTTAAAAAGCCAAAAGTTACCTTAGAAATTGCAAAAGAAGCCTTAAAAAACTACATAACAGCAAAAAAAGTGACTTATGATAGCGATAAAATAATTGAAAAAGTGTGTTCGTACTTTGAAGTTAGTAAAAATCAACTTTTAGGCAAGGATCGTCGCAAAGAACTTTCTTATGCTAGGCAAATTGCAATGTACCTACTTGACGAATTGATGAATATGCCGTATACTTCTATTGGTAAGATTTTCGGAAAAGACCATGCTACCGTAATTTACTGTAAAAATAAGGTAAGTTCTGAACTTGAAACCAATAAATTATTGGAAGTCCAAATTAAAGATTTGAAAGGTCTTTGCGGAGCCAATGTTGAATAGTAGTAAATTTAACTTTTCAACAGGTTTTAAACAGGGTGTTAAAAACTTTTCAAAGTTTTCAACAAGTTTTTAGTCTCGTTTTTCCCTTTATTTTAAAGGATTTTAAACACTTTTCAACTTTTCAACACCCCCTACTACTACTATTACTATCTAAAAAATAAAAATAAATAGTTATATATAAGGAGAAAAACCACATGAAACTTATTTGTGATGGGTTTGAACTTAGTGAAGCAGTAAACACTGTTTTAAAAGCTACTGCTATTAGGTCTACAAATCCAATTTTAGAAGGCATTAAACTTAAAGCCGAAAATGATGTTTTAACTTTACAAGCAACTGATTTGGAGTTAAGCATTGAAAAGCGTATTGTCGCTGATGTTAAAATAGAAGGTGAAGCCGTTGTTGCGGGTAGATTCTTTGCCGAACTTATCAAAAAACTTAATAATGAGAAAATTGAAATTACAAAAAATCCAGATGAAAATAAAATTAAAATCAAATATACCGACTCTGAAGGATATCTTCAAAGTTTACCAGTAAGTGAATTTCCTGAAATAAAGCAAATTGAAAGTGCTGATTCTATAAAAATCAAACAAAATGATTTTAGAGATTTGATTTCAAAAACCATTTTTAGTGCATCTTACGATGATGCAAGGCCTATTTTAAAGGGCGTTTTAATGGAAGTAACCGAAAATAAAATAACGGGAATTGCGCTAGATGGCTACAGAATGGCTGTTTGCTCAAAGCCAATACAAAGCACTTCTTCATTTACATATATTTGTCCAGCAAAAAGTTTGGCAGAAATAAGTAAAATTATTGGCGACGATGATGAAGAGTTAGAAATCTTCATTCAAAAGAACTACATTTTAATAAATGTAGATGAAACAAAGATTATTACAAGACTTCTTGATGGTGACTTTATTAATTATAAGCAAGTTATTCCAGTTTCTACTTCTACCATTGTGACGGTAGCAAAGAGATTTTTGGAAGAAGCGATAGAGCGCGCAAGTTTGCTTGCAAGATTAAATAAAAACAATCTTATAACTTTTGATATAAAAGAGAACTTGATGAGCGTTTCTAGTTCATCCGAACTTGGAAATATCACCGAAAAAATTTCTATTTCTGCAAAAGGAAAGGATTTGACTGTTGCATTTAATGCAAGATATTTCAGCGAGAGTTTAAAAAGCATAAGTGACGAGTATGTAAATATTAACTTTACCTCTCCAATTGCACCTTGCACAATAACCGCTACCGAAAACAGTGAATATTTATATTTAATTTTACCAGTAAGAATTGTAAACTAAAAATTATTTAAATTTTAAAAACAGGTTTTAAGTTAGAAGGACACTTCAATTAAAAACCTGTTTTATTTTTGTCTTAAAAAAAATATATTTTTAACAATTGTTTAACTGTTGTTGAAAACCAATTAAAAACTATTAAAAAAAATTTAAAAATTAGAGTAATTTATAAATAACATCAATCTGAAATATTATTTCAAAACCTATGTAAGTTTAAAAAAACTAAAATAAAAATTCTAAACTATCAAATATAATAATTTCAAACGGTGTTTTATGTGATAAGATGCTAGTTTGAAAATCTAAAACAAATAACTGGAAAAACGTTAAAAATAAATTCACTCCGCAAAAAGTTAAAATAAAATTAAAAATTATTCAAAATATAATCAGTTTTTAAATAATCAAAAAATATTCTAAAAAATTAAAACTTAAATTTAAAATTTATATAACGATTGACTTGCATATTAAACCTAAAAAACAAAAAACTATTAAAAATGTGTAATAGATTTAATCTTTGAAGTTAAAAATTTTGACAATTGAACTAAAAAAAGACTAAAGGAGGTGTTTTGTATCTATAAAAAATAGTAAATTTTAGTTTATAAGACATTTTTCCAAAAAATAAAAGTCTAACTTTTATTAAACTCAAAAATAATAATCACAATTTGTGCATATAAAATATATATAAATAATATTAAAAATTCTGTTACAAATCGTCTGAGAGGCTTGAAAAGTTGAAAAGTGGTAGGTTTTTAACTTTTTTAAAATCATTGTTGAAAAAGTGTTGAAAACTTCAAAAAAATTTATTTGTCAACAAAAATTTAAAAATTTTTTAAAAATTGGAAAAATTTGTATATTTTAACAGAAAAAAAATTTGTGTTCAAAAAGTACTTTACAAAAATCGCGTTTGGGTGTAATTTATTATTACACTAAAATTTTAATGGGTTAATAGCAAGTCTTGACTATTATAAATTTAGTGTGGCTTATTATACTAAAATAAAATGTTGTAACACAAAATAATAGAGGAGTAAAAAGATGAGTAATCGCAGTTTAAGAAAAGATGAACGCTTGTTTGAACCGTCTGAAATTGTTTTATTAACAATTTTGGGGCTTTTGCTTGTGTTAAATATTTTGACTGCAATTATGAGTCAAGTCGCGGTGAACTCGCATATAGGGAATCTATTTTCTGCCAATATGATAAAGAGTTTTGTATATTCAATCATTACGGCACTTTGCTTATACCTAGTTGGAACGCTAATAAAAAATCAAAAAATTAATCTTAAAGATTGGCTTGCAATTTCCTTTTATGCAGTTGTGTTTTTGCTAGTAAATGTGTACAACTTATTTGGGCTTTTTAATTACTTGATTTTGAATATATTTGCCGAACTTTTAATCGGTGTAAGTTTTGCAATTATAGGAGTTTCGGTATATTATAATTATTTAAAAAATGAGAACAATCGTGTAAAAGCGAAGGCAATTGTGGTTTGTATTTTTGCATTAACTTTTTCAATTGCGGGAGGCTTTTTGATTGAATTGTTAAAATATCTGGCTTCGCTAATTTTTGGAAATACCTTTTATTCATTTGGAAAAGTTGCATTAAATGTTTTGTATGCAACTGTTGGATCGCTAATAATAGATACCATCTTCTTCTTTTCGTTGAAGGGAAGCAAAAAATTAATCAATGCATGTTTAATAGATGTTGAAATGGGTGAATATGAGGACTAGAGAAAAGGCATTTATTAGAGAGTATGCTAATTAAAGTTTTTTGCGAACAGTTGGTTTTTAAAAAATAGTAATATTGCATTTTCAAAAAATAATTAAAGCCGTTGTTTTAAAAAAGATGCTAAAAGTTACTAAAAATTAAAAAAATTAAACTATTGAATTAAACTCGAAAAGTCGTTTAACTTTTTGAAATTATACCCCATTTTATTAAGATTATTTTTATGTAACAATCGATGCAAATTTTTTATTTTTAAATAAAAAATAGAAATTTATAAAATGAGTTTTTAACAAAAAAGAAGTTTATTGTTAAAAACTATTGATTGCCAAAATTTAGTTTTTAACATAATTTAAAAACTTATTAAAAACAAAATTTGAATATATTTGCAATAATTAATAAAACTAAAATTAAAAAAATTCTATCACGGCAGAGTGATAGTTTTTTTATTTGCAAAAAATTTTTTACTAATTTTTTAATTAAACAATGCAAAAACAATATCAAAATTTTATTGGAAAAAATTTTTATAAGTTTAAATTTTTAGTTTTTTTAAACCTAAAAGTAAAGTTAAAACAAAAAAAAATATTTTAAGAAAGAGGTGATTTTTTATAAAAACAACTTTATATAAACCCAGCAAAAAACATATTTATAAAGGTCAAAAAAAGTCAAAAATATCTAGTGTTATCCAAAAACAATTTTAGTTAATTATATATTTATTTAATAATTTTATAAATTGATTTTTAACAAGTTAATATATATATTGTTAAAAAATAATTAAACAAAAAGTTATTATTGTATTAATAATCGCTTCTGGCAACTAGTCTGTTGTGATTAAAATTTAAAAACAGAAATTTAAACAAATTGTGGTGGTTGGTTTTTTTAAAGTGGAAAAAAAGTCTTAAAACTGATGTTGAGATAAATTGCAATGTAATGTGTTTTGATATGATAAGACAAATTTAATCCCCTAATTATACATAGACTGGATATTATCGTTTGAAGTGGAGAAAAAAACCTAAAAACCAATGTTAATACAAATTGTGATAATAGAGATTATTGTAGGTTAAGTTAATTAGTTTTTAAAAAGACAAACAAATAAACTTTTTGCATAACGAAAATAATATTCAAGGCAGAAAGAGTGCGAATCTGTTGGGTGGTGTGTTTTAAAAGTGAAAAGCGATACTAATTGCGATATTTAATAATCGGTCTGTGGTGGTAGTGAATAGTAGCAAAGTTAGTTAAACTTTAACACTGTGTAGGATATAAACCTCAAAGTGAGAGAATTGTTGCAAATGTTTATATATTCAAAAATTGAAGGATAATACACGGTGTGATAACTTGTGACCACTAGCGTGGAGTGAATGCGATTATAACCAATAAACTTTAAAACAACGATTTATATATTGCTTGTTCGCGGAAGGTGAACTGAAGGCATTTTTTTATTTTTAGCGATTTTAGTAACTTAAACTATGAAGATAAGATTTTTATTTTGTAGTGGTGACGGCACTAAATTTAAAGAAATGTAAAAGAATTGCTTTGTGGATGTGTGAATAAATAATCAACATTGTTAAAAACTACTTTATTAAAACTATTTTTTTAAGAGAATATTATAAAATAAAAACAAAATGGCGATTGGAAAAATATTAAACTGTTCCGCAAAAAAGATTAATTTTAAAGTTGGATAATATTTATAAGTTTAAAAAATATGATTAAGTTTTTGTTTGGTGATAAATTAATTTTTAAGTGGAAATAAGTGGATTATATGCCCACTAAAGGGTTAAAAATTTAAACAAAGTAATTTATGCTTTAGTGTTTAAACTGTCAAATTTGGACGGAATAAGGCATTAAAAACTACCCTATTATAAAATATTTAAAAAAATTAATTTTGCGGTCTTTGCCTTTATTTTTAAGAAGTTTAGTGGGGTTAAAATTTGCAGGCTGTGACACAAAATCGTGCAAAGCAAAAATTTATAACTTATAATAAAAGTAAGCTTAAAAGAAGGAGGAGAAGGCTATAAAACAAAAAAAACATAAAACCAATCAAAAAACTTATAACAGATTACTTGAGGTTGTAAGAATTCAGCCCGAAGGGATAAAACACTACAGCAGATGGTTTTACATATAGTAAAAACAAAATTTTTAATTTTATAGGTGCAAAAACAATAAATTTTGAGGATAACAAAAATTTATTTTGCTAGTACATGTTATGTGATTAAAAGCATAAAGAAATTAAACTTCTGGTTGAAACATGGATTCCCTACAAGTTGCCCCAAAGGGTCAAAATATGAAAAATTTTACATTTGTTTGATGTTACACAATTCTGCCCCTGCGTAATAAGGCAAACGCTTTATTTTTATATTAAGAAAGTAAAATTTTCGCGTTGTTTAAAATTTGGTGTTATTGAACCGAAGAGTTAAATTTTGACAGTTAGTGTATGATCCTTAACGCTATGAATTTACTACTGAATATGTTTAATTTTCCCGCTTATGATAATATGTGGTTATGTGGCATAGAAGTTTAAATAAAATAAACTTTTAGTTGTGGCTTAGGTTTTTACAAGTTGTGCTAAGTTGTTGCGGAAACTATTGCCATTAACCACTTTAAAAGGTGTAATTGCGTCACTAAAAGCTATCTTATGCCAATATATCAAAATTAAGGAGAACGAATGAAAAAGAATAAAAAAATCAAAATTTATAACGACAGCTAAATTGATGTTGTGAGTGTATTATATAGCACTAAAAAAAGACTTAAATAAAGCATAAAGTTGCAAAGAATAAAATAAAATTTACAACGACAATTGAATTATTAATGCGGTTAATTTTAGAAATATGAAATAAAGATTGTAGACAAGGCTTTAATGCTTGTACAAATTTAAAAATTCAAACATTAAAAAACAAAATGTTGGATAAAACATGGGGTACATTTACAAGATTGGACAATGTTAATAAATTAACCAGTTATTAATTTACAAATCAATTTTTATTTGAAATAAAACCAAAAATGCGGTTTTAACAAATTTTATTTTAACTGTTAGAAATTAAAGGTTTTAGGGATAGACATAAATAACTAACACAGAAATATAAAGAAAACAAGTGTAAATCCTCTAAAAACTAAACAACTTTATTAGCTTCACTTAAATATATATTACGAAGCCGTTTTTATCTGAAGAAAACAAAAAATTTTTAACAGTTTTTTAGTAGACTGAAATTAAAGGTTTTATAAAAAAACAAAAAAAACAAACGCAGAAATAGAAGGCGAAATCAATCATAAATTCACCGAAATAAAAAGTAAAAACAGCCACAAAATCTAGAGTTTTTTGTGGGATAACCAAAGAGTTATGGAGAGATAAAAGTTTCAAAAAGGGGCAAATTTGGGGCTGATTTTAAACCTGCCATAAACTCACAAAAAGCAAAAGCACAAAAAAGTGCAGTCAATTTGGAGTTAAAAATAAAAATTAGTTTTTTGGAATTAAAAGCATAAAAATTGCTTAATCGCCTAAAGTAAAAAAAATAAAATAACACCTTTTAAGAAAACAAAACCCCAAAATAATGAAACCCTTAAAAATTATAAATTAACAAAAAAAATAAAAAGTCTAAACAACTTGCGTTTAGACTTTTAAATACTTTTAAAAAATTGTTTTGCGCTAAAAATTAATTACTTATTTGTAAAAACTAGTCGTTAAAATCGCGGTTGTAGCGTTCATCCATATTGCTTGGGATAATTGTGATATATCTATGAGGTTCGGCATCACGGCTAATGGTTTTTACATCTTGACGAGATTCTAGTGCTAAGTGAATGATTTTTCTTTCATACGCGTTCATAGGTTCTAATTTGCTTGGTTTTCGTTCTTTTACCGACTTGTCTGCCAAGCGATGTGCTAAAACCTTTAATGTTCCCTCTCTTTTTTCGCGGTAGCCCGAGCAATCAAGACGAACTCTTTTGTATTGGTTGTGAGGTTTATGCTTGTTTATTATTTGATTTAAAAGATGTTCGGTAGCGTCTAATGTGTCGCCCCTCTTTCCGATAACACTTCCTACATCATTTCCGGCGAAATCGACCAAAATAACATCGTCTTCTTCTTTTACCGTCGCTACGATATCTAGTCCCATCTTTTGAACGAACTCTTGAACTTTAATTTCTACTTCGGTCATTTCGGCAAGGTCGCTTTTTAACACAAGCCTTACCTTTGCTTTATCAAAAAGCCCGCCTTCAGAAAGCACTGCCACTTGCACATCTTCCTTTTTTGCATTAAGTTTAAATAGCCCTATTTCTATTGCTTGGTCAACATTCTTTGCTGATACTTCAATTGAATTCATAATATTTTCTCCTACATTTTTTGTTCTTTTGCCCATAAATTGTTGTTAAAGTTGTTTTTATACAATAAATTTAAAAATACAAAAATTTTTATAAAAATTGAATTATGGGTAATTTTTTAAAACTTTTTCATAAGTCCTCGATAGGTGGTCATTTGAGGTTTTGCATTCTTTTGCCTTTTTAGTTCGTGTAAAGCCTCTTTTTCAAGATAGGCTAAATACTTCGCTTCTTCCTTTTTGGTCATCTTTTCTGCAATTAGTCCTAGTAAGTAGTTTGTGATTAAACTCATTATTGAACTTGTTAGTAGATATAATCCGAAAGCCGCAGGGTTGGTTAAGGCAAAAATTATTGAAATAATAGGCAAAATTAACTTCATAATTTTCATGGTGCTGTTCATTTGCTGTTCGGTTTGAGAAGGCGTTACATTGATTTGTTTTGCCTTTTTAGACTTGTTTGAAAGGTCGGCAATAATTTGAGATGCAAAACTCAATAAGCCTGAAAGAAGTGCTATGATAAAATATCCATTCCAACCGGTGTGTTTATCAATAACTGGTGCCATAACCAAATTATATCGGTCGGGATTTATATAATTTTCGCTAGTTTCTACAAAATATGTATTGTAATATTTTTTGTCGTTTGCAGATTTGGTTGCAGACATTAATGAATCATAATCGGGAACACTTTTTACACTTGAATCATTCTTCCAAATGTTTTTAACCCATAACCAGTGGTTATTTTTTGTGATTTCATCGTATTTTTCGTTTAATATTACATTAATTTCTTCATTTGAAAGATTTTTTGCTTCGCAATCGGCATAAGTATCATTTAAAATTGTGTATTGCTCAACCATTTTATATGCACTTATGTTTCGAAGAGTGTTGAAAAATGATATAAAAACAAAAAGTGTTAATACAATGTTTAATAATGAAAATAAACAAGTTCCGACCATATTATAGCCTTCTCGCTTATATAATGCTTGTACTTCACGATTTGCACGCTCTCTATTGTTTGCAAATTTGGTATTAATTTTTTGGATTTGTCCAGTAAGGCGTTTTTGAATAAAATTGTTTTTTCTTGAAGAATATCGGTTGTATAAGTCTAGCGGAACCATTATAAGTTTTACAAATATTGTAAACAAAATGATTGACCAGCCATAATTTACAACAAAACCTTCAATAGCCTTGTATATAGAAGCCCAAAGCCCAGTTGGGGCTGAAACTTCCGCTAAAAAGTTTGTTATATTAGCCATTTAAAGTCTCCTTTTATATTTTGAGGTGGTTTATCCACCAAGATTTGTTTTGACCCCGAACAGCGAAAAAGTCGCTTTAAAGATAAAATTATTCCGTAAAACACACCAAACCGCGAAATGCAAATTTTTGCATATTCTGAGCAAGTTGGGTAAAGCCTGCACTTGTTTGGTCTAAAAGTTGAAAATTTTTGGTATAATTCAATCATTTTTATACAAAACTTTTTCATGGAAGCCCTCACTTATTTTTAAATAACAAAAAAAATCTACTACGCTAAAAATTATTGAATAATTAGCACATTAGATTTTTTTAATAGTTCTTTTAAGCACTTTGTGATTTTTTTGTAATCCCATTGATCAATACCCACCCTTGCAACCAAGATTAAATCTACATCTTTTTTTACAAGGTTTAAATTAGATCGTATGGCTTCACGCAAAAGCCTTTTCGTGCGATTTCTTGTGACACTATTACCAATTTTTTTGCTAACTACTACACCTATCTTTTGTTCTTTAAACTTTTTCTTGTTGGTAACTAAAATTAAGTGTCCAATACATTCGGAGTGACCATTTTTAAATGTGTAGTTAAAATGGGTATTGCGTTTCATTCTTAAAGGTTTACTTAACATATTTACCCCTTGAATTTTTTAAGAAATTAGTATGTTAATCTTTTGCGACCTTTGTTACGGCGTCTTTGTAAAACATTTCTTCCGCCCTTGGTTGACATTCTCTTTCTAAAGCCGTGAACTTTATTACGAGTTGCCTTTTTTGGTTGGTAAGTTCTTTTCATAATATCCTCTCCTTGAAATTGTATTTATTAAGTATAAGGCAAAAGCCTCATATTAACAGTTTAAACAAAGTTATTATAATGGACAAATTGATTTTTGTCAACATATTTTAAATTAAAATATTAATAAATAATTGACATAAAGGCAAAAACCAATTACACTTTAATAGTAAAATACTAAACAAATTGCAAAAGAAACAAAAAAATTCAAAATTTTTGGTAAATTTTGGTGAAATATTGAAAAATTTATAAGAAAATGTTAAAATTTAACTAAAAATGGTAAGCAGAGGGAAAAATGATTGATAATTTTGGATTAAAAGATACAATAGTTGCCCTTTCCACTCCGGTTGGAAGTGGCGGGATTGGAATAGTTCGGTTAAGCGGTGAAAAAGCCATAAGTATAGCCGATAAATTATTCTGCTCAAAAAAGGGAAATTTGCCCTCAACATTTAAAAAAAGAGAGTTGGTTTTAGGTGAATTTAAGGGAGAAAATGTTTCAGATACCGCACTATGTGTGGTTTTTGATAACAAAAGTTTTACGGGTGAAGAAACGGTTGAATTTCAATGCCACGGCGGAGTAAAATTGACGGATAAAGTTATAGAGGAATGCATAAAAAATGGCGCAAGAATGGCAAGAAACGGCGAATTTTCACTTCGAGCATTTTTAAACGGCAAAATGAGTCTTTGTGAAGCCGAAGCAATGATTGGGTTGATAAATGCAACATCTGAGGCTGAAATTAAGGCAAATAAACAGATTATGGATGGCGGACTAACTAAAAGAATTGAAGAATTTCAAAACAAAGTGGTTGACCTAATGAGTGAAGTTGAGGTTAGTTTTGACTACCCCGAAGAAGATATTGAATACATTGCACAAAATAAAATTAAGAAAACATTAAACGAGTTGGTTGAGGAAATAAATGGCTTAATCAATACTTTTTCACAAGGTGCAATAATCCAAAACGGGATAAATGCCTGCCTAATTGGGAAACCGAATGTTGGAAAGTCATCCATATTAAATGCTTTGTTAAATAAGGATAAGGCGATTGTTACCGATATTGCTGGAACCACAAGAGATGTTATTGAAGACGCTTTTGAAATTAATGGTGTTAAGGTGAATATTTTGGATACTGCAGGCATTCGAAACACCGATAATGTTGTAGAAAAGATGGGTGTTCAAAAAAGTATAGACCTAATTAGCCGTGCGGATATAGTTTTGTTTATTGTGGATGAATCTAGACCTAAAGACCAAGAAGATGCACAAATTTTAGCCTTACTGGACGGGAAAAAGTATATCACTATTCACAATAAGATTGATTTAACGGATAAAGTTCGAAAAAATGAGGCAATTTATACATCTTGTAAAACGGGTGAAGGAATTGACCGCATAAAGCAAAAAATATATGATATGGTAACCGGTGGTGTGATTTTGGGTGATGGATTGGTGGTTACAAATATAAGGCATAAAAATGCTTTAGAAAGTGCAAAGAATTCCTTTGAAAATGCCTTAAAAGCGATAGATAACACCACACTTGATGCTCTTTCGGTGGATTTGATGGACGGCTACACTTATTTAGGTCAAATAACCGGAAATACCTCCAACGAACAAATTTTAGATAGTATATTCAGTAAATTTTGCTTAGGAAAGTAAACTAAAATAGATTAGATAAGGAAAATAAAGATGGAAGAAAATGAATTTGATGCAATCTGTATAGGCGGCGGACATGCGGGGGTTGAAAGTGCGTTAGCCCTTGCACGAATGAATAATAAAACCTTGCTTATTACCCTAGATTTTGACGGGGTAAGTTTTTTGGCATGTAATCCAAGTATTGGCGGAACGGCAAAAGGTCAACTTGTAAGCGAAATTGATGCACTAGGTGGCGAAATGGGAAAAACCGCCGATAAAACATGCTTGCAACTAAGAATGCTTAATGGAAGTAAAGGCCCTGCCGTTCAAAGTTTACGCGCACAGGTGGATAAAGATAAATATCATCAAACTATGTTGGATGTATTAAAAACCCAAGAGAATTTGGTGTTAACCGAGGGCGAGGCAAGTGAGATTTTGACTGACGGAGAGAAGGTTACGGGTGTTAAAACGGCGGATGGAAGAGAGTTTAAAGCCAAAGCGGTGGTAATTTGTACGGGAGTATATTTAAACAGTAGAACCATAACAGGAGAGGAAATTAAAGATTCGGGTCCGGCAAACTTTAAAAACAGCAAAAACTTAACTCAAAGTTTGATAAATTTAGGCTTTAAAATTGTTCGCTTTAAGACGGGTACCCCACCAAGACTTGACCACGATTCTATAGATTATTCTAAGTTTGAAGAGCAAAAGGGCGAAGAAAATATTCAAACATTTTCATATATGAGTAACATTAAGCCTAAAAATATTTTGAGTTGTTATTTGGGTTATACTAATGAAAATACCCATAAAATTATTTTGGATAACCTAGACAAAGCCCCAATGTATAGCGGAACTATTGTGGGTGTGGGTCCAAGATATTGTCCGAGCATTGAAACAAAGATTGTTAGGTTTAAGGACAAAAACCGCCATCAACTATTTTTAGAACCCGAAACAATTAAAAATGATAGTATTTATCTTCAAGGGTTTAGCACATCCATGCCAAAAGATATTCAAGAGCAGATGGTTGCAAGCATCTTAGGATTGGAAGACACTAAAATTTTAAAATATGGCTATGCTATAGAATATGATGCTATAGATTGTACCGATTTGTATCCTACCCTAGGCTTTAAAAAGATTAAGGGGATTTACACCGCCGGTCAGATAAATGGTACCAGTGGTTATGAAGAGGCGGGTGCACAAGGAATTGTTGCCGGAATTAATGCCGGACTATATATTAAAGGTGAAGAAGAACTTATTTTAACAAGGGATTCAAGCTATATTGGTGTTTTGATAGATGATTTAGTAACTAAGGGCACCAATGAGCCATATAGAATGATGACCAGTCGGGCAGAATATCGTTTATTATTGCGTCAAGACAATGCCGATATGCGACTTACCGAAATTGGACGCAGGGTTGGATTGGTTGATGATGAAAGATATGCAAAATTTCAAAAAAAGTGCGAAGAATTACAAAAAGCACGCGAAATATTGCCAAAAATACTAAAACCAACCACTCAAATGAATAAATTTTTAGAAAAGCATAACGAAGCCACTATTGTAACCGGCAAAAGTGTAGAAACATTAATAAAACGAACCAATCTTTCAGCCGAACTTTTAAATGAGGAATTTGGTATATTTGGTGATATTTCAAGTGAAGTGATTAAAGAAATCAATATAGAAGTAAAATATTCAGGATATCTAGAAAAGCAAATTCAAGTAGTTGAAAAGAACAGAAAACTCGAAAATAAAAGAATTTCAAAAGATTTTGACTATTCTAAAGTTAAAGGGTTAAGAATAGAAGCCGTTCAAAAACTAAACGACTGTAAACCTTTGACTATCGGTCAGGCATCAAGAATTTCGGGGGTTAGTCCAGCCGATATCAGTGTTTTATTATTCAATTTAAAGTAGGGATAAACATGGTTAAATTTGACTTAAAGCCAACAGATATTTTTAAATTTATTAAAGAGGGCGAAGAAAAATTTATAAAAAAGGTTGGAAAACAACCTCGCACTACACCAAGGAAACGCCACAAACAAGGTTATTATTACAAAAGAAAGGTGCACAATAAAACAAAAGCGGGTCAAAAACTTGCCGAACAACGAAAAAACTTTATTGCCCGTGAAATTCCAAAGTGTGAGTTGAATATTTTTCGCAACAAAAACCTACTTGAAAGAAATAAAAAAGAATTTGAAAAAGAAAAATTATATTATGATATTAAGCGTCAGGCGATTTGCAAAGAGTGGTACCGATTAAAAAATAATATTAAAATTTTAAATGAAGAACGATGCCGATTACAAGAAAATTATTCGGATATACAAGCCTTGCAAAAGTCAATTAATGAAGATACAAAACGAATAGAAAAACAAAAAAAGCAGATTGAAAAATGGGACTCTTCACTAAAAGAAAAGACTTTTAACAATGCAAAAGCGGTTTTGGAATTGATTAAGCGGTGTGATAATGAGTATGTAAAGACCGAAAGACTTGCATGGTTAGATGATATTAGAAGTGTGGGAAAAGAAGATAGTCAGGTATTTTTAGCAGAAGAAGAAAAACGCGTGTCGGGTGAATCGAAACGCGGAAAATACAAAAAAGTGAGTTATGATGATTGCTTGCTGTTTGAATTGGATGAAAATGGAGAAATCCCCGATTACGGAATTAAAAGGCCATTTAAAATCAATAATAGACGGGTTGCGAAAATATTTGATAAGGACGGAAATGTTCTTATAAATCCAACGCAAGCATTAAAATTGGGACTTACTATGCCACGAAGATTTTTCAATTTGGATAGCGAATTTTTAACAATTTTAGTGGAGAATCAAAAGACAAAGTCTGCCAACGAAAGTTTTAAAATTGCTTTGCCATACATTAGAGAACGCGTTGAGAAACTGGCAGACGAAGAGTTGATGTGCTATGCAAGTTACAATATTAGAAAGGCAAATTATTATGCAAATATAGTGGATAATTCGGCTTCAATTTGGATTGGGGATAAATGGGTTCGGCTAGTGTCTCAAAATGTAAAGTTTGAAAGACGGGCAAGACAAATGTTGACAGCCATTGCATGCAGGTTGATAAACGAACGAAAGGTCGACAAAAAGAAGGGTGAACTGTATTTTGAATATGTAAATATGCTAGATGATAATAAAAAAACCGAAGAATAATAAGCAAAAAATAAAATATAAGCATTAATAATGAGAAAAAACCAAAGTTATTAAACTTTTAAGTGATAGTCTCATAAATTAATTGCTTATATTTTATTTATGATTTTAATTGTTAAATGTAACCCGAAAAAAATAAAATTTGCCTAAGATTTCGTTCTTTTCGTGTAAAAATTTTTTAAGGTAAATAAAAAGGATTGAAAAGAGGATAGCGTTTCTCATCTATAATTGATACAATATATTAAATTATATTTTTTTCTTTTAATATTTGATTGTATAAACTTGAAAGGTCGAGGATATATTTTTGTTTTGCTGAGGCTTCAAGTTTGTCGTATTTTGAATGATTTATAAGTCTAAATATAGGGTCGGTACAATTAGGGTTGCTTTCTAAAAGTCGGTCTATAGCAGATGTTAGTTCGGTGTACTCTTTCTTCCGATTTAATTCCAAAAAGGTATAGCAAGTTGAGGGAATTGAAGGTTCGCTTGCCTGTTTAGGTTTTTGAAAATCTTCATTATGCGACAATTTCCTTTTTGCCTTCAAAAGAAATTTTGAAAGAAATTCTTCCGTTTGTGTATTTTTTTGATTTGCCATATATTACTCCTTAAAAAAGTTGTTACAAAAATTGTAACACATTAGCAGAAAAATAATTAGCGAAAAAACCTAAAATTTGTGTAGAAAATGTACGAAGTTTAATATCTAAAGGTAATTTATGTCAGATTTCTTAATTAAAAAATATTTTGAATTAATTTTACGATTAAAAATTAGAAATTGACAAAAAGGTATATTGGATGTAAAATAAGATTGTAAAAAAAGAAGATATTAGGATAAAAAATTTTCTTACAGCGGTATTCATTAAAAGATGATATAATTTTTTTATATTAGGGGGTAAAAATGACAAAAGAACAATTGCTAAAAACTTTAGGTGTTGTGTCGGTTGCCGGGCTAACATTGACACTATTTTTGCTAGAGTTGACCGATATAAAAATGGCAGATGTATATATGCTAATAATAATGTTTTTTGCACTATATGTATTTGTAGTAGTGTATTTTGTTGTAAACTATTATAAAAATAAAGAAAATGTAAAGGCATTACAACGAGAATATATTGAAAGTTTGAAACCTAAAACGCCTATAAGGTTTGTGGCAAGCGATGAAGAACTTTTAAAAACCTATGACGAAGCGGTGAAAACGGCGGACCCAAAGAAATTATTAAAGGTAATTGCAATAGAAGAACGAGAAGCCGAAGATGGAAATGAGAGAGAGTAAAAATAATGGCATTGTTTTAAGGGCTAGCAAAATTTTGTAGATATTTTAGTTAACTTTTTAAAATGATTAAAAATTTAATGATTAAAATGAATCCTTTTGGGGTTGCATTGAATAATTTAGGGAGAAAGATTTAGTTCTTCCTATTTTTTAGTCTTTTTTAGCAAGAAAAATAAAAACATTATCAAATTTTAGGATAAAAACAGCAGGCAAAATTGTTGGGTTGTTCTAAAAATTTTTAAGTTGCCATAAAATTTATTAAAGATATCCGCCATGTGCCAAAATTCGTCAAAACTTTGAATAATTCTATGGTGGAGAAATTTTAAATCTATTTATAATTAAGAGGTGTTAGATGAAATTTGTTTGCATAAATACAAGACCATTTAAAATATTGATTTGTGTGGCAATTTGTTTGGTTGTGGCATCGTGTATGGTGTATACAACGGCAAGTGCGAGCGTTTACGCGGGCTACACAAATAGATTACTTCCAATTTATGGTGTCGAAACGGATAAAAAGGAGGTGGCAATAACTTTTGATGCGGCATATGGAAGTGATGAAACGGTAAAAATTATAAATATTTTAAAGGAAAAAAATGTAACGGCAACCTTCTTTTTGGTTGGTTTTTGGGTGGATAAATATCCTGAACTTGTAAAAACTTTGGATGCAAGCGGGATTGAAATTGGAACACACTCAAACACGCACCCATATATGTCAAAACTTACTGCCTCCCAAATGACGCAAGAGCTTAGTACATCTATGGAGAAAATAACGGCACTTACCGGCAAGCCTGTTACATTGTTTCGTCCGCCATATGGGGACTATAACGATACCTTAATTAAAGTTTCAGAAGAACTTAAGATTTTCCCTATTCAGTGGAGTGTGGATTCATTGGACTGGAAGGGGTTAAACACCTCCCAAATGATGGCAAGAATTACACCAAATGTTGAAAATGGTAGCATTATTTTATTTCACAACAACAGCGACCACATTGTAGAGGCCTTGCCTGTGATAATTGATACCCTAACCGAGCAAGGATACACCCTTGTGCATGTATCGGAATTAATTTATCACGAAAACTATACAATTAATAATAACGGCATACAAATCAAAAATAATTAAAAACACGATTTAAAGGAGAATTTTTATGAACACAATTTATGAAAAAAACAATATTGCAAGATGCACGGGCAAAATTTTAGAGGAGCCAAGGTTTAGCCACTTAATTTTAGGCGAGGGGTTTTATGATATGACTCTTGCAATACCAAGGCTATCAGATGAAGAAGATAAAATACCAATAACTGTTTCTGAACGGCTTTTGGGCGGAGTTAAAGCGGGTGAAAAGGTCACGATTGACGGAGAGTTTAGAAGTTATAATAAGTTGATAGATGGCAAAAGTAAACTTGTTTTAACACTTTTTGCTAAAGAACTTACCGAAAACTCCGACGACGATTCAACAAACGAAATATTTTTGACGGGATTTTTGTGTAAACCTCCGGTGTTTAGAACCACCCCATTTGGTCGAGAAATTTGCGATTGTTTAATAGCGGTAAACCGCTCATATAATAAAAGTGATTATATCCCATGTATTGCATGGGGCAGAAATGCAAGGTTTGTGAATGGTTTAAGTGTTGGAGAAAAGGTGACCTTGCAAGGACGAATTCAAAGCCGAAATTATACAAAAAAATTGGATGATGACACAATAGTAAACAAAACCGCGTATGAAATCAGTGTTTCAGCCATAAAACTAGCCGACGAAGATGATTGTACACTTTCGCCATCCATCCTTCCAAATTTAAAAGCGGGTATTACTCAATAAAATAATATTGCAGAATAAAAGCGAGCGAGTGGTAAATTTGAACTTAATTAAAAAACAAATTTATAAATTAAATTTTTGGTGATATTACCATTAAAGTTGAGTTTTAAAAAAAATATTTCTAGCCAAGTTGAAGAAAAATTTCTAAAATAAACGAAAAATTAAGCAAAAACTTGAAATAATTCAATAAACAGCGGGTATTATCCAGAAAATCGCAAAAAAAGAAGAGTGAATCCTTGAAATAATGGGTTCGCTCATCTTTTAAATTTTAGCATTATAAATATAATTAATCTATATAAGGATTTTCAAAGGTTTCATTTGTTTTATAATTTCTAAGGGCTCGTGCAAGAGTGTCTGGAACAAATAAATTTGAAAAATATTCGTCATAATTTTTGTAACTTTTTATACTAACCTCGGTTGTGTTTTTAAGTGAATAAACCTTTGTGTAATCTTTTGAAAATTTTTCGATTGCTTGACCGTGAATTGTGCGGAAAATTTCCATTTCGCAAGCCGATGTTAGGCTATCACCAATAATCTTTTTTAATGTTTCAATTGAAATATTCCCGTTTTCTGCCAAAAGTCGGATGCTTTCATTTTGTAAATCTTTAATTGTTGGGTGGCACCTTGAAGCATTTTCTAAAATTAAAGCACTTGGAGTGGTGCTATTGGAGTTAAGTGAATTATTCAACGAAAAGTCTTCAATAAATGCACCGCGTAAATGATAGTTTGTGTCTTTTAGTAGGTCGGCTAAATCTTCAGCGGACGCAATGTGTGAGTCTGGGAAAACACTCAAAAGTTCGAAAAAGGTATTTTTTAAATTTTTATATTCGGGGTTGGTTTTAATAAGTCGTTGCAAAATAAAGGCTTTTTCGTCTGAAGTTTTTGAGATTGCCAAACAAGAACTGAAAACATCTAGTTGAAATTCTCGAGACTTGTTGTGTAACAACGAAAAAATTTTGCCAAAAGTTAAAAGTCGAAGGGTTGCTGGTTTTTCGTTTGGTAGGCTAGATTTTGTAAGATTATATATTGAATTGAAAAGGTCAAATGTTGAACACTTCATTATTGTTTATCTCCTTCATTTTTTGATGAATTGGTTGCTTGTTGTTCAATTTCCGTCATCATACCAATGCAACAAGGTACAATACAAGTTTGAGTAAAAAAGTCGTCAAAACTGTCATAAGGTGTAATTTTAATTGCTTCGGATACCTGATGATTCATTCTAACTTTTGGTGGATATGTTTCTTGGATTGTTGAAGTTATAACTTCTTTAATATACGGAGCATCGGTTGGGGTGATTGCAGAAGACAAATAAGGTAAAAAATGATTATGCAATTTTGTCTGGTAAAGTTCTTTATTTGTTTTTAATAGTTTATAGGAATTATGCTCATAAACTTTACTCCACTCTGGGCGTCTTCGGTCATGATAATTAGATGAGTACACTGCCCCGCCTATGCCATGAATTTTCACAAAGTGTAAACTTTTAGCGCTTACACCATCGGTTAATATTGTGTCATCGGTTAAGCAGTTTTGTTTAAAATCTTCTTCATAAGTAGAAGAAAGTCTTTTGGTTAGTCTAGCGTTTTTAAGATATTGTTGTAAAATAAATGCTTTTTCCTTAGCATTTTCAGAAATCTCCAAAAGTGCCGAATAAAATGCAAATTCTTGGTCATATAAAAAACTTTCGTGTTCAGACTCTTCACCCGGAATGTATAATACATCAAATTTAGATTGAAAATTATTTATTAATATTTTAAATGCCACCAATCTTGAGTTGTTTTTAGCATTCTCAATTTCGGCGCGACGATTTGCGAGGTTTGTACGGTTTAAGCGGTTGTGTTTATCGGTAAGAGTGCTATATTTTGCCATAATTTTATCTAGTGAAGATTGAAAATATGCGTCGGCAAGTTCATTTATTTTTATTACATACTTTTCTTTCATAGATTGTTTCATATTTTTACTCCTTTTCGTCGGGGGTATAATTATAAAGGTCGGAATATAAAGTTTCCATGTTGGCTCTTTCGTTTGAGGTAAATGAAGTATTTGTTCGTCTTTTAGGGTCTTTTGGTTGATGGTTTCTAGAATAACCGGACTTTGTTCGTTTAAACCCGCCCATCTTTTTACCGCGACTAAATGCTTCTGTTTGTGCTTCGGTGGCTCTTGCGCGTTTTTTAGTGTTTGCAAGATAGATTCGTTCTTGTTTAAATCGGTTTGCATATTTTGCATGGTTTACTGTGATGGTTGTTACAAGTTGCGACTTTATTGAAGAAAGTCTAACATTTTCTTGCGGGTTATCTTGCTCTTCAAAATCTAAGTTTCGTGCATAATGTACACAGGATGTTAGTCGCTCAAGTGTTTTCACAATTTGTTTGTGATTGCCATCTTTTTTGCGTTGGTGATTATCTGTTGCATTTGTAAAGCATCGCCCAGCTTCATTTCTTGATTCGCAATAAAAAATATTGCAAAGTGTCTTGTAAAAATTTTCAACGATATCAATAAAATCATCATCGCGAGAAAGAATATTTTCTAAAACCATAATTAAATTGTCGTATTCTTCGGCGGTTATTTCAGAACCTGCCTTTATTTGTTTGTCTTCCATATTAATTATTGCTCCTTTTCATTATTTTGTAAATTGTCACCGTCTAAACTGTCAATAAAACCCGACAAACTTAGGGCGTCTACAAGGTTATGCCTTTCATTTGGAGAAAGTCTAGTCCTTGTGTTTGCTTTTGGTACTCTTTTGGCACGGGCGGTGAATTTGCTACCGGAGTATTGTTCTTGAGTGATTCTTCGGGAAATATTGTTATTTTTTTCAAAATATCTATCAAAAACCTTGGTTTTTGATAGGGTTCTATTGATTTGCTCTTTAAAGCGTGAATAAAATTTCGCCCTACTTACACAAAACATCGTGGCGAGTTTGTTCTTTGTTGTGGATAGTCGGATTTTGTCACTTTCTAAAAAACAATTGCCGTAGTCTAAAGTTTCGACCATAGATAAACATTCGGATAACATACAATAGGTAAGTGTGATATCCTTTAAAGAGGTATTGTTTCGCTCATGGTTTTCAGCAAGACTGATAAAATAGCGTTGCAAGTCCTCTCTTTTGGTGGAGTCGTGTAATTCTTTGATTTTGTCGTAAATAGAAACGACAGTTTTATCAAATGGCAATTTTGCCGATAAAACCTCATAAAAACTACCGACTAGTGCATCGTACTCGGTATGATTCATATTGTCCCCCTAAAATTTATTTTAAGCCCCTTTTTATAGTTATTAAATAATAACACAAATTGTGTAAAATGTCAATACCTGCCGTTAATTTGCCCTATTTACCGCCGGATTTAGAAAGTATAAAAAAAGAAGTTTAAGATGAAAAAATCATTAAACTTCTTAAATTAATATTAAAATTTGTTTTTTTTTGCTTATTACTATTTATGGCTTTTATAACCCAATAAAATTTTATAAAATATTAATTTTTCTATTTATAAAATTATATATGCCCCAAAATTTCTAAAAAATCAAAAATTAAAGATTTGAAGGGTTGTTAATTATTGCCATTAAAGTTTTAACCAAATTTTAATACTCTAAGTGTCTGATTGATGTATATACATAGTATATAACAATAAACAAGATATAAAATACCAACAGCAAAATGTTTTGAGTAAACTTAAAAATTAAATATTGTGGTTTTCTGCAAAAACGCTTTCGCCAAAAAATCTTTTAATTTCTGCATTTGCGGTGTCTCTTGCATCTGAAGCATGGATAACATTTGCCGAAGACGATGCACCTTCGTGCATAAAGTCGCCACGAATGGTTCCTTTTGGTGAATTTTTTGTAGGTCCGACAATTTCACGAATCTTTGCAATAATACCTTCGTTTCCGGCAATAAGCATAGCGTAACACTCGCCACTTAGCATATAACTTTCAACTTCTGGGTAAAAAGGCTTATCTGCAATATGTGCATAATGCTCTTTTAGGGTATCCCTTCCAATGTTAATAACATTTTCTTTTAAAATGTGCCCGCCAATAGATTCTAGTCTTGCTTTAATTTCGTCTTTGTGCTCCAAATATCCAGGCTTGATCATAACATAACTGTATTCTTCAAATTTCATAATTTATCTCCATTTATTAAAAATTCCTAAAAACATAATACCCGAAGAGTGCACCCTTTGTCAAGAAAAATGTAATCGGTTGAAAATTTCATAAAAAAACAATAGATAATCTGTAATTTTAAACGGGGAAATTATTGCTTAACATAACTCTTTAAAAAAATAGATTTTGTAATAAAAAAATAACCTCAAGCGGAGTTGTTATAAATAAACTTAGGGGCAAAAGCCCCCTAAAATGGTTTTTGGGGTTAAGTTTAGTAGCTTGAAAGCCCCACTAGTTCATCTAAACTTACATCAAAAAACTTTGCAAGTGCAATAAGTGAAGACATATTTGGTTCCCTTAGTCCATTTTCCCATAAACTAATTATCCCTTTGCTAACATTTATTGCTTTTGCAAGTTCTACTTGACCTATTCCTCGCTCGGTGCGTAATTCTTTTAAATTGTCTTTAAATAAGTTTTCATTTTCCATTATTATCAGATGTTGTCGGCAGGTAACCTTAAAATATCTGCCACCAGTTCATTTATTCAAAACCTAAGTGCCGAAAATTTTAACGGAAGTTGTGACCAGCAACTGATAATCACTTAATGGTTTAGTTAACAATATATTCTCACAGTTGTAAGAAAATTGCTCGACTTCTTACAATTGTAAGAATATAATAAAAGTGAAATTTTTGTTAAAAGGGAGGAAATACAAATGGATGAAAACACAAACTCGCAAAGTGTAAACATTCAAGAAACTAAATTTTGTAGAGAATGTGGGCAAAAAATTGCAAAAAAGGCTGTAATTTGTCCTCATTGTGGGTGTCAAGTTGAAAATGTTACACCATCTCAACCACAGGTAGTAATCAATAATTCAAATCAAAACCAAAACACTAACTCTATCGCTCCGCAAGGCGTTAGAATGTGTAATAAGTGGGTTGCACTTTTATTGTGTTTATTATTAGGCTGCCTTGGTGGACATAGGTTTTATGAGGGTAAAATTGGTAGTGGGATTTTATATTTATTTACGGGCGGATTTTTCTTTATTGGCGTATTGATAGATTTCTTAACAATCATTGTTAAACCAAATCCTTATGCAGTATATTAAAGGAGAAATTATTATGAAAGTTGAAATCAATGATAATAATATGAATGCAGAAATTGGTTCAAATAAAACTATATCAAGCAATTCACCAAATATTGAAGTGATAAAGCAATTCAATTTGGAAGCGCCTATTATATTTGGTATTGTAGCATTTATTACATCGGTTATAAATCTTCTAATTGGGCTATTTGTAAATTTTGGTACAAAAACAATAACTGGAATAATTGGAGAAATACCTTATTATTTGGTTGCTGTTCTAGTAGTGTTTATGGTGATTATGATAGTTTTATCAGTAATATTTGGCGTGTTTTCTGTAGTATTTTTTGCCAAATCGAAGAAAAAAACGATGGATATAATGGGTTTTATACTTGCGATTTTATCTTTTGTTACAACTTGCACTGGTGCTATTTTTAGCGTTCTAGGTGTAGTTGTTTGGTAAAAGTAAAAAAGGCTAAACTAAAAAAAATGAGATTTTAAAAGGGGGTTGCAATTACAACACCCTTTTAATGTTTTGTAATTATAAAAACAAATTATCTGCATCTAAACAAAAAAAAACACCGGCAATTAGGTAGTCCTAGTTGTCGGTGCTTTTGTTATTTATTAAAGTCGTAAATTTGTGAATTGCTTAGACTAATTATATAAAATAGGAAGTGTTTTTTAACATTTAATGAAGTATATGCTAGAAAGAAAATGTGTTTAAAAATTGTAATTTAATTTGAGAGTTAAAATTTATCTATGTAAAATGTTATAAATTCGGTCTAAGTCGTCTTTTGAAAAATATTCTATAATAATTTTCCCTTTGCGGTCGGTTCCTTGAATGGTTGCTTTGGTTGAGAAAATGCGTTGCAATTGTGCGGAAAAATCTTGCAATTCCAAACTTTGAACATAGGTTGCTTTACGCTTGCGGGCTTCGGTTAAGTTGGACATATTTTGGATGTATTTTTCCAACTCTCTAACACTAGCCTTGCTTTGCACAGCCATTAAAGCCGTTTTTAATTGAAGTTCGCGGTCCTCTATTCCGACTAAAATTTTTCCGTGACCAGCAGACAACTCGCCACGCTCGATCATTTTAACAATTTCAGGGCGAAGTGCCAAAAGTCTTAGGGTGTTTGTGACTGCCGTTCGGCTTTTTCCGATTTTTTCGGCAATTTCTTCTTGGGTTAGGTTAAACCTTTCCACAAGTTCACGAATTGCGAAAGCCGATTCAATTGGGTTTAAATCTTCTCTTTGAAGGTTTTCAATTAAAGATATTTCGGCAATTTCTTGTTCGGTGTAACGCTTTATGATTGCAGGAATGGTTTTAAGCCCTGCAAGTTTGCTAGCCCTAAAACGCCTTTCACCCGAAACTATCATATAGCGGTCGCCATTTTTAACCAAAATGATTGGTTGAATAACTCCGTGTGCTTTAATGCTTTGAGCAAGTTCGTTTAGTGCACCTTCATTAAAATTTTTACGCGGTTGACTTAAATTTCGGTCAATTAAAGCAAGAGGAATTTCGCGTGGGGTTGGGTCGCCGGTTGGAACTTCAACGATTTTCTCGACAATCTTTTCAACGGGTTTTTCAACGATTTTCTCGACGATTTTTTCAACTGGCTTCTCGACGATTTTCTCGACGATTTTTTCTACCGGTTTTTCAACAATCTTTTCAACAACCTTGGTTTCAACAATCTTTTCAGGTTCGTTTTTGTCGTTTGTTTTCTTTTTTGGGGTAAGTGTTAAGTCTTCCGGCTCATCGTCAAGCCCTCCAAAAAGTGAATCTAAACCTCTTCCGAGTCTTGCCATTTTCTGCTAGCCCTCCTTTTTTCCTGATTTTTTATATTTTATCCCATTTTTTGCTAGGATTTCTTCGGCTAAACACATATAACTTTTTGCGCCAACGCAAGATTTATCGTATAAACAAATTGGTAGCCCGTGGCTTGGTGCTTCTGCTAAACGGATGTTACGCGGTATGGTTGTTTCATAAACACTGTTTGTAAAGTGTTTTTTAATTTCAGCGGCAACTTGTTGACCTAAACTAGATCGCTTGTCTTTCATTGTTAGTAAAACGCCTTCAATTTGAATATTTGGGTTAAGTTTTTTCTTGATTAATCTTATTGTGTTCATAAGTTGGCTTAATCCTTCTAGTGCAAAAAATTCACATTGGATTGGTATTAATACCGAATCGGCACTAGTTAAAGCATTAATAGTCAAAAGCCCTAATGATGGCGGACAGTCAATTGTTATAAAATCATAACTATCACGAACCTTATCTAAAAGCCTTTTAATGATTTTTTCACGAGATTCCATATAAACCATTTCAACTTCAGCGCCGGCGAGTTCGTTGTTGGCGGGCAAAATATCAAATCCTTCAACGGGGGTATGCTGAATAACTTCATCTATACTAGCCTCCCCAACTATTAAATCATAAACCGATTTCATTTCGGTGTTTTTTCTAACCCCAACACCACTGCTGGCATTTCCTTGAGGGTCAATATCTATAAGCAAAACCTTTTTGCCAAGGTTTGCAAGTGACGCGGAAGTGTTTACGCAACTGGTTGTTTTTCCTACGCCACCCTTTTGATTTGCAAATGCGATTATTTTTCCCATTTTCTGCTCCTTACATTAGTAATTTATATAATTATATTATAACAGACTTACCTCAATGTGCAAACACTTTGTTAAATTTTTTCAAAATTTTTCGCCAAAACAAGCAGAACAAAAAGAAAAACACGGAAAGGTGATTGGATTTTACAATTTTTTATTTTAAATACACAAAAAATAAAATTAAGTCATTTATAAAGTAAAAAGAACAATCATTTTTGTGATAAAACCTATTTTAATAAAAAAACTTATTAATAAGTTGCAAGATTGTCGCTTTTTTATTCCGTTTTATGTATTAATCTTAAATGGATAAACCTTAATTTTCACAAAAATATTCAAAATTTTAGATTATGCATATTTACATTGCTTAGAAAAATTAATTTTGAAGGGTGAAAAGATAAAAAACAGTTTTTTAATATAAAACCATATAAAATTGTTAGGGCTTTTAAGTGGTGTTTTTAAGTGCGGATACAAAGGTTTATTAAACTGCAAATTACATTCAACGAAATTTGCTAAATTGGTTTACTTTTTATTTTTTAAGTGATATAATTATTTTGCTAAAGATTGAAGGTTTTAAATAAAAAACCGATAAATTAAGCGATAAAATGTTCCATAACGGGTTTTAAACTTTTAAAATAAAAAATCTTTGTATAATAATCAGAATTTGCTCTCGTAGTTCAACTGGATAGAGCGTTCGGCTTCGAACCGAAATGTTGCGGGTTCAAGTCCTGCCGAGAGCGCCAAAAAATCTCACCATAAGACATTGTTTTGTGGTGAGATTTTTTACTTATTAACTATTAATTATTCATTTTTCGCTATTCGCTATGAACTACTCACTAGTTACTTATTTATTATTTACTATTTACTATTCGCCGTGCACTACTTACTGGTTACTTATTCGCTATTCATTATTCGCTATTCACGCTTTACTATTTGCCATATGCTACTTACTAGTTACTTCTTCACTATTCACTATTAACTATTTGTTACATGCTACTCACCATTTGTTTATTCATTATTCACTATTTGTCTATTCATTATTTGTAACTTACTATTCACCATTCATTGTTTGATAAACCATTATTAATTGTTGTTCGAATTTTAAAGTTGTATCTGATAGTGAAAAATTAAATGGTTTTTATAATGATTTTTTCGGGTAAAAATAAGATTATTCTCAGCACAATATAAACTATAAAACCCGCTTTACAAAAGCCCTTTAATTTCAACACTGTTATTGACAGAGGGTTTTTATTATGCTACAATTATTTTTGATAATAGTTTGTGTGAGTGAGGGTGTAAAATGAAAATTTATAAAATTAAAGACGCAAATTGCAGTAAATCTCAAAATTTTATAGGAAACGAGAATGAAGACGTAAAAGAAATTTCTGCAATAAGGTTATCGTTTGCTTCGCTTGAACCATTTAGAAGTTATGCTACAGGGGAATTGAAAATTGGTCAAACATATTATTTTTCAACCCCGTTCAGATTGCCAAAATTTATGTCAATTGCGGATGCTTGTAAGGTTGTCTCCTATTTATCGGATAGGGTTGAGGTGGAAAACGATTTGGTGCCCGTTAGTAAAGAAAGCGTTTTGATGGTAAGTGATATTTTAGAAGATTATGGATTTTCGAAAATAGAAGGGAAAGACAAAATAAGTGTTCACATGGTTTCAGAAATCGGTTCTTCTAAAAAAATAGAGGCGACTTATCCATTTTGTGGCGAAATTAAAGGTGTAGCGGATTTATTTACGGTGGGCGGAAATTTTGAAGTCTTCAAAAAGTCGGATTTATACGACAGATATTTTAATTGGTATAGTGCGGGTGTAACCGAAGAAGAGGTTTTGGATATTTATAAAAAAGTTGAAAGAGTAAAGGAAATTGTCGACAATTTTCAGAAAAATTTTCAGTCGATGTCTTATGAAGAACGCGAAGCCTATTTAAAAGAGAGTGGTTTTAATTTTGGGACTCCAGACGAAGAACAATTGTCGAAAACATAATACAGAAAAAGAAATATTGTGGAAGTTATATATTTTATATAAAGTAAACTTTTCGCAAAGTTCAAATTCGGTGCTGTCGCATCTGCAAAATTTAAATTTTGTCTTTACGGATTAAATAACCATCATTAGAGGGGGAACCTTACGGCTTGTTTGTTAACAACTTCTAACAATTGGATAGAAATTTGCAGGGGTTGAGGTTTCGGGGGTGATAAAGCCCGAACTTGTGTAACCTACAAATTTTAAGTTGGTATCCAATACTGTCGCATCGTCTTGAGCATAAACTCCGCCTATATGCCAACCAATTTCATAATAAAAAATCGAATCTTAGAAAAACTAAGGCTCGATTTTTTTGTTATGTAAAATTGTGGTTTGCTTTAAAAGTAAAAATTTTGATTTGAACGATAAGCAAATTGTTAAAAACGATGTTAAAAATGTTTAAAATTAAAGAATTGAATTTTCTTCCAAGTGGTTGGTAGTTTTAATAAAATTGTTTGTTGGAATAATTTTTGCAAGATTGTTATTTAAAAATTCGATAATTTCTTGGTCGTCTTCACGGATTTTAGAATTATTGAAAGAGGCGTTAAATCTTTGTGCAAGTTTTTCAAGTTTTCCGCCACCCATTGCTTCTTTGCGATGTTCAACTTTTGGGTTTGTAGAGTTTGTAGTGTAATAAACTGGACTAGTTTGTAAGGCTTCTTGATAACTTTTGAAACGATTTTTGCCTAGAACCATATGCGAAGAAGTTATTTTTTTAAATAGTTTATAATTTGCGAATTTGCTTTCGGTGGCGTTTAAATATAGTCGTTCATCCGTTTGTAATTGAATGTCAAAATATTCAAATTTACCGAAGCGGTTTCTGGTAAGCCCGCGGTAACTAATTTTTTGGGTTGTTCCATACATATTGCCGTTATTTAGTGCTGGAGTTTCGGTACTTTCGATGTCTACCACAAAAGGGACACCTTTAAACATTAATATATTCTGCTCAGAGTATTGGTTTGCGCCGTTTTTGTGACTGTTTTTTAATGCGAACTTATTTTCGGCATTTAAATAATTTTCGATATAGTCGGCATATCTTTCTTCGGCGGTTGTTTTAATGTGGATTGTTTTTTCATCCTCGGTTGCTTCCTTAACTTTTTGTTTAAAAAATTTTGGAAGAATTCCGCCTTCAATTCTTATATTTGCAATGCTTTTTATAAATTTATTTTTAAACAAGCTATTGTTATAACTTGCAAGTCTTTCTTCTTTCTTTTCCATAATTGTTCACCCTTTATTAATTTTAGGGTTCGATTATATCATACCAATTTAAAAATTTCAAGATGTATAACCAAATTTACATCCAAACAATGTTTAAAATTGAAAAAAATAAACAAAAAAAATATTGCTGTTTAATCAACAACCTGCCAACTTTTCGCAAAATATACTAATTTCAAAACAGCCTCAAAATTGCCCCTTTTTGGCAGTTTAATGTTTTTATGAATAAACTATCGACGACTACCTAAAAAGTGGCGAAATTTTATTCTTCGAACATATGTTCGAAAAGTAAAAGGGCTTGCAGTTGGTCTTTTCTGTTTCAAAACCCGTTGTGTTTTAGGTGATGTTTGGTGTTTGGCTTATATAATTCGAAGCGATTTTACGAATGGTTTTATAGATTTTGCGACCTGCCTTTTTAAGTTTTTGATGCCATTATTTAATCCGTGAAGTGCCGAAAATTTTGGATGAAATAAAAATGTTTCACGTGAAACATTTTGTTCTGAGACGACAACTTACTTGTGTTTCACGCGAAACAATTTGGCGGGTTCTTGTAGGTATGTGACAATTAAAAGGCTTAAAAGTATCAGGTTGGATATTGCTTTAATGTTTATGTTGGGTTCGTTTACCCATGGCCGAAAGAGGGCTTATTTATTAGTTACCTTTCATATGGAGTTTTTATTTAATTAAAATTATCCCATATCCCCTACCTTTGGTTGTTTCGTTACAGAATGGCTTACTGGGGCATTTTCGCTAATTTAAATTAAACCCAAAGGGCTTTAAGATGCATTTAGTATTGTATTTAAGTAAATGTTTCACGTGAAACATTTTGCATATTTGTTGGTAAATAAAGGTGTTTCACGATTGGATTTACCTTTTAAAATAAGCGATTTGCTGTGCGAGTAAGCGGTTTAGTGTAAATGTTTACATTGTATATATAGATAATGTTATTGATTTATTTGTAGCAAGATATTTATTATTGTAAGACTTATAACCATTAGAGGAATTGGTTAATATGTAGCAAATTGTTAAAAAGTATTTTAATAAGCCAACAAAAAAAGTTATTAAGCAATATTAGATTTTGCAAATTAGGTGAATTGTGAAACAATAGCAAATAAGTTAAGCAAAAGCCAATGTTTCACGTGAAACATTGGCTTTTGATGTGTAAAGTAGTTTAAATGAATAAATGTATAAATTGATAAATAAATAACAGCAAGCAATTTTCAGTTTAAAAACCATCTTGTTAAAAAGCATATTTAAAAAATATGTGGCATATATTGTATTCGAAATAAAATGCGACAAATTAAACAAAAATGTTATGATAAAACCATAAATACAAAAAACAAAGAATGTGGCTTATAAAATTATGCCCAAAAGTGAAACATCTAACCAATAAAAGAATTTAGTAAAAATGTTTCACGTGAAAAACTAGTTTATTTAAAATTTAAAAACTGAAAAAGCGAAGTGTGAGATGTGCCCAAAATTGAAGCAAACAAAAAGCAATTTAAACAATAAAATCTTAAACAAAAAATTTAAAAAGTATTAAATTATTAAAAAATGCAATGAAGTGCCAGATATCAAAAAGTTGAATTTTAACAATTAAATATTGATTGCCAAATAAATAGTTTTTAACAAAAGTTGAACATTTGTTAAAAGCCAAAAATTATAATATTCCAAAATGTTTCCCGTGAAAAATTGTTAAAAAAGCAAAAAAATTTCACAAGAAAAAAACAACATATTCCTTTAAAATAAAGCCATTTAATTTTAACTATTCGCAAAATATTATAAACTAAACACAATAAAAATCGCAAAAAAATAAAGCCTGCTAGATAGATTTTTTGCAGACTTTATCTATTTATTTTGATAATTAACGAGTTGCAATCCATTCATTGATGGTGGCTGAAATATCATAATTTTTATCAATTAATTTAAAGGCAAATTCGCTTATAGGTTTTCCTAAAAAAGATTCGTTCAAACGATTAAAAAAACCGTCAAACATTGATACGCCTCTAAAGATTGATAAAACCAAGCAAATTGTAAATAAAAGTTCAACCGCCGACAATAGTCCAACCAATCCGCCCAAAGTTCGGTCAATTTTGCTTAAAATTTTGGTTGATTTTAATATTTTTCGTTCAAGTCTATTTAATATCCAAATTATAATTGAAAGAATAATAAATATTGCGATGAAAGTGCATACAATTAATATTAGGGTGGAAAGTGATTTGCCGACTATTTCAGCAAGGGTGATGGATTCGGTATTTGCCAAAGAATCTGGTGTTATGTTTAATAGCCCCGAAATTAATCCGCGGAAAATCTTTGGAATATTTGCTTCTCCCAAGGCGGTTTTAACAAACTCATTCAAATTTTCGCTAGGTATAGTTTTTAGGTTCACGCTAAAATTTTCGCCTAGTCCCACCGCCCAATCGCTACATTTTTCAAACACGCTGGTTCCAAGTTTGGTTTTGTTTGCAAGAAAGTTTGCTACCGGCTTACTTAAAAAAAATGAGATAGCAAGTTTCACAAAGAAACCGCAAAATCTAGTGAGTGACCGAATAAAACCACTAAAGATGCCTATAATTATCGATAAAGCAACAATAACAATAATAATTATATCAATATATGTAAACATTTTTCTCTCCTTTTAATTAATTTTAACAAAAAAATGCAATATAAACAATGAAATTTTAGCGAAATTTTAAAATATTCACATTAATTTGATTGAAACTAAATTAATAATATGTTAATATATAATATGTTATAAAACAAATTCTGGAGGTTAATTTTTTGGAAAACAATATGAATTCGGGAGAGCGATCAAGATATCAACAAAAATCTCCCCTTTTAAAAAATATTTTAAGCATTGCATTTTTGCTTTTGATATGCGTGTGCTTATTCTTTTTGACAACGTCGGCGGGCAAAAAGGAAATTGGCGAGGCGCAGTTCCGCGAAGATATCAAGGCGGGCAAAATTGAATGCGTTGAGTTTACATCAAACTATATTGCCGTATATTATAAAAATGATGCAGGCGGAGATGTTTGCTATTTAGGTCCGGGGCTAAGCGAGTCGGTAAATGAAATAGTTGACAAATATAATTCTGAAAATCCGCTAACTGATGTAGATAAAATAAGCCCAATTGTTTCAGATTTTTCGTGGAGTTATATATTATTCCCTGTAATAATGATTGGTGGAGCAATTTTAGTTATATTTATTTTCAGCCGACAAATTGGAAAGTCAAACAAACAAAGTATGGATTTTGTTAAAAACCGTGCAAAAATAGCACTAAGCAATGTTCGTTTTGCCGATGTTGCAGGTGCAGACGAAGAAAAAGAAGAAGTTCGTGAAATTGTGGAGTTTTTGAAAAATCCTCAAAAATTTACCCAAATGGGTGCAAGAATCCCAAGAGGCGTGCTGATGGTTGGACCTCCTGGAACGGGTAAAACCTTGCTTGCAAAAGCAATTGCCGGTGAAGCAAATGTTCCCTTCTTTACAATAAGCGGTTCAGATTTTATGGAACTATTTGTTGGTGTCGGTGCAAGCCGTGTTAGAGACTTGTTTGACAAAGCAAAGAAATCGGCACCATGTATTGTATTTATTGATGAAATTGATGCTATTGGTCGTCAACGCGGAACGGGAATGGGTGGCGGAAACGACGAAAGAGAACAAACTTTAAACCAACTACTTGTGCAGATGGATGGTTTTGAGACCAACGAGGGTGTTATAATAATTGCGGCAACAAACCGTGTAGATATCTTAGACCCAGCATTGTTAAGACCGGGAAGATTTGATAGACAGGTGCATATCCATGTTCCAGATGTTAAGGGAAGAGAAGAAATATTAAAAGTGCATGGCAGAAATAAACACTTCGCAAGTGATGTAGATTTTAAACAAATTGCCAGAGTTACAAGTGGCTTTACTGGTGCCGAACTTGAAAATTTATTAAATGAATCGGCAATTTTAGCAGCGCGTGACAATAAGCCATTTATTGATATGCGAGATATTAGCGAGGGTATAGATAAAGTTACAATGGGACCTCAAAAGAAGAGTAGAATTGTGACAGAAAAGGACAGAAAGATAACAGCCTTCCACGAATCAGGTCATGCCGTTGTGGGTCGTCTTGTAAAAAATTCCGACCCTGTGCACGAAGTTTCGATTGTTCCGCGTGGTAGTGCTGCAGGTTATACGGTTAGTAGGCCGGATTCAGACGACACACATATTACAAAATCTAAGTTAAAAGATGCAATAACAATGATGCTTGCAGGCAGAAAGGCAGAAGAAATATTTATTGGAGATTACACAACGGGTGCATCTAATGATATTGAGCGTGCTACAGGTATTGCAAGAAAAATGGTTGTAGAATGGGGAATGGGTGAAAAAACCGGACTTATGCATTTAGGTAGTGAAAACTCATACTTTTTGGGTAAAGATTATATGGAAAGGGTCACTTACTCCGACCATTATGCAAACATTATTGATGATGAAGTAAAACAAATTTTAAAAGAATGCGAAAAGAATGCTGAAGAATTGATAGAGGGTAACAAATCGGTAGTTGAGACAATGGCAAATGTGTTGTTGCAAAAAGAAACAATATATTCAAACGAAGTTGACTTAATTATGAAAGGTGCAAGCGTTGATGAAGTTGTTGAAAAAATAAACCAAACACTTGCAAAACCTACTGAAGAAAAGATTGAAGGCGACGACGATGTTGTGGACGGGCTAAGAACCAACCGTATAAAGACAACATCTTCACCAAAAACTTGCGGAGAGGAGAAACTTTCACCGTCAGACACCTTAAAAAGTGATGAAATTAGCGAAACATTTTCTGACGCAATTGAAAAGACCGAAAAAGATAAAAGGAAAAAATAAAACAGATGAAACATAAAATTATACTACCAATAATCGGGGCAATAGCGGTTGTAGTGATTGCAAGTTTAATTGTTTTTGCAAGTCGCTACACCGCGTCAAACATTGCATTTGCAAACCCACAAACCATTAATATTTATTATAAGTCCCAGACAGCAAAAAAGACAATTGCAGAAGATTCGGACGAATACAAAAGTATTGTAGATGCTTTTAGTGATACATTTAAAAAATCCCACCTTGCTCAAATTGCAAGTGATGATTTTATCAATCCTACCGTTGAAGAAGATTTAACGGGTGTAGTTTGGACGGATTATAATTTAGACGAAGGATTGTTTTTAGAGTTTGAGTTTGAAAAAGCACAAAAAATGATAATAAGCCGAAAGGGTAACACTCGAACTATTTATATAACAAAAATAATTTTTAAAATTGACGAAAGCGCGGGTGTAAAAAATAATTACTTGTATTATGCAATTGATGATAAATATGTTAACGACCCTAAAGATACGGGTGATAGTGAAATTTATTATCCACTAGTTGCACAGGGCGAAACCGTAAAACTTTATAACATAATCAAGGAGTTATTATAATGAAAAAAGAAAATATATCTAAAATATTAATAATAAGCGGTGTGGTGGTTTTAATAATTGCAACAATTTTGGGAATAATCACATTGGTTGAGTCGGTGGCTTATTCTAATACAATTATCCCAAAAGCCGAAACCGAATTCAGTGTAAGTGGGAATGGCAAGGTTTTTGAGGCTCAAAACTTAAAGCAGTCGCATCTTGATGCATGCTTAGGATTAATCCCTTGGGGTGTGTCAATTATGATTGCGGGAGTTGTTATTCTTGGAGTTGGGCTAATCTTGCAAATTAAGAGAAAAGAAATAAAGGTAAGATAATTAATGAGTAATAAGTTGAATGCTGGAGACAATCTTTTGTCTCCAGTGGAAAAACTTAATAGCGAAGGAAATGTAAAACCAATAGATGAGTATTCGTCTGTTGATTTTACCTTTTCTAAAATTGAAAATAACGAAAGGGTTGATAAAAATATTCAAGATTCAGCCAAAAATCACTCTGGAGATATTGGGGAAGAAAAACAAGCATTAAAAATAGAAAAAAACGCGAAATATAATGAGTATAAAGGTGAAAACGATTACAATTATATAGATTCTTTTGCAGACGAAGATGTGAATGGCGAGTGTGAAACCGGAAATTATAACCAGCAAACGGAGTCGCAAGGTGGTGAAGCCAATAATATTTTAACTGCCGAAGATTATAACATTGACCCCGAATTTAATGTTTATCATGGCAATCAAATGAATTTTGGAGATGACCGACCGCAGATTGACGGAGAATCGGAATATAGTTGGGATAATTTTGAAAATCCATTAATTAATGAAAAAACGATTTTTTTTGGCGAACCTAAAACAAAACCAACTAGTTGGTGGCTGGTGTTTACCATAGTATTTGGGATATACTTCATTACTAGTTTATTTACCTTTAATGTGATGTTAATACCTTTTAAGGTTGAAGGGGCAAGTATGGAGCCAACCATAAATAATAATACCGATACTTATTATGATGTGGTGTATTTGCAACGGTCGACTAGTTTTTTTAAAAGTGATATTGTAGTAATTGACGCTAAAAATTATGGCGAACCCGGAAAGTCTTATATAAAAAGGGTTGTTGCGACGGCTGGAGATCGTGTTCAGTTTGTTAAATATAGCACTAAAGAATATTGGGTTCCAATCAGTCGGGGTTCGCAAGCCGGGTTAGAAAATGGTATAGCCTATGGCGAATATATGTTAAAAATTAATGGCGAATTACAAATTGAAGATTACATTACATCTAGTGCCAATTCAATTATAAGTCAGGCATCAAAGTCATATAATGGCAACATTTATGAACGGGATAAGCAAAAGGATGAAGGTATCCACGACCATGTTGTTGATTTGCAAAATTTAGAAAGTGTGCCCGGTGTAATGATTTTATACACGCAATCTTCGGAGGCATTTTATAACCGATATGTCGTCGGTGGGGAAGAATTTGTGGTTCCCGAAGGAAGTGTATTTGTGTTAGGTGATAATCGTACAATCAGTAATGACAGTAAATTTTTTGGGGCGGTAAAAATTGAGGATGTTATTGGTAAAGTGCGAATTCATAAAACTTATGATAGTGGTTTAGTTCAAGCGATTATTTTTTCAATAAAAAAAGGATATTTATTTTAAGGAGAACAAATTATGAAGATAAAAATAACAACCGATTCAACAGCAGATGTTAACAAGGAGTTTTTTGACAAGTGGGATATTGGATATTTGCCAGAAATTGTAAATATGGGCGGTGAAGAATATTACGACACCATAAACATCAAAAATGACGATATCTATAAATACATTAAGGAAACTAAAAAGTTGCCAAAGTCGGCAGCACGAAGTGTGGAAGATTTTAAAGAATTTTTTAATGGCTTTTTAGACAATGGATACGATGCGGTAATATTTGTATCCATTTCAACACATTTATCTTGTATATATAAAAATGCACTAACTGCAAGCGAGGAGATTGGTAAAAATAAAGTATTTGTAGTTGATGGAAGAGCATTGTCTTCGGGGACTATGCTTCTTGCAATGAGTGCTAAGGAACTTGCGGACGCGGGTCGTTCAGCAAAAGAAATTGCGGAAATTATTACACATCGAGCATTCACCGGGCAAACTTCTTTTGTTGTGGATACTTTGGATAACCTTTATAAGGGTGGAAGATGTTCTATGCTTGCAATGTTTGGGGCAAATCTTTTAAAACTAAAGCCAAAACTACAACTTGTAGACGGAAAAATTGTTCCTCAAGAAAAATATCGTGGCAAATCTTCGGTAGTTTTAAAGAAATATATCGATGACACGCTTGCGTTGTATAACAACCCAGACAAAAAAAGATGTTTTTTAACTCATAGTGATTTAGAACCTGAAGTGTTAAATGAAATTGTTGAATATGTTAAATCAAAAAACATTTTTGAGGAAATTTATGCTTCAACGGCAAATTGTGTGGTTTGCACTCATTGTGGAAAGGGAACTTTGGGTATACTTTATATTAACGATGGGGGAAATTTCTAATGAAAAAGTTTATAAAGGGCATTTTTGCGGGTCTTTGTGCTTTATGTTTTTCGATAGCGCTTGTGGGCTGTGGGGAGAAAAACCAAAAGCCAATAGACAATAGTTGTTATTTTGAAGAAGAAGTTCAATATACAGTCTATCCTAAAACAAGTGTTACCACGGGTAGTTTAGCCAATTTGTTGGCAGAAGATGTTTCTATGGCATACACAAACATCACATTAAAGGGTAAGAAAAAGTGGCTTGCTTACATGACGGTAGAGCGAGTTGTTTACACTTTTGTTGCAAATAAAGATTGCGCACTTGATTTAACCTTTACAATTATGCATATAGATGGCGAGGGTGAGAACTTTAAGTTTGATAGTAAAAACGATAAATATTATTATACCGACAAAGGAACATTGGAATTATATAAAGATACTCCGTTTTCAATAGAGTTTTATGTTGGCGGTTCAATGCAGGATAAAAAGGATATCACCTTTAGTTTAGATATTGATAAAACTATTTACATTGAAGAAGAAAGTGTTGACCCTAAAATGAGTATAAGATTACAAAAAATTGAAGTTTATGGCGAGCATAAATAATTAAGGCAAAACCCAGAATGGTTTGTGGATTAATTGCAAAAACAGTGTCTTTAAAATTAAGAAATATAAATAAAAGAATAACATTGTTTTAACTATAAAGCATTTTAATCAACAAAAGAAGATTTAAATTATAATTACTATTTAGACTCATTATCATTAGAAAGGTAAATACATTTCAAATATTTACCTTGTTTGAAAAATTGTTGTGGAGAAGCAACAATTTTTTCTTTATTGATAAAAAACACGGGTTTTTGAAGTACCCCCTGTAGAGGCTGTGTTATGATTGGGGTTGTTTTTTAAATTAAAAAAATCCGCCAGTAGAGTAAATTTGCTCGGTTGGTGGATTTTTTATTGATAAAAAATTAGCGTGCTTTAATTTTTAAAATTTTAGTTATTTTAAGTTGTTAATAATTATTCAAATATGCGTTAAAACTAAGCATTTTAATATAGAAATTAAGCAGTTTAAATATGTTTTTGAAGTTATTAAGCATTGTAATATAAAATTTAGTTGGGATATGTTTTTTTAACTTCAAGCACAATAGTTTAAAATTTATGTTTTTTATATGTAAATTAAAAAATAAATATTGGAACAAATGAATTGAAAATTTTTAAGGTCGGTGTAAAAATATATTCTAAGAAGTTGGGTTTTCCAAAGTGGGTGTTTTAAAAGGTGGGTTCTAAAAGAATGTGTTTAATTAACCTTTTTCTGTTTTTGGATTTTAATTTGCATCACTTGGTGGGTTTTCGCTTTTTGGGGATTCTAGGTTTTCTTGTGTTTCAACTGTTTTGTTGGTGCTATCAGGATTTTCGTCGGTGTCAAGCAATTCTTCTTCGATAAAAGTGTTGGGCGAAGATTCTTCATCTTTTTTGTTTTGGGTTGAACTTGTGGAAGTGCTTTCGGTGGTGTTTTTATCTGTGTTTTGTGAGGTTTCATTTTTGCTAATTTTTGTGTTAATATCATAGGCGGATGCGCTTGCAAGTTTAACCAAAACCAAAACAAACCCTGCAAGTGGGATAAAAATAAAAAATAGGTATTTTCCAGAGGTGTCGGCATCGTGCAGTCTTCGAACACTCATTGAAATTATTGGAAATAGTGATACAAGTGAATACAAAAGGGTGGGAATCATCATCCAAATTGTTATAAGGCAACTTATCCACAAACAAAGGTTGATGATTGCGCTTAAAAGAATTGCCATCCAAAAATCTTTTCGTCTTTCTAGTGAGTAAAAATTAAAGGTGTATTTCCACATAGTTTTATATGCTTTAAACATTTTTGCCTCCTAAATTGCAATTATTGATTAATAGTTAATTAATTATAGCATAATAATGGTGTACTTTCAAGTTAAATTAGGTGGGGTTATATGAAAAAACTTTTACAAAATTGGAAAAAATTATGCACCGTAGAGGGTAATGTGTTGGCGGTTAGCATTTTAACTCAAGTGGTTATAATAATCTGCTCAATCGTGGAACCGGTTGCACTCTCCTCCTTTATAGAATGTGCAACTATTCATTCGACGGCACTTGCGGTTATTTGGCTTTTTATTAACTTAGGACTGGTTATTATTGAACATATTTCGTGGCATATAAATTATTCAAATTACACCAAATTAATTTCGCCAACATATATAAATTTGCAGTCTAGAATAACTAAAGCCACCTTGGTTGCATCAAAAGATATGATTGACAACACAAAATTAAATTATTGCATAAACAGTGATATTTTTGGAATTGCGACATTTTTGGATAGTTTAATATTAAGGCTTGCAAGTTTTGTTAAGTTTTTGGTGATTTTGATAATCATTTTCGTTTATAGTTACACGGTTGGTGTTATGCTTGTTGTGATGAGTGCTGTAGGATTTTCCTTACTTATGATGTACAACAAGTTAAAAAGAAGAAGTGGGATTGTGCTTAGAGAAAATGAGATAAGTGCGGACAAAAAGACACACGAAATTATAGAAATGGGCGAAGTGGTAAAAAAGTATAACTTGGAGAATCCTATGCTTTTAGAGCAAGAACGCCGACTTGTGGGTTATGTGAATAGTTACAACAATCTTTACACAAAAAAATCAATAAAGGATAATTTTATCCAAATTTATTGGTACACTATGCTTTCGGTGATATTTTTGGTGTGCTATTTTGAGTTTAATGCTTTGGCTATGAGTTTGGCGGTGTTTTTAATTTTGATAGATTATTCTTCAACCTTTGTAAAGTTGACCGAAAATGCCTTTGATTTTACAATTGAAATTACAGATTTAGAAGAAAAGGTGAGCCGAACTTATGAAATTTTGGAATTTGAAAAAAATTCGCAAAAGAATGAAAATTTTCAAGATACGGAAAATTCACTTGTTTCAGACTTTGATGGGAACAAAACGAGTGGGAATATTGAAAGTGTTTCACAAAATTTTGCAAAAAACGGAAAAAAATCCCCTCAAAGTATACAAAATAGCCATAATGAAGAAATATTGAAAGATAAAAAAACAAAAAGATTAAAAAGTTTTAGTGAAGAGCGGGCTGATTGTTTAAGTTTTGAGGTGGCGAGCGAAAGTGCCAATAATTTGCAAAATAAAAATACATTACAAAATATTGACTCGGATGAAAAGAATAAATTGTTAACTATAGAGAGTCAAAAAACCTTTTATCTTGCAGGGACGGGCTGTAAAAAAATGAAACTTATGCCCGCTAATGTATATATTTTTCAGTCGGATAAATCGCGTATGATTTTTTGCGAGGCGGGTGAAAATAATCCTAAAATTGAGTATGGTGACATTGAATATTCTTCAATTTACAAAATACCCGAACTGCTTTTGGTTAAAAACCAAAATGAGATGTTTGCCGATAGTATTATCGAAAATTTGCAAATTGTTAAAAACGATGTTGAATTAATAACTGCAATAACAGAAAGTTTGGGAATTGATGAAATGTTAAATTGTTTAGACGACGGCGATCGCAAAAGAGCAGATAAAATAAAAGATGAAAAAGTTATAATTTTATTAAATATTGTTCGTGCCATTTTATCCGATGCCGAAATTGTTTATTTTAAAATGGATGCTGAAGTGTTTGATTTTGGTAAAAATATAATAAAAACCTTTTGTAAATTTGGTAAAAACAAAATAGTCTTGGTGTATGACCCCGCAAAAATGTTGAGTGGCAAAAGGGGAATATTTGTCGAATAATGTATATTATTTAGTGAAAAACACAAAATATTATTGCCAAAGAAAACTTTTAGGAGGTAAAATATGGCAACAAAAAAGTGTTCAACTAAAAATTGTAAGGCAAGCACAAAAAAACAAACCAAAGCCAAAGCCGTAAAAAATTGTTCGGCAAAAACAAGTGGCGGACGCGGAGTGTCTAAAACAAAAGGGTGTTCAGCGGAGCATTCCGCACGAGTTACAAAAAGTTGTTCGGCGCGTGCGTATTCTACAAAGTCCACAACAGGTTGTGGCGCAACTCAGAAAAATGGGAAAATATCTAGCAAAACTTGTTGCAAACAGTTGTCCTCAACGGGCACACGGGGGAGTGGAGCAAAGTCTTGCGGGGGTGGAAATTGTAATAAAAGCACCAAAACTTCTGCAAACTTAAAAAGTTCTAGCAGAGAAAAATCTTGCGGATGCGGTTGCGGTTCGGGAAAAAAATCTTGCAAAAAGTCAACCGAAAATAGGTTAAACACAAAATCCAAACCTGCGCAAAAGGAATCCCTTAAAGTTTCCAGTTCAGTCTCGGCAAAACTTGGTAACCGGAACCGAACAGCGGGAACTTCAACCAACCAAACAAAATCTAAAAAATGCAATTGCACTTCTAGTTCAAGACTCTCTGGGGGAAAGAGTTTAAAAACTCCAAAGTCTAGATTATATGACGCTTCAATGAAATAAATTTAGATGTTTCAAATTTGATTATATCAGCCAACACTCAATGCAAAATGCTTAAATTTATGCGTAAAAGTTAATATGTGGTTTGTATAAAAATTTGTGAATTTAATTGTTCAAAACTTTATTTAATCAAATTTTCAAAATTTAATGATAAGTTTTTAAGGAAATTTTTTAAAAAGCAGTGATATTAAACTTTTAACAAAGTATATATTTGATGATAACTATCATTATTTTAATTTGTTAAAAGTTGATAAAACGGCATCAAATTTGGTTAAAATAAATACTATAGTTGATGGTTTCTGGTATAAACTTTGTGGGGTTTTACCACTAAAAAAAATCTTTCGCTTATGCGGAAGATTTTTTAAGTGTGAAATAGGTTTACATTGTTTGCCTCGGTAAATAAAATTTTAGCAATATTTATAATTTGAAAATATTGCACTATTAAAACAAAAGTTTTGCCTTTTAATATATGCCACTTTAGGCGGTTTAAATATGTCTTGGGCGGTGTCTGTGCTTTAGGTCGGGGGTTTTGTCAAAAGGGGGAGACTGAACCTCAATCTTTTGCAAAATGAGGCAATTTAAAGATTTAAAAATTTTGACATAATTAAAAATTAAGTGGTAATATGAAGATTTAAAAATTTTAAACATAAATACAAATTAAAAAAATAAATATATTTCATAAAAAAGTTAAAGGGCTTATGGAAATTGAAAGAGAGTTTGAGTTTTTAACAAATATATAATGATAGAGTTAATTAATTTATTGATTGGTAACCAATTGACTTTTAAAGTTTTTATAAGTATAATTAAAATATATTATTTTTAAAGAGGTTTTTTATGGAATTAGGACTAGTAGGCCTACCAAATGTAGGAAAAAGTACATTGTTTAATGCCCTTACAAATGCAGGGGCGGAAAGTGCAAATTATCCATTTTGCACAATTGAGCCAAATATTGGGATTGTGGATGTTCCGGATTCTAGGCTGGAAGTTTTAGGAAAGATGTATAACACTCAAAAAATCACACCGGCAAGCCTAAAATTTGTTGATATCGCAGGGCTGGTTAAGGGGGCAAGCAAGGGCGAGGGGCTTGGCAATCAATTTTTGGCGTCCATTCGTGAGTGTGATGCTATTGTTCAAGTCGTTCGTTGCTTTGTGGATGACAACATTATACATGTGGATGGTTCAATAAATCCAATCCGCGATATTGAGGTTATAAACACCGAGTTGTTGCTTTCCGACCTTGAAAGTTTAACAAAACAACGCGTAAGGTATGAAAAGGGTGCGAGAGCCGGCGATAAAGAATGTGCAAGCCAATTAAAGATTGTGGATAACATTATTGCAACTCTAAATGATGGAAAACTTGCAAAAACTATAAATTTTACCGAAGATGAAAAGGTTTTTGTTAAGGGTTTATTTTTGATTACCGACAAACCGGTGATTTATGCGTGCAACATTGCAGAATCCGACCTTAAAAAACCTGAAAATGAACTAGAATATGTAAATATGGTAAAAGAATATGCAAAAAAAGAGGGTAGTGAAGTTTTGGTAATTTCTGCAAAGGTTGAGCAAGAACTTACCGAACTTGACCCCGGCGACCGACTTATGTTTTTGGAAGATTTAGGGCTTACCGAAAGTGGATTAAACCGAATAATAAAACTAGGTTACAAACTTTTAGGGCAAATTTCATATTTAACCGCGGGCGAGAAAGAAGTTCGTGCGTGGACAATTATCGATGGAACCAAAGCCCCAGGTGCTGCGGGAAAAATCCACTCAGACTTTGAAAAGGGCTTCATAAAAGCCGAAGTTGTAAGTTATGAAGACCTTGTAAAATATGGCGGAATGCAAGGTGCTAAAGAAAACGGAAAGGTAAGAATTGAAGGCAAGGATTATATTGTAAAAGATGGCGATGTAATGTTGTTTAGGTTTAATGTTTAAAATCTGCTTGTGAAAAATTTTACTTTTATTAATTTTTTGTAAAAAGATTGTTTGTTAACTAAAATGAAACTTATAAAAATTGGTTGTTTTTAGTATTTAAATATAAAAGAATGCAATTTTTGGGTAAAAAAATAAAATTTTAAAGGAGTGTTATGAGAAGATTTTTTGTGTCTGAAGAGGACCTAAAAAGTGGAATTATTCAAGGCGATGAGTTTAACCACCTAAAGAATGTACTTCGCATGCGAGAAGGTGAGGAAATTATTGCAATAACGGGTGACGAGTATGATTATAGGTGTAAAATTTTAAGTTTTTCAAAGAATTCAGCCCAAATAGAACTTTTAGAAAAGACCTTAAATAAAGCAAATCCCAACATTAAAATTTCGCTTGTTCAAGCACTTTGCAAGGCGGACAAATTGGAACTTATCACTCAAAAAATCAGTGAAATTGGTGCAAGCGAGATTCAGCCGGTATATTTCAAAAATTCCGACGTGAAGCAAAATACTGGGAAAATTGCAAGGCTTGAAAAGATTGCCATATCTGCCACCAAGCAATGCAAAAGGAGTACCATTTTAAAAATAAATGAGTGCATTACAATAAAGGAGTTGCCCGAATATTTAAAACAATTTGATGTAAGTTTGATTTGCAACACAAGAGAGGATAATTTAACCATTCATCAAATTTTGAATGATTTTAAAAAGGTAAAGTCGGTGGCGGTGATTGTGGGTCCTGAGGGTGGTTTTGATGAAGCCGAAGTCCAAAAGTTAACCCAGTGTGGGGCGGTTAGTGTTAGCCTTGGCAAAAGGATTTTAAGAACCGAAACAGCGGGAATCTATGTTCTTAGCATACTTTCAGATTTTTTGCAGGTGTAAAAAGGCTAAAATGCAATGGTTTAATAGTAAAATTATTAAAGTTATTAAGTTAAAAAAAATATATATAATTTTGCTTTATAAAAACATAAAAATTGGGTTTGGTGAGGCTTTTTAAGATTTAAAAACTTTTTGCAATTAGTCGGATAAAAATATAACAATATTTTTTAACCCCTAAAACAATTGACTAAAAACAGTTAATTAAATTATTAACAAAAAACAAAAGTTAAGGAGAGGTTTTATGGAAAAAGTTAAAGTGACTTATGCGGATATGGTGGAGTATATTGAAAAAGTGGTTGAGGACTTAAATGCCAAAAATATTAAGCCTACTGGGGTTTATGGGCTTCCACGCGGAGGGCTTATGTTTGCTATTATGCTTTCATACCGAATGGATATCCCCTTGCTTTTAAATGCGTCCAAAGGCTGTGTTATTATTGACGATATTGCCGATAGCGGAAGAACTTTGGTGCACTTTACCGAAAACGACACACAATTTAATAAGTATTACATTACCACAATGTATTATCATGAAAGAAGTATGGTAAAACCCGATTTCTATTTGCATTTAAAAAAGGGTAGATGGATAGAATTTCCGTATGAATATGGAAATTAAATTGATTTATTGGAAATTAAACATATATAGATAATTTGATTTTTATGGGGGTTTTGTAGAAATAATCAAAGGCTATGTTTGGTGTTTTTGAAACCGGTGTTGGTTTATTAAGGTTTTTTGTTTTAATTTTTAGTGACCACTACGGGGTTTGATTTGCATATGCGTATATATTTATTGATTTTTTGAAACTTTGGTGGAATTGTTGATTTTTTGCATTTTGCTGAAAAAAATTTAATATGTACATATTGATACAAATATATATGCATATTGATGGATTTTTAGGTGTATATTTTGATATAATTAGCAGAAAATTTATAATTTTTTGCTGAATTTTGTAAAAAATTGATGAAAAATGTGGGAAAAATTGTTAAACAAAGCAAATTTGGTTGACAATTTTTTTATTTAGTTTAAACTTAAGATTTCACGGGAAAAAACTTTGGCGAGAGGGATATGGTGGCAGTTGTAGGTTTTTCCGTGAGGGCAGAAAGGAGAATGTAGTCAACTTGTTTTAATTTTTTATATTTTAGTGTAAATAATCGTAAAAAATTTAAACTTTTTGGGTAAAATTTTAAGTTTTGGTGTTCAAACGAAAAAATAATTGTAAAAAGATAAAGGGTTTAACTATAAAACAAAAAATTAAGAATTAATCGAAAAAATTTGTTAAAACTTATATTTGAGAGATTTTAAAGCAGGTAGACAAAGTTTGCTTTTTGTGAAAATATATTTTAAGGAGAAAAGAATGGATAAAGTAGTTTTAATTGGATGTGGAAATGTGGGGGTAAGTTATGCATATAGTTTAATCAATAGTTCGGTACACGTTGATGAATTTGTGCTTATTGATGTTTTTAAAGAGGTTGCTGAGGGTCAAGCCTTGGATTTGTCGCACGCATGCAGTGCATTAAATAAAAGAATGAAAATTTATGCGGGAGATTATTCGGATTGTGGTGATGCGAAAATTGTTTGCATCTGTGCCGGTCGAGGACAAGCGGTGGGTGAGACTAGAATGGATTTGATTAATAAAAATTATGAAGTTTTTAAAAGCATTATTGGAGAGGTCGGCAAGACAAAATTTGATGGAATATATTTGGTTGCAACCAATCCGCTGGATGTAATGACGGCAATCACGCAAAAACTTTCAGGCTTCCCTAAAAACAAGGTTATTGGTAGCGGAACAACACTAGACACTGCAAGACTAAGAAGCCTTATAAGTAAAGAATTAAACTTAAACCCAAAAAATATTCATGCATATGTGATTGGTGAACATGGTGATAGTGAATTTATTCCATGGAGCAATGCAATAATTGGTTTAAATAAAGCAACCGACTTTTTAAACAAGACTAAAAGAAATCAAATTTTAAAAGATGTTCGCCAATCCGCTTATGAAATTATTCAAAAGAAAGGCAATACTTGTTTTGGTATTGGGGTATGTCTTAGAAACATCACAAAGGCAATCTTGGAAGATACCAATTCAATTATGACAGTTTCGTCTTTTGATGGTGTATATGGAACCTATTTGGGTCAACCCACCGTTGTTGGTTCGGACGGTGCTGAAAAGGTTATGCATTTGGAGTTAACCGAAGAAGAACAAACCGAGTTAAATGCTTCGGTTTCGGCTATAAAAAATGCATTAAAATCTTTAAACTAGGGTAAAATTTCATAATATATCGACTTTTTATCTATTTTGGCGAAGAAAATATTGACAAATTAGTCATTTTGGTGTAGCATTTACAATGTAAAGCAATGGGAAGAGTCTGGGTGGTAAACGGTTGAAAAAGTTAAACTTTTAAGTTTTCTAGATTAAAACTTTAAAAAGCGTAAATCAACTAGGCTTCAATTTTAATGCCCTCTAGTGCCCCCAAAAAGCAAAAATCCAACTTTTGGTAAATAAAAAAGGAAAATAAAAGGAAATTATTATGTTTCAAACACTAAATAATAATAACAATAATAATTTAAACGCACAAAAATTTTAGTGGGTTCCTTTTGAGTTAAAAAAAATTTAAGTCACTTTTTAGGAAAACACTAAGAAGTGACTTTTTTTAGGAGGGAATTATGGCAAGACGAAACGCCGTGGCGGGCGAAGGGATAAAATTAAATTAATAAAAAATGTAACAATTAAACTTGTAAAATTGATATTATTTGTGCTAAACTAAAAAAGTAAAGAAAAACACAGTTTTATATAAAATAAGCCGAATTAATAAAAGGTGTTTTAAATGGGCACAAGAAAACTTAAAAACTAAAATTAGGAGTAAATTATGAAAAAAATTGATATTAAAATTTTAAATGAAGAATTTGAAAAGCATTCGGGAGAAATAGTAAAAGTTGCGGGCTGGGTAAAAAGTGTTCGAAATAGCAAAGATTTCGGATTTTTAACCATCACCGATGGTACATGTTTTAAACCTTTGCAAATAATTATTGATACCACACTTGAAAATTTTGAAGCCGTTTCAAAGTTGATTGCCGGCTCAACGGTTATTGTAGAAGGTGAGGTTAAGTGTACTCCAGAAAATAAGCAACCTTATGAACTTTTGGCACGAAATGTTGAAATTTTCTGTGCTACAGATAATGAATATCCTTTGCAAAAGAAGGGGCATTCGGTCGAATTTTTGCGTAAAATTGCTTATTTAAGACCTCGCTCAAACCTTTTCCAGGCAGTTTTTAGAATAAGAAGTGTTGCAGCACAGTCAATCCATAACTATTTTCAAAAGAACGGATATTTATATGTAAACACTCCACTTATCACAACTGCCGATTGTGAGGGCTCGGACCAAATGTTTAAAATCACCACACTTAAGTTTGATGATTTGCCAAAAACCGAAGACGGAAAGGTTGATATGACTCAAGACCTTTTTGGAAAACAAGCATTTATAACGGGTTCTGGGCAACTTCATGGTGAGGCTTTTGCTTTGGCATTCAACAAAATTTACACCTTTGGGCCTACCTTCAGAACGGAAAATTCAAACACAAAATATCATGCTAACGAATTTTGGATGATAGAACCAGAAATAGCCTTTTGCGACTTAGACGAACTTATGGATATAGAGGAAGATATGCTAAAGTCGGTGGTTGGTGATGTTTTAAGGGATTGTCCAGATGAATTGGCGTTTTTGAATCAATTTATAGACAACACTTTACTTGAAAAACTTAACAAGTTGGTAAATAGCAAGTTTACCCGTATTGACCATAGCGAAGTTATTGATATCTTGCAAAAAGCCGATTGTAAGTGGGAATTTTATCCTGAACAAGGCGGAGATATCGCAAAAGAACACGAAAAATATATAACCGAATATTTCAATGGCCCGGTATTTATCAAAAATTGGCCAAAGGATATTAAGGCTTATTATATGAAGCAAAACGCCGACGGAAAAACGGTTGCTGCGGTAGATTTGGAAGTTCCGGGTGCTGGCGAACTTATGGGTGGAAGTCAAAGAGAAGAGTCTTATGAAAAGATTATGAAAAGGTGTGAGGAAATGGGTGTAGACACCTCTTCAATTGACTGGTATTTAAATTTAAGAAAATTTGGTTCTTGTGTTCACTCGGGGTTCGGGATGGGCTTCGAAAGATTGGTTATGTACCTAACGGGTGTAGATAACATTCGTGACACTATTCCATTCCCAAGAACACCATTAAATTGTGCATATTAAAATATTGCCGACAGCAAAATGCTGTCGGCATATTGGTTTTTATTTTAATATTCCGCCCGACATTTGCGGACGGGCGGAACGAATTTTCCGTATCTTTGTTCATCTTTTCGGTAAAATATAAAAGGAATAGGTTTTTCTATAATATATTCTTTACTTATAAACAAAACCAACATCTTATGCATTTCCACTTTAGTGAGTTATACTAGTAGATTTGCTTGAATTTTGAGAATAACACACCCAAAACAGATTCCCGATCTAGGTGACCCTGTCGGGGTTCTGTTTTGGGTGTGTTAACTCAAAAGGCAAGTAAAGATACGGACGACCATTTCCGCTCATCCGGTAAAGGTCAAGCGGAGTCTCACTTATAATCGATGCTGTAATCTTTTTGTAATTGCTCCAACTGGGCAATTGCCAAAATTACTTCGTATAATAATCGGTGTCGTAATCTCTATTAAAGTGCTTTTGATATAATTCTTTTAATAATTTTTGACTAGTTTCAGAAACTTTAGGGTCGGAAGGGGTCGAAAAAACTCTAGATGAAGGTGGCAAATTTATTCCGTGGATACGCTTATAAATGTCAATAGAAGATTCGGTTGGATGAATCATTCTCTCCATTCTAATCACTTCAATTTCGGCATTTTTCGTTTTTTCGGCATTTTCAATTTTTGCCTTTTCAAGGGCAATTTCGTTTATATATGCACGCATAATTTTTTCGGATAATTGTGTTAGTTGTTTAGAATTTCCTACGGGTTCATTTAAAATTTTTAATATTTCTTCATCAGAAAAATAATTTTCGTTGGGATTGCTTTTAGAAATTAAAATCCGCCAAGATTTTGGAATTTCATCAAAATATGAGTTTTCCATAATGTGTTTAAAAGCGGTGCTAGGGTTATAAATGCGGACAAATTGCAAGTGTTTGTTTAAAAAGAAAAAATCTTCATCATACTCATAATTATGCTCAATCTTTTTAAAATCGGGCAATCTTATAATCAATTGATTATCCGTGGTTTTGTAGGGAAGAATAAATGTTTTTCCTTCAAGTTCAAAGCACGCCCATTTTATATCTTTAAATCTTAAAACTTTTTGTTTCATATATGCCCCCGCTTAATTTAATAATTTAATGGTATAACGAAAATTAAAAATTGTCAATACTAAAGCCAAAAATTGGTGGGGTATACTAAAATTTGTCAATATAAAAGCACTAAAATTTCCCGTGTATATAAAAATTATGGGTAGAAAAAATTAAACTGCAGTGCAATTATTTGTGGAAAAGTTCGAAAAAAATGTATAAAAAAAGAAATAAATTTCATTAATTAGTGCAATTAACTTGAAATTTTTAAAAGTTGTGATAAAATAGTTAAATAGTAAATTAAAATATACAAAGGAGTAAATTTATGAAAAAATTTTTTAAAGAATTTAAAGAATTTATCAGCCGTGGCAATATTGTAGATATGGCTGTCGGTGTTATTGTCGGCGGTGCATTCAGCACAATCGTAACCGCATTAACAAACAAAATCATTATGCCTTTTATTAACTGGATTCTTTCTGCTGGTGGAGAGGGTGAAAATGGTTTAGAAAAAGCCTTCACCTTTTTAAGAAAAGTGTATGATGAAAACGGTGCAGTTGACCTTGAAAAGAGTATTTACATTGATTGGGGTTCATTTATCACTGCAATTATTAACTTCTTCTTAATAGCACTTGTTCTATTTATCATCCTAAAGGCTGTTATGAAGGCAAATGCACTTATGAAAGAAGCGGTAGACGAAGCAAAAGACAAGTCTAAGCGTGAAGAAAAACGCGAATGCCGTGCAAAAGCAAAGGCTGAGGGCAGAAAGTATAAAGAGGTTTGGGCAGAACTTCAAGCCGAAAAGAAGGCTAAAGCAGAAGAGTCTGCAAAACTAAAGGCTGAAGAAGAGGCTAAACGAAAAGCCGAAGAAGAGGCAACCAAGATTGCTACAAGCAACAAAGAAGAAGAATTGCTTTCTCAAATTAGAGATTTGCTAGCACAACAAATCGTATATAAAAAATAAGAAAAAACACTAATTGCGGTTTTTATATCCCAAAAGTTGGATAAAAATTTAATAATAAAATTGTTTATTTTGAGTTCGGTATTTTATCGGACTCAATTTTTTTATTCGGAATTTTTTAAAACAGAATTTTCACATACTGTTACAGCCCCTCATATATTGAATTAACTTAAAAATTGGGGGAAGAGAATGGCAAAATATTTCGGAACGGATGGAATCCGCGGAGAGGTGGGAAAGGTTGTTAATTTCAAACTTGCAAGAAATTTAGGGATGGCACTAATAAAATATCGACCAAATGCAAAAGTTGTCGTTGCAACGGATACTCGTCCAAGTGCGGTGGTTTTAAAACAAGGATTGTTTTTGGGATTAGTCAATGGCGGTGCTGAAGTGGTGGATGTTGGGGTGTGTCCAACGGCAGGCGTTTCCTTTTTGACTGAGGTGTTAAATGCGGATTTTGGTGTGGTGATAACAGCATCGCACAATCCTCCAATGTATAATGGCTTAAAAGTTTTTAATAAAAATGGCGAAAAATTATCGGTTGCCGAGGCTGAAGCCATAGAAATGTTGATGGAAGAAGAGTTTGAATTAAATTATTTTTCCACAGGGATTGTAAAAACGCGTTTTAAACTTGTGGAACTATATATTGAATATTTAGTAAATGCAACAGATGTGTCGCTTGAGGGCTTAAAAATAGTTCTAGACTGTGCAAACGGCGCGGGTGTTGTGGTTGCTAAAAGGGTTTTTGAAGATTTAGGGGCGGAAGTTTTACAGATTGGCGGAAGCACTAATGGAGTTTATATAAATGATGGGTTTGGGGCGTTGCACCCTGAATTGCTTTGCGAGGAAGTTAAAAATAGAGGTGCCAATTTGGGGCTTGCGTTTGATGGTGATGCCGACCGCCTAATTGTGGTAACATCGGACGGAAGCATTTTTAATGGTGACCAAACGCTCTTTGTTTTGGCAAACTATTTGAAAACTCAGGGAAAATTAAAGAAAAATTCGGTGGTTGTTACGTTGGAAACCAATCAAGGAATAATTATTGCCTTAAAAAATTTAGGGGTTAATTGTGAAGTTGTTTCGGTGGGTGACCATTTTGTGGTTGAAAAAATGGCAGAGAAGGGCATAAGTCTTGGCGGTGAGCGGTCGGGACATATCATTTTGGGTGATTTTGCAAAAACCGCCGATGGGATTTTGGCGGGTGTTATGCTTTCTGGTATTGTAAAACAAACGGGTAAAAGTTTAAACGCACTTTCGTGTAAAAGTTTACGAAAATTTGCCGAAAGAAATTATAAAACTTGTAAAGCCGACTTTATTCTAAAGAATAAAGATGTGGGTGAGGTTGTAAACTTTGTGTCAACAAGTCTGGGTGATTTTGGGCGAGTTTTGGTTCGAAAAAGTGGAACGGAGGATGTTGTTCGGGTTTTGGTGGAGTCTGAAAGTATGGCACTTGCAAATTGTTATGCCGACCAAATTTTAACTTGCATTAAAACCGTGGACGAAAAATAAGCCTATTTTATCCCATTGCCCGATATAATAAATGGTTTTTTGATGTAAGGGTATAACACAATTTGGTGTTAATTGAGGGCGATGTGGGCTTGTAAACACAAATTTTTCAGTGTCGAATTTTTATAGATATTAAAAAATACTTAATTTAAAGCCCAATTAGGATAATTTTCGCCGGTAATTTGCTTAAATTTTTTTAAAAACCCATGCTGGTTCAGTGTGCAAAAATTTTTGAAAAACCTCCGTCGGTAGGGCAAGTATAAGTTTATGAATAGCGCTTCCGAGTTCAGTGTGTATATATTTATGATGAACTTTTACTAGTAAGGTATAATTAAATTTTTTGAAAGACCGCCGTCGGAACGATATGCTTAAATTTTCGCAAAAATAATACAAAAACCGGATTTGTGTAAGTAGGGTTTACGCGTGTATTTGGTTTTGTTGTGTTTTTACAAAAAAATAATGACAGTGGGGTTGATTTCTCTCGCATTTAGGTGGGTGGATGGGTGGAAATTTAACAATTTTCTCTTGTAAAAGTCTTTTAGTTTTGTTATAATACTGTTGTTATGAAGATAAGGCTAAACGATGTGAGTGTGTCCTTTGGCGAAAACACCGTGTTGTCGCACATCAATTTTGAAATTAATGAGGGTGACAAGGTTGCATTAATTGGAAGAAATGGATGCGGAAAGTCCACCTTAATTAAGGTGATAACAGGCGAACAAGATATAGACAAGGTGGAAGAGGGAACTCATATAAATAGAATTGAAAAAACGGGTTCGTTTAAAATTGGGCAAATCAAACAGATTACCTTTGATGACGACAGCGCAACCCTAGAAGATGAGGTGCTAAAAGCATACTCATATATTTTTGATGTTAAAAATAAGATGGAAGAGTTGGAGCGAGTTCTTGAGTCGGGTGCTAGCGAAAAACAAATTGAAAAGTACACCAGACTTTGCGAAGACTTTGAACGGATTGGCGGGTATACATATAAAAAAGAATGCAACAAAGCCTTAAAAAACTTCGGATTTACCGAAGAGGAAAAACAAAAGAAAATTTCGGAATTTTCGGGCGGGCAACGAACAAAAATTGCTTTGATAAAATTGCTTCTTTCAAAACCCGATGTTTTAGTTTTGGATGAGCCAACCAACCACTTGGATATTCTTGCAATTGAATGGCTGGAAAATTACCTATTAGAATATAAAAAAGCCGTGCTTGTTGTGTCTCACGACCGTGCATTTTTAGACAAATTCGTAAATGTGGTTTATGAAATTGAGCGTGGAAAAATGAAACGCTATGTTGGAAATTATACTAAATTTACCGAATTAAAAGAAGCGGAGTATCAAAAACAATTAAAGGAATACAATGAGTATAAGTCGGAAGTGGAGAGACTTCACTCGCTTGCCGATAGGTTTAGATATAAAGCCACCAAAGCCACCATGGCGCAAAGTAAATTAAAGCAAATAGACCGAATGGAGGTGGTTGAAAAGCCAGAAAGTGCCGACGATAAAGCCTTTCACGGAAACACCGAACCACTAAGGGAAAGTTCAACCAGTGTATTAAAAGTGGATGAACTAAAAATTGGGTACACCAAACCTTTAAGTGAGGTCACTTTTAGAATAAACAAGGGTGACCGCTTGGGGGTTATTGGCGAAAATGGAACGGGTAAATCTACACTTTTAAAAACCATTATGGGCAAAGTTCAGCCACTTGGTGGGAAAATAACTTTTGGGACAAATTTAGATATTGAGTATTTCGACCAACAGACGGTCAGTGCCAATTTATCCGACCAAACAGTTTTTGATAATTATTCGCATGAGTTTCCCGAACTTTCCATAACCGAAGCACGAACGGATTTGGGGTCGTTTATGTTTAGCGGAGACGATGTTTTTAAAACCATCAAAGAACTTTCGGGTGGCGAACGCGTACGGCTTGCACTTTGTAAGATTTTTAAAAAGCGTCCAAATTTTTTAATTTTGGATGAACCAACAAATCACCTAGATATAGTTGGCAAAGTTGCACTTGAAAATATGTTAACGAAATATAAAGGAACCATTCTTTTTGTTTCGCACGACCGTTATTTTGTAAAGAAAATTGCGACCACATTACTCAGATTTTCGGGCGGAAAAGCGGAGTTTATTAAGTCCAACTATGAAGAATTAAAGGCGAAAGAATTGAGGGATGCTGTAGACCCTAAAGTATTAAAAGCAGAAACTATTGAAGAAATTAAAAATAAAGACATCGAACCCGAGGAAGAAAAACCAAAGGTTAATGAATATTTGTTAAATAAAGAACGCGCACGAAAGGAAGCCCGCGCAAAGCGAATAGAAAAAGAAATAAATGCCCTAGAAACAGAGATTTTAGTTTTGCAAGATGAATATAAAAATCCGCAAATATGTAGTGATTTTAAAAAACTTATGGAGATTGAAACGGCAATTGTTAATCGCGAAACTAAAATTGAAAGTTTAACCGAAGAGTGGTTTGAATTAACCAGCGAAGAGTAGGTTAGAGGTTTTATGAACAAAAAATATGAGACAAAATGTAGACAAGTTATATTTTCACCTCGCAAAAATTACAAAAAAAGGAAAAATTAAAGATTATGGCAAAAGAATTTACACGGTGTGGAGAGATAGAACACACCCTTCAAACGACCTATAGAAGAAAGATTTGGACACCTTTTGTTAAGGCGGTAAAAGATTTTAACCTTGTGCAAAAGGATGATAAAATCGCCGTTTGCATTTCGGGTGGAAAGGATTCAATGCTTATGGCTAAACTTTTTCAGATGTTTCAAAGGATATCAAATGTACCATTCGAAATTGTTTATCTTGTTATGAATCCGGGTTATAACGATGCAAATCTTAATCGTATTGTAGAAAATGCAAAAATTCTCGAAATTCCAATAACCGTTTTTAACACTAAAATATTTGATGCTACTGTTAAAATAGATAAAAACCCTTGCTATATTTGTGCAAGAATGCGAAGAGGATATTTGTATTCCGAAGCAAAAAAGTTGGGGTGTAACAAAATTGCACTTGGTCACCATTACACCGATGTTATAGAAACCACGCTTATGAGTATGTTGCATGGCGGACAAATTCAAGGGATGTTGCCTCGTATAAAAAGTGCAAATTTTGAAGGTATGGAGTTAATCAGGCCTCTTTATTATGTGCATGAAGATGCAATAATCAATTGGAAAAATCGGAACAATTTAGAGTTTATTGCGTGCGCTTGTCGGATGACCGAAAAAAATGAAGAACTTGGATATAATACGCCGTCAACACGCCAACAAATCAAATATTTAATTAAAGAACTCAAAAAGACAAATGAGTTTGTTGAAGATAATATTTTTATGAGTATGCAAAATGTCCAACTAGATACTTGCAGAGGTTGGAAGATTAAAGATAAAAAGTTTTCGTTTATGGAGCGGTTTAATGAGTCTTCAGACGACACGCCAAAAAATTCTTAAATTTTAAAATACATTTTAAGGAGAAAATATGAAATATTGTGTATACACCTTGGGTTGCAAGGTCAATTATTACGAAAGTGAAGCAATTGCAAGCAAACTAAAAGATTTTGGCGAAGTGACGCACTCATTAGAATTTGCTGATGTATACATAATCAATAGTTGTGCTGTTACAAATGAAGCCGAGCATAAATCTCGCGGGGTGATTGCAAAAATAAACAAATTAAACCCAAATGCAAAAATTTATGTTTTAGGTTGTTCGTCCGAACTTCACCGCGAAAGTTATTTGGGTCGGCAGAATGTGGAGGCGGTTTTCGGAACGGAAAATAAGCAATTGGTGTTGGATGTAATTTGCAAGGGGTTAAAGGGGGATTTTGTCCAACCAATTTCAAAAGAATATTTGGATAATGCAAAAATTTCGGGAGAGCGAATCCGTTCGTTTATAAAAATTCAAGATGGGTGCAACAACTTTTGTACCTATTGCATAATTCCCTACACTAGGGGAAGAGAAAGAAGTCGCGACCTTAAATCAATAGAACAAGAGTTAGGTGAGGTTGCAAAAAATTCAAAAGAAATAGTTTTAGTTGGCATTAACATCGCGGGCTACGGAAAAGATTTGAAGCCTCAAAAAACCTTGGTGGATGTGGTTAATTTATTTAAAAATTACCCCCAAATAAGGCTAAGATTTTCATCTTTTGAAATGGGTGTAATAACCGATGAATTACTTTCAACGCTTGCAAAAATGCCTAATTTTTGCCCGTTTTTTCACCTTGCATTGCAGTCGGGTGACGATGAAACACTTAAAAAAATGAACCGAAAGTATACAACAGAAGAATATCTTTTGGCGGTGCAAAAGATTAGAAAGTATTTTAAAGATGCAACAATTTCAACCGATATAATTGTTGGTTTTCCAACTGAAACAGAAGAACAATTTAACAATAGTTTAAACTTTGTTAAAAAGTGCAATTTTGCATTTATGCACATCTTTCCATACAGCAAAAGAAGTGGAACGGTTGCTGAGCGTTTTGGAATTTTAAATGGCGAAATTGTAAAAAATAGGGTTCTGCGAATGAAAGAAGTAGAAAAAGATTTGAAGGCTAGATTTTTGCGGTTAAAACTCGGCAAAGAAGACGAAGTTTTGGTGGAAAATTATCAAAAAGGACTTTTAAAAGGCTTTACAAAAGGTTATGAAAAATGCTATATTAAAAGTGACAATCTAAGTTTGGTAAACCAAATTGTGAAGGTTAAAATAATAGAACCGTTTGCAGATGGCGTTAGGGCTGAAATAATATAGTCATTAATAATTAAAGAGAATTAGTGCAAATTTTACTAATGTGTAAATTTTAAACTTTTAAGCAAGTTGGTACAACTTTTAATTTTAAACCCAGCCAGTTTAATATTTTAAACTTTTAAGCATAATTGTAATAAGTTTAAACTTTTAACTATTTTATTGCGAAATTTTTATACATTTAATCCCAATTAGCGTAATAATTTCAACTATTTAAGTAATTAGTACAAAACCTTTGAATTTTAACCTAAATTAGTACAAAACCTTTAACTTTTAGGTTGTTTAACACAAACTTTTAAGCAAGTTTTGGTTCTAAACGAAGATGTTTTAATATTTTAAGGAGAAAAATATGGATAAAGACTGCATTTTTTGTAAGATAATAAAGGGAGAAATTCCAAGTGCGAAAATTTATGAGGATGACCAGACTATGGCATTTTTAGATGTTTCAGCCGAAACTTTGGGACACACATTGGTTGTTAGTAAAACGCATACAAAAAACTTTGCTGAAACGCCGACCGAGGTTTTAAATAGCGTGATTTCAGTTGTTCAAAAAATCGCAAATCACTATTTAAAATGTGGGTTTGACGGCTTTAAAGTTGTCACCAATAATGGCGAAAGTTCGGGGCAATCGGTTATGCATTTGCATTTTCACATTTTGCCAAGTGTGAATAGTGAGAACACAAAGTTTTCTGGGTTAAAAAAAGAGGATTTAAAATCTGTTTGTGAAAGACTTAAGTTTTAGGTAAAATTTTGGATATTATACAAAAGCCAGCAATTAGCCGGACTGATTTTGTATAGCGGTACGCTTAAAAATAAATTTGTGACAAAAAACATCAAAAATTGGAAAAATATTGCTAAATCGCTGTGAAACCCTTGACAAATAATGGTTTGAGTGATAAAATATCACAAGAATTTTACAAAAAGCGGGGTGAAAACAGTAATGAGTACCGTAAAACTAGGTGAAAATGAATCTCTAGACAGTGCTATCAAGCGTTTTAAAAGAAAATGCCAAAAGGACGGCATTATCGGTGATATCCGTAAAAAAGAGGCTTATGTTAAGCCAGGCGTTAAGAAGAAAATGAAATCAGAAGCCGCAAGAAAGAGAAACCGTAAGAACGGTTAATTCAAATTAACTTCCCCCAAAAGGAAGTTTTTTTGTTATTAAAAACAAAACAAAAAGAACAAGAAAATAATATTGTGAATACAATATAAAAGGAGGAGTTTATGTTAGATGTTAAAAAACCATGGATTAAACTTATTATATGGGTGTCTGCATTTGTAAGCCCAATAGTTTATGCATTAGTTGGCGGATTTATATTTTTAAGTGTAGAGGACGAAGAGTTAAGAGAGGAGAATAAAAAAGTTTTTAAAATAGGATTAATATTTTTATGTTGCTCAATTTTAATGTCTGTTTGGTCGCATATCTTAGGAATGGTTGAATACACCTATGGTTCGCACCGAGCATACACAGTGGCTTCAAATGTTGTTTCATTAATTAAGATTTTGTGCTTCGTTGCCTTTGGAATGGTTGCATTATTTAAAAAAACTGAAAAATGTTCGTGTTGTTGTGGACATTCGCATGAGTGCGGGGAGCATTCAAGCGAAGAAGATTTTGACGAAATGCATGATGATACACTAGACGGTTCAGACGAAGAAGAATTTTAATAAGATTACTTTTTAGAACAGATTTTCAAAATGTAAAAAATACAAGCAAAATAGCGAAGTGGAATTTTATTTGCCAAAGCAAAGTAAGATTCGCTTCAAATAGTTGCTTGTATTTTTTTGTTAAAATTAAAAATTTTAAATAAAAACTATACATTTTTTACAACAAAACAATTTTATAAAATGTTATATAGCAATTTGATAAGCAGAAAAATTGCTAAGTTATTAAAATTTAAAAAGACAAAAATTTAAGTTTGGTTAAGATAAAAATACAATAATAAAAGCATTATATCAAACCCACTGGTATCAAGGAGTGTTGTTCATTTATTGGATGAAGTTTATCTATTAGACATATTATCCCACCATTTTTAATATTTTTCCCCGTTTTTTCTAGAACTTTAAATTTTTCTATGTCTCGTTTATTTGGATTTGCTGAAAGTTTTACTTCAAGCGGTGTTATCCCCTCTTGGTCTTCAATTAAAATATCAATTTCATTTTGGTCTATGTCTCTATAAAAGTATATATTTCTTTCGTACGAACTTAATGAATTTTTTATCATAAGTTGGTTCATTACAAAGTTTTCAAAGTATGCACCTGCAAGTGCAGAAGATAACAAGGTTTGTTTTGATGGAATTTTTGCAAGAAATGAACATAATCCGCTGTCAAAAAAGTATAATTTTGGGGATTTTGTAAGTCTCTTTAACCCGTTGTTAAAATAAGGTTGAACTAAATATACAATGCCTATTCCTTGTAGTAGTGCTAGCCACTCTTTTGCTGTAGGTTCGGTAATGTTTGATGCTGTTGCAAGGTTTGTATAGTTTACAATGGTTGCATTTTGAGTTGCACAAGCAGTTAAAAATTTCTTAAACTTTACGGCATCGGTAATTTTTCCCAGTTCAAAAACATCTTTCATTAAAAATGTATCCACATAAGATTTGAAATATTCATTTCGCATTTCCTCGGTATAACCAATGGTTTTAGGCATTCCACCATTAAAAATATATTCGAACACTTCATTTAATTCTAGTGTTTTACAAAATGTTCGGTTTTTTAGTGTGTCAAAATTAAAGTCTGAAGGTAAATCATACAAGTTTTTACTAAATTCGCAGGGTGTAAGAGAATAAATATTCATAATTCCTACACGCCCAGCAAGGGATTCGGAAATGTTTTTCATAATTTTGTAACTTTGCGAACCGCTCAACCAAAATTCGCCCGCTTGTTGGTGATTATCCGCCATTAATTTAATATACGAAAATAGGTTTGGTGCATATTGTATTTCGTCAATTAAAATAGGTGTAGGGTATTTTTGAAAAAATAATTTGGGGTCGTTGATTGCAAGGTCTCTATCATCCAAGTCGTCTAAAGTAACATATGTTCGGTTAAAATCTTGTGCAAAATGTTTTAGCATAGTCGTTTTCCCGACTTGTCGGGGTCCACACACAAGAACAACTTGAAACATTGAATTTAATAATTTAAATTTTTTTTCTGCTAGTCTATTAAGATAATCCATAATTCCTCCGAGTAATCTAAAGTCGACTTTATTTTACTCGGATTGATTGTAAATGTCAACTTCATCTGTGCGGTTTTTTGTATTTTTATATAAAAGTTTGAAGGAAATGTTGATAGATGTCAGAGTTTTTTTGGTGTATAGGAATATACTGAAGTTAAGAAAGGGTGGGTTTTAATTTGACAATATATGACAAAATATGTTACCTTTAATTGTGGAAAACTAAAGGAAGGTAATAATATGCTAACAGGAAAAGAAATTTTAAAAAATATTGATAATGGGAATATAGTTATAAAGCCGTTTAACTTAAAACAGTTAAACCCAAATAGTTACAATATTACGCTTAATCGTGAATTATTGGTTTACGACTGTGATGTTTTAGATATGAAGCAGGCAAATCCAACAAAAAAGATTATAATTCCAGACGAAGGTTTGGTTTTGGAACCAAATAAACTATATTTAGGGCGAACCAATGAATACACCGAAACACGAAATTTGGTTCCGTGTATAGACGGCAGAAGCAGTGTAGGAAGGTTGGGGCTTTTTATCCACGTAACTGCCGGTTTTGGCGATGTGGGGTTTAGAGGCACATGGACGCTTGAAATTCAGTGCATACAGCCTATCCGGATTTATCCTAATGTCGAAATTGGACAACTTCATTATGAGTTGGTGCAAGGTGAATGCACCGAATATAAAGGGAAATACCTAAACCAAGTAAATGCAACACCAAGTAAGTTCAACCAAGATTTTGATAATTAGTTCCGCCCCGCCGAATAGAAAGGTTCCGCTCGACATTTACCGGATGGGCGGAAGTGATTGTTCGTATCTTTGTTCATCTTTTCGGTAAAATTTAATATCCCGCCCGTCTAAACCGAACGGGCGGAACAAATTGTCCGTATCTTTGCTTGCCTTTTGAGTTAAAACGCCCAAAACAGAACCCCGACAGGGTAACCTAGTCGGGAGCCTGTGTTGGGTGTTTTATTCTCAAAATTCAAGCGAACCTACTGGAAAGTGTCACAGCGGGAGAAAAGTTTAAATGTTAAAGTTTTGATGCCCTATATTAAATTTTAGGGCAACCTATTCCTTTTAATTTCCCTCGAAAATTTAAACAAATCTACTAGGGTAATTTTCTATATATGGCAAGGTGGTGGTGATTTGTTTTTGAATATATAAAATTGCACCACAAAATTGTGGTGCAATGTAGGGCGGTTTACAACCGCCCCCGCCGAACCTTAATTGTCACAAATGATTCAATATTCCGTTTAAACCAAAATATAATGAACAATACCCACCGTTTGCAATGGAATATAAAATATAACCTTAAAAACCTATACAAAATATCTTGCAAACGATAAATTTTTGCCAAATTATATATTATTTATTGTTGCTTTCCGCTTTACAATTTTGTAATTAAGTCTTGTCTCAACCAGCACACTATTTCAATACCGCCAAAAGTAAAATTTACACTCTGAATTTATCGCAAAACTAAAAAAATTGAAATGTCAAACAATTTTTGTGAAAAGTCAAACAATTTTAAGCACAGTTTTGAAAAAAGTGTTTAAAGTCGTTTGACTTTTCAGTAAAAAAAAGATATTTTTAATGTAAAGAATATTGTAGTGTAAGGAGGGGATATATGTATAAAGATAAGAGTGGGCGAGTTTGGTCAAGCGAAGAAATGTGTCAAAAAATTACGGAAATAAGATCGGATAATTATGAATTTACTTTATTGTTTGAAGATTATTCCGATTGTACGGGAGACAACTCAATATACGAAGATGATGCATTTAAAGAATTTCAAAATTATAGGCAAAATAAAGACAAAATGACCGAAGAGGAGTATTTGCAAAGTGTGGCCAAAGCAAATAATTTATTTAAAAAGTTGATTGAAAAGTTAGACCCTAAACATTTTACCATTTCAGAAGAGGGTTATGTTTCATTCAATTGGCCTAAAGTCGAAAAAAAGAGTACTTGCTACCATAAACATTTTGATTAATATTGTGAGTTGAGGCTGTTTTAAAAACAAAAAAATAGGAGGGAATGCTAATGCCGGGAAAAGGTAGAGATTTTGGATATACAAGTTGTTTTGAGGATGAAGATGGAGAAATAACGCTTAGCTTTACTAGTTATGAAAAGAACGGGAGTGTAAATAGATACACGGACAATGGAGATGGTGGGCATAGTCATCAACATTGGAATAATCATGAGAGTTATGAAGAAGAGGATGATCCTAATTGGGAAAGAGAGGAAAGTGACGGGCATGATAATCCCGATGAAAAAGATGTGAAGGGTGGTTGTTATTTGACAGCTGCTTGTATGGCTCATTATAAGGAAGATTTCGATGATAATTGTTTTGAATTGCAAGTTCTTCGCATGTTTAGGGATGCTATGGTTCCAAAAGAAGAAGTAGCGCATTATTATAAGGTTGCTCCAACAATAGTTAATAATATTGAGAAAGAAAAACATTCGGAAAAGATGTTTGATAGAATTTATAGGTGTGTCGTTGAGCCTTGTGTAAAGGATATTGTTAATAGCGATTACAAAAGAGCATACATCCGCTACAAAAAGACTATTGTGGCATTTGAGAATAAGTATGCAAAACAAGAAAATTTGTCTAAAATAAACAATGACGAAAGTATAAGCGACGAAAATACTTCTTCATAAAATGAGGTAGGATTCTGCCGGGCTTATTTGCGTGTGAATTTTTATTTATTCACTATTACTTTATAAAAATTTAAAGATTAAAACAAAATTAGAAGGGGAAAGGTTATGAGTAACGATAACGAAATGAAATTAGAACAATTAAAAGAAAAGGTAAAGGCTTTTTGTGAAGAGCGTGATTGGAACAAGTTTCACAACCCAAAAGAACTAGCAATCGGCATATCCACCGAGGCAAATGAATTGTTGCAACTTTTTAGATTTAAGTCAATCGAAGATATGCAAGAAATTCTTTCAACCGAAAAGCGGGTAGATGTTGAAGAAGAACTTGCCGATGTATTCTTCTTTATTTTGCGTTTTGCCGAAACTTGCAAAATTGACCTGACCACAATTTTGTTTGATAAAATGGATAAAAACGCTAAAAAATATCCATTAGACAAAGCCAAAGGCTCCAACAAAAAGTACAACGAGTTTAAGTAAACTATTTTTTAAGGATTTTAATGAGTAAAGAGTTTGAATTTATAAAGGAATGTAACGTCTTTTTTTGTTTCCGCATTAAATGAAATAAATCCTGTAACAAGGTTTTGTGGTGCAATAGTGGAAATAAATGACGAGTTATTTATTACAACGGCAAAATCAAAAGATGTGTATAATCAAATTGTAGAAAGACCACAAATTTAAATAGTGGCATTAAAGCCTAATGCAAGGAATTGGGTTAGGGTGACGGGTGTTTCTCAAATTGAGGAAGATAAAAAGTTAAAACAACAATTGCTAGATGAAAATCCGTTGCTTTTGAAAAGGTTTAGCGGAATAGATGATGGCGAGTATGCTTTAGTAAAAATAACCAAAAAGCAAAGTCGAGCAATTTGGTTAAAGTAAAGGTTAAATTTAGTACTGATTAGCCTTTCAAAATACAAAATATGCTTAAAGGTTTAATTTGGTGAGTCTTTAAGCGTAAAACTAGTTGTAAAATGGTGGAAATTTGTGGTAATATATTAATATATAAAACTTAGGAGAAAGATATGCAAAAGAGGGATTATATTAATATTGCCGTAACTTCCACTATTTTTTTATTGTTGGTTGCGTTTATCGTTATGGTAAAGACAATTGATGTAGGAGTTGCGGGTTTTAGTGGCGTTGAAGTCGGTTTTAGTACATTAAACCAAAACATTTTCAACGCCTTCAGATTTCATTCATTAGAAATTGTTTCGGATGTTTTATTTATTTTAGCACTTGCGTTGATGCTGGCTTACGCGGTGGTGGGGTTGGTGCAATTAATCAAATATCGTTCGTTTAAAAAGGTTGATTATTCACTTATTTGCCTTGCGGGATGTTATGTGTTGATGATTGTGATTTTTATAATTTTTGAACTTTTCCCAATCAATTACCGACCAATTTTGGTTGATGGTGAAATTGAGCCAAGTTTTCCGTCTACCCACACAATGCTTGCTATTGTCTCATTTATAACGGCAGGAATTGAAATTAGTTATTTAACAAAGTGTGAATGGTTAAAGCCGGCATCTTTTGTTTTAGGTGTCGTGTTCGCACTGGTTGCCACAATTTCCAGATTGCTTTCTGGCGTTCACTGGTTTACAGATATTGTAGGCGCGGTATTGGTTGGGGCGTTTATTGTTGAAGCGTTTGTGACCAGTTTGGAATTGGTTGAAACTATTAAAGAAAAAAATACCCCTATGCCCATCAATGCAGATGGTTTAAATGCTTTCGGTGAGACTAGTCAAGATGGCGAAAAAGAAGAGCCAGAAGAACGGGTTGTCGAAATCAAAGAGAAAAATTTGGATAAAAATTTGGACGACAATGGTCAAGATAAAAAAATAGCAACAACTAAAAAAGATGGAGCCAATGCTTCGAAAAAATCCGAGTAGGTTGGTTTATGAAGAAATTAAATCAAAGAATTAAAGAGTTAAAAAAAGATGTAGAATTAGCCGAAGAGGTTGAAGAAACCTCCGACGGTCGTGCAATTGTGGATATTACGGTGGATGATTTGGATGATTTTTATTCGCCATATAGTCCTAAAAACTTTAAATTATTAAATCCGCAAATGGTGGAATATATTGATGAGTATTCAAAGACCATTCCGGCTTCACAAGAATTGATTTTAAGAATATCTGCAACCAATAAAACCGATGAAGCAAAAAATCGAATAAAAAAGACAATCAGGCGTACATTTGTAGAAAAAATTGCAAGTATCAACACCGAACTAAGAAGAAATTTGCTAAGTGCAATTATTTTTATGGCGGTAGGGATATTGTTTTTGGCGGGAGTTATTATTGCAAATGCCTTGGACCTTGGTGCGACGGTGTATGAAATTGTGGACATTATTGCATGGGTATTTGTGTGGGAAGCGGTTGATATTTTCTTTATGGAAAGGCATAAAAAACGCGTGGAAAAATTAAGATATGCAAAACTTGCCGTTGCAGAAATTGAGTTTGTGTAAGCCATAAACTCGTTGTAAACCCACAAAAATCGGCTTGTAAAAAGTAAAAATGAATAGGCATTTAGGTAAAATGCATAGGTTATTTAGGCAAAAATAATGCACAGGTTAGTTTGGTGGAAAAAAGAATACATACATAGGTGTAAAAAACGAATAGGTATTTAGATGTAAAAACGAATAGGTATTTAGGTGTAAAAAACGAATAGGTATTTAGTTGTAAAAAATGAATAAATATTTAGGAGTAAAAAAATGATTCATTCACTAGCGGGCGGAAGTCTCGGAAATTCCTCGGTAAATAACTTTGCAAAGGTTAAAATATTAGAGGGAATTTTTAAAGATAAATGGTTCTGGTATTTAACCGAAATTAAAGGGCTGAAGGCGGGTGAAATTGTGATAGTTCCGGTTGGCGAAAGTAATCTGCGGGTAAAAGGTGAGGTTTTAAGGATAGATGAAAATGTTTCAAGCTTTTGTTCGCCGGTTCCAGTTAAACGCGCTAAAAAGATAATTAATGTATATAATGGTTAAGTCAAGTCAAATCTTATAAGATAATTATATTTTATAAGATTTGATTTTTTGTTAAAATTTTATCATTAAACAGAAAAGTTGGGCAATAGATATTAAGTTACGCATAAATCATTAGTCTTTCAGTAAATATAAACTATACCATTAAACTGAAAAGCTAAGTAACAAATAAACACCTTATATATTTGTAGTTCAATTATTAAAAGCTTAAAAGTTTTATAAAATAAATTTTGTAGTTTAGCCAAAAAATCTCAAAAAAAATCATAATTTTAATAAAATTTTAGTTGAAAATTTACTTTGTGGTGGTATAATGCAAAGATAGAAAGTAATTAAAAAAGGAGATAAAATTATGATTTTAGAAGAAAAAATTGAAAAAAGAATCAGAAAAATTAAATATGCTATGTGGAGAAAGCAGGCAACACATCTCCTTGAAAATGAAATTAAGGTTATTAATTACATAAAAAACAACGGAACAAAGGAGGAATATATTTCGCAAATTTCCAAAAGGTCTGACAATATTTTGTTATATTATAGATTTGCAAATGCGGATTGCAAGGTTGGTTTGCAAGATATAATTGGCATTGCCGAGGGACTAACTATTGAGCAAAGGAACCGACTTATAAATTTTGAACGACAAAAAGACGAGGTTTTGGGCGAGTATGTCCGCCAAAAACTTGAGGATGTTCCACAAGGTGCAAGTCTTAAAAAGCCGGATGCGGTGGGTACAGCTTTGCCAGAGTCAAGTATGGAAAATCTAGAAAAATAATAGGCTTTTAACAAAAATTCGTAAAGTTAAAAATTGATTAAGCAATTTATAATTGTTAAAAATAACCTTAATTAGAGAATTTTCTGTTTGGGTTAGCAGGAAATAAGATAATCTAAAAAGGTCAACAATGTAAACTTTTTAATGAGGTTTAGGTATTGGCGAGAAATTTTTAGTGCCTCACTTTTATGATTTTAGTGACACATCACAATATTTTTAGTGTTTCGTCTAGTCGTTTAAGGGGAGGCAAAAATGAAACAAAGGAGAATTAAAATGGATGCAAAAGAATATATTGGAAAAATGGTAATGGTAAAAATGGATAGGCCGTTGGGTTCTAAACATCCAAATCATGGGTTTATATATCCGGTAAATTATGGGTATATCCCAGAAACTGTTTCGGGAGATGGGGAAGAGTTGGACGCTTATATTTTGGGCGAACACACTCCGTTAGACACATTTGAAGGTCGGGTGATAGCCGTTGTTCACCGACTTGATGACGACGACGACAAATTGGTGGTAATGGCAGATGGCAGAAATTACACCGACGACCAAATAAATGCATTGGTAGAGTTTCAAGAAAAATGGTTCAAAACCGAAATTTGGAGATAGCAACCAGTTTATAACTTTATAAATTTTAGCACTTTAATCAATTTAGATTGTGGTGCTATTTTTTAACAAAAAGTAGTTTAAAGGTAAAAAAAAGAACTTTTTATTAACGAAACAAAACTTTATATAAATGTTTTAAAAGAGGCTAGTTTGGTGAGATTTTTTGAAGAACCTTTTAAGTTTCAAATGTGTTAATGAAAAAAAGTGGAAAATTTGATTTTTGTTTCATATTAAGGAAGTGGGTTTTGGGTTGGTTTATATTTTTAAAATAAAAGACGGTATTTTATTTTTCGCATTTTTCAAGTCTATATAATATGCAACAAGTGGTTTGACAATAATTTTCAAATATGGTATAATTAACGGGTAATTTATCAAGAGGAGAATTATGGAATTAATTAATGACTGTTTAAAAGCAAATGAGGGGTTGATTGTTGGTGATACCGAACTAAATTCTATGCTAGATAAATTGAAATACGAGTGGGCATTAAGACTGGAACTTGCAACCCATAGGCTTCGTTATTGGCGTCAACTTGCAAAAAGTTGCACCGAAGAGGTTAAACCACTGGTTGTTGCGCAGATGAATGAGTGTGACCAAACATTTAAAGAATCATTAGAGCGTTATACTGAAATTAAAGAACTTTCTGTTGAGGAATTTATAAAATTAGAATCTGAAAAAATTGGGAAGCTTTTAAAAAGCCAACTTGCAACTGCAACTGAAGACTTAAATAAACGAATTGAGCAGTTAAACTTGTTGAAAAATGATACCGAAAAGTTCGGCTTTTTGGATAAAGTTTATGGCGAGGAAGAGCAGATTGACACCGCTCAATTAGAGCAATATATTGAAAAGGCAAAGCAAGTTAATGAGCAATTGATAGAAAATGTTGCCGATTGGGAACTTTTAACTATGGAAAACAAGGCTAAATATGTATACATAAAAAATAATAGCAATTCTACTTTTGCTTTTGCGGATAGCGTGGTGGATGAATTTAAAAAAAGCACCACAAACTAGCCTATTTAAATAAAGTTTAGTATGCCTTAGCTAAAAACTGTAAAGCAGTTTATACAGCCGACGAATTAGGAAACGCTATAAACTAGTAAAACAGCGATTTCTGCACAATTAACTTATAAAAATCTAAAGCAAGGAATCTGTGTTATTGGAGAGTTAAAAAAAGTACCACAAATTAGTTGGTTTCAACAAAGTTTTTGCAGGTTTTAGCAAAAATAACCCAACACTCAAGTTTTGGTTGTTTATAACTTTTAAAATACAATAAGTTAAACTTTAAAATTGAATATATAAAAAATTTTTTATATATTAAAATTCAACAAATTGATAATTAAAAAGATAAATAAAAAAAACAATACAAAGTTCCCGTGGTTTTCACGGGTTTATTTTTGGGGGAATTATGGAAATATTAGTTACTTCGGCATTTGGCTTAGAGGCGGTTGTAAAAAGGGAATTGGAGAAATTGGGCTATGAAAACCCAAAAGCAATCGACGGAAAAGTACATGTGTCGGGAAGTTTGAAGGATGTGGCAAGGCTGAATGTCAATTTGCGGGCAGGCGACCGCGTTTTGCTGAAACTTGCTGAGTTTAAAGCACTAACATTTGATGAGTTGTTTGACCAAACGGCAAAAATTCCGTTTGAGAAATATATCAAAAAAGATGCAAAGGTTCGAATGGATGGTAATTGCGTTAAAAGTAAATTGGGTGCAATTAAAACATCAGGCGGGATTATCAAAAAAAGCATAATGCAAAGACTTTCTAGAGTGTATAATGAATTTTTGTATGAAACGGGCGAAGTGGTTTGTGTAGTGTTTAACATTGTGAATGATATTGTTACCATTTCGCTAGACACTTCGGGTGATGGCTTGCATAAACGCGGTTACCGACTAAAAAATTACATTGCACCACTTAAAGAAACTATGGGTGCAGGCTTGATTATGTTAACTTATTATAACAAATCCAAGGTTTTTGCCGACCCATTTTGCGGAAGCGGAACACTCCCAATTGAAGCGTGTTTATACGCGTTAAATATTGCGCCAAATAAAAACAGGCATTTTGCCTTTGAGAATTTTGTAGGGTTTGACCAAAAAATTTTAGATGAATGCATTGAGGAAGCCGAAAGTAAGGAAATTAAAGGCTTTTCGCCTAAAATTTATGCTTCAGATATAAATCCCGAGGCGGTCGAACTTGCACGCCAGCATGCAAAAAATGCAGGTGTGGAGCAGTATATAAATTTTGAAGTAAAGGATATGAAAGATTTTTCGTCAACCGAAGAATATGGTGTGTTGGTTTCAAACCCGCCATATGGTGACCGAATTGGAGATAAAGAAAGTGTTGGTGAATTGTATGCCGAGTTTGGCAAAATGGTGCAAAAATTACCAAATTGGAATAGTTATGTTTTAACCGATAATAAAAATCTTGAAAAATATTTTAATAGGACAGCCGACAAAAAACGAAAATTATTTAATGCAAATATAGAATGCACTTATTATTCTTTTTTAAGTCCAAAACCTGAAAAAAAATAATAGAAATCGTTGAAAATTTGTTAAAAACCTACCAAATGCAAACCAACCCCCCCCCCCCCTACACGATTTATTTAAAAATGAAAGGATTTACCAAAAATTTACAAAAAAAGTGAACCTCTTAAAGTTATCTAACTTTTGGGGTTCACTTTATTTTTTAAGAACTTAAAATTTTTTTAATTAATACAAAAACGAGTTTTTTAAAAATTTACACAAGCAGATTGTTATTTATAAAGTTAGGTTCGGCGGTTATATTTATTCCAAGTTGTTTTAGTGTTCGCTCTTCATCGGGTGGCAAAATGTAAGTGCTATGAGCATCTAACCCCCTAAGACAACTTAATTTTGAAAGGCATTTTTTTGCAAGCGGGTTGGTTACCGACGAAATGGAAAGGGCTATTAAACAGTCGGAAATTGTAAGCCTAGAATGTTTTTGTTTTAAGCCAGTCTGCTTCAATTCTAAAATTGGTTTCAAAACGGTGTCGGACAACAATTCTATGTCGTCTTCAATTTTTGCAAGTCTTTTTAGGGCGTTTAAAAGGGTGGATGCAGGGGCGGATAAAAGGTCTTTATTTTTGCCATAAACTAAATCATTGTTATCTAATTCAATTGCCATACAGTTAAAACCGCTTTCGTTATATATTTGTCGTGAATAGTCTATGCAAGGCAAAATGTCGTCACGGACCTCAAGCTCGTTCATCAAAAACTTGACTTTATCCACAGTTTCTTTTGGTGTTTGACCCTTTTTGTATGCCACAAGGTAAGAATAATAGCGTCGAACGATTTCTTTCTTTGATGCATTGCAAACTTCGGCATCATCCGTTATTGCAAAGCCAATTTTGTTAACACCCATATCGGTAGGGGAGTTGTAAATTTCTTTGCCGGTTATCTTTTTCAATATGTTTTTAACAACAGGAAAAACTTCTAGGTCTCTATTGTAGTTTACAGCACTTTCGCCATATGCGTTTAGATGATAAAAGTCAATCATATTTATGTCTTTAATATCGGCAGTTGCGGCTTCATATGCAATATTTACAGGGTGCTTCAATGGAAGGTTCCAAACGGGAAAAGTCTCAAACTTTGCATAACCTGCATTTACACCGCGTTTATATTCGTGATATAGTTGAGATAAGCATGTTGCAAGTTTCCCACTATTAGGGCCTGGGGCGGTGACTACCACCAGCGGACGAGTGGTTTCAATATATGGATTTTTGCCATACCCCTCATCCGAAACAATGGTTTCTGTGTCGTTTGGATAGCCTTTGGTGTAGGTATGAAAATATACCTTTTCGCCATTAAGGGTGAGTTTGTTTGCAAATTTTTCGGCGCTAGGTTGCCCCTTAAATAGGGTTATTACAATGTTAGAGACGGTTAATCCAAGGTCGCGAAAGTTATCTATAAGCCTCAAAACTTCGTTTTCGTAACTTAGTCCCGAATCGGCACGAATGCGGTTCTTTTCAATGTCACTAGCGTTAATGCAAATAATAATTTCGAGTTTCTCTTTTAGTGATATCAAAAGTTTCGTTTTTATATCACTTTCAAATCCCGGAAGAATTCGACTTGCGTGCAAATCGTCAAAAAGTTTGCCTCCCATTTCCAAATATAACTTGTTCTCAAACATTTCTATTCGTTTTAAAATGTTTTCTGTTTGCAATTTTACATAAAGTTCATTATCAAATGCTTTTTTCATATTGTACCCCTCTTTAATTTTCAGTCAAAAATTGACTCCATTATGTTTATTATAAATCAATTCAAAATAAACAGCCAAATAAAATTGCGAACAAACTAGCAACTTTTAAAATTTTGGTTATTTTAACACAAATTGAAGTTTAATTACAAAAATCTACAAAATTTATTTTGAAGGTAATGCAAATTTTTGGTATACTTAAAGTGTAACACTATATGAAAATAACGCCCTAAAACTATTAAATTATTAATAAATTAAACAATAATTTATGGTTATGATAAAACTAAAAAGGTTGCATAGCACTAAATGTGGTATACTACTAAGTCGCATACCAACAAAAAAGGAAAAAGGTGGCATACCACTAAAGGGTGGCATATCAACAAAAAAGGGAAAAAGGTAGCATAGCACTAAAAGGTGGTATACTACTAAAACGGTGGCATATCAACAAAAAGGGAAAGGTCGCATATCACTAAAAGGGTAACATATCAAAAATTCATTAGCCATAAACATAAAAGTTTAAGGCTTTTTGTTTAATGATTTTAATACAAAGTTATTTCAATTCGTTGCAATTTAAATCGAGTTTATAAAAACTGGTGAGTTGTATTTAATTTATTGCATATAGCGACAATTTTAAATTAACATTTTTTATTGAAAAACTTAGGATTTTAAAAACTTCTTTGCATTTTAAAAAAGCGTTATTAGGTAATAACGCTTTTATTTTTTAATTATGAATTGTTACTCAAGCTAAATTTATTTCTCAAATAAAAAGCCGTCAACCATTGATTGGATGATTGACGGAGTTTTTTTACTTCTCTTGGCAAAGCAGAACTATTCCGCTTATAACATTGCCAAATAATAATACACAAACTTTAAACCCAGTAGATAATTGTTTTGTTGATTTTTTTGAGTTTATATGAAGAGTCATTGGTATTAGCCAAAAAAGAGAAACTAGTTCGGAAATGGCATCAAATATAAAGCCAAAGCAAAAATAATATATACCAAGTAAAGTGCACGCAACAATAGAAAAAATCATAAATCCAAAAGCCGTTTTTATACTGCCGGTTTTTTGGTCGGGAATTGCTGAAGTGGTGGCATTGGTATTAGTATTGGCATTGTCGTTGTTTTGTGTAATTGCATCGTCGGGGTTTAGGTTTTGGGAATCGGCTGTAGGTGTGGTGCCGTTTTCAATCTCCTTTCCACAATGTGGACAAAATTTTGTGCCTTCTAAAAGTTCTTCACCGCAATTTCTACAATAAATCATTTTTTTCTCCTTTAATTAATTTATCGCGTCATTAACTAATATGTATTTTAGCACCATAAAAGTAAGTTGTCAATAAAATACTGGTTGCAAAAATTTTTTATTACAAATATTAGATGAAAAAAATAAGGCTAAGTTTTAAACTGAAACTCACCTTATTAAATAATTTTTTATGTTTGTAAGTTAAAATTTTATTATTGGCGTTCGTCTTCGTCTCCAGATTCTTCACTTGAGCCGTTTTTAGCGTCTTCACTATCATCCTTGTATGGGGCATTTTCGCTAGAAATTTCACTTGTGTCAGTTTTAGTCCCTTCACCAATATTTTTACTTGGGGCGGGATTTTTTCGTAAACAATCACAAGGAATCATTAATTCTTCTGTATTTTCCACAGCGCGTTCATCCTCGAAAAGTTTTTGAAACAAGTGTTCTAGTTCAATTATTTGGCTTTTGTGTATAAATAATCCGTCATCAGGATTATTTTCATATACATATTTTATAAATTCATCGCGCCATTTAAATTCAAAAAAATTTGTAATTGAGCCATCAATAATTACATCTTGTCCGTTGGTTTTACGGCTTGAAATAGGGTAGCAACGACCATTGCTAATGCGTATCCATTCTCCGGTTTGGGAGTTATAATGAACAATTCCTATTTGGTCGTTTTCAGAAGTTATTGTATAAACTGGGTGAATAAGATCCTGCAAATTAGCGGGTTTGTGTCTTGTGCATTCCAGTTGTTTTGCAATTAGTGCTATATGAAGGTTATCTGTCATATAAGTTGAATCATATTTGTAAAATCGTGTCATAATTTCTCCTTAAAAATTTTTACACATTTATTATACCATAAAACTTAATATTGTACAACTATTATTGTTGAAGAACTTATAAATAGAGTATGGTGCAACATAAAACTTAATATTGTGCAACTATTATGCTAAAATTTGACATATTTGTGAGTTTTTATTGGAAAGTATTAAGGATTGCAATTTATTTATGATGTTAAAAATTTCTACCGAAAAACTTAAGAAGTTTTTAACCCGCCACAATATTTTTTAAATTCAACATTTTGTTTTGAAAAAATGAAGGCCGTGTGTTATACTTTTTAAGTAAAGGAAGTAAAAGATGGATTTTAGAAAAGTTAAAGAAGAAGAAAAGAATATAATTGTAAATATGTATGATATGGTAAAGGGGCGAGATTTTTGTACTTGGAATGAATTTTATCCAACAGTTGACGATGCCGAACACGACATAAGTCTTGGAAATTTATATTGTTTGGTGGATGGTGGAGAGATTTTAGGTGCTGTTAGTGTTGTTTCTCCAAATGAAATGGATGGAATGGAGTGCTTTAAGGCAAAAACAGGTATAATCAAGGAAATTGCAAGGGTTGTGGTTGCTCCCGTTCATCAAAGAAAGGGCTTGGCGAAAAAGATGGTCAATAGACTTTTGGAAGGATTTTTGGAAGAGGGTGTAACAGCTGTGCATCTTTCGGTTGCCACAAAAAATATTCCCGCACAAAAAACCTATGAAAGGGTAGGATTTAAAAGGGTTGGAGAAAGTCAAATGTATGGTGGGTCATACATTTTAATGGAGTACATTTTTAATTAAAAAACTAAGTTAAAGTAAATTCGGTATATTTATGTTTTGTAATTGCCTGAAAATAATAATTTGCATTTTTGTGGTTTGGTAATTGCATTAAAGTATAGCGGTCTAATTTGAGGTTTTAATTGGCATAAATAATAATTGCCATAAAGTATGATAGGCAGAAGAATATTTTTTAAGCGCCATAAAATATGATAGGCAGAAGATTATCTTTTTTAAGTATCTTAAAATATAATTTGCAGATTTTTGATTGTTATAAAAAGCGATTTGCAAATTTTCAGTTCATTAATTGCAATAAAAAACGATTGGTAAAATTTACGGTTTTTTCAACTGCTTTAAAAAAAGAAAAATTTGCAAATCTATGGTTCCTTAAGAGCCTTAAAAAATTTGCAAATTTTCAGTCTTTAATTAATTTATTACAAATTGATTTGTTCCCAGATTTTAATTGACCATTAATTTAAGGTCAATTTTATTCCTATCGCATTTTTCAGTTTTATGTTCAAACTTATGGATTTAACTTTTCCACCAGAATGGCTAATTTTTGCATCAAATTTGGTGATATTTAGGGAATTTAGTGCCGAGGTTAAACTTACACCCAAAGAGTTATCTGTAGCGGAAATTCCACGAATAATTGCACTTGTGTTTATGTTTAAACTTTCGCCACTTGATGCCGAATTAAACTTTTTAACGATAGAACTTTTGATTCCAAAAATATCTTTTATAGTATCGGTTGAAAAATCACTGAGATTTATAACTTTTGATGTTTCAACAAAGGTTTTTTTGGTGGTTCTTCCGTAAATAGTTCTATAAATTCGCATTTGACTTCCAACAAATTGAAGGGTTACTTTGTGGTTAGAGTAAAAAATGCTTGAGTAGTTGGTTAGAAGTGAGTTGGTTGGAAGGTTTTCTAAAACTATTTCAATTCCAAACTTTCCAGATTTATACACCGAACGGATTTTTACATCTAAGTCAACAATGGTTATGTTGGTGTTAAAGCCTAAAATTTTGCCGAGTGAAAGTGTCATTTTTCCGCTAAGTGAAGAGTTGCTTTTTAGTGAGTTTTCTATGGCTTTTACAAGGTTTGTGGTAGAAGAAAGGTCATTATAACTATCGGGAACTATTTGGGTTAAATATTTAGAATAATAATTGCTGTTTGGAGTGAGTTGTATTTTGCCCGAAATGTTTGTTCCACTAATATTTAATCCTTTTGTGGTGATATCAATATTTTCGTCGTAAACATCGGTTGTTAAATTTCCGTAAGTTGTTTGGAAGGTGATTCGTGTTCCGCTTTTTAACAAAACTTTCAATTGAAGTTCTTCCAAAAGTTCGGCAATATCTTGCATTTCAATTGCAGAAAGGTTCAAATTGCTTGATAGATAACTTAATAATCCATCCAACGCGTCGGCGGAGTATTTCACCTTTGCACTGCCGGTGTTTAAATAATACCAACCATTTTGATAATAAATTGCAAAATGGTTTGACCCAACAAAGGCGTTTATTGTAAGTTTATCAAGCGAGTTTAGGTTGTCCAATTTTGCATAACCATAAATGGTACTATCATAATTTCCAATCGAGCCATTAAATATTAGGTCAAATTCTGAAGCCCCAAGATGAGTTTGAAGGTTTTGTGTCAAATTACAAATTGAATTAAAACTAATAGATGAAAAGCCTGTGTCGGTAAAGTTAAAAGAACATTTTTCGCCTACAAGGTTTAAACTAAGTTCATAATTTTTGCCCGTTATTGAAAGGTCGACAATGTTTCCGTTGGTTGCACTGATTGCAATTTTATTGTTCAAAACTTCAAAAGTCGTAGAATTAAGCATGGTAATTTTCGGGGTGGAAGTAGTAGTATTTGCACCAAAAACGCTAGAAAAATATTGAGATACACCCTTTGCATCCACCTTAATTTTAGAACCCAAACTTTCTAGATAAAAATTTCCTTTATAATAGTAGAAGTCGGCAGTTGCAATATCGGAAAGAATTGAAAGTTTCACATTAAGATTAGAATCTATTATTGCGGAAATGCTTGCAACACTAGAGTTATTAACGGAAAGCCCACCAGTTAACTTGACTCCACCAGTTTGGACAATGTTCATAAAAGTTGTTATAATTTCGGTGGTAGTTTCGTCAATTAAAAATTCGGTATATTGCTTTGTTGAAATGCTAGGAATTGTAGATGCGGTTTGGTCTAATAAAATTGTAAGAGAAATTCTTTCGCTTCCAAGTGTTACAACACCCGTTTTTATAATTGTAGGGAAGTCTTTTGCATTTGCAATTATGGTAAGTGTGGTAAAATCTGGAATGGTTATTTTTATTGTTTTGCCACCGTTCTCATTTTTTGTGATGGTCATATCTTCTAAAAGTTCTTTTAGTGTGTCTAGGTTTAATACCGAACTAAAATCGCCCGAAGTTGTTCCGCCAATAAGTTCTAGAACAGCATTAAGTGCGTTTTGAGTGTTTACCGCAAACTTTGCACCTAAAAAGTCAACATATAATTTGTCATTAACCATACCCGCGGTAAGATTTATGGAATTGTCTTTATAAACGCCATCTAACTTTGTGTATAAAGAATTTGTAGATGTGCTATTATAATAAATTTTGCCTTCCACTGAAGTGTTTCCGTCGCCGTTTATCAGCACCGTGCCAGATAGATTTTCGGCAGTCATAACGGTTGAAAGGAGGTTGTTTAAAAACTTGCTCTCTTCACTTTCGGTTGCGGTTGGTTGATTTTGATTAGAATTTATATTATTTTCGGTTTCAATTTCAAAATGGTAGTAATTATTGTAAACCACTATAGCACCCGTTGCAAAAAATGCTAAAATCATTAAACAAATATTAAAAATCGTTCGCTTAAGTTTCATTAATTTTTCCCCCTAAAAATTAAACATTATAATTAAAATTGGTTTCAATATCACCCGTACAACTAACGGTTACGCCCATATAAGGCAAAGAGTATTCTTCGCGCTTAACCTGTTTAATAAAGTGCCAGTCGCTATCAATGGTAAAAGTTACCGAAATTAAACCAAAGTTTACGCTACTAGGGTTTATTCCCATATTGGTGCCAATTTGTTTTGCGTAGCAAATGGTTGATTTTATTGGGTCCAAAACAAGTTTAAAGGTGTATTGTCCATTTTCTTTCCCTAAAAATTCGCTTGAGATAGTTGTGGCATTTCCAACATAATAACTACAATTGGTGTTTGCATATTTGCCAAATGTTTCGTTATAACTTTCCCAAGTGTAGTCCTCGTGTTTGTCTGACCATGTTACATCGTCTAGTGCATCTGAATGTGGCTCGCCTTCATAAATAATTAGGTCGCCGTATAGTTGGTAGTCGCAAACCCTTGCCACTTTCACAAATTTTGAATAAGTTACAAAACTAAACCTAAAATCATCCTCAATTCGTTGGTCTAGGGTGCTCATACCTTGTGAAACACCAATACTGGTTTTAAGGTCGGTGTAACCAGTTATTTTATATCGACGAGTTTCTTCTAAAACGTGTTCGCAAACTTGAAAAACTTCGGCAGGAGTTAACTGGTCGGGAGTTTTCTTTTCCCAACCTAAAAGTGTAATATCATCCTTAAAGTCATCACCCGAAAGCCCTGCATATTTATCTACAACAAAGTAAGTATCCGAAATTTTACTACCTATCATATATCCGCCAAGACACCCCACCGCCACCAAAACGACGGTCAGCACCGTTGACCAAAATTTTCTCGTTCGTTTTTTCATTTTTCCCTCTATTGAAAATATAAAGTCATTATTAATATTAACATATAAAAATAAAAAAGTAAATAGTTTGATTCAAAATATTACTTTGCGGGCTAAAATTTAACAATTTTTTAACAAAATGCTAAAAACCTTCAAAAATTTGAGAAATGGTGGCGTAAATATTTGCAAATTGCGAAAAATGTAAGTATAATAAAAGCATAAAAGCAAAAAGGAGTTTGTTATGTCAAATAGAGATAAGGTAAGAGGCAACGGACTTGCCGATATTTTGGGAATTTTTGCTGAAACAATAGCATTTTTAACGATTGTATTGTTTTTAGTTATGTTGATTCAAGCAAATTGGCCATTTATTCCAGAAGGCTCAGTTTTAAAGGTTTTAAACATTGCGATGTATTATGCACCACTTGTTTTAACACTAGTTGTTTGCTTGCAAGTTACCAGCCGTCAACCATTGCTTATCAGATTGGTATTTTATATAATTATTGCAGCAATAATTGTATTCCAATTCTTCCCAGGCACTTGGGACAATATGGTAAAAGCCATTCAGTAACTAAAATATCCCTGCCAATTTTTGGCGGGGATATTTTATAGTTTGTTCCGCATGGGGCTAAATCGGACGGGTGGCAGAGGTTATTTTTGACAATATCCATCTTTGGGGTTAAAATCCCGAAACAGAACACTGGCAGGGCTACCTAGTTGGAAACCGGTTTTTGGATTTTTATTTTCAAAATCTAAACAAATCTACCGATGCTTTTTCCTATAATTTGGTTTTGTACAACATAAAACATTTTTTAAATAAAAAAATTTGATACAATAGTTTGTTGTGTATTGTAGATATGGTTTTTAAACCATCTTCCAAAATTGGTATTTTTTGGGGATTAACTCTAAAAAGTTGGTCCTTTTTATTTTAAAACCTTTTGGAAGATAACTTTGATGTTTGGCAAGGGCTTCGTCTGAATAATAAAGGGTGGAGGTGTCAAAGTCAATAAATAGACTTGGGCAAAAGTCTTCGGGTTTTCCGCCTCTTCCTCGAACCGCAAAAGATAGGTCGTGCGACAATTTTTCGGGAGACACCTCAAACCGCCTTAAGTTTTTAAAAAATACCGCAATTTCCTCAGTTGTTTCTAGGGTTTTACAGTTTTCTCGAACAAAATTAAATTCCGGATGGGCAAAAAAGTAGTTAAATTGTCCACTTGTCAGTTTTGTGAGGTTTAAAATTACAAGGTTTGTTGGTGTGACGGCAAAATAAAACTTTTGAGAAAGTTTTAAGCCTACCACAATGTTTACATTTTTTAAAGGGATTCTTTCCATAACTCTTCCATTTTTTTTGTTTGGCAGTCTAATTTGAAATAATTTTTAAGCAAATTGTAAATTTTAATTAAATTTGAGGTCGGAAAAATTCACCTATCTGCCAATTATTAATTGAGTTTAAACAATTTTGCAAATTTTGTCAATAAATTTTGTGTTTTGCACTTTACTTTTTAATTAAGTTATATTAAACTAAATGTATATATTAGGTGGTGAATAGAATGACAAAAATTCCAGTAATTATTGATGTTGATACGGGTACCGATGATGCTGTTGCAATTGCAGAGGCATGTTATTTTAAGCAACTTGACATTCGCCTTATAACTTGTGGTAGTGGAAATACTAGTGTAGAAAATGTAACTTGCAACACACTTAATATTTTGCAATATATAAATAAAAGGGATATTTTGGTTGCAAAAGGTGTTGGAAAAAAGTTTAAGCCAAACAACTTTATCTTGAATGTTCATGGAAAAACGGGAATGGGAGAGTTTGAGTTCCCAACCCTTGAAATAAAGCCTCAAGTTGAGTCTGCCGAAGAGTTAATTGTTAAAACTTTGTCTAATTCGGCGGAAAAGATAACTATTATAGGGCTAGGGCCACTTTCAAACATTGCACGAGCAATTGAGAGTAATCCTGAAATAATTTCAAAAATTGAAAGGATAGTAATAAGCGGTGGCTTGATTGAAAAGTTGGATAACGGGCAATTTCCATACACCAGTTTTAATATTGCATACGATGATGAGGCTGTTAAATTGATATTGCAATCGGGTATAAAAATTGATATTGTTCCAAGCAATATGGGGCATAACGCTTATTTAACATACGAAGAGGTATATAAAACCAAAATTGCAAACAACACGGGAAGGTGTTTTGAGCAAATTTTTAGAAGTTATCACGACCGCCATGTTAAAAATGGTGTGGCAACGCACGACCTTTGTGCATGTATGTATGTGGCATACCCTCAAATTTTTAAAACGGAAGAAGCCTTTTCGTGTATAAAAAAAGAGGGTAAAAACCACGAGGGTATTATGAAGTTTGACTTTTTTGCAAATTCGCCAAACGCCACCGTGGTTACAGATATAAATATCAAAAAGGCAAAACGAATTTATTTTAAAACATTAAAGAAAATGCCGTAGTTGGTTAAGTCTCTAAAATCGGGGTAATTAATGGGGGAAAATTATGGAAAAATTAGAGTTTATAGAGTTTTTAAAAACCAATGTATTAAGTATTTTCACGGGGTCGGAAATTGTTGGTGAAGAGCCATCAACTCCTCGTGATGCTTTGGTTGCATTGGGTTCGGGCGGAAGTTTATTGGTTAAGTTTAGAAGAAATGATGAATTTCGTTTGGTTATAAAAAGGATTCAGCCCTTCAAAAACTTTGAAGTAAATCTTGTTAAAGCAATTTTAAACGAACTTTTAACACTTTATAATGGGGATTTGGGTAAAAGTGAATATTTCCCAGTTCTGCAAAACCATGTAATAGAAAAAGCGATTTGTAAAAGTGTTTCTGAAACTTCGCACGAAACAATCTTAAAAATTGTCACCGAAATGAGCAAGTGGGGCAATAGAACATATGAGGGGCAACGGGCATTGTTCGGCTTTTTGATTTGTAGTATCAAAGCCCCAAAAAATATAAATCCAAACTTGCATATTTCAAAAATTTTAAATGAGAATTTTGGTGCAGTGATTGCTGACGGTATGAGAACTTGTTTAAAAATATCTTCGGACGGTTATCTATTAAACTATTTGCAAGTTCCGGATGCGCGTGACCACGATATTCCAGCGCCTTTTGATTATATTGATATGGGCAATATGTGTACGGGAAGTAGGGTTGGAGTAACGCTTAGCCGAACGGGGGATATTCTATTATTTCACCAAAAAAGTATGGTTTTTGCAAAAAAATGCGGTGTTTGGAGTAGATATTCGCATGAAGAAATTATTTCAAGAATAGCAGATAAAACCAGTGAACTTGCGGACAATACTCGTAAGGCGGTGTATTTATCTGCATTGGATGTAAGTTTTGCACGAACGGGCGGTTGCGTAGTCCACTTAGATAAAGACCAAGAAGAAAATGTTTTGCGACATGTCGATGTGTCTGATATATTGATTGAAAAATATTATGAAATTAAGTGTAACCAAAATTTAGAGGCACTTATTAGTGCAAGTGTTCCCGAAGAGCAACTTCCACCACCTGTGCCATATGCGGAGTTTATAACTCAGCCAAGGTGCACCAAAACGGCTAACATTATAAACATGATTAACGGCAGAAAGTTTTATGAATTATCCCGAAAGTTGCGACAAGAATTGCTTTCGGTGGATGGTGCAACCATAATAAACAATGATGGCGATGTGGTTGCAGTCGGTGCAATAATTATGATTGAAACGGGTGGATTTTCGGGTGGAAGATTGGCGGCAAGTAAAACACTTTCAAAATATGGTGTGTCGCTAAAAATTTCAGCCGATGGTCAAATTCAAGGCTTTAAACTTGACCGACATAAGCAAAAAGCAGTGCCAATATTTATGTTAGGATAACTTAGGACAATTTGGTTTGTATTAGTCCAATTTTATGTTACAATAGAAGTGTAATAGTTGTTTTTAACAATAGTTTAAGAATTGTTAAAAACTAAGTTTAAAAATCAACTCAAAGGTGATTTTAAATACAAACTCACCGAATTTTAATAAATTTAATAAGAAATTTAGGTAGTTATAGACGCAAGGTGACTTGTAGATGTAATTACAAAGGAGAAAATATGAAAAGAACATTGACCCCCGTTCGGGGAACCAACGATTATTTGCCAAAGGAAATGGCAATTAGAGAAAAGGTACGAGGAATAATTTTAAATGTTTATAAAAAATATGGATTTATGCAAATTTCTGCACCAATTTTAGAGGATATAGACAATTTACTAGGAAGCGACGGCGGAGATAACACAAAATTAATATTCAAAGTTTTAAAACGCGGTGAAAAGTTGGATTTAACAAAAGAAAACTTAACTATGCAAGATATTGTTGACATAGGTTTAAGATATGATTTGACCGTTCCAATGGTAAGGCTTTTTAGCAACAATCAAAATAGTTTACCAACACCGTTTAAAACCATTCAAATAGATTATTCATTTCGTGCCGACCGACCACAAAGGGGCAGAAGCCGACAATTTATTCAATGCGATATAGATATTTTAGGTGACCCAACCATAAATGCTGAAATCGATGTAATTAACACTACAGCAAAAACCTTTTTAGCGTTAGGGTTCAAAGACTTTGTTTGCAAATTAAATGATAGAAGAATTTTAAGCGATATAATTTTAGGTGTCGGGTTTGAGTCAGAAGTTGAGGCTGATATTTGCATAGTTTTGGATAAGTTAGATAAAATAGGAGTTGATGGTGTAACCGAAGAATTAATTTCTCGTGGGTTTGATGCGTCAAAGGTTAATGCACTTATGCAAAAAATTGCAAAAGTTCAAGAAAGTGGCATAGATTCACTAACGCAAATGGGCGTGAGAGAATCTGTTGTGGAAAGTGTAAAAAATATTCTAGCCACCACAAATTCACTTAGTGGCAATCAATACAAGGTGGTCTTTGATGTTTCAATAGTAAGAGGTCAGGGCTATTACACGGGCGCTGTATACGAGTTTTATATGCAGGGCTTTTCGGGTGCTTGTGGCGGTGGCGGAAGATATGATAATATGGTTGAAAAGATGACGGGCAAACCTCTTCCAGCCGTTGGTTTTGGTTTGGGATTTGAGCCTACTTGTATGTTGGTCAACGAAAGGGGGCTTTTAACTGCGGACGAAAAGTTAATCGCTTGCATATATTACCCAGATGACAATTTTGCCGATGTGTTAAGTTATGTAGAAAAATTAAATGCGGAATATAATGTATCGGCAATTCCTGCAAAGAAAAATTTATCTTTCCAACTTCAAACGCTAAAAGCAAATGGCTTTACCGATTTTGTGATTTTTAAAGAAAAACAAATTAAAACTATATAGTGCTAAAGGTAAAACATTAAATGCGGGATAAAAATTTTTAGTATGTGATACCAAAATTAATATGTGGTAAAGGACGGAAAATTTTGTATGAATAGTCAAGAAACTAAAAATACCGAAAAGTTGACCGAAAAGCGGGTTTATAAAAAGAATGCAGTCCGAGAACTTGCATTCTTTTTGCCTAGTCTTTTTATTTTGGCTTTTGTGGTGGTTCTAATAATTTATCTAAAGACCAAAGATAAAGTTAATTATTTGGATGGCAAAAGTCTAAGTTATGTGCCAACAATTGTGGCAGTCAGTCTTATTTTGGTTGGAGCCATAGTTGTCAAGGTGTTAAGAATAATGTTTGCAAAATTAATAATAACTCCAGAGCAAATTGTGGTAAAAACGGGTGTATTATTCAAAAAAACACAAATAATTGACCGTTCGGATGTTTGCGATATTTCCGAAAAAGCCAATTCAGTCACCATAATTTATAGTGCAAAAGAAGAATTCCCGCGAGGGAAAAAGTCTTCTGAAAAGTCATATTTAAAAACTTTAATATGGAATAAATAACTAAAAGATTACGAGGAAAAGTTTTTTAATTTATGTGGAAAGTTTTTTATGCGAGGCTGGGATAAATTTTTTTAATTTATATGGCTTGGGTTTCGTTCGGGGAAGGTTTAAAAAGTCTTTTTAATTTAAGCGGATTGACTTTCTTGCGGAGTAGGGTTTAGGTTGTTGCACTCATTTAATAGGTAGGTTAAAAGGTCGGACTTTTTTGGATAAAGTGAAACTAACGAAGAATATTTCATAGGTTTTGAAAAAGTGTAGGTCTTTTTAGTTTTGTTGTAGTAAGATACAAAAATTGAAATATCATTACCCTTTTTTAAACAATAGTCGGCAAGGGTTAAAAATCCCGAATAAAACCCTTGCAATTTTTCTAAATATCCATCGGGTGAAATTTCGGGGAAAATTACAATGTTTTCCCCGTTTTCTATGCTGGAATAACTTTCTTTAATGGTTTTAAAAAACCGACCATCGGTGTAAGTTGATATAAGTTTTAGCCCTTTATAAAAAAGGTTTGTAAGTGGGCTTGCAAGTAGGCAAAATAGTCTTGCGAGGTGCAAATTCCAATGTTTTTTCTGGTGATAATAAACTTGAGTTTGGTAGGCATACATTTTTCTTAGCCCCGAATTCATTTCGGCAGTCCCCCACATCCTAATAGGGAAGTCGCAATATATTTCAAGCGACATTGGTGCGTCGGTGCCTTCGTGATTGCTCAAAATAATGGCATTTTGGGTGGGCTTTTCGCCTAAATATATAAATTTGGGCTTATGATATCTAACTTTCATAAGAGTTTTCATACCTCTATACCAAAGTGCGCGTTTTTGCTTAAACTTTTTCATTTGTTTCTCCGTAAAAAGTATTTATCAAATTTATTCTAACATATGAAAATGTTAAAAGCAACTAACAATCGGGGGATTTGAGTTTGCATCATTTTATGTTAACATCGTATGGCGTTCGCATTGTTTTATGTTAACATCGTATAAAGTTTGCATTGTTTTAGGGTTAACATCACTTTAAGTTTATATCGCTTTAGGACTTGCAACCTAAAACTTACCTAATGAAATGCCTTTATAAAAAGTGGCAGTTTTGAAGTGGATTTTGAGCAGATTAAAAAAACGGCGGTTGAAAAAATCAAAGATTGCATTAAAAAGTATTTATTTTAGTGCAAAAGTTGTTAATTTGAGGCGATTTCACAAAGAATAATAAAAAAGCGGAAGTTTCGGTTTGAAAAGACAAATAAATAATATATAATAAGAACATAAGGAGAGGCGAATGAGGAAAAGTCTAGTTTTCGTGAGTTTTATAATGTTTGCACTGGCTGTTGTTTTGGGTGGAATTGGTTTAAAGCCTTTTGATTTGAACCCAACAAAAAATGACACGCTTGCCGACGAGGTGAGGGCGGAAAGTTTCAATTTTACCAACCTAATAGTTTTTTGCAAGTTTGCGGGAGAGAGTGAATTTATAAACGACTATTATGGCGGTTGCACGGTAAAACAAATAACTGAAAATAATTATTCGCTTGCAGATTATTCGGTAAAAGATTATTACGAAAAGGTTTCGGCGGGCAAGGTTAAAATGCAAAACCTTTATTTGTATGATAAGTCGGGCGGGTCAATAACGCTTTCAAACTCCAGAGGTTATTATAGTCAATATGATGAAAATTCAAATCCAACCGGATATCCAAGCGGTTATGAGGCAGTTCGCCGTGCCGAACTCCAGCAAGATTGGGCAGCCGCTATAAACACCGCTATTTCAAATGGTGCAACAATCTCAAATCTAGACGGCAGTATAAGTTATGACTTATCTGAATTGGATAAAAATGGCGATGGAAGAATAGATAGTTTAACCATAATTTATAAATACTCAACCGAGTTTTCGACTTCGTGGAGTGCGGTTTTGTGGAACTATCAATCAATATACACGGGTGTAGAAATAAATACAAATGGGAAAGCAATCACCAGTGGAAATTATGTTATAATGTCAGCAAATTATTCTAGTTTATGCACCGATAAAAACGGGGTAAAGTTTTCTTCCTTAAAAACTCCTATTCACGAAATGGGGCATACCTTTGGTTTAAAAGACTTGTATAAAAGCGAGAGTAATTCAAGGGTGTATTATATGTCTGCAATGGCGAATGCATTATCACCAATACCGCAATTTTTGTCGGCAAAAGAACGAGAGGCTTTGGGGTGGTTGGATTCTTCTAATATTCAAGAAATAACTGGGGCGGGAAGTTATACAATTGGGGTCACCACTAGCAATGCTCCAACGGGGGTTGTTTGCTATAAAATCAATGTTCCAAGCAAAAATAGAACCCTTTATTTGGAATATCGTAAGTTTGATGACGAAACCAATAAATATGACAATCAAAACAAGGTGGGTGTAAAAGATAGTTTTGGTGGCGACCTTAAGGGAATTTCCGCATTAAAAAGTGGTTTGGTATGCTTTTTGGTAGATAATGATGTAACTTTCCCCGATAATTTGCATTCTTCGGGGTGGCAATATGAGGTTTTGGGCGGAACACAAGACACAAAGGTAGATTCTGCATTAAACTTAGCAAACACAAGCCAAATGATTAGTACGAATTTAGAGATTGTAGTTAGTGCTATGGATGAAAATTCAATAACTTTTTCGGTTATTGGTAGTGATTTTGCAACCGAACATACCCATAATTTGCAAAAGACAACGGCAAAATCGCCAAGTTGTACCGAAGAGGGAAATATAGATTATTGGAAATGCAGTTCGTGTAATAAATATTTTTCAGATAGTGCAGGGGCAAACGAAATACAATTAAAAGATACAAAGATTCCAAAGGTTGCACATAAAGAAAGCGATTGGATTGTGGATAAGCCTGCAACTTCAACTCAAAATGGGCACAGATACAAAAAGTGTAACAATTGTCAAGAAGTGTTAAAAAGCGAGATTATATATAGTAGTCCAGCGGGTGGCAGTGCTCCCGAACAAGGTGGGTCGGGTTCGGGTGGCTCGCTTACTTCCCCCAATTCACCCGATGATGATTCAGAAACAAAACACCCCGATTCACAATCTTCCACTCTTTCTTTATCGCAGTGGGAAACAGAAGAAAAATTAATAGCAATAATTTCAATTGTTGTGGCGATTGGGCTTGTGGTAGGGTTGGCCATCTACAAAATCCATTATAAAAAACGAAATAAATAAACGGCGGTTTCAAAAACTAAGTTTATATATAGATATAAATTATCATTAAAATATTTAAATAAAAAAATATAAAAGGTGGGAAACAATATGGAATTTGAAAAATTTTTAGTGGAAATGGCAAACAAAGATGGAATTGAAAAACTGGTTGTTGGTGGTATTATCAAAAACGAAAACAAATTTCTTATTTTATCAAGAAAACAAGATGATTTTATGGGTGGAATAGATGAAATTCCAAGTGGAAAATTAGAGTCTGGAGAAACACTCTTTGAAGGGGTTGTTCGAGAAGTAAAAGAAGAAACCAATTTGGATGTTGTTCAAATTGATGGATATGTTGATTTTTTTGACTATTTGTCTGGAAGTGGTAAAAAAAGTAGGCAATACAACTTTATAGTTTCAGTAAAAGATTTTAATAATATTAAACTTACCGAACACGACGAGTTTAAATGGTTGGATATAAAAGAATGTAACGCTAACAAAAAAATCACTTTTAAAACATTAACAACAATCAATATTGCGGATTTTAATCTAAAAAACAACTTGCTAGAAAATGTCAAAAATTGAAAAAATATTGCGGTTTTTGTTTAAAAGCGACAAATATTTTTATGTTAGTTTTTGTAAAATTACAAAACATATTTTAAAGTCCACCAATAAATTTGTGAGATAAAATATTTGTTAAAAATATAAAATAATAAAAAATATCTTTTAATATTGTAAAAGCACAGGATGTGGCAGTGGTTGAAAATAATACAATAGCAAATAAAATAATTAAGGTTGATTTTTTTTAAACGCCGAATAATAAGCAAAAAGTAAGTGAACCCCAAAGGTTTGTTAACTTATGGGGTTCACTTTTTGTTAGGTTAATATTAATAAAAATTGAGGTTGGCAAAAACAAAAGTTAGGTTCAAATTAAAAAAGTTTATGAGTGCAAATTAAAAAGTAAAAAAGGAATTTATTTTTTATGCGAAAGGTCAATTTTTGAGTAAATTTTGTGGGATATTTCATTAATCTTTTCAATTTCATCTTCGGTGGCGGTTGTAAGTTTTTTAATTGTTGGATTGCCCCAAATGTTAAATAGTTTTGGGGTTATCCAGTGATAATTTTGAGGTGAGGTGAAACATCCTTGTACTATGCCTCTAATTGCATGCTTAGGGCTGGGGAATACAAGTTTTATCCCAATTTTTACCAGCCAATTTATGGCTTTTGGGTAGTGATTGGTCATATTTGTAAGCGTCACTCCGGGGTGTGCTACAGAAAGATTCACCGACGAATTTTTAAACAAGTCAAACATTGAAAACATTAAAAATCTTTTTGAATTTCCATAGATTTTGGTTTGTTTTTTGCGGGTTGAAAAATCTATATCCGATGTGTCGATTTTGGAGTAATTATGTGCAATGCTTCCGACAATCACACAAGTGGAGTTTTTACATTTTTCAAGTTCGGGCAAAAGTTTCTTTGTTAGATAATAGGGATAAACAAAATTTGTTTGAAAGACATTGTTATACCCTGAGTCTAATTTTTTTATAGGAACATTGTATACACCCGCATTATTTATTAAAATATCTAGCCCGTTATATTTTTTTAGTTCTTCAATTGCATTTTCTACACTTTCAAAATTTTCAAGGTCAAGTGGTACAAAATCCACAGTGGTTTGTGGATAATTTCCTAAAATTTCGGCTTTTAAATTGTCGGCTTTTGCTTTATTTCGGCAGGCTAAAATTAGCGTTGCATTGAATGACGCTAAATCCATACAAATGTTTTTACCCAGCCCGCCGGTGGCACCGGTAATAACAACTTTTTTACCCGTTAAATCTTTACAATTTTTTAAAATCCATTTATCCATAAACTTTTCTCCTAAAAAAATTATAGCATAGGACTTTCAAAATTGTCTAATAAAAAGGCGGATTAAACTTAAAATTTGATATAACTAAACAAAAAGCATTGATATATTCATTTTAATTTAAATTTGTCTGAATGTGCGAAATAGTTAAAATTTGCAACAACTTTCAAGGAGTAGTAGTTGCGTCAGTTTGTGCTGTATGATATACTAAGGTTATAAATTAACAAAAAGAAAAGTGAACCTTCTAAAGTTGTCTAACTTTTGGGGTTCGCTTTTTTGGGGTGTGGAATTTTGATGAGTTTTTCAGTTCATTTTCTCACTCGAAAAAATGGAGTTACAAATTCGATATGCTGGTATTTTTCAGGCGGTGTAGGATTGTATGGACAAACTACTTTTCATTAGATTCTAACGCGTTAATAAGTTTGTCGACGGCTTTGGTTAGATTGTCCATTTGAGAGAGTGTGGTTGGTTTATTTGTTTGGGTTGGAAGTTGATGGGCTTTTGCAAGAGTATAAATAGTGTGACCTGAAATATCATAAAGATTACAAGCATCATCATTTTGCAAGGCTTTAAGAGTTGCGTCTCTAAGTTCATACATTGCTGAGTAATGCCCGATTGTTCGGTTGTAATCGTCGGTTTGAAGGCTTGCGGTCTTATTGTCTAATGCTTTTATTGTTGCTCGTTCTAATTGTTGCATGGCAGCAATCATACCAATGTTTAGTTGCCGGTTATGAGTTTGCTGAGTACTTGCAATTTCGTTGTTCAATGCTTTAATTGTCGCTTCTTCTAATCCTTTACTTGCAGCATACATACCTGCATTTGCACATTGAGTATTTCGTTGAGTGCATACTTCGGGAAAATCCAGCATAAATATCACCAAATTTTCTAGTTTTTGTGTTGCTGCGTGCATACAAAGATTTCGACCATGTGTATCTTGATAGGTCATAATTTCGGGATTTTCTTTAAGGATTAATTTGATTTTTTTAACACATTCTAATGCTTGTTCATTTTCGTAGATATTAACACCCTTTAGTTGTTCAAATATCCCAATAAGTTTGTTATAGGCTATGCAAATTTGGGGTTTGCTAAGTGGGGTTGAGTTGTTCTTTTCTTCCATTCTAACTTCTCCTTTTTTCTATAAAATAACATAAAAAGAGTGTGCTGTCAAGGTGTAAAAATTTTTTAATAAATTAATTGAAAACAATAAAAAAGTATCCATAAGCGGATATAACTTTTAAGTAGCCTCTTCAATTGTTGTGCAATCACAAAAAAGTCACCCGAAATAGGTTCTACAATCGGACAAAACCACCCCAAAGTGGTTCTATAATCGGGCAAAGTTGCAAAAAAAACGGTTGTAAAAACGGATAGTTGGTGTATAATATAACCATCCCTACTGGATATGTGGAACAAGTGCAGATGTATCCACTAGGTTTTGAGGAATTTTTAATTACAAATGGATTAAATTTAGAAGTTATTAAAGTTGTAAAAAAGTGTTTTAAAAAAATGCCTATCGATGAAATTGTTCACAAAAAGTTAATAGATATGTTTCACCTGTATTTGATAGAGGGTGGGATGCTGGCTGTTGTGTCTAAGTATACAGCAACAAATAACTTAAAAGATGTGGTAGAAGAGCAATTAAGCATAAATGGTTTTTATAGACAAGATATGGCAAAATATGATAGTGAAAATAAGTTATATAAAAGAAATTTTTGATTTGATACCTAGCGAATTAAACAATTTAAATAAGCGGTTTGTTTTGAAAAAGATAAAATGAAAGATATGGTATACAAAATAGACCTTTCGATGGTTTTTTAAAAAATAATTCTGCAGTTAATAAAGCGAACTAAAAGCATAGTAATTTTATCAATTTTAACTTTAAATTAAAATTTTATGTGTTTTTTAAGGAGATAAAATGGTGAATAAAAAAATTGAATTAACCAAAGAAATGGAAATTATTTTTAACGCACTAGAAAGTCGGGGTTTTCAGTGTTATATGGTTGGTGGATGTGTTCGAGATTTTTTGATTGGTAAAAAGCCTAACGATATAGATTTTACAACCGATGCATTTCCAGAGGATATCAAAAAGTGTTTTAAAGGTTTTTCCATATTTGAAACGGGCATAATGCACGGAACGGTGTCGGTGGTAATAAACCACCAGCCTTTTGAAGTTACAACTTTTAGAAGGGATGGCGATTATTTGGATAATAGACATCCTGAAAGTGTAAAATTTGTAAGCGATGTTAAAGAGGATTTGGCGCGTAGAGATTTTACCATAAATGCCATTTGTTATAACCCAAAAGTTGGCTTTGTGGATTGTTTTGGCGGATTTGAGGATTTGCAACATAAAATCATTAGATGCGTTGGCAACCCCGAAACAAGGTTTAAAGAAGATTCGTTACGGATTTTGCGGGCAATAAGGTTTTCGGCGGTTTTAGGCTACGAAATTGAAGAAAATACAAAAAATGCGTGCTTTAATCTTTCAAGTTTATTGAAGAATATTTCGGTTGAGCGTATAACTTCCGAACTTTTTAAAACGATTGTTCAGCCAAACGCCGGCAAAATTATGCTTGAATATGTGGATGTTTTTGGTGTGGCTATTCCCGAACTTTTGGAGATGAAGGGATTTGAGCAACATAATCCTCACCATATTCACGATGTATTAAAACATACATGCGTTGCACTTTCGGGCGCGGATGAAGATTTAATTGTTCGCTTGGCGGTTCTTTTTCACGATATTGGAAAACCAAAATCCTTTAGTATGGACGAAAAGGGGAATGGGCATTTTTATGGACATGCCAAATTAAGTGAAGAAAAAACGCGGGGAATATTAAACCGCCTAAAGGTGGATAACAATACTAAAAATCAAGTGTTAACACTTGTAAAATACCACGATTTAGATTTACAACCAACCGAAAAATATGTTAAAAGATTATGCTATAAATTGGGTAGTATTGAAATGGTTAAAAAATTGCTTTTGGTTCAGCGTGCGGATAATTTCGGACAAGCCCCTTTGCATCCCGAAAGATTGTTAAAGTTTGATGAAATTGATAAAATAATTCAAAAACTTGAAGGGGATAACCTTTCTTTTTCACTGAAAGATTTAACTGTTTGCGGTGAGGATTTAATGAGTCTCGGGCTCTCTGGGAAAGAAATAGGCGAAGGTTTAAAATTCCTTCTTTCCGCCGTTTTAAACAATGAAGTTGAAAACGAAAAAGAACCGCTTTTAAATTATTTAAAATCACGCTTTTGCCCTACAGAATAACGGGCTTTAACAAGGGTGCTTTTATTGATAAAAACATTAAAATATGATATAATATATATCCATATAAAGTGAAGTGACCCATACGGGGTTCACTTCAGCTAATAGTTATCTTTTTGTTTCATATGACGAATTGGATGATTGGACAAAACAACAAGACTTGGATGTATTTAAGGCTGTTCTTGACGAAATAAATAAAAAGAAGGAAGCATACAAAGTTGAAAGAGAAGATGGTTTGCCAAAAATAGACTCATTAGCAGTGGAGCAAGCCGTTCTTGATGGACTTGACGAACAAAAATAATAGTTAATAAATATCTTGCACAAATAAAAAGGCGAATATGTTTGACTAAATCCGCGGTGGTTTCTACATACTTGCCTTTTTCGGTGCAAAATTTTTCTTTTTAGTTTTCCCCTAGAAAAATCTAATCTATACATTAGATATGGTTATTATGGTAAAATATTTTTTTAAAATGCAACAAAATATATAGTGTTTGAACAAGCATTTTAATAGCGCTTTTTAAAGTGTGTAAACTTATTTTGAAGGGCAATGCTTTCAATTTTTGAAAAAAGTTTTTAATTTTGTATTATTTAGTAGTGCCGTTACATTGATTATGAATTGTATTGTAAAATATATCGACTGCAAGAAAGGGGTGGTATTGTGAACAAGTTGACTTTAATGAAGTGTTTGTTTGTCTATCGTTAAAAAAAGAGACATCTACACAAGATGGTTCTTTTGAGTTTTATTCTTCTGTTGTTAATACACTAGGGATGTTTGTTGTTTTAGAAATTTCAATTCCACAATATTCAGAGATATATCCATCGCTATCGATTGTGATGGTTAAGTTGTTTGATAGTGTGATTGTATATGTGTTTGTTGATTTTGTTAATTTGACTGGGGTGAGGTTTGGATAATATAGTGTATAGAAATTTAAAAATTGACTTGCATCTAAATATATCGAAGCACCAAATGCATCTGCTATTTCTGGAATAATTTCTTCAAACTCAGCCCATGTTCCCTCGATTGAACTTGTGTCATAATAATAAATTGATTCAGATGTTGGAGTTTCATCATCAGTTGTGAGGGTTTTTTGGGTTAATGTTCCATTAGTTAAGTCTCCAATATAGAGAATTTCGCATACGACCTCGCAATTTTCTTCGCTATCACCAACATATTCAATCTTATAATACTCTTTTAAAGTATTGTTTTCAAGTTTATATTGTAGTGTTTGCTTTAAGTATAAGCCCTCACCAGCATTTTCGGATGCTGTAGCGGTAAATTCTAAAGCACCATTTTGCACTTTAAATGCTTTTTGGAAGCAAGGGTCTATTCGTTTTTTAATAGAAGTTAGATGTGTCATTTCTTCAACAACATTTACTTGATATTTTACTTTAATGTCGTCATATTCAAATAAAATATCGTATTTTCCAACTTTACTTTTGTCATAGTTTGAAGTGTCAATTTTTAAATTTGCAGCAACATCTTTTTCGCTGTCGTCTGAATAGGTTGCGGTTCCCTTAATTAAATCATCGTGCCAATTCTCTCCTATAAAGAATTGAATATCAGGTGTATATTCAACCACCAATTGTGTAATACTTGGCGAAGAACAACCTGTTAAGTAAACACATAGAAAGCTTAAGCATAAAATTAAATTTAGTGCAATAAATTTCTTTTTCATAAATTCCTCCTTCTTTTGATACATCTATCTGTATGACAGATGTATCAAAATTGCAAAAAGAGGCAAATTTATTTACTTTTTGAGTAAAAAATACAAATTTTTTAAAAACATTAAAAACCTTTTGCATTTTTGGGGGTGTTAATGATAGAATATTGGTACATATATCATACAGATAGATGTATTAAAAAAATTGGTCACAAAACCGCTTTTTCTTTATATTACTGGATTTTAGAACACAAAGATTTTTTGTACATAAAAATAGATGAATTAAAAGTTTTTCAATTCTGCTATATTGACATATTTTAAGTTTTAAACAGCAATGCGTACAATGATATTTTTTCATTCTTATGCCCCAAATAAGACTTTTTGTTGTGAATAGTGGGAAACCATAAAAATACCTAATTAAACCACTTCGTTGTTTTGATTTTTTTATTATAAACTTATCATAAAGCAAAAACACTCTAAATTTTAACCCTACGGGTTAGTTTCGATTTAGTCTTTTTGTGTGTATGCACTGCTAAAAGTTTTTTTTTGATTTCTCAATTTTGATTTTGCGACCGATTTTGATTTTTACATACTTTTTGATTTCTTTTAATAATGCTATGAGCCGAACTGGGATTTTGCTTGCAAAACATCACAAGTGAGCGAAGACGCATTATATCATTTGATATTTTTGTTGTTTGATTTTGCGAAACGATTTTTTGAATTTGCGAAAATCAAATATGGTTTGAAACTTTAATGTTACATATCTAAGACAGGGCCGGCAATTTTTTTAATATTTGCATTATCAATTATAATGGCCTGACCATCAAATAGTTTTGTTATAGTGAAATTGTTGTCTTGCTCACATTTTTTCAATTTTTCTTCGCAGTTTTCATAGATTGATGAGAAATTGTTGTAATGTGGACAAATATTTATGTCACACAATCCCATACCAGTAAAATCGGTCATTTTTTGTATATTCATCTCAGGTGTCAAATAATTACAAATAGAAAAATTATTTCCTAAAACCAGCGAACCAGCAGAGCGTCCTGCAACTATTTTGTTGTTTTTTATGAGTTGTTTGAAAATTATTTCGCTCTTGCTTTTTCTAATCCAGTACATAAGTCTAAAAGGACTTCCGCCATCAAGATAGATTAAATCATATTTTAACAGGGCATTAGGATTATCAAATTCTATATCAATAAAATCGACCGTATTTACCCCCATTGAAAGAAATAATCTTTTTGATTTTATTGGCCCATTGGCTTTTTCTTTCTCATCTTTTGCAGTCGTAATAATTGCAACTTTTGAATTGCAATTTATACAACTATTAAATAAATCATATACTTCTTTACTATCTATTCCATTAGAAGTCAAAATAATTTTACTCATACCATTCCTCCACGAACCTATTGGCATTTTGATATAAATAAGACTTTTCGTTGTGTATAGTTGGTGCAGATAACAGGAGTTGAACCTGCATGGATGTTACTCCGCTCGGACCTGAACCGAGTGCGTCTGCCATTCCGCCATATCTGCATATTATAATGTGTCATCTGTATCAAAAATTGCTGGATAGTTGATGTTATGGCAATAAAATGTGATGTTGATGGTGCTATCTGTATCAAAAATTGCTGGATAGTTAATGTTGCGACAATAAAATGTGATGTTGATAGTGCTAGTTGTATCAAATATTGCATAAATTCGCTCAAAACTAGTGAAACAAATAGTTTTTAGATGGTGTTCAACATACCAAATATTGCATGGATAAGTACAAATGCAACCTGTATCAAATTTTAGCAAAAACTTAAAAACTTGTCAACCAGATAAAACAAAAAGCGAGGAATATGTTTAAAATTTGAAAGGTTGGTTGGTTTTAATTGGAACAACCAAACTCTTGAAGATACTTTTTTGTATCTTCTTTTTTTTGTATTAGAACCCTCAGATTGTGAAGTAGACTCCATTTTGCCCCGCAAAAATAAAGTCCATTTTATAAGCCGGTGGATATTTTCTTCTTGCAGTAGTCCTTCTATCTATGTGTAAAAAGTCGGTAATGTTTGTGTAAGTCATTTGATTGTAAAAGCACAACAAGGTTTTAAGTTCATTTTGGGTTAGGTTTAATTGCTTAATTATTTTTCTAACTCGGGTGTAATCTTTTGGTGTTTTCAAACAGCCTTCATCTACTTTAATTATGCAATTTTCAATATTTTCCTGTTCAACAACCTTGCGTTCTTTTCTCAAATATGCGTAGATATGTTTGAAATAGCCAAGTCTAATGTTATCTAACCAGTTGAGTATATTTGCCACACAAACTTCCCCCGATTTATTTCCATAAATTTTACAAAATCTTTGCACACCCCTAAACTTAATTGACAATGTTGCCAAAAATTTGTATATTATATTAAAGGCTAATTAATGCGACAAAAATTTTTGCACATACTAATTCAGTAGATTAATTAAAGGTCGTTGTGTAGTTTTTATGCTTTTTAAAGAAGGGCTGAAAACTTGCAAAAGGTTTAATTATTTTATTGGTGCAAAATTTTGAACACTTATTGGTGGTTTAATTTTATTTATTCCGTTAGTTTTGTGTAAAAGATTTTGCGTGGGGGATGTGGAAAGAGTGTTTTACTAGAAAACCCAAAAAAATTTTGTGCTTATGGTAAAAAGGATGCTATATTTTAGGGTTTGACCTTAAAAAATTAAGTCTTAAAAGTTTAGTGCAAATGCGAAAGGATTATTGCTTAACAAAAAGATGTTTGGATTTTACTAGTTAACAAAAAGATTAAAACCATTAAAAAGGGGAAGATTTTATGATAGTTGCAATTGATGGAACGGTGTGTTCGGGAAAATCTACTATTGCGAAACGGCTAGCCAAAGTTTTAGGATTCACGCATATTAACACGGGTGCGATTTATAGGGCGATGACGGTAGCGTCGCTTCGTGCATTCGGCAGAACCATGGATGCGGAAGTTTTAAAAGAAGAGATTATTAAACTTGTGAAGCCTTTGGATATTGACGAAATGCATGACGAGTTTGGGAACTTTAAAATTACATTAAATGGTGAAGATATTACCGGTGAGATTAACCTTCCTTATGTTAGTCAGATGGTGCCACACATCGCAAAAATTCCTGAAGTTCGTGAGGTTTGCAAGGTTATTCAAAAGCGAATAGCAAGTTGCAAAAATTGTGTTATTGAGGGAAGAGATATTGGAACGGTGGTATTTCCTAATGCTGAAGTAAAGTTTTATATGTCGGCGGACGATATTGTTCGTGCAAAACGCCGAATGAAAGATTATGAGGACAAGGGCGAGAGTTGTACTTTAGAACAAGTTTTGGAAGAAATTAGGGCTCGTGATTATGAGGATATGAATAGGGCGGTTTCACCGCTAAAACCCGCCGAAGATGCTGTAATTATTGACAATTCTGGCGACGACCCCGATGAAATGGTGGAATATTTAAGACAAATTGTAGAAAGTGTAAAGCAAGGAGAATAATATGTATTCTGGTGTAATTAGCGTTTGTTTGGTGACCTTAATTATTATTGGTATGGCTTTGGGAATGGTTAGAGGTTTCACAAAGTCGTGGATAAGATTAATTATAGTTGTTGCCGATGCTGTAATTGCGTATTTTATTGCGGGTGCAATAGGTTCGGCGATTGCAAGTATTAATATTAGCGGAATGGGTCAAGTTATTAATGGCAAAAATATTGAAACGGTAGAAGCCCTAATTGAAGAGTTGTTAAAATCTATTTCTATAGTGGCTGAATTGATTGAAAGCAGTCCAACTATTGGAAAGGTTGTATCAATATTACCGCTAGCAATTATTAATTTAGTGTTATTTGATGTCTTGTTTGTGTTAATCAATTTTGTAACATGGATAATTTTTATGATAGTCTTTTCTATTATTGGCAAAAAGCACAAAGACGAAGAACAAAAGCCAAAAAGAAAGGGACTTGGTGTTTTGTTTAGCATAATTCAATCGGTTGTTGTATTTATTGTTCTGTTTATTCCGGTTATGGGGCTAACCTATTTTGTATCCGAACAAGTAGAATATGTAAATAATTATAACGGAGAGTTGGAGCAAGTAAGTCAAGAGGGCAGTGCAAGTGCGGATGAATATTTGGGCGAAATGGTAGCATTTGCAGAAGAAAAAACAAGTGCAGAAGCCGAATCTGAAAACGACGCCGAAGAAAAGGCGGTTGAAACGGCACAAGAGGTTACTTCAAGTTTAGAAAACGCGTGGGTGTTTAAAGCACTTAAATTTGTTGGTTATGATAAACTTTCTATGGCGCTAGCAAACAACCTAACCAAGTTTGAGATTAACGAAACCAAAACAGGGTTGTTTGATGAAGTGGAAAATGTGGTTAAAATTAGCGTTAGAGTAGAATGGCTTTTTGGAAACAAGCGTCAAATTTCTAGTTGGACAACTAAGGATATTCAATTGTTGCAAGAAGTTGTCGGCAAGTTCTTTGATTCGCCAATATTTGGAGATATTACTCACGAATTGGTAAATTCTGTTGCCACAAAGTGGACGAATGAAAAGACGGAGAACTCACAATTTATTGGTATTTCTAAGCCAAACACTTCTTCAGATGTCGAAACGGTGTTAAACGAATTGTTGACGGGGCTAAAGTCGGATACTAAGGATGATTTGGAAGAAGAGTTTAATGCTTTGATAGATACAATCAATTGCTTAGTTGAAAAAGATGTATTAAAGTTAGTGAATAAAAATGTTGATATTACAACTTTTATGACCCCTATTAAAAATGATAAAATAGTAGCAAGTATCTTATCTAACTTAACCAAAGGAAATGCTTTAAGCAGGGCGATTCCAAGTGCAATACAATTGGGGCTTAACCAAATGTATAAAGCAGTTGGAGTTCCAAAAGAAGATTACGACCGATTAAAAATAAATGTTACCAGCAGTGAAATCAATTGGAATAATGAAAGTTTGATTTTGGATGAAATGTTTGCAAATCTTGCAAAGGTTTACGAGAGTATAATTAAAGAAGGCGACATAAAAGACACTTTAGATTATGACAGCCTAGCAAATGCTCTTGAAAAAATGAGGGATAGCAGTTTACTTACAAAGAGTAAAGTTCAAATTGTTGGAACTACCGAAACTTCACCACTTAATAAGGAGTTAACCTTAACACTTCTTAGATGTTCGGATATGAAAAATATTGATGGTATGAATGCGGTAATATTGGATATTGAAGCCTTCTATAATGAAAAAGATGAGGCGGGCAATTATAAGTTAAACTTTAAAACACTTTTAAATACCTTAAAATATGCGGTTAAAATTTCAACCGATTTAAATAATGCGAACTTAAATGTTGACGATGTAGAGGGGTTGTTAAGTGGTTTGCAAGATGAAGTTGTTGGCGAAATTGTAAAAGATGCCGTTGTAGAAAAACTTGAAAAAGAAATTGAAAAAATGGGTGTAGATAATGTTTCAGAAACAACTGCAGTTAAAAATATGGTTAATGCGGTAATAGACTACAATAAACATGCAAGTGAGCATAATGGTGCCCCTGAAAATGCCGAAAGTCAACTTCCTACCATGCCAACCGAAAAGGCAGATGTAGAAAAAACAGCCGAAGGTGCAAAAGAATTGTTTAATGTAATTAAAAATGGTGAAGAAGCCGAAAGCGGTGCAGAAACTAAATTTTTTGCATCAAAAGAAGAATTACAAAACTTTATTATAAAAATGAAGAGTTCGGAATATTTGTGGCAAATGTCATTATTAAATAGCAATAGTTTAGGCTTTAAAGATAGTGAAGGTAATACCAATTTAACAGCAACCGAATATGCTTGGGCAAGTGAGTTGGTTGGTGTAAGTTATGGTGAGGGCGAGAACAGTAAAACTTATTATACCGAAACCGAAATGCAAAAATTATTCGGAACACCAAAAGTAACAGGCTAGAGATTTTACAATATAAGCAAAACGATTGTAAATATTAAAAAGTTTAATTAAAACTTGCAGGTGTTAAATGAGGTTTTGCTAAAATTAGGGAAAACTTGCAAATATCAAGAAAAGTTTAATTATAATTTGCCAAAATGTTTGTGAGTGTCAAGTTAATAGTTAACTTAAATTGTTAGAAACAAAATACTCCAACTGAAATTGACAAGTATAAGAGGGTGTTTAACTATTGTTTGTAACTAGCAAAATGGTTAAAAGCATTTGAAAAATTATAAATTTAATGTAACCAATATAAAATTGTTTCATATAAGGTTTTTAATTAAAATTTAGGTTTTATTGGAGAGATAAGGTAAAAATTGTTGCTTGTACACATCTTAAAATTGCACTACATAAAAAGCGATAATTTGAGGGTAAATTTTGCAATAAAATGATAGAAATATTGCTAAAATTATTGCAAGCAACAAATATTTATTGTATAATGATAATACAATTTAACAAAGGAGGAAAAAATGGACTGGGTTTGGATTTGGCTAGGCGTTGTTGTAGTTGCATTAATTCTTGAATTTGTGACTATGGAACTTGTGTCTGTCTGGTTCGCGTTTGGTGGATTTGTTTCATTAATTATGTCCTTAACTCCCGCATCGGTTGCAAGTCAGTGGATTGTTTTTGCGATAGTTTCGCTTGCGTGCATTTTGGGATTAAGAAAATGGTCACTAAAATTGCTTCAAAAAGACCAAGACCATAAGGTTACAAGCAAAGAATTGGCGATTGGCACAAAAACAAAGTTGCTAGAAGGTATTAGCAAAACAAAAAATGGTTTAATTAAGGTAAACGGCGTTGAATGGACGGCTATTGCTGAAAATGAAGAAACCGAGATTGAAGAGGGTAGTTTAATCAAAATTGTCGGTCAACGCGGTAATAAGTACATTGTTAAACTAGAAAAATCAAAAGAAGAAAATAAAAATGAAAAAGGAGAATAAAATATGTCTGCAGGAGTAGTTGTTTTAATTATTTTACTTGCAGTTGTGTTATTGATTTTAGAATTCAGTATGAAAATCGTTAGAAAAAGTAGTGCAATAGTTGTATAAATATAATGA
>CAYSOX010000003.1:0-83863 GCA_964432825.1 uncultured Lachnospiraceae bacterium
GTTCACTTTTATTATGTTTATATAACCCATAATTATCCAGTCGCAGTAATTATATTTATTATATATAAAAGTCCCAAGGGTTGTCAAATAAATTTGACCCCTTGAGACTTTTTGTAAAGATTTAAAAATTATTTCACATTTAAGTTTCTATTTTCTGAATTTCGAAACTTTTTGATAGGATTTTAAACTCTTTATGTGGTGTTTGCTATTTTGTGATTTTCCTCTTTTTATGAAATATTTACATTTTTAAATAGATAACACACGCTACATAATTTATTATTTAATTTTGGTATGCAAAAACCCTTTCTATAATGTGATTGGGATGTTCTCACACTATAAAAAGGGCTTTTGTTTAGTTAGTCTATAAGCCGAGTTCTGTTTAAAACTGCCATCTATCTTGCCTTACTGTTGCCAGCAAGGTCTGTTGCGATTTTTCGAAAGATTAGGTAAGAGCAACCTTTAGTCTTAACCGACACTTTCCTTTGGTTTGCAAAAATGCAAAACTTTGGGGCTAGTGCGGTCTAATGGGGGTAAGACCAACTCTTTCTTATCTTGCACCGAACGGAGTTTACAGCACCCACTTGTCACCAAATGGGTTTGTGGGCTCTTACCCCACATTTCCACCCTTACCAACCTAAAAAATCGGCGAAGATATTTTTCGGTGGCGGTTTATTTCTGTTGCACTCTTCCTCGAGTTTCCTCGGCTTTCCGTTAGAAAGCGTTCTGCTCTTATGGTGCTCGGACTTTCCTCACCGAACTTGTGAAGATTATCTAAAATTGGCACGACCAATTTTGCCGTAAATTTTCCAATCCGAAGTCAAGAATACACTGGAGCAATGCTTGTGTAATGGCGGAGCGAACCAAAGGCTCACTTATTCCGCACAGGCGAACATCAAAATGCCCGACCCCAAGACCCATAGGGATTTTTTGGCAAATTTTAGGCTTTATTGATTGCACCGAAAGTCACATTTTAAGGTTAAATTTCTACATCCAAACTCGCCAATTGCAAGTTTTTGCAGGTTTAGACACTCCAATATTGGTAGCGTCCAACGGGCAAATTGCGGGCAAAAATTCAGACTTTGAAAGGTTTAACCTCGCTTATGACCAATGACAATCGTTTTACAAGTTCAAGCGTAGCAGTTCAACTAACGATTATATTATACCAAACCTAAAATTATTTGTCAAGGGGATTTTAGACTTCAGCAAGGGTTGTATTTTGTAATTTTTTATCAACATATTTAGGTTATTTTTGGGGTGTTTTTAGTATATTTTTACAATTTTCGACATAAAGTTTGGTATGAAATATTAAAAATATTTGCAAAATTTGAAATTACAAAATTAGGGGGTAATATGTTTTTAAGAGCAATTTTTCAATTTTTTTCTAAAATTTTTCTATTTACGGGCAAATTGCGAGGCAAAAATGGTTTTGAGAAAAAATTATCCGCCACGGATGAAAAAATGTATTTTGACCGACTTTTAAAGGCACGGGCAACGGGCAAAAACGACCCCGAGGCTGAAGAAAAACTAGTTAAACACAACTTAAGGTTGGTGGCACATATTTCCAATAAGTATAAAAGCAATTTTAGTGATGTGGACGACCTTATAAGTGTTGGAAGTATTGGGCTTATTAAGGCAGTCCGAAGTTTTGACCCGACGCGTGCAAACAATTTTAGCACCTATGCTTCTAGGTGTATAGAAAACGAAATTTTAATGCTTTTACGAACAGAAAAAAAGATGTCGGGTGATCTGAGTTTGGAAACGACAATTGGAACAGATAAAGATGGCAACGATTTAAGTTTGTCGGATATTTTAGCGGATGATACCTTTGACCCCGAGGGCGACACCAGTCGAAAGTTGATGATTGAAAAGATTGAAAAGGTTTGTAAAAAGGTTTTAGACGACCGCGAATTGTTTGTGATGAAACATCGCTTTGGGCTGTTTAATTCCTCTGTTTTAACCCAAAAAGAAATTGCTAAAGCCTTAAATATATCGCGTTCGTACATTTCACGCATAGAAAAAACCGCAATTGAAAAATGTGCAAAAGAAGTATAATCAATCACACTTTGCAATTGCTTCGGCTCCCGCGATGCCGTGATTTATCACGGCGTTTGCGGGAGCAAACTTGGTTTGCAAACCTTAGGCTTGCAAACCAACATCGCGGAGCCCGTCCCAGTTTTTACAAACCATAAAAATTTTATAAAAAACCTATTTACGCAACAAATCGTTTTCTTGAATTGTAGCGTAAATGTTTTCATCTAAAGTGTTAGCACCGCTTTGATTATTCAACTTTATTGTAAGTTGCAAAATTTGTTGCACTCTTTTTGCATCTTCAACTATTGTTCCATCTTTGTCTGTTATATTTGTTATGATAAATTTCTTTCCAAATGCTTTGGTTGGTGATAAAAGTTGTATTTCATCGCCTATTTTAAATCGGTTTCGCATTTCCACCAACAATTTGCCCTCGGTTGGATTTTGTAAGTCGGTTAAATTCTTCTTCACCACACCTAAAAAGGTTGAGTTTTGAACTTGGTGGGAAGTTTGATAATTTTGCCTTATTTCCCCATCGTTAAACATAAAACCTGTAGTGAACAATCTATGCGAACAATTTTCCAGTTCGGTCACATATTCGCTGGAATTCAATTCAGAATCCTCAACTCCCGTAATCACCGAATCAATTGCACGGCGGTAGGCATTGATTGTGGTTGCAAGGTAATACGGAGACTTCATTCTCCCCTCTATTTTAAAGGATTTTACCCCTGCATTCATCAATTCCTTTAAATGGTTTATCAAACACAAATCTTTACTATTTAAGATATAGGTACCTCGTTCGTCTTCTTGAACCTCATACTCGTTACCCTTTCGCTCTTCAGCAAACTTACAATTTTCTGGTGCATCCGCCCTCTCTACAAGATTATAACTATATCTGCATGCTTGCACACACTCTCCACGATTGCTATCCCTACCCGTTAAATAGTTAGAAAGCAGGCATCTTCCCGAATATGAAATACACATTGCACCGTGTACAAAAACTTCAACTTCGGCACCTCGTTTTTTCAACTCGCTTGTTATTTGTTCCACATCGGCAAAGGGCAACTCTCTTGCAAGTACAACTCTTTTTGCTCCAAACTTTTCCACATATGTAATAGCACTACCTATATTGGTAGTGTTTGCTTGTGTCGAAATATGTAATTCTAGTTTTGGTGCCACTCTTTTTACCATATCCATAAGCCCAATATCAGACACAATTACGCCATCCGCACCCGCATTTTCGAGTGTTTTAAAATATTCTTCCAACTCTTTCAAATCATTGTTTCTTGGATAAATATTCACGGTAACATATGCCTTTTTCCCAAAAGAATGTGCATAATTTATAGGCTCGGTTATATCCGAAAAATTGGTTGCAAAAGCACGCAAACCAAATTTGCTCCCCGCAAAATATACAGCATCCGCACCAAAATGTATCGCCGTTTTTAATTTCTCCATATCGCCTGCTGGTGCTAGCAATTCAAATTCGTTTTTCATACTTTTCTCTCCTTTTGTAAACCCCTTTTCCCCACAACTAAAGCAACTTAAACTAATATTAAAAAATAGTTCTATTCAACATAACCTTTTCCCGTCGTTCCGCCATTATCCGGCATTGGCTCCTCTGGAATATCCGGAAAAGGGTTTGCCTCCTCAGTTGCAAATAAATCAAGTTTTTTGGGCTCGGCATCGGCATTTTTACGCTCACGAAAATCCTTTAGCCACGCAAGTTTGTCGGGAAGTTCTTCATTTTCCCTTTTTTTTTGCTCTTTGGCTATTTTTCGCCTTTGCATAAACCTGTTTACTTTAAATTTTATTCCCTCAACAACAACATTTATAGTTATTGTAATCAGCACTAATATTAGCGAAAATATACTACTTAAAAGTGCTGTCAAATCAAGCCTTGACGCTTGAACAATGTTTAAGATTGAAATAGCAATCAATATGATTTTTAAAACATATTTTACAACTTTCATTGAGTTTTTATATAACCCAACCGCCGTTTTATTGTATTTTTGCCGTGTCAAAGCCGACAAACTTACCACAATAAACACAAACAAAAACACCAAAAACAATATAGTTATTATTTTGCTCAAAAATCCATCCATAGTGGACCTTTTTAGCAACACAAAGGTCAGAATCGTTTGAAACCCCAACGACACCAATGTAAAAATAAATACAAATATATTTCCTTGACTTTGTTCGCTTTTACTCATTTTTTTACTTCTTTGTTGCGACTAATACGCCATCTTCAAATTCATACAACACAACATTTTCAAGTTTGTCCGACTCTTCAACTTTCTTTATAAATTCACGCATATTTACAACAATTGTACGGTGTTTTTTCTCAGGTATTTCACCCTCACCCAACACCTTCCCATGATATAGGCAGTCATCCGCAATCAACACACCGCCCTCACTTAAAAGTTCAACAACATTATCAAACATTCGGTTATAACTACTTTTGTTGCAATCTAAAAGTATTAAATCGAACTTTTGACCGGTGGTAGAATTTGCAAGTTTTTCAACAATCTCTTCAGCATCTGCATTGACCGGAAGAACCCTTTCAAAAAAGTCCAACTCGGCATACATTTTCATGGCTTCATTGTAATTATCCTTGTCTTTTTCAACTGTTAATAAGTTAAGTCCATCGTATGCTGTTAGCATTACCGAACCTGAATAACCTTTGCCCGAACCCAACTCTAAAACCATTTGAGGCTTTCTTTTGTTGACTATATTTTCTATCAATTCTTGAGTTTTTACCCTAATTATTGGGAAATCTGCAAGTTGTTCACGATATTTTTGCAATTGAGAAATTCTTTCTTCTTTTTCCATCTTTATTCCTTTATTTATAATTCTTACAATTTATTATATATGTTAAACGAATGTTTGTCAAATGGTTTTCAAAATTTGTCCCTTCAAGCATTACTTTACTAGCCTTGTATTATTTGTGTCTTTCACTCTGTATTTGTACATTATGATTTGTTCCCACAAAGCCTTTTCCACCATACTATTTGTATCCATTATTCTTTTTTATACCCAAACACATCGTATTTGTCTATTATACCTTATTTCCACCACACCTTTTATATCCACCATACTATTCGTATCCAATATTCTTTTTTATACCCAAACACGCCGTATTTGTCTATTATGATTATTTGTAACCTTTATGCATTACTTAAACCCAACAAAACCTCTTTACCCACCATACATTAATTACACCCACCACACCTTTTAAGATTTGACACAAAATTTTGCCTTTTACCCCACCCCAAAAAAAATAAAAACACACCTTAAGAATTTGGGGTTTACTTCATTTTACCATAAAAGTGTATTTTTAAAATAAAATTTGATTCAATTCTTGTGTTTTGTTTCCTTTCACAAAATAAAAATACACCTTAGAAGTTTGCCCTAAAAGTGTATTCTTAAAATTAATTTATTATATCTTACTAAAATCAATTGAAATTTGATCCAACGCATCTTCCTTGCTTGTTGATTTTCCATTATTCTTAGCCAGCACCGATTGAGCCGAATGAGGCTTTTCTACTTCACTATATCCGCGACCGCCTCTTGCTTGGTTTCTTACATATCCGCTAGAATAGGTTGAAGAATACCGTGAATTGGTTGATTTTCCAGATGTTTTAGACGAACCCCTTCTACTTCTGTCATACCATGTATCCCAATCATCGTTGGATTCAGAATCAGACGCTTCAACATTTGTTGAGGTTTTTGCGGATTGTCCTTTCGCGGTTTCGCTAGGTTGGGAAATTACCGCAGATTGTCCTTTAATAAACCCGCCTGTTTGAGGGGGTTTTGCAGATTTCACTTTTGGGGGTTCACCAGTTTTAAGATTTTCCATCGTTTGCAATTTTAACTCTTCCGCAAGTTGCTTAATTTTATCTTCTGCAGTTTTACCCATCTCGCTAGCGGTAAAGAATTTTACATTATGCTCTTTATCTGTTTTTTCATCCAATATATAACAATAACGGGTTTGCTCCTTACCTTCACCATTAATATAAGAATAAGTCATTGCAATGGTTGGAACATTTTGAAGAATATCCCTCGCAGAAATTTTTAACTTCATAAATTTTTTAGGGTCTGCATTCTTACATCTAGGGTCGTTAAGCGTCACCACAAACCACCCATAGTCAGAATTACTTTCATCCCCAAACATTTCCCCTTGGATTGAATCCCTTAAACCCAAAACTTGAGCGTCTTTTTTATACCATAATTTTATATGTTCTGCATTTAAAAACTTTGCAATTAGCCCCACTTCTATTTTGTTAAAAAAACCTAAAATCTTCTCATACTGACTCTTTTCTTGAGTAGCCTGAGGGTTTAACTTTCGAGCCATACTAGCCTTTTGTTTTTGCGCATGATAATCCGCCACCATTCCAACCATCACTTTATTACCCGACAAAAACATCGCCGACATTAGTTCTTCACTTTTTGTCATCATATATGCCCCCTTTTGTATAATTAAAATTCGTAATATAAATTATTCATTCTTGTTTTGTTTAATTCGTCAAGCCCCTCTAAAAATTTCTTTATTGGAACTTCAATGTTTTCTACTCTACCACGCGTTGCAATCAATACCGTTTGATTTCTTACCCCCGTCGAATCTATAAACACCGTATATGGGATATATTTGTCGGGTTCTAAATTTTCAGTTGGCTTTTTAATCTGTTCAAGACTTGCCCTTATCTTTATGGAGTTTAACGCATGATACATCTTTTCTGCGACTTTTAAATTTCGCTTGCTTGAATATTGAACCTTAACTTGCGTTGGCGCTAACCAGAAAGGAAATTCTCCAACATTGTTTTCAATTATTAAACCTATCAGCCTTTCAACACTTCCAGCAATTGTTCTATGAATAACCACCGGAATTTCTGTAGAGGACTTATCCGTATAACTTAGATTGAATTTTTTTGGTAATTGCACATCAAGTTTTATTGAGCCCGTTTTCCAAACCTTCAAATTTGCATCCTTTACCAAAATATTAACTTCGGGTGCAAAATATGAGCCTTTTGCCTTGTTTACACTAAATCCGCTTGCACCAAACCTCTCAACTAAAATGTTTTTAAGCAATGTTTCAACTTCAACCCAAACTTTCCGCTCTCCAATAAATTGGTTAGGTCTAGTTGCAAGTTCTACCGAATATTGCAAACCTAATGTTGAATAAAACATATCTATGCAATCAAAAATATTAGCAAACTCATCCTTAATTTGGCTTTTTGTTAAAAATATATGTGCGTCATCTTGTGTAAACTCCGACAACACAAAAAGTCCATTCAATTCACTTTCTGGAATATCTCTATGCAAAACACCACATTCAGATATTCTAATTGGCAAATCTTCCGCCATTCTTGGCGTCAACTTATATACTTGCATTGCACTTGGACAGTTTATTGATTTCACCACACGGCTATTATCCACCCGCATCAAGCCATAATTACTAGTCTTGCAAAAATCGGCATAAACTTTCGTTTCATAAACCTCATTTTTTTCAACAATTGGCGAATTTATTTCAAAATAACCGCGTGTACTATGCATTTCATGTAAAAATTCTATCAATGCAGACTTCATTTTTACACCTTCGGGCAACCACAGAGCCGAACCATAATCATTTAAAACAAAGAGTTTTTGTTTTTCCCCCAATACTTTATGGCTTACAAGTTGATTCTTTTTTATTTGCGATAAATAATCATCATAATCATTTTCACTAAAAAAGGCTTTTCCTTCCACCCTTGTGAATGTTCCACCGCCAAAAAATTCACCCTCATTTTCGACTTCTTCAAACTTTGTTAATATTATTCTTTTTATAAACTTGGTTGATTGCAAATGTGCAGACCCGCACAAATCCACGAAGTCCCCACACTCTACTATTTCAACATCTTCCGCATTTCCAAGTTCTAGCGATTCTATCTTATATGGCTCTTCAAATTCGCTCATTTTAATAATTGCTTCAAAACGCGGAACCACTTTTTTTGTAATATCAAACCCTGCCCGTAAAATTGCATTAACTTCTGCTTCAATTGTTATAAGAGAGTCTTTTTGAAGGGAGGTTTTAAAATCAAAATCATAATAAAACTTATCTTGGTCTCCACCCCCACCAACAAGTTTACAGGATGGATAAATTGACTTTACGGCTTGCGCTAATATATGGCTTGCGGTGTGATTTAATAGTGTTTTTGATTCTTCACTACTTTTGGTTATCAACTCTAGTTTGCAGTTTTTGCTAATTGGTTGATTTAAGTCAACTAAAACGCCGTTCACCCTACCACACAATGCGTTTTTAGCAAGACTAGGAGAGATACTCTCCGCCAAACCAAACACGGTGGTGCCTCGCTTCACCTCCGCAACAACATTGTCTTTTAGTGTAATCTTCATCACAAACTCCAAAAAGTCGTCTTAATACAAACTGTCGGAAACAAAAGTTAAACGGCAAATTAAACTAGATTATTGAACCATACCTTAGGTAATATTGGTTTTAGGACAACTATACCTAAAAAGTTGACTTCCAACAATTTCCGATAATGTAAATTTTCCACATCAAAATTTGCGGAAAAACTGTTTAAACTAATTTTACACATTGATTACACTTTTGTCAAGCATTCACCAACACTTTCTCTTGAAACAATTGAATAAGTGTTTGAAATAAACAAATATCACTTTCACTTGATTTTTTTATCACTATATTTTTTGGTGCCATCACTATAAGTTCACTTACAACCTGCATAATATAATTCACCGACCTTTCTATAGGTTCGGTCAAATTATCACCATTTTTCGTGGTAATGTAAATTTGCTTTTCAGTCTCGTGAATATACACTTCATCCCTTCCACTTTCGGTGGAAATAATTAAATAACTCAAAAGTTCATTAAATGTTTCTGATAATTGCATACTTGCTAAATTTTCTAAGAACAAGTTACAAATTTCATCCCATCTTGCTCTAAATGCTTTTAACTTAAAAACATAAAATGACTCCACATATAGCGTGTCGCTCACATCAATCAAATTCTTAATTTCTTCAATTTCGCTTTTTCGGTCAAAAACTGCAAGTGATTTTGCTAAAATATCTTTGTATTGTTCCATCCCGCAAGGAATACAAATATGTTCATAAATATAATTGCTTTTATAAAAAACTAAAATTGTTTGTGCTAAAAATTCCTCAATCTTTTTTAAAACCTTACTGTTTCGCCTAACTGAAAATTCTAATTCAATTGTCTCATTATGGTTTAACACCACAATGTTTCTCAATTTGTTTTGTACTTCTTCCAATTGTTTGAAAAAATGCATAAACATATCACAATCGGCTTTTTCAAAAATAATGTGTTTAACTTTCATAAAAAAATCCATACCTCTAATGCTAGTGTATGAATTTTTAATAATTAAAATACCTTTTTAAATTCTAAACTTAAATTGACTGTCAAAATTCCTTAAATTTTCTGATTGTTGTGCTGTTTTCCCTATATTATAATTTTCTTCTATTTTTTCTTTAGCCTCGGCTATCAATCCCGAAAGTTCCATTCGGTCTATCATAATAACATTATTTTCACTTGCAAGATGTTCGGCTTCTTTTGTGAATTTGCTGTTTGTTACAACCATAGACTGTGTGGCATTGTAGTGAATCTTTGCACCGACAACCTCTTGAACGGCCTTCACCCCAACACTGCCATTATATCTTTTGGCTTGTACTACAGTTATTTCTCCATCCTTTTTCAAAACCAAATCGGCACCATAATCTCCCGACCTTTTAGTTACAAGTGCATCATAACCTAGATAAAAAAACATTACCCTCAAAAAGTTCTCAAACTCATAACCTTGCATAACATCAACATACTCAATGTTTGCTTGTTTTAGAAAGTCCATCGCGGTGTACTTATTTTTCTTCCATTTTTTATATCTAATAGTCTTTAAAATAAATTTAAAAATACCACTAATAATCAACACCGGAAGCAAAATTATAAACAAAAGAACAAAAAATATTCGCTTAAATAATGGTTGTTTTTTTCGCATTTTGCCTCCTAATTTTTTATCTTACTAAAAAGTATAACCATATTTTTCTTGATTGTAAAGCAAATTTAACCCGTGAAAGTTAGAATATTTTGTAATTAACTGCTATATTTAACCACTTTTTGTTTATGTGGCAATATACCTCTTTTAAATAGGTTGGCATTTCTTAGTTTTTTAATAATAAAAAACTTCGAGAATACAAGGTAACCCACACTTAGGGTTACCAAATGCTCCCGAAAAATTTTACAACATTATGGCTAATGCTTTTTAATTTAATTATTGTTAAGATATAAACTTTTTACTTTTACACCTACTTATTTTTGTTTAAACAGGCTGACAAATCAAAACGCGTTCATCTGGTCTTTTAATTGTTTAGATTGTTGTTTTAAGTCCTTTATCCTTGCAAGCATTTATAACTTTTTCGCTATAAAAATTAGCAAGTATATGAAATAAAAAATGCCCTTTAAGGTCAAAAACCTTTCGGGCACACCGCAAGTTCCTTTGCTGAATTTCTATTATAATTATCGTAACTATTAATTTTTAGCCTAGCATTTTGCTAGTTTTTGCGGTTGAATAATTTAACTACCAAACACTCTATTTTGTTATACAAATTACTAAATTTGGCTAAGCATAGATATGCAAAAAAGCCTATTAATAATTCAATTGTATAGCCCGCTAAAATATCGGTTAAAAAATGTTGACCTAAATACATTCGGTTTACACCATTCCACACCAAATACAGTCCACATAAGATATACGAAAGAACCTTTTGTGCTTTTGTTGGATTCGTTCTGTATAGCCAAAACAAAGCGAATATTACAACACACATACTGGTAATACTATGCCCACTTGGAAAAGAGGTTCCGCTTGCATTAAATATTCCCCTAATTTCTTCATATTGAACATAAGGCCTTTGCCGTGCAATAATTTCTTTTAAAAGTATTTGCACTGCGGTACTTATACCAACAGTTATCAAAAAATAGAACGAAAGCATTCTTTCTTTATTTAAAAATAGTACACAAAATAACACTAGAACTATTATAAAATCACCAAAATATGAGAAAAATGCCATAAAATAATCGGTTGTTGGAGTGCTAAATTGTTGCAACCATTTAATTATTTCCGCTTCAAACTTCATAGGTAAATCTCCAAAATTTATTCATTTGATTTATAATTTCCCTTGCCATCTTCTTTTGCAAAATTATCAAAGTTTTCAAAGGTGAAAATATTTTCATATCCACTAATATGCTCATCAATTTTAACCCGTCCAATTGCACCCGTAAAAACTGTTTGCAATCCCGACAAACTTTCTTCATCGTATATTGTTATGGCGTATGAATTTCTATCCAATTTCTTTACTCTAACTTCAAACGAATCTTTTTCGTTTTGAATATTGATATACAAAAAGTCCTCATTACATTCAATCTGTAATAAATCACTTTTATGGTTATAAATAAACCCATAATCTATTTGTTTAATCTTAGGATTTTCAGCATCATCATATGAAAGTATCATACTATAACTATCCAAAAACGAACTAACCCCATCAAGAACAGTTCCAACACACGAACAAAACATATTTTCTTCTAAAACATCGACATCGTATAATATTTTAAAGAACTCCTCTTGTGCACTATCTAGTTTTGAAATGAATTGCTTAGTATTGTTTACATTAAAAGTCTTATCGTCCACACTAGAAGACTCATCATCTTTGCAACCAATAAAAATAAATGGTACAAAAATACAAAGAACTATTGATAAAAGTCGCTTAACTTTCATTTGACTTCCCCCTCAAATTTAATTCATTTAAAAACTCATCTTCAAGTTTTGGAGAAATGTAAACTTTATTAAATTTTCTTCTTTCATTCTTTCCAAAACTCAACTTAATACACCTCTTTGCAAGTGAAAAATTTTTTGTAAGTCTATTTATTTTTTCGGCATTAATTATATCACTTTTTTTTATTTCAAATCTAATATATCCAAATACAATCGTCACATTTTTATCATCAACTTCATACCAAACTCGCACATATAGTATTATCATAAAAAACGCTACAATGCCCAAAATTACAGGTATTATGTGTCGCATAGCACTATCTAAAAATATTTCCGCAAGCACAGAAATTGAAGCACACAAAATTATCATCACCACAAAAAATGTAGTAAAAATCGCATCCCTTTTTGCCTTATAAATCTTGCTCATTGCAACCCACATCCACAATAAGTTTGTCTATATATATTTAACAATTTGCAAAGTTCAATACTTCTTTTAAACCCTTCCTTTTTCTTAAAATCTCTTTGCAAAAATTCCACATTATACATATTTTCAAGACTTGCACCAATTTTATTTATTTGGGTAGCATTTTTATGTGGAGAAACCGTCAATGTGGTTGTGAAACAATCAAAACCCTTCTGTTTACAAACCTTTGCCGTTTGTTCCAGCCTAAATCCTATGCATTTTTCACAACGAATTGAACCCTCTCCCATATTTTCAAAACCCTTTATCGCATCAAAAAACTCGTTTGGATTATATTCTTCAATAATTAATGGCAAATTGTGAATTTTTGCAAGTTTTACCAATTCATTAAGCCTTTTATCATACTCTTCTTTAGGTAAAATATTTGAATTAGAAAAATAGAGTGTTATATCAAACATCTCTTCATTTAAGAGCCTTTCAATAACACTCGTAGCACAAGGTGCACAGCAACAATGTAACAGTAATTTCTTCTTTTCCATACTACATTTTCTCAGGAACGGCAATTGCTAAGCAATTTAAACCATCTTGTAAATATCTTAAAACCAATTCAGAAATTGTCAAATAACTATTTCGCTTTTCAGCATCTGGTTCGGAAATAATTTTTGTATCATTATAAAAAGATGAATACGCACTTGCCAAATTATATAATGCGTTACATACTTGACTAGGCGAAAGATTTTCTAACGCAAGCCTAAATGATTCAATTAACTTTAAAATTTCAATTAAAATATTTTTCATTGATTTAGTCGTGAATTTTAACTCTCTTTTCCACTCGCCAGCCTTCTGCAAAACTGACTTTATTCTTACGGCAGTATATTGTAAATAAGGGCCCGTTTTCCCTTCAAAAGACATAAAACTATCCAAATCAAACACATAATCTCTTGAAACATCATTTGATAAATCACCAAACTTCATAGCCGAAACACCAATATCTAGTGCCAAACCTTCAGAGTTTTCCTTAACGCCATTGGCATTCAATTTTTCTTTTGCCTTGTTTTTCACCATATCAATTATATCTTGAAGTTTTATCGATTCACCCGAACGCGTTTTAAATGGTTTTCCATCCTTACCATTCATTGTTCCGTAACCTATATGTGTAAGTTTAACATTTTCTGGGCAAATATCTGCCATTCTGCAACATCTAAACACCCCCTCAAAATGGGTTGCTTGTCGTTTATCTACAATATATATAATTTCGGATAAATTTTTATTTGTTTCAACTCTTTGCATAATGGTTGCAATATCTGTCGTCGCATACAAATCTCCACCATTATGCTTTTTGATTATAACTGGTGGCATTGGGTTTTTATAAAGTTGACGCTCATCTGGGTCGTCTGGATTTTTCTTTGGAATCGGAATATGTTCACCCTCTCTTGCAACCTTTACAATAGTTGCACCACCGCTTTCCTCAGTTAGTCCTCGTGTTTCAAAGGCTTCAACCGTTCTTTTAATATAAGGATACGCATCACTCTCTCCAAGCCATAAATCAAACATACAATTTAATTCATTATAGTTTTTAGAAATTGCAGATATACTAACCTCTCTAATATCCTTCCAAATTGTATAAATAGGCTCTTCCTTTCGTTGAAGACGCAAGGTGTAGTTTTCCGCTTTTATCTTAAATTCTTCATCCGTCTTACTTCTTTTTGAGGCTTTTGGATAGTTTTCATTCAAAAAATCTAGTGTAATTTGAGGCTTTTTATCGGTTTTCCCATAATAAAAATCCAACATATTATATTCTTCAAGCATTGCCATTACAAGTCCCATTTGCAAGCCCCAATCCCCCAAATGGACATCACTTACCGTATGGTAGCCAAATTTATTGTAAATTCTTTTGATACTTTCACCAATAATGGGCGACCTTAAATGCCCCATATGTAGTTCTTTTGCAATATTTGCACCGCCATAATCTAAAACTACCGTTTTATTTTCTCCCAAAGATTTGTTTATACCATATTCTTTATTTTCATAAATTTCTCTCAATAGTTCTTTTACTCCGTAATCGTTCAATGCAAAATTTATAAATGCAGGAGCAACGACACTGATATCACATAAAGTTTTTAACTCTCCATCGATATTTTCTACTATCTTGTTTGCCAATTCTTGAGGATTTGTATGCAATTGTTTTGCCAACTGAAACGCAATATTGCTTTGAAAATCGGCGATTTCTGGACGAGAAGAAAAACTAACAATATTTTCCTTTTCTAAATCAATATCCAGTTTTTTTAATGCATTTTTTATTGATTTTTCTATTAATAATTTAATTTCCATATAACTTTACCTTTCATTATTATTTTGTATTATTAAAAATTCCATAGGGATAATAGTTAAGCCCGACCGCACTACTGCCGAACCGGTGACCCGAAAGCCTGCAAGCAAATACATTTCTTTAAAACAATTTATTGCTTTTATTTTGAAAAAACCAACTTTGTTTGAATTTGCACATTTGCGAGCAATATATTCAAGCATAGCACGACCCACCCAAGAACTTTGCTTTATTAAAGTGTATGCAAAAAATGGAACCTCTCCTCTTTCTGGATGATAAATCACCGCCGAAACAATAGTTTTATTTATTTTCATAAACTCAACTTTAAAACCATTGGTTAAATACTCAAAAAGTTTGTCGGCATTAAAGAACCGCATATTAGATATTGTTTTTAAAAGAATATCGTCTATTTTTAATACTTTTTCGTTGGCAATAAGAAAATCATTAAAGTATTTTACAACTTCTTTACAATCTTCCTTATTTTTTACTTCCAAAATTGCTATTCCCATAATTTAATTATAATAAATTTACTAAATTTTTCAACTATTTTTATATATTAATTTTAATTTATAGAATTTCCTATTACCTAATTGGTGAAAAATGTGTAAGTAAAACCATTTTTTAAGTTCTAAAAATTTCCCCTAACTTATCACCCCAAATTATTTCGACTGGTTGTATTAAACTGCACTAAAACTCAACTTTTTATATTTTAAAAGGCTGTCACTATTTATCTTGCCCAATTATATTCTCTAGTACTAACATTTAACTTTTTTTCATTTTTAAGTGTAACTATGATTTATTGTAAAGATTACACCCTTCAACTCCAACACTTAACTTGTTTTTATAATTATGTAACCTCTCAATCCATCTTGCCCCATTATATTCTCTAGCACTAAAACTCAACTTTTTATATGCTAAAAACAAGTTTATTTACTTTATCCCTCTAAAAGTTTTATATTTTCTGTTGGGGTGTTAGAATTAAAAATATACGAACCTGAAACTAAAATATCCGCACCTTTAAGTCGTAAAAGTTCGGCATTTTCACCATTTACACCGCCATCAACTTCCACTTTAATATTAGTTCCCAAAGACTTCACCCAAAAAACTTTTTCTTCTGAGCCTACAATATACTTTTGACCGCACCGCCCCGGAATAACACTCATAATCAAAACCACATCTGCTAACCCATCTTTTATGATTTTCTCAACCTTTTTCACATCGGTATCAGGATTTATGGCAACACCTGCCAAGCAGTTTAACCGCCTAATCTCTTGCAAGGTTTTTTCCAAATCTTTGCAAGCCTCAAAGTGCACCGTTATGATATCGGCTCCCGCTTCGGCAAATTTTGTTATTTGGTTTTCTGGATTTTCAACCATTAGGTGGCAATCTAAAAGCAAGGTTGTTTTTTTTCTAAGTTTTTTTACAAAATCACAATCAAAAGTGAAGTTTGGAACAAAAACACCATCCATAACATCCACATGTAACATTTTCACATTATTCTCTTCAAGTAATTTGATGTTTTTATTCAAAATTTCTTCATCATTATAATCAATTGCTATTATACTTGGCGAAACCTTTGCTAAATTGAACATAACTTCTCCTATTATTTACCCTCATATCTACGCCTTAATTGACCACACGCACCTTCAACATCACTTCCAAGTGTACGCCGTACTGTGGCGCTAACACCACCGCTTTTTACTTTATTAAAGAAATTTTGGATTTGTGTTTCGGTCAATCCAGTTAAGCCACTTTCCTTTACATAATTATATCTTATAAAATTGAAGTGGCAATCAAACATATGGCTAATTTTTATAATATTTTTTACATCCTCATCCGTCGTATTGCAATCCAATAAAATATACTCAAATGCTATACGCTTGTTTGTCTTTTGGTAATAATATTTTAATGCTTCCAGCAAATCATTTACACTATAAGCATTTGCAACTTTCATAATTTTTTTCCGAACCACATCCGTTGTTGCATGCAATGACACTGTTAAAGTCATTTTTAAATCCATATTTGTCAATTCATAAATTTTATCAACCAATCCCGATGTTGAAATGGTAATTTTTCTAGGACTAATATTTAAACTGTTTGGAGACTGCACCAACTTTATAAATTTTACTACATTTTGGAAATTGTCGAGTGGCTCACCACTTCCCATAAGCACAACATTGGTAACAAGCCTTTCGGTGTTTGTTCCACCTAAATAATTGTTAACCGCTAAAATTTGCGAGAGTATTTCCCCTGCTGTTAGATTCCGTTTTAATCCGTCAAGCCCACTTGCACAGAATTTACACCCCATTCGACACCCAACCTGTGTTGAAACACACAAGGTGTACCCGTATTTATACTTTAAAAGTACACCCTCTATCAAATCTCCCGTTTCTGTTAGTCTATATAAAAACTTTTTCGTCCCATCACTACTACTATCAAAACATTTTTCTATCACCAATGGACGGTCCACATATTTTGACTTTAAAAGTTCTCTATCTTCTTTACTTAAATTACTCATCTCATCAAAAGCAACATAACTTGTTAACCATTCATATGTTTGAATAGCCCTAAATTTTTTTAACCCCAATTCTAGGAATTTTTCTTTTAATTCTTCTAATGAATAATCTAATAAAATCTCTTTCATAAAAATTTTTCCTCAATTTATTTCTTTGTCTTTCCGTTTTTTTCTAAAACTACAGGATTGTTTATCTGAAAATCGTTTGAATATATAAATTTATCTCCTAGTTTAATCTTTCTGCCATTTAAGATATCCGTTGCACGCAAAACCTTTCCTCCAGGAAATTGCAACTCTGTTAACTCCAAAACACCCTTTCCGCATTGAACAAACAACCCATTTTTTATACTTGTCGGCTCTACCACTGTACCAACCGGCTCTTTAGTATCTGCCACATCAGACATCTTTGCACGATAGATTTTGCAAATCTCACCATTTATACAACTAAATGCAATAGGCGAAGGATTTTGCCCCAAAATCTGACACTTAATTTGAGTTGCCGGCTTTTCCCAAACAATTCTTCCCTCTTCTTTGGAAATACGCTTTGTTACCGTGGCATCTACATGTGATTGCTTTATATATTCAACCGTTCCATTTTCAATTTTATCAAGTGCGGTAAGCACTAGCCCTGCCCCCAAATTCGCAAGTCTTACAGCAAGTTCGCCATAAGTTTCATTCTCACCAATCGGCAATTTACCCATCAAAATGATATCTCCAGTATCAAGCCCGGCTTCCGTTCTCATAATAGTTACACCCGTTTCAGTGCAACCCTTCATAATTGCCGTTTGTATTGGACTTGCTCCTCTAAACTCAGGAAGCAAACTGCCATGGACATTTATAATTCCATATTTCGGTATATCAATAATCTCTTGCGAAATAATTTGACCATAACTTGCCGTAACCATAATATCTGGTGCCAAATTACGGATAGTTTCAACCCCGTCTCGCGAAAGTTTTTCAAATTGCATAATTGGAATATTGTGTTCCAATGCAAATTCTTTTACTGGTGAAAATATTATTTTTCTGCCTCTATCTTGAACACGGTCGGGCTGAGAAATAATTCCAACAACTTCATGCCTACTTTCAAACAACGCCTTTAATGTCGGTATAGCAAATTCTGGTGTACCCAAAAATACAATTTTCATAATTTATCTCCCTCCCTTCTTTGGTTCGTCAATAACTTTATCTATAAACAATATACCATCCAAGTGGTCACTTTCATGTGCGACCGCTTTTGCCGAAAAACCCGTAAAAGTTCTTGTAAATTTTTTGCCATATCTATCAAAGGCATTAATAACAACGACATTTGGTCGCTTTACCATCCCATAATATTTAGGAACACTTAAACATCCCTCTTCTAAAATAGGACAACTTCCACTAACTTCTACAATTTCGGGATTTACAAACTCAACAAATTCTTCGTTTTCATCAAATGCTATAAAAACTCTTTTTAACACGCCTACTTGAACAGCACTTAGCCCCGCACCATTTGCCTTTCGGACGGTATCCAACATATCATCCAACAATTGATGAAGGCGTTCGTCAAAATTTTCAACTACCCTAGATTTTTTTCTTAAAAATTCCAAATCTTCAGGCTTGTCAATTGTTAATATCTTTCTTATTGCCATATAATCACCTCAAATCCAATGCATTTACTTCTATAAATGTCTGAACATTTTTTTGCTTATTTTCTCTATCTATATTAAACAATTCTTGCACCACTTGACTTTCAAACTTCGGCTCTAACCTCATTATGATTTGGTATCTAAACTTTTTCATAATTCTAGAAAGTGGCGAACGCATCTTGTTTAAATAAATAAATGCTTGCGGATATTTTTCTTTTAATTTTAATACACTATTATAATACACTTTTAATTGCTCAATTGCAAGACTATTTTCCTCACTCGTGAATAATATTCTCACAATTGTGGAAAATGGAGGAAATTTTGTAACTTCTCGAATGTTAATTTCTTTTTTAAAAAAAGCCAAATAATCATAATCTTTTGCCATATTATACACATAATGATTTGGTGAATAACTTTGCAAAATCACCACTCCATTTTTATCGGCTCGACCCGCTCTCCCAGCAACTTGAGTTACAAGTGCAAAAGTTCTTTCTGTTGCAAGGTACGATGTTTGATATAAAGCAAGGTCACTTTCTAAAATACCAACCAAAGTAACCGACGGAAAGTCGTGACCCTTTGCAACCATTTGAGTTCCTACCAAAACTTGTGCTTCTTTATTTCTAAACTTTGCCAAAATATTTTTGTGTGCATCTTTAGTTTTTGTAACATCATTATCTAATCTTAAAACCTTAACATCAGGAAAAAGGCTTTGCAACTCTTCCACAACTCTCTCCGTTCCAATTGAACCATACTTAATGTTATCACTATGGCACTCCGGACACTCACTAAACACCTTAAACCTATTTCCACAATAATGGCATTTTAAGGCATTTTCTTCTTTATGTAATGATAACGACACATCACAGTCGGGACATTTTGCGACCCAGCCACACTCTCTGCACTGCACAAAAGAGGCAAAACCCCGCCTATTAATAAACAATATTGCTTGATTCCCATTTTTTATGCATTTCTCTAATTCCACTTTTAAAGCATTAGAAAATATACCATTGTTGCCAAGCCTTACCTCTCTTCCCATATCAATAATATTAATTTGGGGCAAGGTTTGACCATTTACACGCTCTAACATTTCAATTAATTTATATTCACCACTTAAAGCCTTGCTGTATGAAACCATAGAAGGTGTTGCACTTCCAAGTATTAAAATAGAATCATTATATTTTGCTCTAAATTCCGCAACCTTACTTGTAACATAGCGTGGATGAGACTCGCTGAAATATGAGCCATCATGTTCCTCATCCATAATTATAACTCCAAGATTTTGAATGGGGCAAAACACCGCCGACCGCGCACCAATAACTATCCTTGCTTCACCTAGTAGAATTCTTTTCCATTCATCAAATCTTTCTCCTGCACTTAATCCACTATGAAGCAACGCAACAGTATCCCCAAACCTTGCTCTAAAGTTTAATAACACTTGCGGAGTTAATGATATTTCAGGAACTAAAACCATTGCATTTTTTCCGTCTTGAATAACCTGCTTAATAACATTCATATAAACTTCGGTCTTTCCAGAACCTGTTATTCCGTGCAATAAATATTTCCCCGACCTATCCGCCAAAATGCTATCTACCGCGCGTTGTTGCAAATTTGTTAATACAATATTTTTCTTGTTTTGTTCTTCGTCGTCATTATATGGGGTTCGGTTTATATGCAAAAAATCAACATCTACCAAACCTAAATCTTTCAATTTACGAAGTGGCGAATTACCAAACTTTTTATTTAAAAAACTTTGTTCGACGCCATTAAAATTATCCACCAAAAAGTCAATCAATCCCAACATTGCAGTAGCATTTTTCTTTAAGGTTAATTTGTATGCGGAAATTTCTGCTAAGTTTTTAGGCTTTATGATTGTTTTAAATACATCTCCCACCTTTCCACTTCTAAGTTCTGGAGGCAAAAACAATCTAATGCAATCGGCATAACCTATATAAAAAGTGTCTTTCATAAACTTTGCAAGTTCTAACTGTTCGGTTGTGACAACTGCCATTGGGTCTAGTGGTGAAACGATTGATTTTAATTTTTTTACATCATAATCCGTTTCATCTGTAATTGAAATAATTAAACCTTCAATTTTTCGGTTGCCAAAAGGGACGAGAACTCTTTGTCCAACTACATAAGACTCATCCATTAAATAATCAAAAATTTTATCAATATTTGAACTTGCTATATCAACAATAACTTTCGCAATTTGCACTAAATTTTATCCTCACAAAAATTAAAGGGTTGGTGTAAATTTTTACTCCAACCCGTAAATACTTATTTGTCTGCATCTTCTGGCATTTTGATTACTCCATCCCAGAATTCTTGTGCTGCAACACTTACAGGCTTAGCCTGACGATGTTCATTGAAGAAATCAACTCGAGAAATTGAAATTTCTTTAGCACGCTTAGCAACCAAAACGGATAAAGCATATTTATTCCCCGCTTTATCAATTAATTTATCTACTTGTGGTTGATTTAATGACATAAAACAATATCTCCTTATCTTTACTTCATAAGTATAACACATTTTGAGCAGTTTTTACAACCAAATTTTATAATTATTTTTTATTATTCAACATTTCTTATTTGTTCTTTTATTGACTCGACAATATTCTTTGCTTCAATAACCAAATTTGAAATATTTACACTACTAGCCTTAGACCCTGTCGTGTTTACCTCTCTTGTCAATTCTTGAGTTAAAAATTCCAACTGCTTACCGCAAGGCAAATCTGCAACAATCAACTTTTTAAATTGAGCAATGTGAGAATTTAATCTAACCAATTCTTCACTAATATCGTATTTGTCAACAAAAAATGCGACTTCATTTAATAATTTGGATTCATCAATTTCAACTTCGCCCAAGGCTTCTTGTATTCGTTTTGTTAATTTTTGTTTATATTCGTCTACCGCAAGAGGCACTTGTTTTTCTATATTTTTAACCACTTCTTCCAACGAATTAATTTTAGAGGTTAAATCCCTTTGCAAATTTTCACCCTCAATTTTGCTCATTTCTAATAAATTATATACCGCATTTTGAGTTGCTTTTTCAAATAAAGCACTCGTTTCTTCATCAAATTCAGCAATACGCGGAACAATCTTCATAACCTCATTAATTTTTAACAAATCGGTCGCATCCATCTCGCAAGGAAGCCCAAATCGTTTTGAAAGTGCAAAACCTGCAAGACACACCTTTTCTGCCAAACTTTCATCTAAATTGATATCGTAATCCGACTCACCTGTTATTTGTGAAACTTTAATCCTGCACTCAACATTTCCTCGTGAAAGATTCTCTTTGATAACTGATTGAACAACATTTTCAAACCCTGAATAACTTCTTGGCATATTTGTTGTAATATCTAAAAATTTTCCGTTTACACTTTTAACCTCTAGTTGAACACATAAATTATCATTACTTACAAAACTAGCACCAAAACCCGTCATACTTCTCATAAAACTTCACCCCTTAACCTTAACTTAAATGCTTAAGTAAAAATTCATTAACCTTAGTTGAATTTGCTTGACCCTTTGTGGCCTTCATAACTTGCCCTACAAAGAACGCAAAAGCCTTTTTGTTTCCATTTTTATAATCTTGAACACATTTTTCGTTGTTTTTAATTATCTCCACAACTAAATTTTCTAAATCATCATCGTTGCTTTCTAATTTTAAGCCTTTTTCTTCTATGATTTGTTCGGTTGTAAAATCTGAGCCCCAAAGTTCCAACAAAATGGTTCTTGCCCCGGCTTGGCTAATTTCGTCATTTTCAAGTTTCATTAACATTTTTGCAAACTCTTGAGGGTCAACAGGAATAGTCACCTCATCCATCAACTCTGCATTTATTTTCTTATTTATTTCGGAAATTATCCAGTTTGCAATCTTTTTAGGCTTGTTATAATGCTTTGCAACTTCAAAGAAAAATTTATAAGTCTCTTCGCTTTTTGCTATTAAATTTGCATCATATTCATTTAAGCCATATTCACTTACAAGCTTTTCTTTAATTTCTCGAGGGAGTGGTGGAATTGACGCCTTAATTTCTGCAATCATTTCATCCGTTAGTGTTGTTTGTGCGATATCTGGTTCAGGCATATATCTATAATCTTTTGCCCCTTCCTTACTTCTCATTGAAAAGTTTTCATTTTTTTCGTCATCCCAACGCCTTGTTTCTGGCAATATTTTTTCGCCATCATTAAGCAATTCGGTTTGACGCTTAATTTCATACCTTATTGCTCTTTCAATAGCCTTAAATGAGTTTATGTTTTTCATTTCAACTTTAACGCCATATTCACTTTGCCCTAAAGGTCGTAAACTTACATTTACATCACATCTTAACGACCCTTGTTCCATCTTTACATCCGAAACACCTGAGAACTTTGCAAGTTCTTTAAGGGTTTCAACATAGTTTATCGCCTCTTCAACACTTCGCATATCAGGTTCAGAAACAATTTCAATCAACGGAACACCACCACGGTTATAATCAACATAAGTTTCCCCCGTGAAACTAGAGTGAATCAACTTTCCAGCATCTTCTTCTAGATGGATTTGGTGAATTCTAATTTTCTTCAAATTACCCTTATTATCTTGCACCTCAACAAAACCATTTCGACATATAGGTGTGGCATCTTGTGTTATTTGATAAGATTTTGAAAGGTCAGGATAAAAATAATGTTTTCTATCAAACCCAAATTTTTTGGTGATTTCACAATTGGTAATAAGTCCCATAATTACAGCCTTTTTAACCGCCTCTTTATTAACCCTTGGAAGAGCCCCCGGAAGACCTATACAAACTGGACAACAATGGGAGTTTTGTTCGCCACCAAACTCATTTATGCATGAACAAAAAACTTTTGTTTTGGTATTTAACTCTATATGGGTTTCAAGCCCAATAACAACTTCGTATTCCATTAGTTTTCTCCTCTATTTTTCCTTTCATAAAATTCACTTAACGCATAAAGTGTAGACTCCTTCCAATGGTCGGCAATAAGTTGACAACCTATTGGCATACCATCACTATTTTTGCCCACTGGGAAAGAAATTGCAGGACTACCTACAATATTTACAGGTACGGTATAAATATCTGCAAGATACATATCAAGCGGTGTAGACTTTTCACCAAACTTAAATGCAACCGTTGGTGCAACAGGTGAAATTATTGCATCCACCTTTGAAAATGCATCACTAAATTCCTTTTTTATAATGTTTCGAACTCTCTCTGCTTTTTTATAATAAGCATCATAATAAGACGCACTTAAAACAAAGTTGCCCATCATAATACGGCGTTTTACTTCCGCACCAAAGCCTTCTGTTCGGCTTTTATAATACATATCAATAAGACCGCTGTAATTTTTCGCACGAGTAGTATATTTAATACCATCAAATCTTGAAAGGTTGCTTGCAGCCTCTGCCGAACTTAAAATGTAATATACCGCCAAACTTTTATCAATATTTGGAAGGCTAATATCTACAATTTCCGCACCATTTTCTCTATAAAAATCTATAGTTTTTTGAATGGCTGATTTAACTTCATCATTCATCCCTAATGCAAAAAATTCTTTTGCAACACCTATTTTCATACCCTTAATGCTATCAACGAAACTTTCAGAAAACTTTTTATCTGTACGCAAGCTTGTAGTATCATCCATTTCATCGTATCCTGAAATTACATCCAATAAACTTGCATTATCTTTTACATTTTGAGTAATAGGTCCAACTTGGTCTAGTGACGAACCAAAAGCAACAACTCCGTATCTTGAAACTCTTCCATAAGTAGGCTTTATACCAACCACACCGCAAAAACTTGCAGGTTGACGAATAGACCCACCAGTATCTGTTCCTAAACTACAAGGAGCAAGCCCGCCCGAAACGACTGCAGCACTCCCACTACTTGACCCACCAGTTACATAATCATTATTGATAGGGTTTAAAGTTTTTCCATAAGCACTATTTTCACCTGAGCCACCCATAGCAAACTCATCCATATTTGCCTTACCAATTATTACAAATCCAGCATCTAATAATTTTTTTGTTACCGTTGCATTATAAGGTGCAACATAATTTTCTAAAAACTTTGATGCACAAGTAGTCTTTAATTCGGTTGTAGAAATATTATCTTTTAAGATAATTGGAACGCCTTCATACTCTCTTACCTTTCCACTTTTTACATTTTCATCACATTGCTTTGCATAGTTTAGTGCTTTTTCTCTATCAAAATAAAGCACCGCATTTAAATGTTTATTATCTTCAATTTTTGTTAAAAAAGCATCAACAACATCCACACTTTTGTATTCACCACTTTTAATTTTAGATGCTAAATCCAACATAGTTTCATCAATATATTTTTCCATATCGCACTCCTACTCAACAACCTTTGGCACAATAAAAGAACTATCATTATGCACTGGTGCATTTTTCACAACATCAGACTTAGAAAGCCCTAATCTCGCTTCATCCTCTCTTAAGTGACCCTCTTGTTTTTTTATTTCGGCATCGCCTTCTACACTATTTAAAATATCGCAATAACCTACTATCATATTTAAATCTTCTTGAATTTTAACCTTTTCGGCTTCTGAAAATTCAATTCGGCTAAGTTTTGCGATATGTTCAACATCTTCACTTGTTACAATTTCTTTTTCCATAACTATTTTCCTTTTTTATAAATCCATAATTTTTAAGTTCTATTTATAGCCAAAACATTAAACTAAGAATTATTTTCTGCTACATCTAAATATTTTTTACAATCCAAAACCTCAACAATCTCAGCAGTGCCTTTAAAAAAATATTCTTTTACAACAGCTTTTTCATCTCCCTGCCAAAATCTTTTTAGTAAAGGAATTTATGAAACTTTTTATTTATGTCGTTTGCCTGCACAATTAAGTACATTTCTCTGTTTTCAACTTGTTCCATCTTGCATCTCCTTTTGTCTTAAAAATTTTTAACTAATAATTTTGAAGATGCTATAATTATACTATTATTTTCTTGATTTTTCAATCATTTTTATAAACTCGGCTTCATTTATTACACGAATATTTAATTCTTCTGCTTTGTTTAGTTTAGAACCTGCTTCCGCACCTGCTATAACTATATCTGTTTTTTTAGACACGCTAGTTGTTGTAATTCCACCTAAAAGTTCAATGATTTGCTTTGCTTCATCTCTTGTATAATGTTCCAAACTGCCCGTTAAAACCACTGTTTTATTTAAAAACTCACTATTTTCACTAACTTTTGTTTGTTGCATTTCTTGAATTTCTACACCTTGCTTTAATAAATCTGAAACCGAAGAAATATTTTTTTCGTCGCTAAAAAACTCCACTACATTTTGAGCAATAATATTTCCAATATCCTTAATTTCTAATAGTTGCTCTATGGTCGCATTCATAACCGCATCTAGCGATAAAAATGTTTTAGCAATATCTTTTGCTGTTTTCTCACCAACTTCAGGTATTCCTATTGCAAAAATAAACTTATCTAAACTTGGATTTTTAGATTTTTCAATCGCATTTAAAATATTTTCGGCTTTCTTTTCCTTTACCTTATCCAAAGTCAAAAGTTGCTCTTTTGTTAATTTAAATAAATCCGCAGGCTCACAAACGCCCAATTTTTCATATAAACTTAAAATGGTTTTTTCGCTAAGCCCGTCTATATTAAAAGCATTTCGAGTTACAAAATGTGTAAGCCTATCAACAACTTGTTCCACACAACCATCACGATTGGTGCAATATAATAACACGCCCTTTTTTGTAAGCGGTTCCCCACAACTTGGACACACTTTAGGTTCAGTTATTTCTTTAGAATCCTCAAACTTCTCCAAAAGTCCCAAGACTTCAGGTATAACCTCATTGCTTCTTCTAATTAGAACTCTAGAATTTATTAAAACCTTCTTTTTTAGTATATCATCAAAATTATTTAATGTTGCACGCGATATGGTTGCACCCGCAAGTTCGACCGGCTCTAAAACCGCAATTGGTGTTATTTTTCCCGTTCTGCCGACCTGCCAAACAACATCTTCTAAAATCGTAGAAACTTCTTGTGCTTGAAATTTGTATGCAAGTGCCCACTTGGGAAATTTATTTGTATATCCAATTTTTTCACGCACCGTTACATCATTTATTTTTAAAACCATTCCATCAATCATAACATCTAGTTCGGTTTTAATTTTGTCAATCCTATCAATTTCTTCTTTAATTTCATCAATATTTGACACTATTTTAAAATAATCACCCGTTTTAAAACTATTATCTTGCAAAAATTGATGAATTTCTTCTTGTGTTTTAAACGACCTATCACAACTTAAAATTGAATAGCAAAAATAATCAAGATTTCGTTTTGCTGTTTCTTTTGGGTCTAAATTTCTGATAGCACCAGCAACACCGTTACGAGCATTTTTTAAAACTTCGTCCGCATTTTCATTATATTTTTTTAAATTGCTTTGCGTTATCATTCCTTCGCCCTGAACTATCAAATGTCCTTTGTAATCAATAGACAATGGCACCGACTTAATCGTTTTTACTTGTGCAGAAACATTTTCACCTACAAGTCCATTTCCTCTAGTTGTTGCCCGAACAAATTGACCATCATTATACTCTAACACCAACTGAAGCCCATCAAACTTATACTCTAATGAAAATTTTGTATTAGGCGAAGCCTTTTTCATATCCTCAATCCAACTTTCTAGCCCCTCTAAACTTCGAACCTTATCTAGTGAATATAGTCTTTGAGGGTGAGTGTATTTTTCAAACTTTTCTAAAACCTCTCCACCTACGCGTTGTGTTGGAGAATTTGGTAAAATCACTCCCGTCTTTTCTTCCAAATCAACCAATTTGTAATATAGTTCATCATATTCTTTATCTGAGATACTCGGAGTTAATAATGTGTAATAATTATAATTATGCTTATTGATAACCTCAATAAGTTCCTTCATTTCTTCAATTTGTTTTAAATTTTCTTCCATTTTTACTCCTCCACAATAGATAATGGTGCAAATTTTAGGGACAATGTTTTACTTCCAACGCTGTCAAACTTTACCGTTACAAAACCGGATGTTGAGTCGGTAACACCAACCGTCACAACTCCTCGACCAAAACTTTTGTGCATTACATGTGTTCCAACCTTATATTTTCGATATTCATTTATTGTTGCACCTGAAATTTTTGGTTTTTCTTCAGCCTCAACCCCACCAAATAATTCATCTAGTGTTTGATTTTTATAAGATGCTGTCGACCTTCCAGAATATGTTGCTCCCGACCTTGAACCAAACCGGCTTCCCGAATTTTCATATAGTGATGCTTCTCCATATTCTGCTCTTGAATTGGTTTCAATTCCCTTAACACCCGATTCTTTTAAGAATCTTGACACTTGAGTGCCTTCCGTTCTTTTTGTTTCATAATTAAATTTTGTTGTGGGTCTTGTATAATACAATTCCTCTTTCGCTCTTGTGGTTGCGACATACATAAGCCTTCGCTCTTCTTCCAATTCATTATTATCTAAAGAATATATCGCCCTTGATAATGGAATAACCCCTTCAACAAGCCCAACTATGAACACAACATTAAACTCCAATCCTTTAGCCGAATGGATGGTCATCAAACTAACTGCATTGTTTTTATCATCCAAATCATCAACATCTCTACTCAATGTAACCGACTGCAAATAATCTTCAATTTTTGCACCCTCATTTGCTTCTTCAAACTCTAAAATTGATTTCTGCAAAGTTTCAATATTCATAATTTTAGTCAACTCTTCTTCTATCAATCTAGAAAATACAGTTTTTACACCAAACTCGTCAAACAATTTGTCCGTCAAGGTAGAAATTGTAAAACTTTCTTTATTTTGTATATACACATCTAATGAATCTATAATAGGCTTAACCTTTTTTATCGTTTGCGGGTCTAGTGCTATTCCATTTTTAATAATTTCATAGCAACTCAAATTTGTCCCTGCAGACGCTTGCAATAATTTCATTGCGGTAGCCTCTCCTATTCCTTTTTTAGGAAAAGCCAAAATTCTTAGCAAACTATCATTATCTTTAGGATTAGACACAAATTTTAAATAGGCTAAAGAGTCTTTAATTTCCTTTCTCTCAAAAAACTTAAAACCGCCAAACACCGCATATGGTATTTGGTAATTTAAAAACTTTTCTTCTAGCACTCTAGAAAGTGAGTTAATTCTCATAAGTACTGCAAAATCACTATATTTACGACTTCCATCACTTACAAGTTTTTTTATTTTACTTGCTACAAATTCGGCTTCCTCTAAATCATTGTATGCCGTAAAGAATTTAACCTCTTCTCCACCTTTTTTATCCGTCCACAAATTTTTATCTAACCGATTTGAATTATTCTTTATAATTTTATTTGCTGCATTTAATATTTTTTCACTCGACCTATAATTTTGCTCTAATTTGTAAATATGAATTCCTTTATTATCATCAATAAATTTTTGCACATTAGTAAATTTTGCACCACGCCACGAATATATACACTGGTCTTCATCACCAACAGCAAAAACATTATTGTACTTTGCTCCCAACATTCTCACAAGTTCATACTGCACAACATTTGTGTCTTGAAACTCATCCACATGAATATACTTAAATTTTTCTTGATAATAATCCCTTATGTCTTCGTTTTGTTCCAATAATTCATACGCCTTTACCAACAAATCATCAAAATCAACAGCATTTGCACATAATAATTCTTTTTGATATTCGGCATATGTTCTTGTAATTATTCCAACATATGGGTCGTTTTTTATTTTTACAGCATACAATTCTGGACTTAACAATTCATTCTTTGCATTAGAAATATGCCAACCTACGCGGTCGGGCTTTAACTTGTTTTTTTCTAATTTTATAAAGTCGCTATCATCTGATAGAATTCTTTTTATTAATCTATCCCTCTCGCTGTCACCATAAATGGAAAAGTTCGATGAAAGCCCTACTCTTTCAGCATGAAATCTTAACAATTTCGAGCACATTGAATGGAAGGTGTAAATCCACATACCATTCACCTCACCACCAAGCAACTTTTCAAGTCTTTCTTTCATCTCACTACTTGCTTTATTTGTAAATGTAATAGCCAAAATATTTGAAGGATTTACATTTTTATCTTGTATCAAATGGGCTATTCTATGCGTTAAAAGTCTAGTCTTTCCACTGCCCGCACCAGCAGTAACCAAAACTGCCCCTTCTGTTTGTAACGCAGGTTTCTGCTGTTCTTCATTTAATTCTTCAACAATTGACATCTTTAACTCCAAAGGTAAAAATTTTACCTTTGTATTGTATCACATTTAGTTTTCTTTATCAACATTTTTAGACGCCATTTCCAACTCTCTGCGTGACCTTTTTATTAAAATATATAAAGACATTGCAGAAATAAAACTTTTAACACGAGTTTCTCTAAATGCTGTTTTTATCAAATAATTTGGATAAACTATATCTGGATTATTTAAACAATTAATTCCAGCAGTTGCAATGGTGTCACGCATTGCTTTTTCTAAAAAACCGCTAGTTACATTATACTCTTCTGCAACCTCATTAATTATACTTTTTGAAAGATGCCTAATGGCATTTTTATTTTCTATTTGTTTTTCTATGCACGATATAATCATAGGAAAGCCTTTTTGCGACACATTAAACGGAAACTCCATAAGTGTTTCAACTATTTCATATCTACATTCAGTGCTTTGTTTCATATTGTACAAACCCCTTCTTCTCGAAATTTTAATCCTTTAATTAGGATTAATTAATTAAAGTTTATCACCATTTTTGTTATATGTCTACTAAAATTAGCGGTTTTTAAAATTTTCTTAAAATTTTTGCAATTTTATATTTGAAACATTTGAACGATTAAAACATATTGTCGAAAAAGGCACAAAAATGTAATTGTTATATATTTATAACAAAATTGTATTTAATTATCTATAATTCGTCATTTTTCTATTTGTTTTTTATTTTTTTAAAGCGATATAAATTCAGCAAATCCCTTTGTTGGGTCGTTTATAAATACATGGGTAACACAACCAATAAGTTTACCATTTTGAACCACCGGACTACCACTCATTCCTTGAACAATACCATTTGTTTTGTTTAATAGCTTTTCGTCTGTTATTCGTATTACCATACATCTGTTACCCGAACTATTTATATGGTTTGTCTTAATTATTTCAATTGAATACTCTGAAGGTGTCGTGCCGTCAACCGATGAAATTATACTAGCCTTACCCGTTTTCACCTCCGACCGATTTGCAACCTCCACAAGTTCTGAATCACAATATTTTTTAGATTCTTCAACCGAGTTAAAAACTCCTTTTATTCCATTTTTTGAATTTTCGGTTATAACACCTATTTTATTGTTATTTTTTAAGAACAATCCTTTTAATTCACCCGGAGTTCCACGAGTCCCCTTTTTAACACCAACAATTGAACACTTATAAATACTTCCATTTCCCACTGGCATAATTGTACTAGTATCCGCGTCCGACACAGGATGACCAAGTGCACTAAAAAGCCCGTTATCCGTAACATAAGTGATTGTTCCAACCCCCACCGAAGAATCTCTTACCCAAACCCCAATCCTATAAGACAATGCCAAATCGTCTTTGATAGGTTTTACTGGAATAATCTTATGCTCACCATTACGAATAATTTCAATATTGCATACTGCCCCCGACTTAGAATTAACTATATCAATCAATCGTTCGCCACTATAAGTCACTTCGCCTTCTGCCTTTATTATTATATCTCCCTCCCTAATTCCTGCAACTTTACAAGGGGAATCAACAAATTCTCCATTGTATTTAATGTCACCCAAACTTACAACCACCAATCCTCCACCATCAATAGAAAAGCCTACCGGCCTCCCACTTATATGAACATAAACCGGCTCTACGCTTGCCGTTTCTTCAAAAGTAACGCTTGTTGGTGATAATATTTGAATAAATTTATTAAAGATATCTGGACAATTTGCAACGGCTTTGGTTTGCGAAAAAGAAAAATCTGCACCAATAACTGAACATACAATTATAGCGACAAAACAAATGATTATAATATTAAATTTTGACAAAATTTTTTTAAACATAAAAACCCTATAATTATCTTATAGGGTTAGTTTCTTTTATTGAATAACTTTTATACAAACTTACATTAAATTAATTAATCGTCTAATGTCGAAAACTTTTGCTCAGAAAGTGAATCTAAATCTTTCTTTAATATTGTAATTTTGCCGACAGCATCATTAATTTGACCTTGTGTATTTTTTATTATTGATACACCTTCTTCAAACATCTTTATAGCCTCGTCAATTGATGTTTTATCATTTTCTATTTTTTCAACAATTTCTTCTAGTTTTTTTAATTGTTTTTCTATTTCCATATTTTTACCTCACATTAATTTTTTCGACAACCGAAACAACTTCACCATCTTTAAAAACGGTGGTCATTTTATCACCCGCTTTAACCATTGATGCACTCGTAAGCAACGACCCTTCCGCCTTAGAAAATGTGTATCCTCTATTTAAAATTTCAACTGGGTTAGAATTGCTAAGTTTTGAAGATAAAATCTTCATTTTATTTATCCTTTCATTTAATAAAAAATTAATAGCATTTGAAATTTTCAACTTGTTAACATCCAAACCGTTCAACACGCCATTTAATTTTTTCGAAAGTTCATCGGATAATGATTTTCCTAAAACCTTCAAATCTTTGCAATTGGAATTCATTTTTACTGAATATTCGCCAAATTTTAATAAAAGTACATTTTTCATTTCATTAAGCACTTGGTTTTCATCAAAAAATACAATTTCACTTGCAATACTTGGAGTTCCTGCACGAACATCGGCAACATAGTCAATAATTGACCAATCATTTTCGTGACCTATTGCACTTACAATTGGAGTCTCACATTGATAAACCGCCCTTGCAACTTTTTCAGTATTAAACGGCTGATAATCCTCAAATGAGCCTCCGCCTCTTGCTACTATGATACAATCAACATCACTCATACCATCTAAATATTTAATTGCCTTAACTATTTCACCATCTGCACCCACACCCTGAACTTTGACGGGATACAAAACCAAACTGCTACAATGATTTTTCTCTGACTTGACGCGTATTATATCCCTAATTACCGCACCAGTCTCACTAGTTACAACGCCAACTTTTTGAACAAATTTAGGCAATGGTTTTTTCTTGGATACATCAAACAAACCTTCTTTTTCAAGGTTTTTCTTTAATTCTAAAAACTCTTTATATAATTCACCAACACCATATTTTTCAATTTTTGAAACTATAAAACTGAGTTTACCCGTCTTCGCGTAATAATTTAACTTTCCAGTAACAGCAACTTTGTCACCAAAAACAAAACCATTTAAAATAAATTGGTCAAAACATACACAAGGTAGTGTCGCGTTGTCATCTTTTATATCAAAATAAATTGCACGCGAAGATGGTTTCAAATTGGTTATTTCACCACAAACACTAACACCTATAAGCAACTCTTCATTATCAAATATATTTTTTATATAATTGCTTATTTGTGTAACCGTCAATTTCATATTAGCCATTGCTCTTACCTACAAAATTAGCGAGAACTCCATTTATAAATCCTGAACTTTTATCTGTCGAGTAAACCTTTGCAAGGTTTAAAACTTCATTAATACTTACCGCATTAGGAATTTCTGGCATATATTTAATTTCATATAAAGCAACTAATAAAAGTGCCAAGTCTACCTTAAACATTCTATCCAATGTAAAAGATTTTGAAAATTTTTCTAACTCAAGTTTAAGTTCTTCAAAATGCTCAATCACTCCATAATAAACTTTTTCTATATAATCTTTTTCAACGCCTTTCTTTTCAATTACTTCTTGCAAGGTAAACTCGTTTGCTTCACCATTCATACAATATTCAAATATTAACTTAAAAACCTCTTCTCTACTAACTACTCTACTCATTTTATTCTCCTTTATCTTGTATTTGACGCCTCTTCTTGTGTTTCTACACTCGCCTCCTCATAAGACTCGTGTTCGCCTAAAATTTCACTTATGCCACTTGTGTCAACTCTTTTGTTTTCACGAACCCGCGGTTTTTGTTGCGAGTTTTGTTCTTTTGTTTGAGAAACGGGCTTTTTAGGGGTCTCTTTTTTATCTGCACCCCCCTTGGATTTTCCGCCCTTTTTATCGCCTTTAACCTTTTTACCCATGACAATCTTTTTTTTCGCACCGCTCTTTTTTTCTTTTTTAGCAGTGTCACTAATTTTGGTTTTTTCAATTTTTTGAACTTCTGTTTTTTTTGTTTCTTGAGTTTTAGGTAAAACAAGTTTTTTGAACTTTATCTTGTCCAAATCTTTAGTTTTAAATGTTTCCACCAAATGCTTTATTACAGCCACAAAAGGAATTTCATTTCCATCTTTATCAAACTGTGGCATAATACCCAAAAGTTCATAAACTGACTGCTCAAGTTTTCCATCCTTTGTAAGGATTGTTAATATACCGATAAACTCATCCGGTGTTTGCAATTTACCATCTTTACCATAACGAGGCTTTATTCCGTTGTCTTTATAAAACTTTAAAATTGCCCCCTCTCTCAATGTCTGCAAAAGGTTATATTTTTCTATTTCGCTTCTAACTTCTTTTTCTAATTTATTAATATAATTTAGCAATAATTGTCCTATTACTGCCACTGGTATTTCTAGAAAGAAAAATATCCAACTTGCAAAACTTTCAAACGAAAAACCATTAATCAAAAAAACAACTACTCCAACACCTAAACTACAATAGGTGCAAATAAGCATTGCAACCAATAACCCCTTCATTTGATTTGTCATAAGTTTTCCTCCAGCAAAATATCAACCCTAATATTTTAGGGCTGATATCTACTAATTACATATAAAGACTTTCATTTTGTTGGAAAGATACACCATAAACATGCACATTTACTTTTTTAACCTTAAACTCGGTCATACCTTCAACACTTCGCTTAATGTTCTCTTGCACTCTAAACGCAACATCATTTACCGAATGCCCAAACAAAATGTTTAAATATGTATCAATTATTAAACCTTCCTCAGTAAAATTTATGGCGATTCCCTTCTTTAGTTTGCGACTAAAAACACTTTTTAAACCCAATCCTAAAGTAGAACTAAAAGAATGCACGCCTGAAATTTCTTTTGCAGACAATTCAATAATTTGTACAACAATATCCTTTTTGTAACTCAAATCTCCTTCTTCATCGGAAATTAAATTTTTAATTTTATTTGCCATAATAACTCCACTTATTAGAATTTATACAAATTATAACATAAGTGTTTCTATTTTGCAATAATTTTAAACTATTTATTCTACAGGAATTATCTTAACATTAGTAGCATCGGTTTTTGTTTCAGTTGTTATAACACCTAAAATTTGTGTTGCTTGTTCTTGTGTCAACGAACCCGATTTAACTAAAACATTGTAATACTCCGAACCAATTGTAACTACCGCATCATCATAACCTTTTGCTTTAATCAAACCTTCAAGAATTAATTCAGTTTCCATCTTCTTTTGTAATAATTGCTTACTCTCAACTGCCGAACTTTTTTCAGATGCTGTTGCATAAGAACTATCAATTATTTCATTTAATAACTGCAACTGTGATTCTCTAGACTTTGTTCGGTCATCTTTGTATGTTTCAAAAAAGTTCGCTTGGGCGGTGCTTGTGTTAGTTGCTTCTGGGTTTAATGCTTTTGAATTTAACTTATAGTTTAAAACTCCTGTTATAACTAAAAGCAATGCCATACCGCAAATAACCAACGCTTTCTTTTTGTTTTTAATAAATTGTTTTGTTTTTTTAAATCCTAAAATTTTCATTTTGTTCACCTCACATACTAAATTTTATGAGCATCAATCACCACTTAGAACTTCGATTGAACTAATGTTTATGTCGAAAACTGACGCCAATGCATTAATTATTGAAAGTTTAGTTTTTTCATTATCAACACCTTTTGCAACAACCAAAATCCCAACTATTTTAGGATAATTCTTTTTAATTATTACTGGAATATTTTTTGAGCCATCTTTTTCAAACACTAAAGCACTATTTTTTTGAAAGTCGGAATGATTTTCTCCTCCACTTTCAGACACATCGGTTGCATATTCGATTTCTATAGATGTAGTTGTGTAAACCAAACATTTAACATTGCTCACCCCACTAACTGACTCTACAATGTTTACTATCCTATCTTCCATTTGGTTAACATAACCATCAATTTCTATAGCACTACTCAAATCACTTGAATTTTCATTTTTGGAATTGCTAGAATCTTTTAACACCACCAAACCTATAATACAAACAACTAAAAGAATGGTACAAATTTGAATTTTTTTGTTAGAAAATATTTTTAAGATATTTTTTATCACTTTAAACTATTTCAACCTCACAATCTACATATTCATTAACAACTCTAGCAATTTGTTCTTTTAGTACATCAACACCATTCTTTTTAACTAAAACTTTATCATAATCTATTTGGTTTTCGTTTAAATTGTAGAAAAGTTTTACATTCATTTCTCCATCAAATTCAATTAAAAGCCTTGTTTCAATTATATTTTCCAAATTTTCAACTTGCTTTTCATAATAACTAGTATCCATTTGACTTTCGGTTGTAGGAGTAAGCGTCCACTCTTTTTCAATATCAAAAATCGCATTTATACAAATTGCAAAAACCGAAAGAACTATAACAGCCGAAAACATAAACTTCGAAAAATTATACAATTTTGTTCCATTAGCAAACAGTTCAATCATTATATTTACAACTATTAAAGACATTATTAAATATATAATTTCTTTCATAATTACACCAAATTTGCCGTCATAACCACTAATAGTAGCATAATGAACACCATTAAAAACACTGCCATTAAACTTGCAAGTAAAAAATTAAAGACCTTTGATAAGTCACTCATTAAATTGCTAATAGGATTTTCACCCGTAATATCAATCAGCGCACTAGAAAACTTTAGCAATAAATTATGTAAAATCATTTTTATCGCCGGTGCAATAACAACCAAAATTATAATCACCAATCCAACTACGCCTAAACTATTTTTTAAAATGATACTTCCAGCACGAAATATTTCAAAACTACTAGACAAATACCCACCAACTATCGGAACCAGACTGTTTATTGCATACTTTGCAGTTTTTATGCTAAGCCCATCCTTTCCGCCCGCCATTATTCCAATCACTGTTGCATATCCAATGAAAATTGAAAAGACAACCCCAATAATCCACTTTATTAAACTTGAACAAAAGTTAATTAATTTGTTTAACTTTATATCTTTCACTAAATTATTCAATATTATTAATACCAATGTAGTCATAATTAAGGTTATTATTACACCGCTAAAAATTGAAATTGCTGTGGTTGAAATAATTGAAAGAAGTGGCTCATACAAGCAACTTGAAGTTTTACCTCCAGAAGCCGTCATCAATACAAGCAATACCGGAAAAATAGTTTCAGAAAAATTTTTAACATTTTTAATTGTTGTCAAAATCAAATTTATGGAATTTAAAGATGTATAAATTAAAATACCCGAAGCCATACACACAAAAACTAAATTGATTATATTTTTTATGCTTTCACGCCCAGAAGAAAGGTGCATAAACAAAGCAGATAAAAATGCCAATATCAATAAACTTAATAGAACCGCCATTTCCTCACGGATAATATCTTTTATCTTTGTAGTTACATATGCTGAAAAATCGGTTATAGAAAGTGTTAAATTTCCCTCAATAACCTCTTCCAAAAACTCTGAAAGTGTACTTTTAGCCACAAGGTCTTGACCAGCATAAAACTCTTCTAATTCTTCTAAATCCAATGCTTTTAGTTGTGAATAAACCGCCTCGCTAACATCTTGCTCTACATTTTCTTTATTTTTTTCTTCGGCATAAACTTTCAAAGAACCACATGGCATATAAAAACTAATAATCAACAACCCTAAAATAATAACAATCGTTTTTTTCATTAATTTTCCTGCTTTCATTAATTTGTAAACCAAAAATCTTATACTGCTATCAATTTTGATTTAATAATATTTTTTGAATATTTTTTTAACTAAAATTATAGTAAATTGCTTAAAAAATATTTAAGTGATAAATTAATTTTTAGTTAAAGTTTAATTTAACTTTTTATTTACTAAACGCCATTAAAACTACACATAAAGCATTAAATTACTTTTAAAATTGTTTCAAATAAGTCCAGTACAAATGGTAAGCACATTGCTAGAATTATAACTTTTCCGCAAAACACTATCTTTTTAGCAATTGATGAAAATCCATTTTCCTCTACAATATCCGATGCAAACTCAATGATATAACCAACACCAACAACCTTTAGTGCTGTTTTTATCATATTATTTGAAAGATTGATTTTTTGAAAGAAACCATTAAACTGTTCTAAAATATTTTCAAATGCCGAAATCAAGATGATTGAAATTATAATACATGTTGATAATACAACCAGTGTTGCAAAACTTGGTTTTACCTCTTTTAATAACAAGGCAATTATCATACCGACAATTCCAATGCCAACAACTTTTAACAATACACTCATAATCCAAACAAACTTTTTATGTTAATAAACAATTCACTTACCATATCAATTATCATCACTAGCACCACTATAACACCAGCCAAAGTTGACAATGTTGCAATTTCGCTTTTGCCTGCTTGCGTCAAGATTTGGTTTATGACCGTAGTCAACAACCCAATTGCACCTATCCTAAACAAAACATCTACCGACATACGATTCTCCAACTAATTACTAAATTAGACCAACACTAGTACAAACAATAAACCTATCAATAAACTCAGTTTTATGGAAACACCCGAATATTTTTCATAGATTTGCTTTTCTTTTTTTAAATTTTCTTCCGCCTTTAATTTGAAAAAATTTAGTTGTGATATTTGATTTTCAGCATCAATTTTCCCAAAATTTTCTAAGAATGACTCTACAATTTCAACATCTTTAATGCGAACATAAAACATTTTTTGCTTTGAACTTAAAGCCACCCCTTGTCTCGCTTTTAAAAAGTCCGACAAAATTTTTTGCAAATCTTTACTTTCGCATTGAAAATTTTTTATATAGCAATAAAAATCTTCTTGTAGAAACGAAATATTGATTTCCAATTCTTTTAAAAATCTAATCAAATCTTCATAAAATACAACCCTTTCTTTTAGATATGACCTAAAAAAAACACCCAAGTATCCAAACCCTACAACTATAATAACTGAAAAAGCAATTTGCATACACCTACCACACCGGCTTTAATCCTCCATCAAAAACCCCGTCTATTGTCCCCACCCCATTTTTTGCTGAAAGTACTATATAATAATCAAACACATTTGCATCAAAAATTTCTTTTGTAAAAGATTTTCGTTTTACATCAAAAACACTTTCTCCATGAATAGTCGCCACAACACGAACACCCGAAGTGACTGCCATTTTACAAGCCCTACAATCAGACTCATCCATAAGTTCATCGGTTATAATCACTTGAGGGTTTAACGCCCTAACACCTTCACGAAAAGCAAATTCTTTTTTGCAACCACATAAGCAATCGGTCGTTAACCCAACATCTAATTGAGTTTCTCCGCCACATGATGCCGAAATTTCAAATCTTTCATCCACTACTAAACAATTGAGAATTTTTTTTGACGAAGCAATAATGCGTGCAATATCACGAATTAAAGTTGTTTTTCCGCAACCCGGAGGTGAAATAATCAACAAATTATTAACATCCCCACTTTTAAAAATAAATCGGTCAATTGGTTTTGCACAATTTAAAATTTGATGCGGAACTCTTATTACCAATGATTGAATATTCTTTATAGTTTTGACCTCACCAAAATCAGACAGCACCACTTCACCTGAAATTCCAATTCTAATTCCGCCCGCAACTGCAATATACCCATTTTTAATTTGATTATTATAACAATATAGCGAAGAATCGGTTGCCCTTAAAATAACATAATCAATTAAACGCTTGTCTGCATATATAATTTTGTTATTATTTTGATTTCTAAGTTCGCAGAATTCTCCTCCCGAATTTATCAGTATAGGCAAATTCCTCCTTATCCTTATTTCAAACACATTTCGAAAGTCAAAACTTTCTTTAATTAATTCAACCAATTCGGCTGGAAGTATTTTTGTTAGCATGCTTTTTCTCCTAATAAATTGTACAATCAAAAATGTTTAATTATGTTTATTTGAGAATAAAAAAAATGTCGGAAAATAATCCAACATTTTTAAAAATATTTTTAATTAATAAAAACTATTTACCAACTCTTTCCATATATGAGCCAGTTCTTGTGTCAATTCTTATAGTTTCACCATTGTTAACAAAAAGTGGAACTTGAATTACTAACCCAGTTTCTAATGTTGCTGGCTTATATCCAGCCTTAGATGTATCACCTTGGATACCAGGTTCACACTCAACAATCTTTAACTCTACAAAAAGTGGTGGTTCAACTGAGAATGCCTCACCCTTATAAAACTGAATAGTACAAGACATATTTTCAGTTATATAATTTAAAGCATCTTCTACTTGAGACTTATTTAATGGAATTTGTTCGTAAGTGTTGTTATCCATAAAATAATACAAACCGCCGTCTTCATACAAGTACATCATCTCTTTTCTTTCAATGTGTGCTTTTTCAAATCTTTCAGTTGGGTTAAAAGTTCTTTCAATAACTTGACCGGTAACTACATTTTTGATTTTTGTTCTTACAAATGCCGAACCCTTACCAGGCTTTACATGTAAAAAATCAACTACAACATAAACTTTACCTTCAAGTTCAAAGGTAACACCTTTTCTAAATTCTCCAGCAGTAATCATAACTTTCCTCCTATTTTTAATACTTAATTATTTTACCATATAAATTATAAAAATGGAACTATTTTTTGAAAATATCTAACATTATTTTTGAATCTTCCGCTTGAGTTCCACTAGACTCACAAATAACCCTAATGTTTTGACTATATTTTTTTAATGCCTCAATAAAAATTGTTTGCTCCGGACCAAAACCGCTTGGGTCGTTATCAAAAGTTAAATGTTTAATTTCACCTTTTGCACCATATTCAATTCTACTGAAATGAATATGAATTTCATTTTTTGTATTTACAAACATATCAAATATCTTACAAAATTTATCAACCGAATTCAACTCTCCACCCGTAAATGCATTAATATGTCCAAAATCTAAGGTTGGAATTATACAATCGTCAATTTCGCAAAGTTTTTGTATTTCGTCGCTCGTACCAATTTGACCATGCTTACCCATAGTTTCGGGACAAATGTATACACCACTAACACTTTCGTCACCTTTTATTTTTTCAATAAACGCTTTTGTATTGTTGTATACATTTGAATATGCAACTTCACGGGTTTGACCAGTCAAACTTCCCGGATGAAACACAACTCTATCTGCGCCCATTATTTTTGCTTTTCGCATTGATTCATATATATATCCAAAACTTTTTAAAATTTGTTCCTCATTTGGCGATGCCAAATTAATATAATAAGGTGCATGTATTGATAGTTTTATTCCTGCATTATTAAAAATTTTACCAATTTCGGTACACTTCTCTTCGGTTATATTTGTTCCATAAGTAAATGGATATTCAAAACATAATAGCCCCATATTTTTCATCCGTTCAGCAATTTCTGTGTAAGTTAACTTTTCATTTTTCATTGAATCACTCACACCACTCGTTCCAAATAAAACCATCTATTCTTCCTCCATTGTATTTATTTTAATTTTAAGCACATTATCCTTTATCGTTCCAAGACCTAAAACTTCATTTTTATAAGCCACCCAATACTCTGCATCTGTACCTAAATAATTTATTGCAACACCATTTTTTAATTTAAAAAATTGTTCTTCATTCAATTCAATTTTAGGTAAAGTGATAACCTCATCTATTTTGGTAATTGCACTTTGTGGATTATTTTCTATTTCTTCTAAACTAAAACTATTCTCAATTTTAAACTGACCTGCTCGCATTCGAACAAGTTTTACCATGGTTGCAAGTGCATTAATTGACGCAAAAATATCCACTCCCAAACTTCTAATATATGTACCACTAGAACATATAATTTTGAGATTAAACAAACTATCATCCCCACCTTTAGATGTCAAAATATGGCAAATTTCGACCTCTTTTGGCTTTAAGTCAAAATCTTTTCCCTCTCTTGCGAGTTTGTAAGCCCTTATTCCGTTAACTTTTTTTGCAGAAAATTTTGGTGGCATTTGACTTATTTTTCCAACAAAATTTACACTTGCTTTTTGCACTTGTTCAATTGTTGGAATAAAATTATTTTCATTTACAATTTGTCCATCTGCATCAAGTGTGTCAGTCAGAACACCTGCACGAAAAACCGCATCGTACTCTTTTTGCTTTAAAAGAAAGTAATCAAAAAACTTTGTTGCCTTGCCTATCGCAATTGGCAAGACTCCTTCAGCCATTGGATCCAAAGTGCCAAGATGCCCCACTCTTTTTGTTTGATATATTTTCTTCAATTTGGCAACCACTTGAAAACTTGTCATTCCTTTAGGCTTATAAACATTTACAAATCCTTTCATTATAAAATATCCACCATGGCTTTTGTAACGCGTTTTATTACATTATCAAGCGTGTCGTAAACTTTACACCCAGATGCTTGTTTATGCCCACCACCACCAAAAGTTTCTGCACAAACTGAACAATCATAGTTTTTCCTTGACCTAAAAGAAACTTTGCAAACATTAGGTTCAACTTCTGCTATCAATCCCACAAGTGCAACCGTTTTAATTTCTGTTCCTATCCGTGTTAAATTTTTTGCACTGTTAGGGTCAACACCAGTTTTTTTATAAAAACTATTTGGAATATAAGTCAAAGAAATTCTATTGTCGCACAATAATCTTGTATTACAAATTGCCTCTTTGTACAATTTTAAATAATCAGGCTCTTCCGATTCAAATATGTTTGACATCAAATAACTAATTTCAATTTGGCTGTTTTGTAATAATTTGTAAACAATCTCCATTGTCGCTTTTGTTGTACAACTAAACTTAAACCCGCCCGTATCTGTAATTATTCCGGTCAACAAAAACTCACTCATTTGCGGAGTAATTTCTACATTGTTTTCATAAAAGAAATTAGCAATCAACTCAGCCGTACTCGACCTTGTAGGTTCTACTATGCCCTCTTTTGTATAGTGCGTATTGGTAGGATGATGGTCAAATTGAATTGCATTTTCATAATTGGCAAAATCTGGTGCATAAATATTCATCATTTCTCTTGTTGAACAGTCCACAGCAATTACCAAGTCATACCTTTTTACCGTTCGCTTATTTAATAAATTCCATATATCCAAAAATTTAAGTTGGTTTGGAGCAGTGGTTCGAGCATAAACATCTACTGTTTTTCCTAGCCCCTTTAAAAAATAATAAAAAGCAAATGCTGACCCGACTGCGTCGCCGTCAACATTTGCATGTGTGTATATACCGATTTTATCGGCTTTTAAAATCTTTTCGTAAATTTCTTTTGAACTACTCATTCATTTATCCTTTACTTTTTATCTGTTTTTTGTAAACCTTCTAATAGTTTCATAATACGATCGCCTTGCTCAATACTATCATCATAGATAAATATTAATTCCGGAGTTCGCTTCATATTCAACTTCTCGGCAACTTCTTTTTTTATGAAATTTGCTGAGTTTTGTAATTCTTTTATTAGACTATTATGGTCAACCGTTGCATTGATTGCACTAATATAAACCTTGCACTGAGAAAAATCAGGGGATGTGACCGCCTTACAAACGGTGATTACTGCATCATCTAAATATGGATTTCTAAGTTCGTCATTTATAATTATACTTAAAACCTTTTGCATTTCTGCATTAACTTTCTCCATTCTATGAGTCATTAGCCTTCTCCTTAATTTATTCTTTCTAAAGTAATTCCCTCAATAATATCTCCAACCTGGAATTGACTAAAGTCTTTTAAGACAATACCACATTCAAATCCCGCTGAAATATCCTTAACATCGTCTTTTTCTCTTTGAATGGTCGCTATATTGCCTTCAAATACAATATCCTTTTTGCGGTATACTCTTATTTGTTGTCCTCTAATTAGTTTTCCATCAAGAATATAACAACCCGCAATTGCTCCAACCTTGCTAGCCTTAAATACCATTCTAATTTCGGCTTTACCTGTTATATTTTCTTTATATTTTGGTGTTTTCATTGCATCAATTTGTTTTGTAACATAATCTACAACTTCGTAAATAATCTTATTAAACAAGATATTTACTTTATATTTATCAGCCAAAACCTTTGCTTTAAAGTCGGGCTTTGTGTTAAAACCAACTATAACTGCATTGGAGGCCTGCGCCATCATTACATCATTTTCATTGATTGCCCCGACACCGCCGTGAATACAACGAACTTTAACTTCTTCATTCATAATTTCACTTAAGGTTTGTGTAAGCGCCTCCAACGAGCCTTGAACATCGGCTTTAATAATAACATTATAGCTTTTATATTCGGTTTCTTTAAACCTACTCATCAATGCATCAACAGAATTATCGGCGACTTTGATTTTATCCGTCTTTTCTTTTACCATTCTTTCGCTTAATACTTTCTTGCTCATTTTTTCATCAACAGCATACATTTCATCGCCCGCATTTGGAACACTTGAAAGTCCCAAAACTGAAACAGCAAATGATGGTCCCGCAGACTTTACATTCTTACCTTTTTCGTTAAGCATAGCACGAACTTTTCCCGAACTTGTTCCAGCAATTATAACATCTCCAACATTTAATGTTCCGTTTTGAACCAAAATAGTTGCAACTGTTCCTTTGCCTTTATCTAGCTTTGCTTCAATAACTGAACCAATCGCCTTTCTCTTTGGATTTGCTCTTAAATTTTGATACTCTGCAACGAACAAAATCATTTCTAATAACTTATCAACATTTTGTCCAGTCTTAGCCGAAATTGGTATAATAATCGCGTCTCCGCCCCATTCTTCAGGAACAACATCATACTCAGTCAACTGTTGTTTTATTCTTTCAATATTGGCTTCCGGTTTATCTATTTTATTTATCGCCACAATCATAGGTGCCTTTACCGACTTTATTTCTTTAATCGCTTCAACCGTTTGAGGCATTACACCATCATCGGCAGCAACAACCAAAATTGCTATATCGGTTAATTCCGCACCTCTTGCACGCATTGCTGTAAATGCGGCGTGTCCTGGAGTGTCAATAAAAGTAATCAACTCGCCATTCTTTTCTATCGTGTAAGCGCCAATATGCTGAGTGATACCGCCAGCCTCTCCATCAATCACATTAGTTTCACGAATGTAATCTAGAAGTGAGGTTTTACCATGGTCAACATGCCCTAAAACTGTAACAACTGGTGGACGCTTTATTAAATCTTTTTCATCATCATTGATATTTTTAATATCTATTAATTGTTCTTCTGCCGTCTTTTCTAGTTTTTGTTCTAGGGTTACACCAAATTCCCCAGCTATTAGTTCTGCACTATCAAAATCTATTTGGCTATTTATATTTACCATATTGCCTAAAATCATAAATTTCTTTATAATTTCAACAACTGGTTTTCCAATCTTTTCTGCCAATAATTTAACGGTCAAATTATCCGTTGTAATAACGGCATGCTCTATTGCTGGTGCGACGATTGTTTCTTGCTGTTTAACCTTTTTGCCTTTAAGTTTTCTAGAACCCATAACAACGCCATCTTCATTTTCAAGGCTCTCATCTGCAACAAAGCCACGCATTACCAAAGCCTTCCTATTTAAAGATTTTTTCTCTTCATAAGAATGCTCAGATTTTTTCTTTGATTGCATTGATTTTTGATAATCAGCACGAGTTTTTCCTTGTTGAACCTCAAAAGTAGGCGTGTTAGATACGCTAGGTTTATTATTAGGCTTTGCGAATGTTGATCCTTGTTGAGGTTTATTAAACCCATTCCCGTTTCTTCCATTTGAGTTATATGGACGATTTTGTCCACCAGCAAACTGCTGTCTACCCGCATTTCCACGAGAATCCTCACGATTTCCGAACTGCTTTGCAGGACGCTCTCCGGGTTTACCATATTGCTCACCAAAATGTCTAGTTCTAATACTTGTATCTGGAGTTCCCGGTCTACCATATGGACGAAATGATGGCTTTGTATCATTTTTTGCGTTTGAAGATACTGCCGAAGTTGATTTTTGTTCAGGCACTTTAACATTGTCCTTAACTTCTTTCACTTCCGCTTTCTTTTCGCTATTTGATTCCTTAGGTTTTTCATTATTACTTTCCGCTTGTGCTTTCGCCCTCAATTCTTCAGCACGCGCTTTAAGTTTTTTGCTAATTTCCACCGACTTTCCCAAACACTTTTTAATAACCGCACTTAAGTTTGTTGCCTCACCTTTTAACTCAACAAGTTGCTTTATGGCACTCTCTTTTGCTTTTTCTGATTCTTGCACCTTTTGTGTATTTGTATTATTCAATTACTTTTCCTCCAATAAATTAATAATTGCTTTACTTAATTCACTCTTTTTAATAGTTATAACTTTAACACCCTCATTTAATAAATTACTAAGTATTGACTCATCAATTTCAAAGACCTTAACTTGAGGATATTTTTTCAATTTATTTTTAGTATTTTCACTTACATTTTTTGCGATTAAACACACTTCAGTGTTTGGCTTAACATTGTCTATGCCTTTATTTACAATCCCCGATTTAATTGCAAAACCTATTAATGTTGTTAATTTTTGATTATTCAATTACTATACCTCTAAGTTCTTCAAATAATTCTTCCGAAACGCTTACACCAAGCGCTCGATCCAACGCCTTGCGTTTTTGTGCATTATCTATACATTTGCCACTTTTACATAAATATGCACCGCGTCCGTTAAGTTTGCCATTTTTATCAATTTTAATCTCATTTGTTGGTGTTTTCACAACTCTAACTAAGTCGCTTTTTTCAAACATTTCACGGCAAACCACACACATCCTTTTTGGCTTCATTATTCACCATCTCCAAAACCATCAAGATTAACTGCTTGCAACAGCCCACTAATATCCTCGAAATTAGATTTAACCCTATTTGCATCACCATCTGTAATACTATCAAGCACCTTATCATTAGTTGTTGGGTCAATGCTTTGTGACACACTCTTTACATCAATTTTCCAATTTGTTAACTTTGCAGCAAGTCTAACATTTTGACCACTCTTACCAATTGCTAAAGATAATTTATCATCTGGAACAATTGCTCTTGCAGACTTAACCTCGTCATTTACCTCAACCGTCAAAACCTTTGCTGGAGATAATGCCCTTGCGATATATTCAAATGGGTCTTCTGACCAAATTATGATATCAATTTTTTCACCATTTAATTCGGAAACAATACTATTTACTCTAACACCCTTATTCCCAACACATGCACCAAGTGGGTCAATTGTTGGGTCTTCATTGTGTACGGCAATTTTTGTTCGGTAACCCGCATCTCTTGTACATCCCTTAATGGAAATTAGTCCAGATGCGATTTCAGGAACTTCCAACTCAAACAACTTTCTTACAAATGCAGGAGTGCTTCTTGAAACGATTGCTTGAGTACCTCTCGCGGTTTCTCTAAGTTTTTTAACATATACCTTTACTCGGTCATTAACCTCATATTTTTCGTTAGGTATTTGGTCATTTGCCATCATAACACCTTCAATTTGAGAACCTAGCAATTCCAAATAGATAGTATCACGGTCTATTCTTCTAACAATACCTGTAACAATTTGCTCCAACTTTTCATTCATTTCTTGTGCAGCGGAACTTCTTTCTGCCTCTCTAAACTTTTGGGTAAACACTTGCTTTGCTGCCCCAGCCGCAATTCTTCCGAAATTCTTTGGGGTAATTTCTTCTTTTAGCATACCGCCCGCCTTTGCAGACTTCTTTATTTCTCGTGCTTGTGTCAAGGTAATTTGAGTATCAGGGTCGGTAAGTTCATCATCTTTAACAATTGTTTTTACCGCATAAATTTTAATTGTGCTTTTTTCTGGGTCAAGTTGAACCAAGATGTCTTTGCCTTCTCCATAATTTTTCTTATATGCCAAAACAAGACCATTTTTTAACCATTCCATAGCCGTTTCGGTGCTTATCCCTTTTGTTTTTTCTAATTCTTCTAATGCTAGAAAAAAGTCTTTATTAACCATTTTTCTACTATCCTCCTAAAATTCAATGTATTTTGTAATCTTTGCTATATTTTTTCTGTCTATTGCCAATTCTTTGTTTTGAGTTTTAATTGTCAAGCAATCATCATTAAAACTTATTAGTTCTCCATTTAATAATTTTTGACCGTCCATTTTGCTATAAAGAGATACTTCTATTTGAACACCAATATTTGCAGTTAAATCTCTATCCGTTTTAAGCGGGCGGTCAAGCCCTGGCGATGATACATTTAATGTATAACTTGCACCATTTGTTGGATCCAATTCGTCAAGTGGTAAGTCAATCGCATTATGAACCTTTTCACAATCTGCAATATCTATTCCTGCTGGCGAGTCAATAAATATGGTTAAATTCATACCATTTTGTTTTTTGGCATATTCTACCTCTACAATTCTATATCCTAGCCCCTCAACTATAGGTGTTAGAAATTCCTCTACCGAACTTACGATTGTTTTCTTTTCCACAAAAAACCTCCTAATTATATTAAAATTGATTAAGTTGTTTTGATTAGTTTTTTTTAAACACAAATTGAAAGACTTTTCAATCAATGCAATTTGAGTAAAGCAAATTCATCCAATATTAAACAACTATAGCAATATAACAAAAGTTGAACGGACAAAAATGTCCGTTCAACAAAGATTAGTTATTTACATAATGTATTATATCACATATCCTCCTTTTTTTGCAATGGTTTTTACAAAAAAAATTAAAATAAAATTAATTATTTTGTTGAACTTCGGCATCTGCATCTTTCAATAACTTTCGCATTACCTCTGCCGCCGCCACGGCATCAAAAACCGCCCTATGCGCATTATCTAACACTACACCGAGTTCTTTCGCTATTGTGGTTAATTTATAATTTCTAACCCCTTTCATTTTTTCTTTTGCTAAAACAAATGCATCAAAAGTTTTATGCGTGAAAGCGTATCCAAACTGTTTACCTACAAAACTGATAAAATTAAAATCAAAATCTATAACATATGACACCATTATTGCACCATCACAAAACTTAAAAAAGTCCGGAAGAACCTCTTTTATTGTATGTGACCCCGAAACCATATCATCGGTTATATTATTAACCTTAGTTGCATCTTCGGGTATATGCATTTCAGGGTCTATAAGACAAGAAAAAGTTTCCGTCATCTTACCACCAGTCATTTTAACCGCACCAATTTCAATAATTTTATCACGGTTATACGCTGTGCCTGTGGTTTCTAAGTCAAAAATCACAAAAGTATTATCCAATAAGTATGGGTTTGTTATTTTGTCCTCTACTGTAAATAAATCCGACTGAGACTCACCTTTATACTGTTCTGGAAATATATATCGATATTTTTCTGGAACAGGCTTTGTATAGACGGTGTCAAAAAAACCATTTTCAAATGTACAAAGATTTATTGATTTTGGACGAAGTGTAAGTCCTGCATCAAAATTACTTTCTTCTAAACTTCCAAATATACAAACCTCTATATCGTCAGCAAGTTTTTCTACCTTTGGCAAATTTGCTTTGGTTGGGAAATACACAACCCTCAAACTTCCGCTATAATCATACACTTCAAAAGTGTAATATGTTTTTTCTGGTCGTACCTTTCCTTCTTCCGTTACCCGTTCTTTTGTTTTTTGTTCTCTAAAATTTCTAATTTTTCCCGCTACGCAAACAGCGTCTTCTGGGTCAACCATTGTTGCCATAAGCACTGGAGGGTCTTGAATTAATTCACCAATAAAAGGTTCTAAACTGGTTAAATTTATTTTGTAACTGGTTACCGCAATGTTTTCATTAAACACATCGTCTTCTTCAATCTCTAAAATTTTGTTCGGAACAATCATTTTCTCTATTTTAAAAGTGGTATAATAATCTTTATTCAGCGCTTCTATAACATCGCTAATAACACTACTATCTGACACCATTGAAGAAAACCGCTCTTCTATTTCAATATTAATTGTTTTTTCTTTTTTAAATACTTGAAGCGATTCTTCGGTTAGTCTTACTATTGGTAACACCTTTTTAAAAACTGCCAACACTGCATTTTTAATTGTTGATTCATCAAAATAATTTTTCTTAAATTTGATATTTAAATTTTTAATTCCCGTCGGCAATTCTTCATATGCAATTTTTTTTACCCGCTCTTGAACATCTTGTGTAATTATGTCCTCATCCGGATATACAAGCACTAAACTTAAAGCCTGCAGGCTTGTATCAAAAACCGCAGACTCTAAATTAAATGAAATATTATAATCTTTTAATTTGTCATTAATAATGTTTATCATTTTATTCTCTCATTTTAAGTTTTTAGCAAAAATATGTGATAAAAATCTAAGAATATAACAAGTGCAAAAAGTACAATTAATCCAAAGAAATGTATATATGCCTCAACATTTCGGTCAATTGGTTTTTTGCGTATCCATTCTATTATTACAAACACCATTCTAGCACCATCCAATGCCGGTATTGGCAATATGTTAAACACAGCCAAATTCATACTTATCAATGGAATAAGGTAGAATATATATCTCCAATCAATACTTGTAATTTGTGCAATTTGTTGAACTGTTGTAACCGTTCCACCAAGTTCTGAAACTTTTGTGGCACCTGTAAATATTCCACCTAAAAGTTTTAATATTAGCCAACATACATCTATGCAGAATGGGAAGGCGTATAAAAGTGCCTCTCCAAATGAATACTTGCGATATTCAAAGGTTTGCATAATTCCAAGGCTTACCCCTGAATTACTTGTCGAAATTCCGCAAAGGTTTGAAATTTCTTGTTCTTGATATGGAACATATTGTACACTACCATCCTCGTCAACTCTTTTATACACAGAAGTTAATTCATTTTCTGTATTTTTAAGATATACCGACAATGTTTGTGCATCCTCAAATTTTATATACTCTTCACCGCTTAAATAATAAGCATTTTCAATAATCTTTTCTGGATATAAAACATATCTAAATGCTTCTCTATGTTCTTTCTTTACAACCAACTGTTGCTCTTTGCCATCTCTTTCAATGGTTAAAACAATTTCCTCTCCCTCGCCATACTTAGCCAATTCTTTCGAAAATTGCTCCAAAGTTGTGCTACTAACTTTGTAATAATCAAACTTCTCGCCATTAATTTCGGTTATTACATCCCCAACCATAAACTGATTAGCGTTTCCATCCGAAACGGCAATAACCTTTGGAAGTGCGTAATTTGCCATACACAAATATACCACACTCATAATCAATCCAAACAAAAAGTTAAATATTACACCCGCAGACTGTACAATCAATCTTTTCCAAGGCTTTTGCTTATTGAAAGCACCTTCGGAATCTTTATCTTCATCCTCTCCTTCAAAAGCACAATACCCTCCAAGCGGGATAACTCTTATAGAAAATTTTTCTCCATCGGCTTTGGTTTTGGAAAAAATTGCAGGCCCAAAACCTATCGAAAATTCATTAATTTTAAATTTTAAAATCTTGCCTGCTATGTAATGTCCACACTCGTGAACCATTATTAAAATCATTAAAAACACAATCGCTAAAAGCACATATATGATTTGATTCCACACAACACAACAAGCAACTATTGTAAAAATAGACTCAAAATAAAGTATAAATAAATTAACTTTATCTTTATATTTTTCACTATTAAATACTATTTTTAAAATATTACTTGCAATAATTAAAGCATAATAAATGTAAAAGAATACTCCCGAATCTTTAAAAATATTTACAATGCTCACTGCAATCAAAACACAAGAAAGTGCATTTTTTATCATCGAGCGAAAGGCTTTGTTGTTATCATTTTGCTTATATAACCAATTAAACAAAATCTCAATTAATATCAATGCAAATAAAACAATTCTCATTATATCACCTAAATTATAATAATTAACGACAAAATATACACAGTTAGCGAAACGAACATCATTCCATCTATTCTATCCATAACACCACCGTGCCCAGGCAAAATCTTACCAAAATCTTTTGTGTCATAATTTCTTTTAATGCACGAAGCAACCAAATCTCCGGACTCCGTTGCAAATGAGCCTAAGACTCCCGCAAGCAAAAAGAATACCAAAAGTTTCCAACTTTGTACTTCTTTAAAAGGATTATAAACCCCCGCAACTATAAATATTAAGTATATTGCAACAGATATAACCACACCACCTAAAATCCCACCAATTGCACCACTCATTGATTTCTTTGGCGAAATTTGATTTGCAAAACTTCCCTTTCTTGTTGCACATCCTATAATATATGCAAAAACATCGGTAAACATAGCAATTAAAAATACTAAACCTAAAAGAATCGTTCCTTTTCCAACGCTAAAACTATTTATTCCATAAAGTGTTCCAACTAAAGTATTCGGACAAATCATAACCAATAAAAGTTTTTTGGTTGACAATAATAACTCATCTTTTGAGAATTCTTCGCCTTTATGCTTGTTTAAGTACAACACTTCGCAAACCATTGACGCTAAGAAAAAGATAACAAATAGAATAACTTGATACAAAAATGTTTGCATTCTACTTTTTGCAACAAATGGCGAATATGCCATATATACTAAGTATACATGAACAAGTGATAAATATGTGTAAGTTCTTGAACATTTTCTTTCGTCTTTTTGCATGGCTTTTAGCACTTCATAGCACGCCATAAACGACATTGCCATAACAAAGGCATCAAAAAAATAAACCGACAAATACCTACTTGCGACAAATAAAGCCGTTACAATTAATATTAATGAACCTGTAAGCGTTCTTTTTCCCATAAATTTCCCTTCTCCTACTCTTCCTCAACTTTTCCAAACTTTCTAACTCTTTTTTGATATTCTAAAATACACTCTTTGACGGTTTCCTTATCAAAATCAGGCCATAAAGTTGCAGGAAAATAAAACTCACTATATGCATGTTGCCAAAGCAAAAAATTGCTAACCCTTTGCTCACCACTAGAGCGAACAATCAAATCAGGGTCGTTTTGTCCAGCGGTATAAAGGTAATTTCCAAAATCTTCCTCGGTTATAGAAGTTTTTCCCTCTGCTAAAATTTTGTTTATACCTCTTATGATTTCATCTCTTCCGCCATAAACAAATGCGATATTTAAAACATAGGTTTTGCAATTTTTTGTAGTTTCCATAGCATTTAAAAAGCACTTTCTAGTTTTTTCGTCAATACGGTTGTGATTTATATCTCCAATAATATTGATTTTTAAATCATATTTTAGGGCATTTTGCAATTCTTTTTCTATAAACTCAACGGCTAGTCCCATAATATAATTTACTTCACTTTCGCTACGCTGTAAATTTTCGGTACTTAAAGCATAAACCGTGACCGTTTTTACACCAAAATCTCTACACGCCTCACAAACCCGACGCATAGCAATTGAGCCCTCTCGATGTCCCGCTGACCGTGGCAGTCCGCGTTTTTTTGCCCACCGTCCATTTCCGTCCATAATAAAACCTATATGTTGTGGTACATTTTGAGGGTTAATATCTTCCATCTTTCTAAATAACTTCATTTAACTCTCTCACTAAATTTTATATTTGCATAACCTCTTTTTCTTTTTCAGAAGCCTCTTTGTCAATTCTTGAAATGTAGTCATCCAACATCTTTTGAATATCTTTTTCGTTCGAACTCATTTCATCTTCGGTAATTTCTGAATCTTTCTTTAATTGCTTAAAAGAATCCATTATATCTCTTCTTGAATTTCGGGCTACAACCTTGGATTCCTCGGCTAGTTTTTTAACAGTTTTAACCATTTCTTTTCTGCGTTCCTCGGTTAATGGTGGGAATACAAGTCTAATAATTTTTCCATCGTCATTTGGATTAATTCCTATATCGGATGCTGAAATTGCCTTTAGTGTTTCCTTCATCGCGTTTACATCCCATAACGAAATAACCAAAACTCTACCATCTTGCACGGTTATATTTGAAATTTGGTTTAATGGTGTAGGTGTCCCATAATAGTTTACTACTATTTTATCCAAAATATGTGGATTTGCTCTTCCTGCCCTTAGTGAAGCATACTCACTTTTTAGATGGTCTAAAACCTTTGTTAACTCTTCTTCATAATTTAAATATTTTTCTGCAATAAAATCTTCTAAATTTTCCATTTGGTCAAATTCTCCATAATAATTATTTATACACTTATATATTACTATATTTCACTATTTAAATGCAAATAAAATTGAGCATTGTTTTACGCAATGCTCAATTTTATAAAAATTAATTAATCGTTTGCTTTTGTTTGAGCCATAACTTCTTCAGCAAAGTTATCGTTACGCTTTTCTAGGCCTTCACCAACTTCGTATCTAACAAATCTACGAATGGTAATTTTCTCTCCAAGTTTTAATGTTATTTCATTAACTAATTGAGTGATAGTCTTTTCTGGGTCTTTAACAAATTCTTGTTCCATTAAAACAGATTCTTTGTAGAACTTCTTAATTCTTCCTTCAACCATCTTCTCAACTACGGCTTGTGGCTTTCCTTCATTTAATGCTTGTGCTGTTAAAATTTCCTTTTCTTTAGCAACTACTTCTGGGTCAAGTTCTTCAACTCTAACACAAGTAGGATTTGCAGCAGCGATGTGCATACAAATGTCATGTGAGAAATTTTGGAAATCTTCGCTCTTTGCAACAAAGTCAGACTCACAATTGATTTCACACAAAACTCCAATTTTACCATTTGAATGGATGTAACTTACAGCAACACCTTCAGCGGCGATTCTTCCTGACTTTTTAGCAACAGCAGCCATTCCCTTTTCTCTTAAAAGTTCAACAGCCTTGTCCATATCTCCATTTGCTTCGGTCAATGCTTTTTTACAATCCATCATTCCAACGCCAGTTTTTTCTCTTAATGTCTTTATATCTGCATTTGAAATAGCCATAATAATTCTCCTAAAAATAAATATTAATTTTCTTCAGTTTTTGGTGCTTCTTCGGTAGCCTCTGCCTTCTTTCTAGATGCTCTCTTCTTTGGTGCTGGCTTTTCTTCTGTTGAAGAATCAGCCTTTGCTTCTTCCTTTTCTTCTACCTTTGGTTCTTCAGTCTTTTCAACTTTTTCTTCTACGCTTTCAGCATTTTCAGTATTTTCGGCATTTTCAGCTTCTTCACGAGCCTTTTCTTCTTCTCTTGCCTTTTCATCTGCTTCAAGAACCTTAGCAAGACCTTCTTCGCCTTCCTTAGCCTCGATTACAGCATAAGCCATTGCACCAGCAATAAGTTTTACGGCACGGATAGCGTCATCATTTCCTGGGATAACATAATCAACTGAATCTGGGTCACAGTTTGTGTCTACCAAACCAACGATAGGAATTCCAAGCGAACGCGCTTCACGAACAGCGATATATTCCTTGTTAGGGTCAACAACAAACATAGCACCAGGAAGTGTATGCATATCTTTAATACCGCCTAAATTTTCTTCTAGTTTATCTCTTTCAGCCTTTAACTTTAAAACTTCCTTCTTTGTTAAAAGTTCGAACTCACCAGTTTTTTCCATTTGATTTAACTTGTTAAGTCTATCAATTCTGTTCTTGATGGTTTTAAAGTTTGTTAAAGTTCCGCCTAACCAACGGCTACCAACATAGTACATTCCACATCTTTGTGCTTCCTCTATGATAGCATCCTTGGCTTGTTTCTTTGTTCCAACAAAAAGAATACTCTTGCCTTCTTCAACGGTGTTCTTGATAAAGGTATAAGCCTTATCAATTTGCTCAACCGTTTGTTCTAGGTTAAGAATATAAATATTATTTCTTGAAGTAAAGATATACTTCTTCATTTTAGGGTTCCACTTGTGTGTTGGATGACCAAAGTGAACACCTGCTTCTAGTAATTGCTTCATTGATACTACAGACATTTTAAATTCCTCCTTGTTTTTTCCTCCCCAAGCGTCATCTCCTCACGACAACCAAATGTAGTCCTTTGGCAACAATGTGAGAATCCTCTTTGGGTGTGTAATATTTTGTAAGCGAAGTAAGTTTAACACATAATTTTACAATTTGCAATAATTTTTAGCAAATTTATACTAATTTTTTGGAAGATCTGCCAAAAGTTTCAAATACTCTTGATAAACAGCATTAACAATTGACTCGTCAATCTCAATTTCGAAATTATCTTCTCCATCTTCACCCTTAGTAACTTTAAATACTAAAGCCTCTTCGTCGGTCATTCCGTCAAGAAGTTCCACTGGTTGCAAAACAGCATAAAAACTGCCACGATAAACAATTCCAGCAATTTCGATAAATTGAACCTCTTCACCCTCTTCACTGACAAGGGTTACAATATCGTCATCGTCGTCAACCATATGAACCATCGACTTTGGAGCATTTCCCTTTCCTTCTAAACCATTTTCCATAATATTTCTCTCCTTTATTTAGATTTTTTGTCTAGAAAACTTTGTAAAATAATTGTTGCAGCAATTTTATCTACCACATCTTTACGCTTTTCGCGTCTAACATTTCCCTCTAGAAGAATGTTTGTTGCCGAAACGGTAGAAAACCTTTCATCTTGTAAAATAATTGGAACACTGGTAAATTTTTTTAATTTTTCAATAAATTCATTAACCATTTCAACACTTGAGCCTTCACTCCCATCCATTTTTAAAGGAAGCCCGACCACTATTTTGCCAATATTTTTATCTGCAACCAATTTTGCAATATACTTTGCATCATTATTTATAGAGTTTGTTCGTTTATACACCTCCAGTGGGCTTGCTATAATTTCGAGTTCATCACTTTTGGCTATACCTATTCTTACCATACCAATATCTAGACAAAGTATTTGCATATATATTTTCTCCCGAATAAATAATATCATACTTGAAAAAAATAGTCCACTAAAAAATGGACTATTTAAAAAATTAATAACGAATAATTGCAATTAATGGTTCTTTTTAGGACTTAAATTTTCACTTTCCATTGAAACATTTTCCGCTTCTGTCGGACTTTCAATAGAAGAATTAGCCTTGGATGTGTTGATTTTTTGAACTAAATCATCATACATATCGTTTAACTTTTTAGTTGTACTTGTAAACCATTTTCTAACTTCGGCATTGTTAGAAGCAAGCATTGCACCAGCCACAAATCCTACACCCACAACAACCATACAGCAACCAATTGAGCGACACATAGTTTTTCCCTCCTTTTTCGTTATTAGTCTTATTATCGTCACATTTCGACAAAATATACCTAAATTTTAAAATTAACAAAAAAATTTTGGTAAAAAATACTTTACGCCACCAAAACTTACCACACATCAGCCCGAAAGACTAAAATCCTACAACTGATGGCGATAAAATCTAAGATACAACAAAAAAAAACGAAAGGTTTCGAGCAGAAACTAAAATTTAACTTGCTTAAACTTTTGTATCAGATAGTTAACAATATCTGAGGCGAGAGAAATGCGACACCGTTAGGCTACATATTTCTAGAGCCGATGGTTTTACATTCTGTGATGCCTACATTTATAACGGTAATTGCGTTAGCAAATTGATTGGCAAACTTGTGAGCAAATTAACATCCCTTAGATTATAATATCTGAGAACATCGGAAAGCGAGGCAAAGCCACATCTCCCAATTGCCGATGGTTTTACATTTTAGGAAGACAAAAATTTGATTTTACAGGTGCGACAGCACCAAATTCTGAGCAGGGTAAAAAATTTTCCTACCATATATAATGCAAAAAAACGAAAGGTTTCGAGCCAAGCCAATATTTTATAACAAGCGAGGTTTTTATGTTAACATGGTAATTACAACTATTTGATTATTCCTTCCAATCATAAACTAGATTATTGAATCTACAAAATCTTTGGCATTAAAATCCAACAAATCGTCTATTCCCTCTCCCACACCAACAAATCTAATTGGAATAGTGTATGTTGCTTGTAAACCTATCAAAAAGCCCGCCTTGCTGGTTCCATCCAATTTCGTTACCACTAAATCTGTAACATCTACGGCTTCATCAAATGCTTCTAATTGATTAAATGCATTTTGACCAGTTGTTCCGTCTAAAACTAAAAATTTATGATATGAGGCTTCTGGAAATTCTCTTTCTACCACACGAGATATTTTTTTAAGTTCTTCAATTAGATTTGTTTTATTATGCAATCTTCCGGCAGTATCAATTATTAAAACATCGTCCTTTTTTGCTTTGGCACTTTTTATTGCATCAAAAACAACCGCGCCCGCATCAGTTCCCTCTTCACTACGAACAATTCGAACATTTGCCCTATCTGCCCAAACCGAAAGTTGGTCACTTGCGGCGGCTCTAAAAGTATCAGCGGCTGCAATAACCACCGATTTTTTCTGGTCAGAAAACATTCTTGCAAGTTTTCCAATTGTAGTAGTTTTGCCAACTCCATTTACGCCGACAACCATAATTACTAGCGGATAACTGAAATCTTGCAATTCATTTTCTTCTAGTTTTTCAACCAAAATTTCCTTTAAAATTTCCTTGGCATCTTCGGTTTTTTTGGTTAATTGAGCCTTTGCGCGTTCACGCATTTCATCAATTATACCCTCAACCGTTTCAGGGTCAATGTCAGCCGAAACCAAAACAAACTCCAACTCTTCAAAAAAGTCATCATCTAACTCATTTTTGCTGAATACATATTTTAATTTGTCTGAAAGTGCTGTTTTTGTCTTTTTTAGCCCGTTAAATAATTTACTGAAAAATCCCATAATTAATTCCTTATTATATATTTTTTCTTTATATATTGCTATATTCTTTAAAGTTTAAAAAAATCAACCTTTTAAAACTTGCAATTTTTAGCCCGTGAAACTTTATTACACTTCTAACGCAAAATGAAATAAGCTATTAATATTTAAACCTAAAGTTCACAAATTAGCGTAAAATCTATTTTGTACTCGCAAGTTGGCCATCTTTTTGCCTATGTTTTATAAGCCCATTATTTTTGGGGTCACATCCAATTATGTTTTTGAGAGTTTTATACCTAAAACTCAAGCAACCGTTATTTTAGCCGTGTTCTATGCAACCGCAATTTCCACCGAAAACAATAAAACCAATGTTTTTATAAAAGGTTTTGTTTAAGTTTATCATAATCTAGTTGTATTCAGAGTTTCACAAATGGTTATTTCGGGCGGATTCCCCCAAAAATTTGTAAATATTTGGGGGGAGTTGCGATAGCAACAATTTTGAATGTTTTTCAAAATTGAATCCGCCAAACTCCCACGCATCTTACAAAAATCCTATTAAAAAATTCAATTAATTTCTTTTAATTGCCCATAAATGGCTTAAAGAATATTTTTATTCTCTACCCCAAAAACTCGACCACAAAACATTTATTTTGCCGATTTTATAGCCTCTGAAAGTTGAACAGAAACAACCTTTGAAACACCTCTTTCTTCCATCGTAACACCATACAACGTGTCGGCAAGTTCCATTGTTGGTTTACGGTGTGTGATAACAATAAATTGAGTATAATTTGAAAATCTTTTCAAATATTTTGCATAACGCTCAACATTCGCATCGTCTAGTGCAGCCTCAATTTCGTCTAGCACACAGAAAGGCATTGGCTTCAACTTTAAAATCGCAAACAATATTGCAATTGCTGTCAACGCACGCTCGCCACCAGACAACAACTGGATATTTTGCAATTTTTTACCCGTTGGCTCGGCTGCTATTTCTATACCACACTCCAAAGGATTATCTGGCTCACTAAGTTTTAATTCGGCACGACCACCACCAAACAACTCTCTAAATACGCCTTGGAAATTGGTGTTTATTTTATCAAACTCGGTTTTAAATTTAACTTCCATTTCTTCGGTTAAGCCGTTTATGATTTTATTTAAGTCGTTTTCTGCATTAACCAAATCATCTCTTTGGGCGCTTAAATCGTTAAATCTTACACTTACATCTGAAAGCATTTCAATTGCGTTTACATTTACCGCACCTAGGTTTTGAATCTGTTTTTTCAATTTCCCGCTTTCCTGCAAACCCTCTTGAATGTTGTGGTTTTCTAGTTTATATTCTAATGCCGTTGCATAGGTTAATCCATATTCTTCCCAAACCCGCTCTTGCATTTGCTCTATATCCGAATCTATCTTAATTAATAAATTTTCCTCTTTATACTTACGGTCGTTAGCGCGTTGCAATTCTGAACTTATAACCAATTTCTTTTCAGATAATTCTTGCAATTTCTTGTTTAGTTCTTTTTTTGTCGTATCAAAATTTGCAAGTTCGTCACGGGTCTTTTGAAGTGCATCCATATTGGATTGATACAAATTTCTATCAACCGTTTTGCTTATTTCACCCTCAAGTTCCAAAATATCTGTAGACAGTCGTTCGATTTCCAACTTATTAATTCTTATATCTTTATTAAGTCTTTCAATCAAATCGTTTAATCGCAAAGTTTCAGCCTCCAAGGAAACCTTATCGCTTTCATTGGATGCTTTTTTAACTTTTAATTCAGTCAATTCATCCGAAATTGACTTTCTTCTTTGCTTTTTCGCATATAATTCAGGATTTTGTATTGTATCACCCGTTCCGCCATTGTCAATCTCTTCACCAAAATTTTTATATGCAACCAATTTTTCTTCAAGCGCTTTTTTATTGGACTTTAACCTATCTTCACTTTCATCAAATTTTAAACTTTCAGATGCAAATTGTGTTAAATTTTCATTTAATTTGTTCAAATTTTCAGAATGTTTGGTAATTTCAATATCTATATCATAAATTGCCGAATCTAATTCTTTTAATGCATCCTCAAAGGTTGATTGTTGAGATTTTATCTGCTCCAATTCGGCAGACTTGGTTTCTTTTTGTAACCTTAACTCTTCCAATCGTTTCTCAGCATCAACGATTTCTCGTTCTCTACCAATAAGTGAAACTCCCTGAACCTTTTTGCTTCCACCACTCATTGTTCCTGCAGGGTTAATCACATCCCCGTCTAAAGTTACAATTTTAAAAGAGTATCTTGTAGACCTTGCAAGGTTTACAGCCGAATCCATATTTTCAACAATTACTGTTGAGCCTAAAAGCGCATTAAACACCTTTTCATATTCCGAATTGAACTCAATTAGACTGGTTGCAACCCCAAAAACTCCAGCGGTACGATTAATAATTGGCAAAAACTCATCTGCAATTTTACGAGGCTTGATACTAGTCATTGGCAAAAATGTTGCACGACCAATATTGTTATCCTTTAAATATTGGATAACATATTTTGCATCTTCCTCATTTTTTGTTACTACATTTTGAACGGCACTTCCAAGAGCCATATCAATGGCACTTTCAAATTGTTCGGGAACACTCATAAGTTTTGCAACAACATTTACAAATTTACCACCTAGAGTTGAGTTGTCCTTTGCGTCTTGCAATAGTTTTCTAACCGAGGCAACATAACCCTCATTTTCCTTTTGCATTTCTTTCATTAAATTTATTTTACTTGAAAGACTTCGGGTTTCGGCATCAATATCAATAATATCTTCTTCAATACCCGCAATTTTGTAGGCAAATTTGATATTTGATTGCTTTTGCTCACGCTGTTGTTCTTGTTTTTTTGATTTTTGAGCCTCTAATTCTTTAATTTCGGTTTTGTATTTTTCAATCTCTAATGTTACATCATTATATTTTTTTGAACACTCTTCACGACTGCTATCCAGTTCGTCTAATCTTTCATCAATCGCTTTAATTTCCGCTTCTAATCCTGAAATTTGAGCCTTGATATCCCCTAATTTTCCTAAATTGTCCACCAACTTTTGTGTTTCCTCGGCATTTTTATTTTCCATATTAGAAATATCAAATTCCAAATTTTCTAAGTCTGCGGTAAGTTCGTCAATTCTTGAAACCAATTCACCCAAAACAATTTCTTTTAAGCCTTTTTCTTTTTCAGTCTCCGTAAGTTTTTCTTTATTCTCGTCAAACTCCGTTTGGTCAACAGATACCGCTTCTATAAGTTTTTCACGAGAAGCCTTTAAACTATTAATTTTTTCTTGCAAAAGTTTAGTTTCACCCGCTTGTTTCTCTAAACCTACCGTTAAATTAAGCAACTCATCTCTAAGTCTTGTTATTGTTTGGTCGGTTGAATCAATTTGATTTGCAGTGTAATTATAGTCATCCACCGTTTCATCAAACTCTTTTGTTTTTAATTCAATTTCTTCAATAGCACCATTTAGACGGTTGTTAATTTCTTCCTTTTGTGAGGCTGAAGAATCATATTGATAAATATAGTTATTGATTTCCAATGACTTTAATTTTTCTCTTAAATCCAAATACTTTCGCGCCGTTTCAGCCTGTGAGGTTAGTGGAGCAAGTTGAATTTCCAACTCATGTAAAATATCATTGATTCGCACCAAATTTTCTTGAGTGTTATTCAATTTTTTTAGCGATTCCATTTTTCGGTTTTTTAATTTAGAAATACCCGCAGCCTCTTCAAAAACTGCACGCCTATCTTCTGGCTTAGCACTTAAAAGTTCATCTATTCGACCCTGCCCAATAATAGAATAACTTTCTCGACCCATACCACTATCACGCAAAATTTCTTGTATGTCTTTCAATCTGCAAGGTGTTTTATTTATTGCATAACCACTCTCACCCGAGCGGTATAACTTTCGAGTTAAAACCACCTCGTCATAATCCACATTAAAAATTTTCTCTGTATTGTCAAAATACAAAGAAACTTCTGCAAAACTTTGAGGTTTTCTTTTTTCTGTTCCGTTAAAAATTACATCTTGCATATTTGAGCCACGCAGTGCCTTCGCACTTTGCTCACCTAAAACCCATCGTATAGAATCGGCAACATTACTTTTTCCGCAACCGTTCGGCCCAACAATACCTGTAACTCCCGACTCAAATTGAACTTGAACTTTATCTGCAAAAGATTTAAAGCCATAAATTTCCATCTTTTTGAATTTCATTCTTCAATTCCTTTTAAACCTTTGTTAGTTTTTTTATTGCAACACCTGCTGCAACTGTTTCCGCTTGACGCTTAGAACTTCCCGTTCCTCTTCCCATACAGACACCATTAACCATTACCGATGCTGTAAAAGTTGGGTTATGGTCGGTACCAGACTTATTTGTCGTGTATTTTATGCTATCATTTTTTAACATTTCTTGCAGTTTGCTTTTAGAATCTTCCAACTCCTCAAGACTTTCCATCGTCATTATTGTATTAAAGAAGTTTTTAGAAACAAACTCACGGGCTTTTTCAAGTCCGCCATCTATATAAATTGCACCAATAATCGCCTCCATTAAATCAGCTTTCATATTGTCGGTGATACAACTTCTGTTCGCACCCGAAAATTGAAGATATTTAACAAGCCCTAATCCTTCAATAAGTTCGGCAAGCGGATGCATTGACACAATTTTTGACCTAAGTTTTGAAAGTTGTCCTTCATTGTAGTCCATATCCGAATAAATTCGCTCACTCACAATTGTACTCAACACGGTATCTCCCAAAAACTCCAATCGCTCATTGCTTGCTATATGAAAATTATTTGCAAAACTTGAGTGAGTAAATGCGGTAACAACTAAATTTTTATCCTTAAATTTATAATTGATTATTTTTTCTATATTCTTAATATCTTCTGACTGCATTTCTACCTCCTATTCGGTTATGTATTTTGAAAGTTCGTTTTCCAATTCATTATTGAATCCACTTAAGAAAATTTCTCTACAAAGTGAAATCGAACCCAAAATTGCAACTCTATCAGACGAGCCATGCGATTTGACTACAACTCTTTTGCAACCTAAAAATGGCGAACCACCAATTGCATTATAATCCAACTTTTTAGCAAGTCTTTTTAATGGTTTTTTTAATAAAAGATAGCCAAGTTTTGCCTTTATTCCACCACCCAAAATCTCTTCCTTTAAACTTTTTAGAATAAATCTACCCGTTCCCTCACTTGATTTTAAAGCGACATTTCCAGCAAAGCCATCCGTTACCACAACATCATATTCACCACTCATTATATCTCGGGCTTCCATATTTCCTACAAAATTGATTCCTTGCATATTTTTTAACATTTCAAATGCTGAATGTGTAAGTTCATTCCCCTTTTTATCTTCGACACCAACATTTAACAATGCCACTTTCGGATTTTGAATACCATACATTTTTTTCATATATATGGAACCCATAAGTGCAAATTGACATAAAAATTCTGGCTTTGAATCCATATTTGCACCGCAATCAATCAATAATGTTTTACCATTTTTTAAATTTGGAAAAAGTGGCGAAAGTGCCGGTCTTTTTATACCACCCATTCTGCCAAGTTTTAACAATGCACCCGTTAAAACAGCACCTGTTGAGCCTGCCGAAACAAATCCCGCGATATTTTCATCAGGATGATTATTTATATAATCAAGCGCAACCACTATTGAACTATCTTTTTTAGAACGCACAGCAATAGTTGGTGACTCTTCATTAGTGATAACTTCGGTTGCATTTAAAACTTCAATTTTCCCGCCTGTGTACCCCGCGTTAGTTAAAAGTTCTTTCAGTTTATTTTCTTCGCCTGTTATCACAATAGAAAGGTCGTCGTATTTTTTGACCGAATCAATTGCTCCTAAAACAACTTCATCGGGTGAATTATCACCACCAAAACCATCTAGAACTACTTTAATATTTTCTTGCATAAAACTCGCCCCTCGCATTTTGTATTTTTAAAGCCTTCGCCTTATCTAATTAAGACATAATGAAAGAAATTTTTGGGTTATTCTCCCCACAAAAACTCTCACTAGTGCCATTAAACCTCTTTTATTATACACTAAAATACTTCTCTTTCAAAGCAAATTAAAGGATTTTTTAAAATAAAAAACACACCTACCTTACAAAATGATTTGCAAGTAGATGTGAATTTATATGTGCTGAAAGGAAATTTACTTCGCCTTTTTGTCTGAAGAAACTTCAATTTGTTTTTGACCATCATAGTAACCACACTTAGCACATACGCTGTGTGCAACTTTTGATTGATGGCATTGTGGACATTCTACAACTGTTGGCGCATTTGCTTTCCAGTTTGCAACTCTTGATCTGCCCTTAGACTTACTAATCTTACTCTTTGGAACTGCCATTATCTTTCCTCCCTACTTATTATTCTTAAATGTTTAAGCAGACAATATTATATTACACTAATTAACTTTTGTCAATTAGAATTTTAAAATTTGCTTATTTTTTTATAAATCATAATATATATACTATGTGATGTTGATTTTCTCACAAGTTCGCCAATCTATCTACCGACGAAAACCCCGTTGTAAATAACGGCATCACCATATAATAAAATCGTAAACTCGAGACACCTAAAACCTCGCAGTGTTGAATTTCTCCCGCCTCAAATATTATGCATATTGTTTAATTAAAAACTAATTTAGTTTACATTAAACCTTTTTATCTTCACTTCAATTTTACTTAACAAGTTGCTCGGTAAACTTTGCAATAACCAACTCTTCGTTTGTTGGAATAATTACAACTTTAACCTTTGAGTCTTTGCCTGTTATATCAAAATTTTCGCCTCGTGGTGCTTTATAGTTTTTATCATTGTCTATAGATATTCCAAAGAAATCCATATCAGATAAAATCATTTCACGAAGTTCAGGAGTATTTTCCCCAATACCCGCCGTGAACACAATTGCATCCACACCATTCATTGATGCCGTATACGCGCCAATATATTTTTTAACTCTATATGCATACATCTTTAATGCAAGTTGAACGGTTTCATTATTAATGTTTTTAGGGTCGGTCAACTCTCTCATATCTGAAACGCCATTGTTTATTCCGTGAATTCCGCTTTCTTTATTTAATTTCTTTAGCACTTCAGAAACGGTTAAGCCTTCTTTTTTGCACAAAAATTCTACCACGCTTGGGTCAATATCTCCCGACCTTGTATTCATCATTATACCCTCTAGTGGAGTAAGTCCCATTGATGTATCGTAACTCTTGCCATTTTTAACAGCACAAATACTTGCACCACCACCCATATGGCAGGTAATAATTTTCATATCTTCAACATTTTTGCCTAAAAACTTTGCACATTCATTTGCTACAAAATAGTGACTGGTTCCATGAGCACCATATCTTCTAATTCCATATTTTTCATAATACTTTGAATCTATTGCATATCTATAAACGAAATCTGGAAGCGTTTTATGGAAGCCAACATCAAACACAGCGACACTTGTAATAGTTGGTGCAAGTTCTAAGCATGCTTCAATACCAGCAATTCCGCCCGGCATATGAAGTGGTGAAAAATCTACATTCTCTTTAAACTCTTTTAAAACATCCTCAGTTACAACAACAGGGTCAAAAAACTTTGGTCCAGCATTTGCAATTCTGTGTCCAAAAGCCTCAACCTCTTCTATAGACTTAATAACGCCAATATTTTCATCGGTTATGGTTCGAATTAAAATCTTCATTGCATCTTTATGATCGCGAATTGGTTCAAAAATCTTTTCAGACTTGCCATTTGCTTTATATGAAATAAAAGATACATCATCCCCCTCTCCAATTCTTTCTACATTACCTTTGCACAAAACCTCTTCAGTTTCAGTGTTAAGCAACTGGAATTTTAGCGAACTACTTCCAGCATTGATAACTAAAATTTTCATATTTTCCTCTCCTAATAAAAATTCTATATATATTGTAACCTATTTTATTTCAGTTTGCAACAATGTTATGATTGTTGTTAAATAAATTTCTTCAGCGGTTGCCGAACGACTTAAATCATTAACCGGCTTGTTTAATCCCTGAATAATTGGACCAACTGCACGACCACCGGTAAAATGTTGTACAAGTTTGTAACCAATATTTCCTGCATTTATATCTGGGAATATTAAAACATTTGCCTTGCCACCAATTTTACTTGATGGGAATTTTCTTTTTGCTGTATTTGGCAAAATTGCACTATCTGCTTGCATTTCACCCTCAATTAATGTGTTATTATCATTTTCTTTGAAAATTTCAATTGCTTTTTTAATTTTTAATATAACTTCGTCATCCGTCTTTTTTGCATCGGTTGAATACGAAAGCATAGCAATTTTTGGCTCCATACCGCAGAGCGAAATGGCACTATCACGGCTAGCAAGGGCTATGCTTGCAAGTTCCTCTGCATTCGGATATTGGTTAACAGCACAATCGGCAAATATCATAAAACCATTTTCGCCAAGTTCTTTATCTTTTGGCATTTCCATAACAAAGCAACTAGATGCTTTTACAATATCCTTTCTTTGCTTGATTATTTGAAAGGCTGGACGCATAACATCAGCAGAATGCAACACCGCCCCAGCAACCATTCCATCTGCATCGCCAAGTTTTACCATTAATGCACCATAATAAATAGGAAGTTTTACTAGTTCTTTTGCCTGACTTTCGGTAAGTCCCTTTGCTTTTCTCATTTCAAACAATTGCTCGGCATAAAACTCGCTTTTTGAATCTTGCACTTCACAATCTATAAAGTTAACCTTTTGCAACACTTCCTTTTTAAAGACTTCATTTACCTTTTTTGTATTTCCTAAAACTACAACCTTGCAAGTGCCATCTTGCACCAACATTTCAACGGCTTTTGCAACCCTTTCATCTTCCCCCTCTGGAAAAACTATAGTTTTCCCACTAAATTTACGAGCACGCTCCACCATTGAATTAAAAACATCATTTTTATCCATTAAGACTTTCTCCACTTGATTTATTTTATATTTTTGATATAATAATGTTATTATAATCAAATTGACACAATTAATCAAATAAAAGTGAGGCAATTTTATGAAATTTACTTGCATTATTGCGGAATTTAACCCTCTAACTCTAGGCCATATCAAAATTATTGAAGAAGCAAAAAAACAAACTCAAAACCCAATAATTTGCATTATGAGTGGAAACTTTGTACAAAGAGGAGAACCTGCAATTACCGATAAATACACTCGTGCAAAAATATCAATTGAAAATGGCGTGGATGTTGTAATTGAACTTCCAACAATTTACACACTTTCTAGTGCCAAAGATTTTGCCTTTGGCGCAATAAAAACACTAAATTCACTAAATTGTGTTGAATATTTAATGTTTGGAAGCGAGTCGGGTTCTATCGACGAACTAAACAAACTAAGAGCAGATATCAACACCTCAAAAACATCTTTAAAAATTAAAGAAAATTTAAAAAATGGACTTTCGTACTCTTTGGCTGTAAGCAACGCATTAAATAAACCCCTAAAGTCAAACGACATTTTGGCGATTGAATATTTAAACGCTCTAGACGAAACAAATTCCAAAATAAAACCCCTCACCATTTTAAGAGAAGATAATTTTAATGATTTCAGCATTAATAAAGATTGTAGTGCATCTGCAATTCGAAACGAATTAAAAAACAACAACTTAAATTTCATCAAATCAACTTTTCCTCACCTAAATAAAATTGAAAATAAAAGCATTACCAATTATGCACTTTTTGAAAAATTGGTAGAATATAAAATTAAAACTACCCCTCTAAGCATCCTTACAAACATCAACGGCACAAATGAAGGAATTGAAAATTTTATTCAAAAAAGTTATTTCGACAATCAGACTAAAATCCAAACAAAACGCTACCCTGCAACAAAAATTAATCGTATTTTGTGTAATGCCTTATTAGAAATTGAAAAATCATTATTGAGCGAAGCAAAAATTAACGACTCAACTTATTTTAAAGTTTTGGCAATAAATAATTCAAAAAAACATTTGCTTTCATTTTTTCCAAATTCAAAACTTGTAGCATCTAAAAAAGACCTAGAAAAATTAAACGACTTGCAAACTAAAATCATCGAAAAAGATATTTTAGCATCCAAAATATTTTCTTGCATAAATGATGATTTTAATGGAATGGAAGATTTTACCATGAAGATATAGAATTTTTTAAGTTGAACATTTTCAAAAAATCACCCCAGACACAGCAAAACACATTTTTATGTTAAACACTTAATTTTAACAAAAAAAGAAAACCTAATTTATCAATTTTTAAAGTTACATTAGTATCTTTAATCATCCTTGATAACTTAGGTTTTTATTTAAATATTTTTTTTGTTAGTTTTACGACTTGCTCAAAATTAACTCTTCGGAATTTTGTTTATGTAATTTTTTCCATCTTAAATATTTAATCACATCACACGCAACATACATCAAAAACAAAAGTGAAATTGTTAAACTATTCATATAAAAATCACTCTCTATTGAAAAATACAAATAAGCAACAAAGGACACCACACATGCGAGCATTCTTGCAAACCAATATTCTTTATATTGACCATTACTTAAAAATACCGCAAGTGATAAAAGCGCCACGCAAATTGCATCTAAAATAAAATATTTTTCACCCAAACAATAAAGTACAAGCCCCATACAAACTGCAAACAAAAGAACCGAAAGAATAGAACCCAAAAGTCCAACGTTTGTTAATTTTTTATTTTTTTGCATACTCAAATTTTCGACTTTTTTGCTCTCAAAAAAATATATAAGTTGTGTTGGTAAATAGAAGCAAATATGCAAAAAAGCCATACCATAAATTTTAAGCGATATCGAAATTAGGGCAAAAATGGTACATACAACAAACGAAACCATACAGGCGAACAATTTGTTAGCCTCGGTAAAGAAGTTCCACATGACCCCAAAAATTATTAAGGCAAGACCCCAAAAATTTGACAAATTAAAGCAAGTTAAAACCACTCCGACAATCAAACCTATCACCGCAATAATCACTTCGGGCAAACGAAATGTTAACTGTCTTTTAGTTTCAACTATCTCTGAACCTAAGGTTTGAGAAACCTCATTCGTTATATTTTGTTCCATTTTATTCACCCCTAAATTTGTTTATTTTTGCATTAATTTCTGCAAGTTTTGACACAGTTAAATCATAACCTGTTTTTATACTTTCTGCAACATTTGTAACTTTTGTGGTGCTAACGTGTGGTTGCGAAATTGATATCAAAACATCGGCTCTTTTTATTTCTGGCAAACTAACTTGATAGTCCATTATTTGAAAAATTCTTGTAAGCGTATCAATATATTTAAAGTCATCCATCTCTTGAGGAATTGTTACACCAATACAGTCAACCCCAATTACAATATCTGCACCCATTTCCCTTGCAAGGTCAACTGGAACCCTACACAAAATTCCGCCATCGGTTAAATTTTTTTCACCAATTTTTACCGACTGAAATACGCCATTGATTGAAAAACTTGCACGAACGGATTTTATTAAATCACCCTCTGTAAGATAAACTGTTTTTGCTTCCTCTAAATCGGCTGCAACACAACCAAAAGGAATTTTACAATCGGAAAATGTATAATTCTTTGTTTTATCACTTAAAAGACTTCGAATAGTCTTTTCCGCCTTGTCGCCTTTTATAAAGCCATAATTATCCGGAACCTTTATATCCAGCAATTTGATTGTTGAAAGCTTTAGGGCTTTTTCTTCAATTTTTTGCATATCCAAACCCAATGCATAACACATTCCAACAATCGCACCCATAGATGACCCCACTACAATATCTGGGATTATATTCGCTTCGGTTAATGCTTTTATTACTCCTATATGTGCAAAACCTTTATTTCCGCCCGAACCCAAGGCAATTGCAATTTTAGGTTTTTTGTTATTCATAAATCACCACTCCTTTCATACAATTAACTATGAATAATTATATAAATAATATATCACTAAAAAAATCATTTAACAAGCAAATTACAGCGAAATTTCCAAACTTAATTGAAAATTTTGTAGGAATTATTTTGCTTTTGTTTGTAATTCTTTTAATCATAAACCCCACTCGATACACAAAAAGCATTCTTGCCGGCAGTAATCTTTTTTATCTATCCGTTATGCCCTCACTTTTACCCTTTTTCTTTATAAGCAAAATTCTTTTTTCATTTAAAATAACCCACAAACTGATAAAAGCCATACAAAAGCCTTTTACAAAAATTTTTAAACTTCCCGCAATTTCAAGTTATGTATTTTTTATGAGTATCTTATGTGGCTATCCCGTAGGTGCAAAACTTATAGGCGAATTATATAAGTCTAATCAAATAAGCGAAAGTGATGCAAAGAAAATTTTAACGATTGCCTCCACTAGTGGTCCCATATTTATAATTGGTTCGGTTGGTGCAGGACTATTTGGAAACCCTAAACTTGGAGTTTATATCTTTCTTTCGCACTTATTATCCGCGATTGTTAGCGGTTTTATTTTGACTAGAAAATTTGAAGAACCCGCCACCGGCAATAACTTTGACCTACAAATTTCCAAAAGTCAAAACATATTAAGCGAAACCGTTTACTCCACCATTATTTCAATTTTTACAGTTGCCGTTTATATAGCGGTTTTTTATATGTTTATTGATATGCTTTACGACCTAAAAGTTCTAAAAGGATTATCTAGTGCTTTTGGAAAAATCTTTAGTCTTTTGCACCTTCCAGCAAGCATTTCTAATGGTTTTGCAAGCGGAATTGTGGAAATGACCAGAGGCTTATTTGAAATTAAAAATGTAGAAAATTTAAAAATCAAATTAATAATGTCTAGTGGATTAATTTCTTTTGGTGGACTTTCGGTATTTATTCAGTCTATGACCTTTTTAAACGGAACAAAAATAAACGCACTTTATCTATTAAAAATAAAATGCGTTCAAACTTTAATCACCATTATAATATCAACTATTATTGCAACTATTGTTTATTGATTTACAACTTTTGTAAAATCAATATTCGGGTTATGCCATACACCCGCTCTTTGTATACCGAAAATTCCTTTTCGTTAAATTGAAAATTTGCATCTTTATTCATTTCAAGAACCACAATTCCTCCACAAGTAATCAAATCATATCTTGAAAGAATTTCAACACTTGGTGCATAATACCCAGATTCATACGGCGGGTCTATAAAAACAATGTCAAATTGCTTTCCGCTTCCGCGAAGTTTTCGCAAGCCCTCTAGATAATCCATATTTAATAGGCTATAAATTGACCCATCTATACCCTTAAGGTTTTTATTTATACATTCAACCGCCTTTTTATCCCGTTCCACAAATTGCACAAATTTTGCTCCACGGCTTATACATTCAATTCCCAAAGCACCACTTCCGGCAAATAAATCCAAACAAATTATATCCGGCTTCACAAACTCCTGTATCAAACTAAAGGTCGAAATTTTAATTCTTTGAAGTGTTGGTCTTGCACTATCTGGACTGATAAGTTTTCTTCCTCTATATTTTCCACTAATAACTTGCATTATTTTTCTCCTTATATAAAAACTATTGTACACTAAAAAGTTGAAATTTTCAATAAAAAATAAAGGATGCCTAAAACTTTTAGACATCCAATTTTTTCTTCTGTATTATAGCGGTTCTTCTTTTGTTTTTTGTCTACACTCGAAAGTTTTGACTTCCTTTTGTAACTTAAAAATTTATCTTTTGTGCACTAAATTTGTGTAAATCAAATTATTATCTTTAGTATATCTGTATTATATTATAGTTTTAAAATATTTGCAAGCAATTTTAAAAACTTCTTATTTTTCTACAATAATATACAAATTATGCCACCCTTTCCCTCATTGGTAATTTTGCTAAGAGTTCTACGCATTTTAATTTGTGCCTCTTCAGGGAAAGTTTGAACCTTGGTAACAATTCCATCCAACGCAAGTTCAGATAGCGACTTTCCAAACATATTAGTATTCCAAATTGCAAGTTTTGTTTCGTCCGTTACCTCACCATCCACCGCTAGCGGTTCTGAAAATCCAACACCACCAACAGCAGGAGTAACCTCTGTTTCCACATCAACCTTCATTATATGCAAACTGCTTGCATGCGCCTTTAATTTCACCCCCGAATTTCCGGCACGCTTCACAATTTCAGGTTCATCAAGTTTTAATTCATCCGCAGTTGGCAAAACCACGCCATAGCCCGTTTCTTCAACACTTTGTAATGCATTTGCTAGTTTTTCATACTTCACCTTTGCAACTGATGAATCTTCAACAAAACTCATCAAATCATAGTCGTTTCCAATTTCCACTCCAGTAATTTCGCTAATTGTTTTATAAAACAACGAATTTGAAACATCTATTGCAAAATTTAAGTCGCCATTGGATAAATTTATATTCTGCACTTTAACCTTTTCTATTTCCGCATCTTCTGCAAACATTTCTTCCGACTTTTTAAAATCAGACATCTTTGTAAAATCGGTTTTCTTAATAACCTCCAAAATGCGATTGATTATTTGATTAGTTTCAGGCAAACTCCTCATCCACTCGGGCAGTGCAAAATTGGTATTTTTGACAGGAAATTCATATAAAACACTTTTTAAAACTTCTTCAAAATCAACCTTGGTCATATTTTGTACATTTTTCAAAATTACCATTGTGCCATATTTTTCTTCCAATTCTTTGGCTAGATTTTTAGTCTCTTCTTTTTCTGGATTTGCCGAATTTAAAACAATAACAAAAGGCTTATTTAGTTGTTTTAATTCACCCACAACTCGCTCTTCCGCTTCAATGTAATTTTCTCTTTCTATATCCGCAACACTTCCATCCGTCGTAACCAAAACCCCAATCGTGCTATGTTCGGTAATAACTTTATTTGTTCCAATCTCCGACGCTTTAGCAAACGGAATAGGCTCGGCACTCCACGGGGTTTGAACAAGCCTTGGGGTGTCACCATCACTATGCCCCACAGCCCCCTTAACCAAATATCCAACACAATCGACAAGCCTAACTCTTGCTTTTGCATTTTCCCCAAAACTCAACTCCACCGCATCGCTTGGAACGAACCTTGGTTGCATCGTCATAATTAGTTTTCCGCTTCCCGACTGAGGCATTTCATCCGTCGCTCTAATTTTTACATTTTGGTCTTTGATATTAGGCAATACTAAAGCATCCATAAACTTTGATATAAATGTAGACTTGCCCGTTCTAACTGGACCCACTACACCAATATATATATCACCGCCCGTTCTTTCGGTTATTGATTGATAAATATCCATACAAACTCTCCTTAACTGGTTTATACTTAAATTTATTCAAAATAATAACCCTTTATGCAAAAAAAGTAGTAGATATTTTTCTACTACTTTGTCTTTTTATATTTTTTCTTTACCGATTTAATCAAATCAACTTTACTCTCTTTTCCGACCAAAAGTCTTTCAATATTTTTTCGGTGTGCGAACCATGTAAGTAAAAATATCGCATATAAAAGCAGACACACCACAATACTTTCATTTTCTGGAAGGGTTGATTTTGCATTGATACCCTCAATAACCGTCAAAACCGTGACACATATAAAAGACGACATTGACCCGTATTGAAATAATAGCCACGCAATTCCAGCAACCACAACAACAATCGCAGTGGCAAGCGGATTTGTTGCAAAAAACACACCTATCATTGTAGCAATACCCTTTCCACCTTTAAACTTATACACGCAAGGATAAATATGCCCAATAATAACACTTATTCCCGCAATATAAGTTAAAATAGGTTCGCCAAATACAAGCCTTGTTACAAGAACCGGAATAAAACCTTTTGAAATATCAAGTATAAAATTTATAAGCCCAATTTTAAACCCAAAATTTCGAAGAACATTGGTTGTGCCCGGATTTCCGCTACCGAGTTTTGTAATGTCGCTATTAAGTTTTCCACTTATAATTCTTGCAAAACTAATGTTTCCCATTGCATACGAAATTAATGCAATAACAATAATTTGCCACCAAACCATAATATTTTCTCCTAAAACTATCTAATATCCGCATTATCCATTTTATTTTTAACAACAATTTCAATCGGCGTACCCGTAAAGTCCACAGCAGTTCGAATCGAATTTTCAATATATCTTAAATAACTATCACTTAATAAATTTGCATCGTTAACCTTCAACACAAAAGTTGGAGGTTTAACACCCGTTTGAGTAGCATAATATATTTTTAATCTTTTCCCATTAACAAATGGCGGTGCCGTGCTAACAATTGCATCCTGAATAATATCATTAACATCACGGGTTTTAATTCGTCTTGTGTTGTTTGTATGAACCTCTTCCACCGCTTCCATTAATTTTTCCATACGCTTACCCGTAAGCGCACTCAAAAACACCGGTTTAAAATAACTCATAAAACTTAATTCGGCTTTGAGTTTGTTTTCATACTTCTTCATGGTGTCTGTTTCTTTTTCAATTAAATCCCATTTGTTAAACACCACCACCGACGGCTTCTTTTCATTATGAACAATACCCGCAATTTTAACATCTTGCTCACTTATTGGCTCATTTACATCCATAACACAAACAACCACATCGGCACGACGGATGCTATCTAGTGTTCTAAAAATTGAATATCTTTCAACCGTTTCATCTTCGATAGACCTTTTGCGTCGCATACCGGCAGTGTCAATCAAAACATATTTCTTCTTATTGTAATTAAAAGGTACATCCACGCTATCTCGAGTGGTTCCAGACACATTTGAAACTATAACCCTAGTTTCTCCAACAAGTCTATTTACAATGCTAGACTTACCCGTATTAGGCTTACCAACTATGGCAATTTTTAAAGCATCTTCATCTTCTTGCACTTCTTTTTTTGGTAAATTTTCCACAACCTTATCTAATAAGTCCCCAATCCCCTTTGCTTGCTCACCTGAAACTGGAATAGGCTCACCCATTCCAAGGTTATAAAAATCATAGATATTATCCAATTTGAAGGTGTCATATTTATTTACAACCAATAAAACCTTTTTGCCCGACTTTCTAAGTTTTTCAGCAACCGAATAATCGTAAGGAACAACACCTTCCTTACCATCAACAAAAAACAATATTAAATCGGCAAGTTCAATCGCAATATCAACTTGATTGTTTATATGCTTAGTAAAATCATCGGTTTTATCAAACTGCACACCACCCGTATCAATCAAAGTGAAAGAATTTCCACACCACTCAACATCGGCATACAACCTATCCCTCGTAACCCCCGGAGCATCATCCACTATTGAAATCCGCTTTCCAACAACTCTATTAAAAAAAGTACTTTTACCCGTATTAGGTCTTCCCACTATTGCAACTAATGATTTCATAATTTCTTCCTTTTATATTTAATAAACTTATTATAAACAATTTTTGTCCTTTTTGCAAGAGTTTTATCCATTAAAACCGACACAAAAACCAAAAAAAGACTTCTTAAGAATTTATCTTAAAAAGCCTTTTGTTAAAAACTATTCACTCGTTATATAAAATTTAATCAACTTTATATTGTTATAAGTTAGTAATTAATATTTAATTTCTTTAATATTAGTCAACGGTGTCAAAGCAAATTCCATCAATATTAAAGTATGAAACATCGTTTCCGTCCTTATCGAAAGTATTGTTTCTTACCATCTTCTTTGCAAGTTTAACCATTTCGGGGGTTAAATTTGATGTGTCATCAAAAGTATCAGCATAACTCTCTGGCGAAAGATTTTTGTCTTGATGCATTTTTAATACAGACCTTTTTTTCCCGCCAGATACCGGTCCCCACTTATAAAATCTATTGTTTGCAATTTCTATATTTCCAGCCTCGGCACTAGCAGATTGCCCACTTAAAAATATACAATATATTCCATAATTATTGAGTTCTGAATTTGTAACACTCAAATTAAATCCGTTTGTGTTTTCATCGCTACCATAAAAAACATATATAGCATAATAATTTGCTTCATTTACTGCTTCCATTTTGCAATTATCAACTACAAGACTTAAATCTTTTGTTTTTGCAGTAAATCTAACACTAGCCATTTCACAATGTATAAACGACAAATCACCATACATTGCATACGTATCTACTCCAACAGCCGATACATTGCATCCATAGACTACACTATTATCAGCATTCTCTGTATATAAAAATTTAATGCCTGCAGTTGTTGCCCCTGAGCCTACAACTGTCACATTTTCAGCATCAAAGGTAAATTGAGTATTATTAAATGTTCCATTTAATATATAAACTTTGTTATCGTCGGTAAAGGTTTTTGCATTATCCGTAATATTCTCTGGAGTCAACACCACATAATCACTAGTTTCAAGCGTAACCGGTGTATAAGTTTTTGCACAAAGTGTACATCTTTCAGTTGTTGTTACGCTAGAAATACTTCCATCATCACTACTAGTTACCACCAAATAATCTTTAACCAATGTATGTTCAGCAAGTTCTTGCTTTCCACCACAAACCGAACAATTTTGCCAGTGGGTGCCTGTAGTATCATCAATTTGCCATTCCGCTTGTGGAGTATGGTCAATCATTTCGGTGTAATCAACCTTTTTGGTTGCTCCACAAACCGAACAACTGTAATTTGTGTAGCCTTGGGCTGTACAAATTGGGGCAACCTCCTCAACCCACTCATGCTCGCCTTTGTCTGAAATTTCTTCTTTGTGTGAGCAAGTTGCATTATGCCAGTGACAACTTTCATCATACACCCACTCGGTTGAATAACTATGCTTGTGGAATATAACTAAAGAACCAATAGTGGCTCCGCCAACAATTACAAGTCCTACAACCACACTTAAAATAATAATTAATAGTTTGTTCTTTTTATTTTTCATTTTCCCTCCTTTGAAATTTAATAAATTTGAAGATAACAAAAAAGTTTACACACGGGTAAAACACACTCAAAATTAACCCGTTTTAAACCTTAAATTATCCTACTCAAATTTGTTAAATTCACATTAATTGCGTATTTTGAGGTTGATTTTTATCCAAATTTACTTGGAAAACACACAACCTCTCATTAAAACCTACAATCAGTATATCAAAAAAAAAAAAAAATGCAACTTATTTTATATATTTTTTGAAAAATATATGAAATTTCTTGGTTTTTTAAAAAGTTTTTAAAAAATAAGTCCAAAATCATAAAACTGCAACTTTAGACTTATTCTTTTAATTATTAACTATGTGAAATAATTTTTTCGGTATGCTCAAATTTGACGCCGTCACATCTGCAAAATTAAGATTTTGTCTTCACGAATATGTAAAACCATCGACTCTAGGAATATGCTACCTAATAGTGTTTCCTTCCTCCCGCCTTGAGGTTTATATACTAGTTGTTTTGACTTTTCTTTTTACCAAAAATACCAGCAAATAATTCACTAAAAAATCGCGAAACGGCATATCTTGTTTTTTTAGAAAAAATGCAGACAATTCCAAAAATCAATCCCACTCCACCAATACTTCCAAGTATTATCCAAAGTGTAGAATTTGTAGCCCGCGATGGTGACGACGAGCCAACCATTCCGGTATCCAAAATATCACCCGCCGAACCCTCAACATCAATATCCGCCACACTTTCACTACTTGCCGAACGAGTCCCATACAAAACCACATCTACAGTTTTTGCAAGTGGTGTCGTCGACCGCAAAACTAAATCTTTTTCAATCAAATTTGTACCCATTTCAAAAAGCAGTGCTTTATCCGATAATTGTTGGTTATAATTTCCCTTTCCTATATAAATATCCTTAATAAGCCCCGGATAAACTTCATCCGCATAGGCTTTAATATTTAATGCAAATTCTTTATTTAAGGCACTTTTTACATTAGCCGAACCCAAAACAATTCTTACCTTGCTCATTTTTACACCATTTACCGTTGTGACATACTCGCTTTTGGGTGTCGCGTCTCGGTGAATATCAAAAATTGCATCTAAGCCATTTGCCAACAACTCGGAAGCGGTACTTTGACTTCTTGTGTAGGCACCTGCATCATGTGGCAAATGCAAATCTTCGCTATAATAAATTTTAATGCCTAAATTTTCAAAACTCTTTTTTAACGCCTTACCAACATCGTGAATACCACCCTTGCCATACACACTATCCGTGCCATCGTCAGCATCATAACACTCGTCATTATGGGTGTGATATAATCCAATTTTTTTATTTGTGGTAGAAGCCGAAACCGACTCTATGTTATCATTTTTCTTGATATTATACACCGGCATTTTAACATCCTCGCGAAAACTTGCCACCCCTCGCTTGGTTTTTTCATCCACACTTTCTATAACATAAAGCCTATTATCTGAACTTATATACTCGTCGTCAACATTAACATTGTCACCCTTCATAAATAGCACCTTAGTTTCATCCGAACTATCATAAATTGTGTAATAATTTTCAACATCGGCAACTTTACTTGCTTGAACATTACTTTTTATTGAATTGTTTGAAAAAACACCTAAAGCCACAAAACTTACAACAAAACAAACCAAAAGCCTTAAAAACTTAGTTTTTTTCATCTTTTTTATCCTCCTGAGGTTTATTTTCGGCTATTGGCAAATTTCTGGAACCCTCTTCAACTTCGACAAACTCGCCTGTTTCCATACTAAAAACCTTTTTGTTTGACTTGTTGACGACCATTTCTGCCGTTGTACCAATAAGTTCACAAAGCCCAACCGCCAAAAGTATTGACATTATCATTGAATCAAATGCACCGCCAACACCTAGTTTTAAAGGAACCACCACACCTCTTGAAAGATTTATAAAAAACTGTATTACGCTTGCAAGGGTTAATCCAAAAACCGAACAAATAAAAGCATTTCTTCGGCTTCGTCCCAAAATATACGCGACCAACCCTGAAATTATTCCATACACCCACGTTATATCAATTACAACATCTTCGGGAGTTTTGCTCGGAAGTATCCACTGCAATAACAAAATTAAACCCGTTGTAATAATTGTACCAAAAACTGCACGAACCAAATCGAAATTCCAACCATTTGCAATAAGTAAGTATACACAAACACCAAATGGTATTAAAAATCCGCCGATTGAAAAACTAAAATTGTTTGTGATTTTTATTGGTGGAATTATTATTCCCACCACTATTCCTAAAACAATCCCTAGTGCCCACTTGTCATTAAGTCGCATTTTATCCAAAATTCGTTGCCCCGCACCACACATTAAAGCAATAAGCACAACGGTAATAACAACTAATCCAAAATTCATTTCCGTCACCTCTCTTTTTTTTCATAGTTTGAGAAAAGTAACGGCTTTTATACTAAAATTAGTTAAAATACAGGCTAAATTGCAAATTCTACCTAAATATAATATTAAAAATTTGTTACACGCTAGTAAGTTTGCACATTGCACAATTTTTCGTTTTAGGCATAAAAACTTTTGTGTATAAAACAATTGAAATGGTTGCTATCAAAACACTTAACAAAAGTCCAAAAACCAAACCTAAATACATTGATAATGTATATATAAGCGTGGAAATTATATAGGCTAAAATGAATTGTCTGAAAAACATTTTGACTTGTTCGCGTCTTCCAAAATCCACCCTTACACACTTGAGTGCAGGAATACAAGGCGGATACAACAAAATAAACATTTCAAATGAAATTATTTGGATTTGTGTTAGGCTTGGAACCCCAAACATTGAAAGTGTAGACAAAATATTTTCCTTTGCAACTATACCCGAAATTAAGGAAATTGCGATTGATTTATCATTTAAGCCAAGAGGGATAAACAATTTTGCAATAAGTTCACCCGCGTAGTCCAAAATTGTTTTACTACCTCCTCCAAAACTTATTAAAGATAATCCCCATATTAATACCGACACAACAAAAAGCGAGGTAAAAACCCTTATACTAAATTCCAAAATAAGCGAAATACTTTTTTTAAATAATTGTTTAATTGAAGGAAGTTTAAGCCGTGGAAGTTCAATAATCATAGGCTCGTTATTGGTACTTCCAATTGATTTTATCACAACTATACCAATAATTATTACGATTAAAAACAAAGTTATACTCAGCCCAATTCCTGCACCAATCCTTGAAACCATATATAAAACAATTGGAAGTTTTGCCGAACACCCAATAAACGGCAAAAATTGAACGGTTTTACATCTAACACCCTTGCTTTGGATATTTCTAGTTGCAATTACACCCGTTGTCGTACACCCAACACCACACACAAGTCCAAACACGCTTTGCCCATTAAGTCCAATCTGCGACAAACGAAAGTTAAACAAGGTTGCAACGCGTGGCAAATATCCAACTTCCTCTAATAAATACATAAAAAACAAAATTGAAAATAGTTCCGGCAAAAATGTTACTACTGCACCCAAAGAATTTATTATAACTTGATTAAAAAAACTGGCAAGCACCGCTAATTTTTTCTCACATAAAAAAGAAGAAACTTTTAAACCCAATTTTTCCAATGCATTTTCTATCTCCACCCCAACTATTCTATCCACAACAACTAGCGACAAAAAAAGCACAAAAATTGACACCAATACAAAAATTAGTTTTCCAATAATTGGATGCAATAGTAGTTCATCAATTTTTTGCTCAGAAATTTCGATATTGCATAGTTTTTTTAATTTTTTTAAGTCAAAACTCGAAATAAAACTATCAACCGCATCCAATGTTTCAATAAAAGACAAAATTTTTGTTCTACCCTTAGTTGCATTTTGAACAATGATTGGAACATTTAACAATTCTTCTATGGATTTTTCATCAACTTTAGACTTTGGCACATTATAAGCATTTATAAAAACACCAACCTTCAACTTTAGGTTAGTCAACTCGTGTAATAAATTTACATTCTTTTCAAGGTCTAATGCATTCGCCACAAAAATATAATGCGCATCCAAGTTTTCTTCAATAAATTTTCGCGAAACTTTTTCATCGTCACCCAATGCATTTATTGAATACAACCCCGGCAAATCAACAACTTCATATTGTTTACCTCTAATTTTGATAGTTTTAGATTTTTCACTTACCGTCACCCCACTATAATTTGCAACTCTCTCATATGATTTGGTGATAGTATTAAACAGTGTTGTTTTTCCCGTGTTTGGATTTCCTATTAAAACTATTTTAGACATACCACTCAACCTCGATACCCTTTGCCATAAAATCATTTATTGAATAACACGAATTTCCAACACAAACCACAACCGCTCCTTTTAAAACTTTTTTTACACGAAAAATACAACCTTCAGAAAAACCGAACTTTTCCAAATTTGTGTTTGAACCTAAAAAAATTAATTTGCAGGGAACTTTAATTTCATTTAATTTCAAAATAAAAACCTCTAGTTAATTTTATGTTTAACTAAAGGCTTTTAAAACTCTATTTCGTAATATCATCTGCCAATTTCTGAACAAACTCTTTAAATTTTGAGACATCCTCAAACTGCTTATACACCGAAGCAAATCGAATATATGCAACTTTATCCACTTTTTCAAGTTCGTCCATAACAAGTTCACCAAGTTTACTTGATGCAATTTCCTTTTTAGGATAATTTTGAACAATTTGCTCTATATTTGAAACCATTTCATCAATTTGTTCCATTGAAACGGGTCTTTTTTCGCAAGACTTTACAATTCCATTTTTAATTTTCGAAGACAAAAAAGATTGCCGTTCGCCATTTCGTTTTATAACCAAAATTGGAGAAACTTCAATAGTTTCGAAAGTTGTAAATCTTCTAAAGCAACTATTACATTCTCTTCTTCTTTTTATGGCATTATTTTCTTCAACCGAACGACTGTCTAAAACCTTACTATCTTCCGACCCACAATATATACACTTCATTGTTTTCTCCTTGGTAAATTTATTATATCATATATTATTTTTCTTTTCAACTTAATTTTTAACTCTTCTGAATTGCTTAGGAACCACACTTTGAGGTCTGGATTGCTTTTCATATTCTGAATTGGTCACAAGCGTTGGAATATTCACCAAAATAACATCTTCCCCTATTAAATAAATATCCCTAAGGTTTATTGTTTTGCTTTCTCCTCGCTTTAAACCAAACGCCTTTGACTGCCCCGGAATTGTAAAACTTTTAACGGTCGTATTTTCGCTATCAAACACAATATCGTCTGGGAACCCCAACTTTTTACCGTCTACAATATTTATAATTTCTTTTTGTCTTAAATCAAAAAAATTAAGTAACATTTTTTCACCTCAATTAATTGCATACTTTTATTCACTATGGGCAAAATACCATTCAAGGAGGATTATTTATGGCAAACAAAGTTGTAATTTGCGGAATAGATACCAGCACTTTACCAAAAGTTTCTAACGAACAAATGATAGACCTTTTAAAAAAATGCCAAAATAAAGATAGTACCGCCCGTGAACAATGTATATTCTATAATATGCGATTGGTACTATCATTAGTCCAAAGGTTTAATATACAAAAAGATTCCATTGACGATGTTTTTCAAGTCGGTATGGTTGGATTAATTAAGGCAATAGATAACTTTAACCCTAATTTAGGCGTACAATTTTCTACCTATGCCGTGCCTATGATTATAGGCGAAATTAGAAGATTTCAACGCGACCGCACCAGCATTAAGGTTACCAGAAGCCTTAGGGATATTGCCTACCGCGCACTTCAAGCAAAGGAAGAACTCGAAAAATCTTCAACCACCGAAGCAAGTGTTGTAGATATCGCCAAAAAAATTAACGAAAAACCTCACACTGTAAGCGATTCGCTTTATGCAATTATGGACCCTGTTTCGATATTTGACAATGTTTATAGTGACGGCGAGGATAGTTTGCAACTTTTTGACCAAATAAAGGACCCAAAATCCACCGAAGAAAATTGGATTGAAAAAACAATTTTAAGTGACGGAATGAAAGGTTTACCGCAAAGGGAAAAAGACATTTTGTATCTTAGATATTTTGCAGGCAAAACCCAAACTGAAATTTCAAATGAAATTGGAATTTCTCAAGCACAAGTCTCACGACTTGAAAAAGATGCAATAAAACACATTAAAACCTATTTAACAACCTAAAAATCATAAAAGACGAACCATTTTTTTATTTTAGTATTAATTTGTATTACAAAAATCACTAAAACTAAACCAATTTGATGGTTCGTCTTTTTATGCTACGGCGGTTCCAGTGTAATGAATTTGAAGGTTTGCTTTATGCTATAGCGATTGTGATATAAACCCTCTTCTCTACTTACAACAGGCTCATTTTTGCACTATAGCAATTCCAGTATAACAAACTTGAG
>CAYSOX010000003.1:83963-119222 GCA_964432825.1 uncultured Lachnospiraceae bacterium
TACTTACAACAGGCTCATTTTTGCACTATAGCAATTCCAGTATAACAAACTTGAGGGTTTGTCTTTTCTTAAAAAGCCCTTATGCTTATTATTCCGCCATTATTAAATCTTTTTTTAAATTTCCTAACACCTTTTTTTCTATACGGCTAATATATGATTGGGATATATTCAATTTGTCTGCCACTTCTTTTTGGGTTAACTCCGACTCTTCTTCGGTTGTTAGCCCATATCTTAGTTTCATTATATATTGTTCCCGCTCCTCTAACCCATCAATCAATTCTACTAGTGTTTCATTTTCTACTTTTGACTCTATTTCTTTATAGACAAAATCCGAATCGGTACCAACGACATCGGCAAGTACCAATTCGTTGCCGTCTTTGTCCACACTTAATGGCTCATCAAGGGAGACATCCGTTTTGCTCTTTTGAGTTTTTCTTAGATACATCAATATTTCATTTTCTATACATCTTGATGCATAAGTGGCAAACTTAATATTTTTATCCATATTAAATGTTCCCACCGCCTTTATTAGCCCAATGGTTCCAATACTTGTTAAATCATCCAAATTTGCACCCGTGTTTTCAAATCGTTGAGCAAGATAAACAACCAGCCTTAAATTTCGCTCAATTAAAACCGTTCTCGCGTCATCATTTCCGTTTTTAATTTGAGTCAAAACCTCATTTTCTTCATCGGCTGACAATTTATCGGGTAAAGAATTTGCACCATTCATCATATACAAACAATAATTTTCTATACCAAATATTCTTTTTAATAACTTTATCATACACCCTCCTAAATACACTCAATATTTAAAATTCCATCATACGAAAAGAACTTATCCTCAATCAACCCAACGGCGACTTTTCGTTTTACCCAAAAGTGATTTATATTTATATAAAATTCATCAATAATAATTGCATCTATCTTTTGCTTTTCTCCTACGATAAAATCCGCCTTTATTTGAATAATTTTTCCAGACAACTTTTTAAGTCTGCTTTTGTTTATAAACACGACGGGCAATTGGTCATATCCAACAGTCATAGAATTCCCACTATCCAAATACATCCATAAATTTATACCTCCCTTAATTGATAATATTTTACACTTAAAATATAAAGCCTTTAAGTTAACCCGTTTGATGAAAATTTTAAGAACATACCCAAACCCTACGCCCAAAACGACAAATATTCCCGTAACCATAATTAAACTCAACAGAAAACCAACTGCAAGAATTTCTTTTATTGCGAAATATATTCCGAGCACTATAAATATATATGAAATTTGGGCTATAAAAAGCAAAAATGTTTTGACCGAAAATTGGAAGTTATTGTAAAAAAATGCGGTATACAGTACGCTTAGTAAAAGTGCTATCAATTTATAAATGATGTTCGAAATTAAAATTTCGGCATAAAACACTACAAAAAATTGAGTTAAACTTCCTATTGCTAGATTTAAAATTGTGCATTTTCGTCCTGAAACCATAACAGATAAGAAACTTTGCACTAGCAACAATAAATATATTAACACCCACAATAAAATACTCATAAAAAAATAATACTTCACAAAATTTAATTTGCAAAGTATTAATTTGGTCTAATTTGTCTATTTATCTACTTTTTAAGTCTACGAAGGAATGGAGGGATATTGCTATCATCAACCGAAATTCTTGAAGACTGGATGCCCATAGAATCCCTATTTGATTGTTGCTGTTGAGGACTATTATCAAACATAAGATTTATTTTCTTTCCGTCATTTTGCATTTGTTGATTTTGAGGGTTACGCTCACCACCAAAAACATTTAATCTTGATTGGTTTGGATTTTCTCGCTGAACCTCAGCACCATTATTGCCTTTGCCTGCAAAAAATTCAGCATACTTTGACCTATCAAATGGCTTAAACTGGTCAGAAGATTGCTGTTTTGCATCCCCGCGGTGAATTAAATTTTCGAAATCGCTATTTTTAAAACCGGTTGCAATAATTGTTACCATCAATTTTTCATTATATTTTTCATCTATGGTTGCACCGAAAATGGTGTTTGCAGATGGGTCAATTGCTTGTTTTACAAGTTCTACAGCGGTATTAACCTCATCCAGTGTTAAATCAAATCCACCCGTTACATTGATAATAACGGCTTGAGCACCTTCAATTGTGGTTTCTAGTAATGGGCTGGCAACCGCCATTCGAACAGCCTCAATATTTCTATTTTCACCGGTACCCTCACCAATACCCATATGTGCAAGACCGCGATTTTTCATAACTGTTCTAACATCAGCAAAGTCTAAATTTATCAATGAACTTGTAGCAATCAAATCACTTATTCCTTGAATACCTTGACGCAAAACATCATCCGCATATTCAAACGCTTCAAGCATAGGCGTTCCCTTTGGAACAACCTTTAACAACTTATCGTTTGGAATAACCACAAGTGTATCAACGCATTTTGCTAAATTTGAAATACCAATTTCGGCATTTTCCATTCGGTGAGCACCCTCAAATCCAAAAGGCTTTGTAACCACAGCAATAGTAAGTATTCCCATTTCTTTGGCAATACTTGCAATAACTGGAGCAGCACCCGTACCCGTTCCACCACCCATTCCGGCAGTGATAAATACCAAATCCGCACCTTTTAATTTTTCAGCAATCTCCGTTTTGCTTTCCTCTGCTGCACGACGCCCAATTTCTGGATCGGCACCAGCACCAAGCCCTCTTGTAAGTTTGCTTCCAATTTGTATTTTTTCTTTCGCCTGACTCATCATAAGCGCCTGACGGTCGGTATTGACAGCGTAAAATTGTGCACTCTTAATATTTGAGGCTATCATTCTATTTACGGCATTGTTTCCGCCACCGCCTACACCAAACACCTTAATTTGACAAATTGAATTGTTATTATATTCCATAACACTTCCCCTTTTAGTTTCCTAAAAATGTATTATTTAAACCATCCTCAATATCCAATGAAATATCCAAAACACCTAATGCGGTCGAAAAATGCGGTCTATTTAATTGAGGTATTGGAGGAACGGCAATCTCTACTTTTCTACCCAACTTTTTGGATAAATAATCCCTAATTCCTTTAATATAACAAAGCCCGCCACCTGTTAAAAAAACAGGTATGTAATCCGGAAATTCAAATTCACATTTTGCAAAACACTTTAATATAAATGACGCAATTATGTCTATTCGCTCCATAACTATTTCATTTGCAGTTTTTGCACTAAATGGAATCATATAATCTTTAGTTGCAACTTCATAAAAATCACTATCGTCCGCAAGCAAACTTAAAACAATTTTTCTTTTTAAACTCTCTGCTTGCGAAAATGTTATCTTCAAGCATTGCGACAAATCTCCGGTGATATGTCCGCCACCCATTGAAAATGAATTTTGGAACAATATTCCATCCCCGCGTACAAGCATCACACTAGTAGTTATGTGTCCACAATCCACTAAAAGTGCATACCTATCACGAATTTCGGGGTCAAACAAGAATAAACTTTCTGCAACCGTGCTTGAAATATATTGAGAATTTCGAATACCCAACTCCTCTAATATATTTTCAACAAAATCTAAAAAGTTAGTTTCTGCCAAAGAATATGAAATATATCCACCTAGTTTCGTTGAGAACAATCCCCGAGGTTCAATTATTCGGCGATTGTCATCCAAAACAAAGTAAATTGGAGTGTTGTTTATAACCGTATGCGATGGATGATTTTTATAAATATTTCCAACAAAATATAATTGATTTATGTCATCTTCTGTTATTTTTTTCTTTTTAGGGAAATTAATAACCGCTTCACGACATACAACCGTTGTAAACTCACCCGGAACTCCGACATACAATTTGGTGATACGAGTTCTTGCCGTGGTTTCAGCATTAGATATTGCAAGCCCAACAGCAAGTTTTACCTTGTCTGGCTCCAAAAATTCGCCTTCATAAAAACCGGCGTACTCAACCTCACCCGTACCCTTTATGCAAAAAGTGCCATTGATACCACGCTCTGCAATTAAAACAGAAACTTTAGAAGACCCAAAGTCTAAAATTGCAACCTCATTTTTTACCATAAAAACTCCTGTCCTTACATTTCCTTAATTAATTAACCGTTCAACAAGATGGGCGAAGCCAAACTTTTAAAACTCGTTCAGTGTCCTATATTGCTTTATTTATAAGGTATTTATGAAACATAGCCCTACTTATGCAAAATATAAAACACCACCATTACAGTCAAAACCCTTTGGACTAAATCTTTATTAAATTAATGTATACACATTTTAAAATTTTTATCAACACTTAAGTTATTAAACCATAAAAGTGTATCAAATAGAATATAGATTATCCATTAAATTTTTAACTGCTGTTAAACTATGAAAAATGTGAAAAAATCCACACTTATTGTGTAAACAATTTAAAATTTAAGATTAATAAATTTTAATACATAGCATAAGATGTACCCATTGAAGCATACAACTATCTATATTATATAAATATTGTCCAACTTTTGTCAAATTATTTTAGTCATTTCTAAAAATTATTAAATTTAAGTGAAATTGATATTTTTTAAATTCAAATGCGTATCATTTTTTAAATTTTCGAGCATTTTCAAATGTTTTCAATATTTTTAATAATCAAATTTTGCTTAGAGATTTGTTAAAATAAAAACACACCTTGTGATAATTTTTCACAAAATGTGTTTATTTCTCTTTTGTTTTTGTTTTTAACAACCTACTTATATCTTATTTCAAAGCCAAAAATATTTTTTAAGTTTTGCTTTAATTTGACTATTTTATATTTTTCTATTTATGGATTTTTTACGTTCCGGTGCCTTGATATTTGGTTAGTGCAAATTTAAAGAAAAAAAAGCACGGAATTATAAAAAACATTCCAAAAATCGGAGAAAGTGCAGTAATCCACTTATCTATATTCCCTATTCCTAAAATATATGATAACGGCAAATAGTTAAAACATGCCAATGGAATTATAAAAGTAAAAATATTGCGAAGCCATTTTTTGTAAATATTCAATGGATATGAGCCAACTTCTTTTACACCACTTGTTAAAATGTTTAAAAACTCCAAATTTTCAATCGTGAAAACACTTATTCCAGCACAAATGAAATTTAATCCTAGCATAACAGTAATTCCGCAAATAAATGTTGCTATCAAGACCAAAACTTTCAAAATTGTCCAACTTACTGATATTTTTATTATTGCAATAGCCGATATTGCAAGTGCAAACACAAGTCTTCCTGCCTTCAAAAATTCAATTTTATTACAAAATATTTGAAATACTATATTTTGGGGTCTGACAAGTAGTCTATCCAATTCCCCATTTTTAATCATATCCGGAAAACGGTCAAATCCCCCAGCAAAAGTTTCGCTAAATGCGAGTGCCGTCATCACAATTCCAAACATTAATGCCGAATCCCAAAAGGTCCACATATCAACACTTTCAAAATTCGCAAACAACATAATCATTGCAAAAAACTCGCTTGCTGACACAAGAGTCCTTGCAATCCCAAAAAGAATTGAACTTAGTCTGTAGTTTGTAGCACATTTTATATGCATCTTAAAATAACTTTTATACATAACTAACCTCCTTGCACTACCACTTTTTTAGTTGAAGATTTTAACAATAACTTACCTATACAAACCAAAACAGCAAACCAAAGAATCCCAAATAAAAGTGAAATTAATCCGTCCTTTACACCAATACTTCCAATATACACACGAAATGGTGTATCAGATAAAAACCTAAAAGGCAGATATTCTAACACCTTTTGAACAGATTTTGGCATTAAAGGAATTGGAACAATCATCCCACTAAAAACACAACATATTATATGAGTAAAAATTCTTGATGCTCTAGGAGATAGCGTTTTTAATGATAAGTATACCGCAAACATTGAAAATGCTACGCTTATACACATACAAAGTGCTAACAATAATAAAAATACAACAAATGAACCAAAACTTGCTGGAAGCAAAAATCCAATATTTTTTGGTAGCCAGATTGTAACTAAAATTATTGGTGCAAAGCGTAACAATGTTGAAGCAATCTTTTCGCCAAGGCACTCAAAATACCATTGGTTATATAAAGAAATTGGTTGTACAAATTTGTAACAAACATTTCCATTTTCAATCTCTTTAGTCGAATTTTTAGGCAAAGATACATATCTCATTGAAAAAAACGATTGCCCCAGCCAGACATAAGTTGCCATTTGAGTTATAGAAAAACCTTCAATAACTTTAGTTGTCATAAATGCGGTGTATAAATATACATACATAATACCCCAAAAAAATTGCGTTGCCATACCTGAAATTGCTTTACCTCTATATTGAATTTCCCCTTTAAAAGACATTTTTAGAAAACCTATATACGATGTCATTCTACACCTCCTACAACTCTAGGTCGGCATAAATTTTAGCAAGCACCTCATCTACACCTATCGCTCTTACCGAAAAATCAACCACTTCATAGTCTTTTGATATTTCTGAAATAAAATCGCATGTGTTAAAATGCGTTTCCGGTAAATTTTTGAATGTTGCCATATTCTTGTCATATTTTAACAACTCATAACCATCTAATTTTATAGACTTATATGGTTTTGCAAATTCAACTTCTATCGTCTTTGCGTTTCCATATTTTTCTTTAATTGCTTTAAAACTTCCGTTATACAAAATTTGCCCACGACCTATCAAAATAATTTTATTTGTGAGGGCGTCAATGTCGTTCATATCGTGAGTAGTTAAAATAACCGTTGTTTTCCATTCTTTATTTATGCTTTTTATAAACTCCCTTACGGCAAGTTTTGTAACAGCATCCAAACCAATAGTTGGCTCATCCAAAAATAAAATTTTAGGCTTATGTATCAATGCACCCGCTAATTCGCACTTCATTTTTTGCCCTAGAGACAATTGTCTTAGTGGTCGGTCAATTATCTCTTCTAAATGCAATTTTTGAGTCAATAATTTAAGAGTTTCATTATACTCCTCTTCGGGTATTTTGTAGATATCCTTCAATAACTCTAAACTATCAATAACTGGAACATCCCACCAAAGTTGCGACCGCTGACCAAACACTACGCCTATATTTTTTACATATTTTTTGTGGTCTTTCCACGGAGTATAGCCTAAAATCTTGCAACTTCCGGAAGTCGGCGTAAGTATTCCACTCATTATTTTAATGGTTGTACTTTTGCCCGCACCGTTTGGCCCGATATACCCCACAATGTCTCCCTCTTCAATTTCAAACGAAACATCATTTAATGCCTTTATTGTCTTTTTTGTGGGTTTTACAAAACTTTTGAGGGCACCTAACAGTCCGCCTTTGTGTGTTGTGATTTTAAAATTTTTACACACATTTGTAAATTCGATAATTTTCGACATCTTTTCACCTCCTTTTTTTTAAAAACGCAAAAGTGCCAAAACTTAAGTTTTGGTACCCTATTGTTTTATTAATGTCTAAAAATTTTCGCTTAAGTAATTCATTTTACCATCCTACCACTTTTTTAGTAAAAAAATCACAAGCAAAATAATCTTAACACACTATTTTTGCATTGTCAACAACTAATAAAGAACTCACCCCCATCAATTACAACAAAAGTTTGTTCGGTTTCTAAATATATTCATATATAATAAAACATTATAGAAAACAAAACTAACTTTTCCAGAAATAATCTATAGGATGAGTTCAAAACTTGTTAATATATTATAAAAGAATTAAATGCCACACACTAAAACTATTTTTTGGGAATAAAAAACTACTCTTTCCCAACAATTCCCGATGCTGAACATTTATAAAGCGAATACTTTTCGCCATATTGAATAAATAAACTTATCACTTTATAAATATTGTCGGTTAAATTTTCGCCCGAGTCGTAAATTTCGGCATGCACCGAACTCATTTTAAAGGATAAAAAATATTTATTACATTCAAGCGTTGGTTCGTACGAAACCACAATACTATCCAGTGTGGTAATACAACTATTTGCAACAATTTCATCCCCAACAGCCTCGCTAGTTACAACGCCATTGTAAAAAGCCGAAACAATGTGTTTTAATTCGGGAGTATCCAAAAACTCCCCAACCGAAAGTCCCCTATCATAATTTAATTTGATGGAACTATCAATTGTTAAAACGGGAAGTTTATCTTCATTAAGCGACTTATTAAACCCACTTTCGGTTTTTACTATATTTAAAATCTTTAACTCATCATCTACAATATATACCCCACCACCGGCGCAGTTAAGTTTTACAACAGGGGTTCTTTCTTTTATATTTATAACAGCATAATTTGGAAATTTTCTTTCAATATTAATAACTTTAACATAAGGGTTTTTTAATTCAATATTTTCAATATTTTTAGTAAAGTTTGTAAAAAGGATATTTTTGCCATAATCAAACTCGCCACTATCAATAATTGCTTGATGGTCAGCCTCGGTTACAACAAACATATTTGTGCGACACTCTATGCTAATTGCTTTAAAACTAAACAATGCAGAAGAAAGTACTACTATTAGCAGTACACAAGTTAAAATAACCCCTAAAATTATTAGCCTTTTCTTTCGCTCCATTTTTCCTACTCTATTCTTTTAATATCTGCACCTAAGTTTTGCAACATATACTCTAAGTGGTCGTAGCCTCTATCAATAAAATGTATATTTTCTATTTGGGTTTTACCTTTAGCGCAAAGCCCCGCAAGAACCAAAGATGCTCCTCCACGCAAATCTAACGCTGTAACATCTGCACCAAAAAGTGATTGTACTCCTTGGATTTTTGCACATCTTCCGCAAATTTCCACATTTGCACCCATCTTTTTTAATTCCAATAAATGCGTAAGCCTATTTTCAAAAAGCTTTTCATTTATTATACTCTCACCCTTTGCAATACATGCCAAAACACTTAGTTGCGGTTGTAAATCGGTCGGGAACCCCGGATATGTTTCGGTATCAAAAGAAACTCCCCTTAGTTCGCCTTTGGATTCTAGTTCTATTTTATCACTAAAACTATTTATTTTGCAACCAGATTTACGCAATTTATCAATTAAAGATAAAAGATGCTCCGAATTAACATTTTTTAGTTGAATTTTACTTTTTGTAATAGCACCTGCAATAAGAAGTGTCCCCGCAACTATTCGGTCGGGAATTACAGTATAATGAATGCCTTTTAATTTTTTAACACCAACAATGGTAATTTTACTCGTTCCTGCACCGAAAATTTTACCGCCCATTTTATTTATAAAGTTTGCAAGGTCAACAATTTCGGGTTCTTTTGCCGAGTTATAAATTATTGTGACCCCATCCAAAAATACCGATGCCATAATAAGGTTTTCGGTTGCCCCTACACTTGGAAAATCTAAAGTAACCTTTCCAGAATGCATATTTTTGCCATTGCAAATAATTTTGCCATCTTTTTCTTCAATTTTCACACCAAGAATCTGCAAATTTTTTAAGTGCAAACTTATTGGCCTTAACCCAATTCTGCACCCACCCGGATAAGAAATTTCCGCTTTTTTAAACCTTGAAAGTAGTGCTCCAAGCAAAAATATGGATGCACGAATATCTTGGGTCAAATTTTCTTCCACCACAAAACTTAATACACTCGAGCAATCCACTAAAACATCTTTATCACTTAAATACAGAACATTACAGCCAATGCTTTTTAAAATTTCAAACATTTTATCTACATCCGAAATTTTAGGAACATTTTCTAGGAAAATTTGTTTCTCACACAAAATACAACTTGCAATTATTGGCAAAATTGCATTTTTCGAAGAATCAACCTTTATACTCCCCGAAAGCCTTTTGCCACCATCAATCAAAAACTTTGCCATAAAAACCACCAAAATAACTTTATTGCATTTTATGAAAATTTTTTCTTAATGGTTAATTGCTATTTTTACAGCAAAATTATTGTTAAACTAAATTGCATTTTTAGTAAATACCCAATTGTTGAGAATTATAAAAATTTTCCATGAAACAACCATTTCACAAAAAAAACAAAAATGCATACACTTTAATTGCAAATTGTATACATTTTCGAATCGTATTATTTTTAATACTTTACTTTTCAAATTATGTTTAACATATTTTTTGTGAGTTCATCACACAAAATCCCTTTAAATGTAAATTTTAAGCAACTATTACATTAGTTGTCTATTTTATGTTGTTTTAAAACCATTTCAATAATAAAACTTTTATTTGGATTATCTTTTGCAACGCGTTTCAATACAGCAACAGCCTCATCTTTTAACACATTAAACGTTAAACAATTATACGCCACGCTTTCCCTTAAATCCTCATCTTCTGACTTTAATAAATTTGAAAACATTTGTGTTAAATATTCTTTATCGTCCTTTATTTCATTTATTAGGTCAAAAATTTTTGTTATTGCCCTATTGTTCTTTGCAACCTTTTTTGAATCGCCATAGTCATCAGAATTCTTAATAACATCTTTTCGTATTTCAATATACATTTTTTCATCAATTCTTTTCTTTTCACTTCGTTTATGTGTTTTTTCCTTTGGACTAACTTTTATCTTACTTGCTCTTTTCATTAAAATTTTATTTACAAGTTCTTCATTTTTATAATATACTTCATCACAATCTCCCAAAATCTTAGCATCTTCATCATCAATATCATCGGGGTTAGTTGAATATGCATTATAAGCGCGTCTAATATTGCTTTTTAATGGCTCTGGCAAAATAGTTTCTAGAGTAGAAACATACTTTTTCAAATCCACACTACCACTTATATTATCAAAATGGCAAAAATGCCCTTCTCCGTTAACACCATTAAGATATTCAACAAGTTCTGAATAAGGTGACTCCAATTTCCCCTCATTCCATAAATCAATCAATGCATTCCATTGCAAATCTTCTTCTGACAAACCCTTCATTACTAACAACTCCTTTTTTTGTTTATTTTAAATTCTTATGCTATCACTTTCCACATCCTAATTATATACAATAGGACTTCTTAATCAACATTTTTTATTTTTTATCTTTTAATTTTCTATATCTTAACCTTTTATTTTCACAATTTTAAATTACATACTTTAATGTCTGACAATTTGAATATATATCTATTTATTATTTCTGGAAGTTTTCTTAATAAAGTTTTTCTCTCATATATCATTGTAACATATAAACAAAAAAAATGTAAACCAATTAAATAAAATTAGTATACATTTTAATAAAAATTAAATTTCGTTTTTTCGAGATTGTCTATCAACTTTCAGCACCACCCCAATGGCAGACATAAACACAACAAGGCTGGTTGACCCCGCCGAGATAAATGGCAGTGGTAAGCCCGTTGGCGGAATTGAGCCGGTTACCACGGCAACATTCATAAAGGCTTGAATAGCAATTAAGGCGGTTATTCCGCATACCAAATAACAACCGAATCTTGTGTTTGCATTTTTTGCAATTTTTAAACCCCTAAACACTATTATTATATATAATAACAATATTAAAACACAGAACAAAAATCCCATTTCTTCACCTATTATTGAAAGGATGAAGTCACTTTCGGCAAATGGTAAAAATAAATATTTTTGACGCGAATTTCCATACCCCAAACCCGTCCAACCGCCCGAACCTAAAGCATAATAACTTTGAATTAATTGAAAGCCCTCGCCGAGAGGTTCCGACCATGGGTCTAAAAATGCGGTTAATCTTTTCATTCGATACGGTTCTATAATTATTAATAGCGGTACCGCCAATATTATTGGAATTGCGATGAGTATCATATTTTTAATACTGGCACCGCCAATAAATAACATTACCACCATTGTAAGCCCTACACAAATTGTAATACTCATATTTGGTTCTAGCATTATAAGAACACACATTGAAATACCAGCAATTAGAGTTGGAATCATCGAGCGAAACTTTTTGGGGTCATGCTTCATTTCAGACATTACACTTGCCGAATAGATGATGAAACCAAATTTTGCAATTTCGGATGGTTGAATGGTTACAAAACCTAAATTAATCCAACGATTTGCGCCATAACTAGTTTTTCCGACCCCCGGAATAAAAAGTACAACCAAAGACAGGATGCTGACACCTAAAAATACAAACTTAAATTTTTTAAGTTTTTCAATATTTACAAATTGAATAGCAAGTGCGACCACAACGCCTAAAAGAACACCAACTATTTGTTTTTTTAAAAAATAATTGACATCATCATAATTTTTCAGCGCATTAAACTCGCTCGCAGACTTAACCATAATTATACCAATTATACACAAACTTAGAACTGCACCAATTAGTAAATAATCTAATTTAAATTTCTTTTTCATCAATTAATTTTATGATTGTAAATTAACTATTATTCTTTTGTTTTTACCTTTATGTGTTTTGCATTTTTAATTAATATTATCGGAAATTGTCGAGAAGCGATTCAAAAGGATAGAAACCCTCAACCGATGATTATTGTAACTGTGAAGGCAAAATTTTAATTTTACAGGTGCAACAGCACCAATTTTTGAGGTTCACAAAAATTTTTTCACATGGCATATATTATTTAGTGTCTTGATTACTCATTTTAAAATTTTCAATCAATTATGGCTATTATTTAAAAGTTTAATTTCACCAAGCGAAAAGGATTTGCTTTTATATTCGTTAACAAGCTTATTGAACTGCTCCCCCCTTTCCAAAAAACCCGAAAACATATCAAAACTTGCACAAGCGGGTGAAAACAAAATCACTTTACAATTTGAAGCGAAGGCATTATCCACAACATCTTTTAAACTACCTAAAATGATTATATTTTTAAACCCTACCTCATTTGCATATTTTTCAATTTCAAATCTACTTTCACCGAACACTAAAACCAATTCAAGATTTTTGAAATTTTTAAATACATCGCGAAAACTTTCTTTCTTGTATCTACCACCCAAAATTAAACATATACTTTTTTCTTTTTTTAAACCATTTAAGGCTGAAATCGTGGATGCAACATTGGTTGATTTTGAATCATTGTATATATCTTTATTGCAAATATTTCCAATATAAGCCATTCGAAAAGGCTGGTAACTATAACTTAGCAATCTAGAAACTGCTTTTGAATAACTTAAATTTAGACATTTAATTGCTAAGATTACTGCCATTATATTTTCTATATTATGTTCTAAAATTTTACCAAAAACCGAAACATCTAGAGTGTATACCATTGTTTTATTTTCATTTATAAAAATTTTTTTACCATTAAAATAACAATCAGCAAACTTATTCTTTTTACTGAAAGTTAAAACTCGTGCTAAAGTTTTAAGTTTTTTTAAATTTCTATCATCTTCATTAATTATTACAAAATCGCCCGCTGTCATATTTTTGACAATATTTAACTTGCTTTGTTTATAGTTTTTAAAAGTTTTATGAAAGTCTATATGGTCAGGTTTTATATTTAATAACACTGCTATATGCGGATGAAAATTTTGAATAGTCATCAATTGAAAACTTGACAACTCTAAAATTATACCACTATTTTTTGATGATATCATATCCGTTGCAGGAGTTCCGATATTTCCAGCCAAATCAAACTTTTCTTTTAGTATTGTGTGTAACATAGTACAAACGGTCGTTTTCCCGTTAGTTCCAGTAACGCCTAAAATATTTTTTCGTCTAAGCCCATAAAGATAGGCAAATTCAATTTCTCCAAAAATCGGAATTTTGTGCTTTTTAGCCATACTAAAAATTATATGCGAATTATTTATAGCGGGAGATACCACGACAAAATCAATAAAACAAATTATCTTTTGAAGGTCAACAACACCTAAAATTTTATCATCATAAAAAATTGGGAGCATTCCGTTAGTTATCGCATTTTTATAAACTGCATTACCGCTTGCTCCCATTCCTACTATCAATACAATTTTCATAAACAAACCAACTCAATTAATAAAATTAACAAAGACACAAAAATTGTAACCAAACCATAACCAACTGTTATGCGATTTTCATGAACACCCTTCAATTCAAAATGATGATGTAATGGTGCCATAAGAAAAACTCGTTTCTTTGTCAATTTATAATATGCCACTTGAATGATAACTGACACACTTGAAACCACAAACATAATACCAAATGCAAATGCATAAACCACCGTACCCGTTGAAAATGCAACCGCCATAATTAACGCCCCTATGGATAGAGAACCCGTGTCTCCCATAAACATTTTTGCAGGGTAACAATTGTAGAATAAAAAGCCCAAAATTGCTCCTAAAAAAATTCCTAAAAACTCAACGAAATTTTGACTAAAATTTTCAATTTTTACATTTTCTAAAACAGCCGATTGTAAAATTAGCCCCAAAATTGCCATAAATAGGCACAAAACTATCGTCGTGATTAAACTCACTAACCCGTCTAACCCGTCCGTAAGGTTGGTAGAGTTAATATAAAAAATTGACAAAATTACAACAATCGGAACCGTCCAAAAACCTAAATTGATAACCTTATGGCTAAAAGGAATTATTATAAATGTGATATCGTTTAAGTATAAACAGACACCAAAACCGGCGGTTACAAGCAATTGGAAAAACAACTTTTGCCAAGGTTTTAATCCTAAATTCTTTTTGCCTTTGATTTTTAAAAAGTCGTCATACATTCCAATTAGCGAATTTAATAAAACAAATAACAGACATAAATAAATTATTTTTACAAAACCATCTATTAAAATTACAGTGGATATTATGAAAGAAATTAAGAAAATTATTCCACCCATTGTTGGGGTTCCTTGCTTGCCTTGGTGATTATCTACGTACTCAAGAATAGGTTGACCAAATTTAAGTTTGCATAAAAACCGATAAACTGGAATGGCAATTATTGTTGATAATAAAAATGAAAACATTATATCAAAAATAATTTGCAACATTTTTCACCTCGTATAAATTTATAAATTTTTTATTTACTATAACTGAAATTTTATTTTTATTAAACATTGTCATAATTTTTTATTATTGATTTGATTATTAAATCTTCTCTATAAGGTAGTTTTTCGCCCACCACTTCGTAATATGGCTCCATCCCTTTTCCAGACACAACTATTACATCATTTTTAGTGCTGGATTGATAGGCTTTTAAAATTGCCAAACTTCGTGGCATTACTATATTATAATTATTTGTGACCTTTTTTATACCTCTTTCGACATCACTCATAACTGAATTTTCATCTTCATAACGCGGATTATCAATTGAAATATAAGTATAATCGGCAAGCCTTCCTGAAACTTCACCCATTATATGGCGCTTTTCACGATCCCTATTTCCCCCACACCCAAAAACTGAAAATACAACGCCTTTGCCTCTCGTTAGTTGGTGAGCGGTTTTTAAAATTTTTTCCAGCCCGTCGGGTGTATGTGCAAAATCTAAAATAATCTTGCCGTGATGTTTTGATTTAAAAATATTAAATCTCCCATCAATTTTTGGCAAGTGCAAAAACGCTTTTTTTATTTGTTTTTTATTTATTATTTCATTTAAAACCGCAAATGCTTCTGCTGTATTAGTTGAATTATACAAGCCACACAAATAACTTTTAAGTGTAATGTGTGTATTATCATAATTAATTTTAGTTACATTAGCCGAATTTTGATAGATATAATCACCACTCATCAACGAAACTGCTTTTTTGTATCCAGAAAAATTTTTATATAATTTAAGCCCAAATTCATCATCAACATTAAAAATTGCACATTCAACCGAATTAAAAAATTTTGCCTTGGCATTACCATAATTTTCCATAGTTTTAAAAAAATCTAAGTGATCCTCGGTAAGATTTGTAAAAATGCCGTATTTAAAATTTAAACCATCTGTTTTTGATAAAGCAAGTGCATGTGCTGAAACTTCCATAATTACATAATCTAGTTTTAATTCGTTAAAAAAATTCAGCGTTTGGTATAATTCTTTAGGGTCAGGAGTTGTAAGCCCCTCGCCTTTTATTTGTTCGCCATTTACAAAAATCCCACTTGTTCCGATAACCCCAACCGAAAAATTTGCCCGCATTAAAGCATTTTGGAGCATAAACGAAATGGTCGTTTTCCCATTTGTTCCAGTAATTCCTATCAACTCAAAAGACAACCTTTCCTTTAAATATAAATTTTTACAGCATAGTGCAAATGCTTCCCTTGGATTTTCGGCAAATACAAAGGTGCAAAGTTTTTTATGCTCGGCTTTTAATTTATTGATATTTTTCGATTTTTCATTGATTAAAATTGCTTTTGCGCCGTTTGAAATCGCTTCTAGAATGTAATTTTCGCCATTAGTCTTTGACCCTTCTAATGCAATAAATATTGAATTTTTCTTTACCAATTGGCTTTGATGTTCTATAGAAGTTATATCCACATTTTGCCCTATTATTTCGCATTTCACTCCCTTTAATAATTCCTTTAGTTTCATCTACCCCCTCCTTTTTTACTACGCGTTTTATTAGAAAAACAATCGCTAATTATTAAAATGAGCAAACCTATGTAAAATCAAATTTTCGCAATGCTTAAAATTTAGCACAGTTGCACTTGCAAAATTTAAATTTTGTTTTCGCTACATGTAAAACCATCTCTTGCTAGCAAATTCCCCTTAGGGCTACCTGCCAACGCCCTCCGATAATATAAACTATAGGAAGTAAATTTTTCGCCTTGCTCAAAATTTGGTGCTAAAACGCACCTGCAAAATTAAAATTTTGCCTTCCAAGTATGTATTAACATCGGGCACTGGAAAATGTGGCTACGCCCCGCTTTCCGACGCCCTCCGATAATATAAACCGCTACTCAAACTTTATCATAATTGACGAATTTAAAACCACCTTTGTACCCTCTTTTATTGACTGGTAGGTCACTACATTACCATCACCTTCGGTGACATAATAAAGTCCAAGTGAAGTTAATATTGAACCCGCTTCTGTTAAACTCATTCCGACAACATTTGGAACTTCGACAATTTCTTCTGGGTTTATTGTGCTACTATTTATATCATAAATTGCTTTTAAAATTTCACCCGCAACCGGTGTTGCGACAATATTACCATATATACTTGACCGAGGCTCATCAATAACTACCAGCACCAAATATTCGGGGTCTTCTACTGGAGAAACGCATATGTATGAACCAATATAATTTCCTGTAGAAATTTTTCCATTTTCATATTTTTGTGCAGTCCCTGTTTTACCACCAACGGTGAAGCCTTCAACACTGGATGCTTTGCCACCTCCCTTTAAAACCACCTGTTGCATCATATATTGCATATCTTTAATTATGGATTGGTTTACAACCTTATTTAGTTTTGTAGGCTTATTTTCATACACAACAACCCCATTATTATCATATATACTTTTGACAAAATAAGGTTTATGCATATATCCATCCGTGCAAATAGCCGAAATTGCCGTTGCTAATTGCAAACCCGAAATTGCTATACTTTGACCGAAGCCCATTCGTAAAAAATCATTTGTTTTTGCTAGATTTTTATCAATAATAATCGCCGTGGCTTCACCGGTATAATCAACACCCAAAAGTTCATCAAAATGGAACTTTTTTACATATTCGTAAAACCTTTCAATTCCTATATCACTTACCACTTGCATAAACACGCAATTGCAACTATTAACAAATCCCGTCGTTAAAGTTTGAGCACCGTGCCCTGTTTTTTTGTGGCAATTTGTTCGAACACCATCCACAATTCTATACCCTGGACAATAATATGGCGTATTTATATTTGCAACACCTAAATCTAATGCTATCGCAGCAACAATAGTTTTGAAAGTTGAACCGGGCTCATATGTATCATTTATCAAAAAACTTCGACTGAGTGAATTTAATGCATTCAAATTGTCTCTTGGTATATTGTTTAAATCATAACTCGGCAAAGTGACAATGGATAACATTTCTCCAGTTTTGGGATTCATTACCAAACTAGAAACACTTTTTGCGCCCGTTTCAATCATTGCTTTTTGCATAATTTTTTCAACTTCGGCTTGCAAAGAAATGTCCACTGTAAGTTCTACATTTAACCCATCAATGCTCGGAATATAATAAGAATTTGCATTATCCAATTCTTTACCACTTGCGTCGCTATCAACCATTGAAAGCCCCTTTACTCCCGCCAAATACTGGTCGTAATATAATTCTATTCCCGACAGCCCAACACCATCAACACTGGTAAAGCCCAAAATTTGAGAAAGCAAACTATTATAATCATATTTTCGAACAAAACTTTCACTTGCGACAAAGGATTTTATTCCTGCATTTAACAAATCATTGATTTGGTCTTTTGATGCATTTTTTATAAGCAAATTTTCACTTATTGTATAATCGTTTACTTTTTTATATGTTTCCTCATAATCTATTTTTAATATTTCAGAATAAAGTTTTGATTCTTTTTCAACATCTTCAACCAACGAATGCCTTACATATACATCATATGCAGACACGCTCGAACACAAGGTTACGCCGTTTCTATCAGTTATATCACCTCGTTTTGCCGACACTGGCACATCTCTAAGCCATTGGTCCAATGCTTTTGTTTTTAAACTTTTACTTGAATATATTTGAACATAATATAATCGACCAGTTAATAATGTTGCTACAAAAACTATAAGAACCGAAAAAATTAATATTCTCCGTTTTAATGAAATATTTGTATACATAAAAAAACCCCTAATAAATTTTATTAGAGGTTTTAAAATTTAGACCTTATGAGAATAAATTAGATAAAAAATTACATATTTTATCAAACCAGTTAGTTGATTCTTCTATATTTACATAATTTGGTCGCGTGGCAACAGCCGTTTTTACGGTATTATCTTCGCTAACCAAAGTATATCCATCTGGAAGTTTATTTGCCGTAGTGTTGTTTGAATATTCAACATTTAACTCATTAATTGTGTTGTTCATTAACCCTAGTTCCGTCTTTTTTGCATCTAAACTTTTGTTTAAATTTGATAAACTTACTGCATTGTATATACAAAATGCCACAAGTAAAGTTGCCACCATACCATACATACAAGCAAATATTTTACCCCTTGCGTTTAATTTAACAACCGAACGCGTAGTAGTCTCTTTTGAAACTTTTTCTATTACAGGAGGCTGGTAATCAATTGTTTTTTCAACATTTGGCATAAATGTTTTTACAATTGTATACTCAGACTCTTCTTGCAAATTGTTATTATCATTATATTCCGTTTCCCCATCATATTGAGGAACATCGGTTACATCTGGTGAAAATTCTTGGGTTTCTTCTTCGGTATAATCAGAATTGTACCCTGTGGTAATATCTGGCTCATCAAAAACTTGTGAAGCATCTTGGTCTTCACTATACTGGCGTGATCTTGTTTCGAAAGATGTTACCATTTTATTCCCCTCCTTAAAGTATTTCTATAATTCTAAGTTTTGCACTGCTAGACCTTGAATTTAACAAAAGTTCTTCACTTCCCGCCGTGATTGGCTTTTTGTTTATCAGTTTTGCTTTTGGTTGATGCCCGCAAACACAAATCGGAATTTCGGGCGGACAAATACACCCAATGGATAATTCATTAAACGCTCTTTTAACAATTCTATCTTCTAGCGAATGAAAGGTAATTATTGCAATTCTTCCACCACTTTTGGTGACCTCTGCTAAACTTAAAATAAATTCGTAGAGTCCATCTAGTTCGGCATTAACTTCTATTCTTATTGCTTGAAAAACTCGTTGGATACTAGACTTAACTTCACGCTTATTGAATTTTATAACACAATTTTCAACAATCGTTTTTAATTCTTCGGTTGAATTAACCGGTCGATTTAAAACAATCTGTTTTGCAATTTGTCGGCTCAGTCGTTCCTCTCCATACATATAAATTATGTCTGCAAGTTTTTCTTCAGAATATCCATTTACAACATCACTTGCTGTAAGTGTTTGTGACTTATTCATCCTCATATCTAAGGGGCCTGAAAATCTAAAACTAAACCCACGACTACTATCATCAATTTGATGCGAACTTACACCTAAATCTAATAAAATTCCATCGGCTTTCAAATTTTTTTCATTTAAAACTTTTACAATTTCTCTAAAGTTGGTGTTGAAATATTCAACCCTTTCACCAAAACCGCTAAGTCTTGATTTACTAAATTCAATTGCTTCTTTGTCTCTATCAAACGCAAGTTCTCTAATTTTGGGATACCTTTCTAGCACTAAACTAGAATGCCCCGCACCACCTAGTGTCCCGTCCACAAAAAGTGTTTTATCTTCAAGGTTTAAACCTTGAACGACCTCTTCTTTTAAAACGGGATTATGATAACTTTCAGCCATAATTATACTCCAAAGTCCTTTAGTTTTGAAAGTTCTTTAGGGATATCTGCTCCCTCAGAATATTTTAACCACTCGCCTTCAGCCCAAATTTCCACCCGAGAACCTACACCAATTGAAACAATTTGTTTATCTATTCCTGCATATGCACGAAGTTCTTGCGGTAATAATGCTCGTCCTTGGTTATCAATCTCCAACTCAAATGTGGAAGACAACAACAACCTTAAACTCTTTTGAGCGGTTTCGTCAAAAAGTGAAATGTTAGAAAGTTTATTCACTACTTGCTCCTGCATTCCAACGGCAGAAAATAAATATAAACACTTACCACTGCCCTTAGTTAAAACAAGATTTTCACCTAATGTACTTTTAAATTTAGGTGGTATCCTAAATCTATTCTTTTGGTCTAAACAATGTGAATATGTACCAAAAAGCATTATTAGTTTACACTCCTTCTTTTTAACTTATTTAGAGTATACACCAGTTTATTACAAATTCCAACCACTTTTGACCACTTTTTGAAAATTTTTAAAAAAATTTTTATATTTTAATAACCAAAATTATTGATTTTAAAGCACTTCAGCGGGTTAATTTTTAATTATTTGTATGCTTAATGGCAACTAGGTTATACAATAATACAGATATTAAAAATATTGTTTACATCATTTTTAGCCAAACGCCTACAATTTTATTTATTAATAGTAATATATATTTAACTTAAAATTAAAAAGTGAACCAATAAAAGTATATAAACTTTTAAAGATTCACTTTAAAATCACTATTAAAATATATTAAAAATTTTAATTTATTTCATTTGCCTCTTCTGTTTTTGTTTTTGCCTTTTCCTTAAATTTTGACTCTAATTTTTGATACCCCTTTTTACTTAGTGAAATAATAAATGTTATTATAATTCCATAAATTAGAGAATATATCGAAACCAATAAGACTATTATTGGTGCATATAAAACAACCTGTCTAAATGTTGTTCCCACATATTTAAATAGCATCTCATAAAAAATGGAATCAAAAACCCAACTAATCATATATCCGCTAAGTGTTGAAATACTTATTACGGAAACAACTTTTACTGCCCATTTATGTTTATATTTTAAATCATAAAAGAATAAAAATGTAGAAACCGTTAATATAAAGACAAATATAGTATAATACTCTTCAAGCATATCCATCGGATGCATAGTAACATTAGTATATTGATGAATGCCTGCAATCAACAAATCAACAATAAAAACTAAAATTAGAACCCACCTTTTTACTTTTGGTTGATTGACTCTTATATATTGCCCAGCGAAAAAATAAGTTAGCATATACAATGGATAATACCAAAACGAAGGCAATGCTATTAAAAAATTTTCATAATTTGAAAAATAATAGTATACAACTGTTGGTAAAAGTGTCAACCCAATCATAATAATTAAAAAAATTTGTTGTTGTTTCTTTGTTATGTTTTTTAGTATTTTATTTATAAATGGAGCGATTAAAAACAATCCTATATACATATTGATATACCAAGAATATGGTACACAACTGAAACTAAAGACTCCACGAATAAAAGAAACGAAATTCCATTTATCTTCTTTTAAATAAAATATGCTAAATAAAACACAAACAATTGATGCTATAAAATACTCAACTAGAATTCTTATGATTTTTAAATAATATTTTTTGTTTGGTTCTTTATTTGCAAGCAAATATCCCGAAAGCATTAAAAATAATGGTATACACATTCTAGTGATATATCTCAAACAAATTACAAAATAAACTGCAAAACCATCATTTTGTAATGTGCCGTATCCAGTCCTTCCTAAGAAATGAATGCTTATTACACATAAAAATGCTATAATTCGTAAAATATCCAAACCAAAGAACGAGCGGTATCATTTGACTTTTCACACAATTTTTCATTTGTCATACAAAATCCCCTTTATCTAATTTTTTATAAAAGCAAACAATTCTAAAATAAACATCATAAAAGTCATCTAACTTTTACTGTTTTATTCGATTTGTTTGCTTTTTTTTATTGAACTTTATAAATTTAATACAATTTATTAATGCTTAATTTATGGTTATAAAATTTGTATTGGAGTGAAGTTAATTTTATCACAAGATGATAGGTAGTATTTTACTCCGTTCTTTTCAATTAGGCTAGTTGGATATTTAATTCTTCCGTGCAAATGTCCATAAACAACTATTTTGATGTTGTACTTTTCTATTAATTCGGTGAATTCATTAGTGTCTAAATCGGAATTAAATGGCGGATAATGTAAAATACAAACAATTTCCTCTGAATCGGTTTTTATTTCGGTTGCCCTTTTTAATGCCATTTCTAATCGGATAAGTTCTCGGTCGTATATTTTTTTATCTTCTTTAGAAAGAGTTTTTCCTCGCTCCTCCACAAGCCACCCTCTGCTTCCGCAAAATATTACATTTTCTATTTTTATTGCATCATTTTGAATTGCAAAAGTGTTTTCTGGAATGAACTCTCTAACGGTTGAAATTGCTTTCCACCAATAATCGTGATTTCCGCGGACTATAATTTTCTTGCCATTTAATTTTGAAATGTATTCAAAATCTTTTTGGGTTTCTTTAATTTGCATAGCCCAACTTATGTCACCGGCTATAATCACAACATCGGTGTCTCCCACCAAACTATTCCAATTTTCTTTGATTTTTTCTTCATAATTATCCCAATTTTCACCAAACACATTCATGGGCTTGTCTGTTTCAAAGGATAGATGTAAGTCGGATAAAGCATAAACATTCATTAGTTTTCACCTAAAAATTGAGAAATTCTCTCAAGCAATTCTTCCGCCCCTACACGCTTTTGTGAGGACACTGGATAAATATTCCCAACCCCTACTTTTAATTCTGTTGCAAGCATTGAAATTGCTCGTTGTAATTCTGCACGGCTTAATTTGTCTATTTTGGTTGCAACTATCGTAAATGGCAAGTGGTAATAAAGTAAATAATTTATTAAATCCCTATCTTCTTGACTCGGACTGTGGCGACAATCTAATAGAACTAGAATATTTTTTAAATTTTGATTGTTTCTTAAGTAGGGTTCTATCATTGCGCCCCATTTTTCGCGAGTCGCCCTTTCGGTTTTAGTAAAACCATAGCCCGGTAAGTCAACTAGCAAAAATTCCCCGTTGTTTATTTCAAAATAATTAATCAACTGGGTTCGTCCGGGGGTGCTGGATGTTCGTGCAATTTTTGAATTTGTAAGATAATTAATTAAACTGCTTTTGCCGACATTACTTCTTCCGACAAAGCAAATTTCCGGCATATAATATCCGTTATATGCCGAAGTTTCACTTTTAAGAAACTTTACATTTTTTATCTTCATCTTCTAATATTTGACCCTCTATAATTTCATCTTCGGTTATTTTTTTATCTATTTGTTCGGTTATAATCTTTGAATTTTTGTTTTTAACAATAATTTTAGCCACATTTTCATCACTTGGACTGGTGTACATTAGCGGAAGCATTGCATCTTCTAATATATTTCTAAGCCCTCTTGCCCCAGTTTTTAATTCCATTGCTTTTTTTGCAAAATATTCAATCGCACCGCTTTCAAACTCTAGTTCAATATTGTCCATCTTAAACATTTGCTTATACTGTTTTATAAGTGCATTTTTTGGCTCGGTTAAAACCTTAACAAGTGCCTCTTCAGTTAATGCTTCCAAACTTACGGTTACCGGAATTCTTCCAACGAACTCTGGAATTAAACCAAACTTAATTAAGTCGTGCGGTTCGCATTCCTTTAAAAGATTTGACTCGCTTAATTCTTTTTTGCTTTTTACTACACCGCCAAAGCCTAAATTGACACTATCTTTGCGTTTTTCAATAATTTTATCTAAGCCGACAAAAGCACCACCAATTATGAATAAAATGTTTGTGGTATCTATTTGTATACATTCTTGGTTAGGATGTTTTCTTCCGCCTTGAGGTGGAACATTTGCAATCGTGCCCTCTAAAATCTTTAATAAGGCTTGTTGAACACCCTCACCCGAAACATCTCGAGTGATTGAAACATTGTCACCTTTTCGGGCAATCTTATCTATTTCATCAATATAAACAATACCTCTTTCGGCTTGCGCTATGTTAAAATTAGCATTTTGAATAAGTTTTAATAAAATATTTTCAACATCATCACCAACATAACCTGCCTCGGTTAAACAAGTAGCGTCTGCCGTTGCAAAAGGCACATCTAATATTTTAGCAAGCGTTTTTGCCATTAAAGTTTTTCCGCAACCGGTAGGTCCTAGCATTAAAATATTGCTTTTTTCCAAATCTAAATCTTTGTCTTTTTTTGTTTCGCTATTATAATTAACTCTTTTGTAATGGTTATAAACTGCTACTGATATAACTTTTTTTGCATCATCTTGACCTATTATGTATTTATCTAGTTCGGCTTTGATTTGCTTTGGTTTTAAAAGTGTATTTGCTTCTTCTTTACTCTTTTTTGAGTAGCCTGAAGGTCCACTTTCCGAACAAAGCATTTTGTCGCATTCTGAAATACATGCTTCACAAATAAAGGTCTTTCCATCTGGGCTTGAAACCAACTTTTCTACATCTAATTTACTTTTGCCACAAAAAGAACAGTGTGGTATTTCTAATTCGCTCATACAATCTCCATATTATCTTTTATCGAATATTTTATCTATTAAACCGTACTTTAGTGCTTCACTTGCACTCATAAAGTTATCTCTATCGGTATCCTTTTCAATCTGTTCGATAGGTTTGCCCGACTTGTCGGCTAAAATCTTTGTAAGTTTCTTCTTTGTCTTTAAAATATGTTCGGCATGAATTGCAATATCACTTGCTTGACCTTGAGCCCCACCTAAAGGTTGGTGAATCATTATTTCGCTGTTTGGTAATGCAAATCTTTTACCCTTTGCACCGCTTGCAAGTAATACTGCCGCCATTGATGCAGCCATACCTACACAAATAGTGCTGACATCACACTTAATGTAGTTCATTGTGTCATAAATTGCCATTCCTGAAACTACACTTCCTCCTGGGCTGTTTATGTACATCATAATATCCTTATCAGGGTCCTTACCCTCTAGGTATATAAGTTGTGCTATTATTAAATTTGCAGTTTGGTCGTTAATTTCGTCTGACAAAAAGATAATTCTATCTTCTAATAATCTTGAATAAATATCATACGACCTCTCTCCTCTATTGGTTTGTTCTACAACCATAGGAATTAATGAATTCATTTCTTTCATTTTTCTACCTCCAAATTCTTTGAGTTTTTGTGTTACATTTTCTCGCTTTGGCGTGAACCCCCGAAAAAGCCTTGCTTTTTCGGGGGAAACTTCGAATGAAGTTTAAAATTTAACTTGTTAAATTTTTCGTTCACGCCCCCAACAGTTACAAATAATTGTAAAATATTTACACTTTAAGTTTATGCAATCTCGTTATTTTCTTTCAAGAAATTAATAACCTTATTTGTCAAAATCTCTTGTTTTACTGAATTTAATCCTTGTTCGCCAAGCATCTCTTTAAGTTTTTCAGCGGTCAATCCATACATCTTTGCCATTTCTTCAAGTTTTGTATGCATTTCACTTTCTTCTACTGTGATATTTTCTTTAGAAACGATTTCTTCTAAAACTAAACTTGTTTTAACACTAGCCTCGGCATCTTTACGGCGTTCTTCTCTAAACTTTTCTTCGGTTGTGTTAAGATATCCTAGATATGCCTCTAGTGTGATACCTTGAGAAGAAAGACGGTTGTTCATATCACGAACGATATAATCTAGTTGACGGTCTACCATTTTTGCAGGAACCTTTAATTCTACACCGCCTACAATTGTGTCAATTAACTTATCTACGGCGTCGTGTTCGGCTTGTGCTTTCTTTTCATTTGTAAGTCTTTCTTTAACTTGCTTTTTGTATTCATCAAGTGTGTTGCATTCTGAAATTTCTTTTACAAACTCGTCGTCTAGGGCTGGAAGTTCCTTTTCGCGAATACCTAAAACTTTAACATTGAAAACAGCAGGTTTGCCCGCAAGGTCTTTTGAGTGGTATTCTTTTGGGAAGGTAACATTTATATCCTTAACCTCTCCTATATTCATACCAATCATTTGTTCTTCAAAACCTTCAATAAATGTGTGTGAACCAATTGTTAATTCTTGGTCTTCGGCAGTTCCGCCCTCAAACTTAACACCATCAACACTTCCTGAATAGTTAAGGTTAATTAAGTCGCCATCTTTAACGGCACGGTCAGTCTTTTCAACAAATCTTGCATGACGGTCTTGCATCAAAGCAAGTTCGGCATCAACTTCTTTAGCGGTAACTGAAACTTTGTTAGACTTTATTTGAATACCCTTGTAATTTTCTACCTTAAATTCTGGCATAACATCAATAATTGCAGTAAACTTAACGCCTGTTTTGTCTATTTTTTCAACGGTTAAACGAGGGTAATCTACTGGGTAAATATCGGTTTCTTTTGAAAGCATTTCAGCATAGAACTTACCAAAAGAATCGTTTAAAGCATCCTCATAAAATAGGTTTTCGCCGTATTGTTTTTCTAGGATAGCACGAGGAACATTGCCGTTTCTGAATCCCTCTTTTTTATAGTGGCCCTTGTGGTTTTTGTAAGCGGTTTCAACCTCCGCTTCCCACTCCTTTGCGTTTAATTCAAATTGAACTTTAATTTCATCGTTTTGTTTTTCTAATCTATTGTATTTCATTTTTATTCTCCTTAATTTTAAAATAATACCAAAACTATAATTGTAAATACACCAAATATGCCTGAAAGTATAGCCTTTGTGAGTTCTTTGGCTTTACATGATTTAATTTTCGTATTGGCATTCAACTTTTTGGTTTTAAAATCTTCACTTAACTCGTCTATATGCATTTTTTCATAATCTTCTAACTTTTCTTTATAATTTAAAATTACAAAAATCTTTCGTATAGAAGCCGTGCAAATTGCAATAAAACCTAAAGCAAACAAAGCAATTGCAACATATGCGGACACAAAACTGCCAAACACCATATATACAACAACTGCAACAGTTGCAAGTGAAAATATTGAAATTATACCATATTGGATGCCATCATCCCTTTCATCTATATATGTCATATTCACTCCTTTTTGATTTACCTAACTATTTTACCACAATTGAAATTATTTGTCTACAATATTAAAATATTAATTAGTCGAAAATTTTAAGAATTTTTTGGAAGTAATCGGGAAGTGGAGCAAAAAAAGTTACTAGTTTTTTGGTTGTTGGATGAATGAACTCCAATTTTTCAGCATGAAGGAGTTGCCCCGCCAAATTAAACTTTTGCTTTTGAATCCCGTATGTTTTATCTCCGACTATTGGGTGGCCCATAAACTTTGTATGCACTCTAATTTGATGTGTTCTACCCGTTTTTAGGTTAAACTGCATAAATGTATAATCATTGCACCTTGCACGCACTTTATACATTGTAACAGCCGGTTTTCCGTCTGGAACCACCGCCATTTTTTTGCGGTCGGCTTTGCTTCGCCCAATCGGTGCATCAATAACACCTTCGTCATCTTTTACAACCCCTTCTACCACCGCGACATATTGACGGTTGCAAGTTTTATCGGCAAGTTGTTTTGCAAGGCATAAGTGTGCCGAATTATTCTTGGCGACAACCAACAATCCGCTGGTGTCTTTATCTATTCGGTGAACAATTCCTGGGCGAATATTCCCACCCGTATCACTCAAACTTCCACCAAAGTGGTACAACAAAGCATTAACCAATGTTCCGGTATAATTTCCCGGTGCTGGGTGAACAGTCATTCCTTGAGGCTTGTTTATTACAATAACATCATCGTCTTCATACACAATGTTTAAGGGAATATTTTCAGGCGTTATTTCAGTTATGTTTTCAATCTCTTCAAACTCCACCACATCGCCAATCTTTAATTGTTTACCCGCTTTGGTGATTTCTCCATTAACGGTGGTTTTGCCCTCGGTTATTGACTTTTTTATTTGCGACCTTGTAACATCTTGAACAACTTCGTCCAAAAAAACATCTATTCGTTTACCTGTGGCATTTTCGTCTACCACAAAAATTTCTTTCATTTTTCCTCCTAATGTTTCACTTTAAATTAATACTGAAAAAATTTCCTAAAAACTTCTAATTATTTCTTGTTTCAATTTTTTCCGCACCGGAAGTTTTTTTCTTTTGCTTTTTTGTTTGCAATGAGTCCTCTACCATCTGCTTGTCGTCTTTTTCGTTTTTTTCTGCAGACTCTTTCCCCTTTTTGTCATCTTTAAACTTATGAATAAACACAATGTAGACGCAAATCACCGCCACACCTACGCAAATTGCAATATCGGCAAAATTACAAATGAAGCCAAAGGGTTCTACAAGTAAAAAGTCCCGCACCGCACCTATTCTAATTCGGTCAATTAAGTTTCCAATAATCCCACCTATTGTGACTGCAAGCCCGCATTTGAATAGTTTATTTTCGCTAAACTTTTTAGTGAATAACAAAAAAATCGCAAAAATTAAAACTATTGATGTAAAAGTGATTAAAAAGGTTTGTTTGCCCTCCAATATTGAAAAGGCGGCACCATCATTTATTGTTGGAGTATTATACAAAAAATGCGGAATATAAGCGAAATCATAATGCATCAAAAGGGCTTTGGTGACAAGGTCGACACTAACCACCGCCACTATTATTGCAATATAAATAAAGATTGTTAAAATCATCCGTCCTTATTCTCCTGAAATATTATTTAAAAATTGCTGAACACCTTGCAAGGTGTCCTTATTTGTTTTAAAATCGTCAAACGCCATAAATCCGTGGCTTCCGCCAATATTATCCTTTTCAAAGATTATAGACTTAAAAGTCACACCATTATCTTGCAATTTTTGGATAAATTCTTCCGTTTGCAATTTGTGTAATTTATCCCGTTTGCCACTAGCAATAAAGGTTTGAGGATAGTTTTTACCTACATAATTTATTGGTGAATATAAATTATACTCTTCATATGTGTTAGATTTATTAAATACCGCATTGAGCATTAATTTTATGCTAGGAAAGTTTGTTCTTTCAACAGTTTCAAAATTGTACACTCCGTAAAACAATAAAAGTGCTGAAATTTTCGGAAGGGTTTTACCCTCAAACACCGAATTAACTTTATTTTCCGTTTGCAAACCTCCAAACAATGCCGAAATTTGAGCACCCGCTGAATCGCCAGATAAAATCACCGTGTCAGATGCGTTAAACTTTTCTTTTGCGATATCCACGGCAAAATTAATGATATCAATACACCCCTCTAACAATTTATGCATTTTATATTTTGGTGCAAGCGGGTAATCGATATTCACTACAATATTACCCATTTTGGAAAGCCTCTTGCAAAGCGTATTGTAGATTGTTTTGTCGTATTCTATCCATCCACCGCCGTGAAAATAAAATATTATTGGATAAGATTTTTGAGTATAATCTTTTGGATAAAATATTTGGAAATTTACATCTGCATCAAAATTAGGAACTTTAAAAACTTTGGATTTAATTACCCCGTTTATCCTTTTATCAAAAGAATAAAAAAGCCTAGATGCCCCAACGACCACCTTATTAAAAGACTTTCTTACACTCAACAGAATATCCGCCATAAAACTCCTTTGTTTTTAAAAATTGTCAAATTTTGAAATTATGCAAATCTTTTTTAATCAAGATTTTCAATTATTAGTATATCAAATTATCATAAAAAAGAAAAGGTTTTTTTATTAAAGTAAAATATATAATTAGGTTCTTTAATCATTTTTTAGTCTTAACATTATGCGTTTTCCAAAATCATATTACGAAATAAACATCTTTAGAACTAAACCTATTTGGAAAGTATATTTCCACGAAAAGTGCTAACAAAAAAGAACATATTAGAACTTTTTAGTCTAAGATGTTCCCCTTTTATTTAATTAAAATAACTAATTTTGCTTAATTATACAATTGTTTCTATAACGAAAACAATTCGTCAACGCCTTATTTTATTTCTTGTAATTCTTTGTTTTTCTTAGTTATTCCACTTTATATTCATATGCTGTTTGCTTTATGTAATCAGCGATAAAACTTGCTTCCTTTAAAATCCCCGCACAATCTTCTTTCTTTGTGTTTAGCATTTCTAATTTTCAGTTCTATTTTTCCCAATTAATAATTTTATTCAGATGGGTACAAACATTTTTTGGAGAAAGTTCATACACCAAAACTTTGTTTTTGAAGCATTACAACCCCTTAAAGTTAAACTTCTTTAAGGGGTTGTTTTAAAAAAAATTATCCAAAATTTTGAGGTTTTAATACATTAACAAAATCCTTTATTTTTATACTGCAAGATTAGAAATTATTTTAAAGAAAATGTTAACTTGTTAACAAAAAAACCTTTGTTTTTTATATTTGAAATCTACACTATTTCTCAATCTCTGCAAAAAAATCATCTATTACTTTCTTTTGAGCATCTTTATCTATCTTTTCTGAATTAGGTGCAGTTTGAGTGATTGTTTCTGTTTCGAACTTTTTATTAGTTAATTCAGCCAAAATTTCATCCACACCCGCACTTTTTCTAAGCCATTGATCAGCGTTTCTAGTTTTTCTATCACTTTCTTTAAAAGATGGTGCTTGAGTATAATGTCTATTAAACTTGGCTTTTGCCTCTGTGTATGCACGGTCGTTTATTTTATCTACCAAATCTACTACTTCATAGAAATACACAAATAGGTCAATTGTATTTGACATTTCCTCTAAACTTCTAAAACCGCAAATTTGAGTGTCATTTACTAGTAAACCATTTTCTGCCATTTGGTAAACGGCAAAATTATAGCCATTTGCAAATTCACTATCATAATTTAGTTGCTCACTTTTGATGTACAAAGCTGGCGAACTTTGTTTTGGGAATCTACCCGCCAAAACTTTTGCTTTTACAAAGTCTGCTTGTTTAACTTCGTTATCGTCTGTAACATATCTAAAATTTTCAGACTTACCACTATGATATACTGCAAAATATTCTTTATAAAGGAATGGTCTACCATAAATATCTTCCATTTCTTTTGGCACAGCACAAAGGAAAATTTTAGATGTTGGTAGTTCGATATAATTTCTAAATAGTTGTTCTCGCTTGTTCATTTTTATTTACCCCCGATTTTAATTACTAGTATAGTATAGCACCAAAGTGTCAATTTGTCAATAGTTAACCAACTATCTAAACCCGCTTGCATTGTATAAACAAAATCTACTACATCATCAAAACGCACAAATAGGTAAGACTTTAATATTTAAAGTTGTGGCATTGCCTCGTTTGGAATTAGTTTTCTAAGGGTTACTTTGAAAATAAATATCACCCCTTAATAATTGCCATTAAAGGGTGATATATTTTGGTTTTATTAATAATTATTGTAGTTTGATTAATTAATTTTTTTACTCAAAAATCTGGGCTTTTACCAACATTTTATAGATGTACCCACTTTTATTTAGGTATGCCCTTCCGCTTGGGATGGCGGTGCACTGTTATACTCGGTGTGATACATGGTTATGCTTAGTTTGATGTACCACCTCGCTTGGGGTGGTACACTTTTTAGTTCGACTTAATGCACTACCATTCTGCTTGGTTTGACACATTACCCCGATTGGGGTGGTGCACTTTTTAGTTCGACTTAATGCACTACCATTCTACTTGGTTTGACACATTACCCCACTTGGGGTGGTACACCATCCCGCTTAGGATTGTGCATCATTTTATTTATTGTGGCGTACTATTCGCTTGTTGTGGCATCTTTTAAAGTTATTTTAACCTCAAACCATTCTTGGTCTCCAAAGAAATCTACTGATTTCATCCACGACTCTAAAATAAAATCGTCGGTCACTTCTATTACTTCACTATATGCATTTTCAGCACAATCGCCATATGACTTTGTGAAATAAACTTTGTCAATTTCCTTTCCTTCTGGAATAAATTTCCCATTTGATAAGCCAAATGTTGCACCATCTTCTTGAAGTTCTTGAATTTTTGCAATTAGTGCAGACTTTAGATTGGTACCGCATTCAAGATAAATACCTTCATAATGTTTTCCATCATGCACCACAGAACCACTTTTACCATCAATTTCTAAATCCAACAATATGGTTTCTTTATCCTCTGTTGAACCGGTTGTGGTGCAAATATTATCGAATTCGTCTATTTTGGTTTTAAAATTATCTTTTGAAGTTGATGTTTCAAAGGTGTATTTCACAACGGCTACTCTATCTAACTCGTCCATCTCTACCGTATAAGTACTTTCTGCTATTGTGACTTCCAATAAATCCTTGTTATTAAACACCGAAGTAATTTCATAAATTACATCGTCATTTATTGGATATGTAATCTTTACAGAATAGGTATTATTATCCAATAAAGTTGATTCAACTGAAATTAGTTGTTGGTCAAGGTATTTTTCCGCATTACCTATTGCTTTTATATGTGATTGGTTTACGGACCAATTTCTTGACACTTCACCGCTACTTACAATATATTTTGCTGTTAATTCGGTTCCATAATTACCTTCGCCCACATATCTTATATATTTATCGCCTACTTTTGCGACCTTAAATATATAACCCATATAATAATTATTTTGGTTGTAACTATATGAAACTTGTTTTGTTTTATCATAACTATAAATTGTTTTTCCGTCTATCAATTCATAGTATGAATCTGAGAAAATTCCGGAACCGTCCTTTACAATATTAAAGTTTATATTGAACGACCTTTCGCCATTTTCTAAAGAATTAATAATTTCATTCAACTTTTTAATGCCCATTATTTCTTCATAGAACTTAGCCTCGTCTGTGTCACCCTCTGAAACCATTCCATTTCCGTCAATATCTGCATTAATTAGTGCCTTTAAAGACAATCTTTCACTATTGGTTCCGTCAATATAACTTTCTAAAAGTTCAAAATCTGACCAATCAACTTTTCCGTCTAGGTTGACATCGCCAATCCTCACTTCGGTGTAAGGCAAACTAAAGTCGTTGTCTAACGCTGAATCATAATATAACGAAATCAATTTATATAGTCTTTCATCCTCGCCATTTACCAAACCATCGCCATTAAAATCGCAGTCGGTTTTGTAAGAATTAATTTCAGCAAGTTCTTCATTGTCAACTTGTGACTTGTATTGGTTTTGGGTAAGTTCGTCAAATGCAGTTAAGTCATTAATATTAATTTCACCATTTGAATTGATATCTGCATTTAATAATTGCTTTAAGTTTAATGCATACGCACTTTTTGTTGTTTGCAAAGTATCTGGGTTTAAAAATTTGATATAGTTCTTTAATAAATTTCTATCCTCAGCATTCACTTCGCCATCTAAATTCACATCGCCAATTTTTACATCGGAATATGGAAAATCAAACTCTCCATCATTAGAAAAATCATAATAAGTCAAATATGCTTTGATTATAGAATAATCTTCCTTTGTTAGTTTTTCATCTCCGTTAAAATCTAAAACTGCCTTAGTTTCGTCATCTAGTTTAATTTCATTATTAATATATTTTTCAAACATTGCCAATTTTTGCTCATTGGTTAAAACAGTTGGAACCTCAACAGGTATCTCAATACCACTCTCGTCGCATCCGGTTAAAACAATTGTACAAGGCAAAATTATCAAACATAAAGAAATTAAAAACTTTGTCAATAATTTTTTCATTTTTTTCTCCTTAAATTTAAAATTTGTTTATTTTAAAGCACTTTTCAACTATTTATCTTGCAATTGTTAAAAAGTATATCATAGAAAAAAAAATCAAGCCCTTTTACAAATTTTGCTTGTTTTTTAAGTGTTTTTCTTAATAATTTTTCATTCGCCTAGAATTGGCTTTTTTAACGGCAAATCCATATATAAAAATACACATATTTACCTACATTTTAATTGATTGATTAATTAAAGTCACACCAAATTTACTTTTGGAAATAAACTGGTTTGGGCAATATTCGTTTTTAAACCAATTGAAAATGGTTTCATTTTTTTTGGGGGGGGTAATAATATTAGAGACCGTTTTATCTTTAAAAGTACACCGGTAGAACTGCTTTAAAACTTTTGAATGGTATTTTGTTGGAGTTCGTTTTGTGCTTTTTAATTTGTTTCGCGGGAGAAATTTCATATTTTGATAAAAGTTTTGCGGAGGTGTTATCATCTTTTTAAGTGGTATTCCAAAGAGAATTTTACACTTTTTGGATGTTATATAACGGGGAGTTTCCAACTTCTTTGAATGGCATTTCGCGGTACTTTCTCAAGTTCTTTGAGCGGTGTTTCGCGGGGTCTCCCTCTCCTTTGAGTGGTGTTTTGCGTAGGATTTCCAACTTCTTTGAATGGCATTTCGCGTAGGATTTCCAACTTCTTTGAATGGCATTTCGCGTAGGATTTCCAACTTCTTTGAATGGCATTTCGCGGTACTTTCTCGCTTCTTTAATAGTGTTGCGAGTGGAGTAAATTTTATTATTAAGGTAACAAGCAATTTTTTTGCTTAAAAGATTTACTATAAATTTTTAATTGTAATTTCTAGTAAAATTTAAGTTAAGATTTTTTGGTAAACTATAAACAAAAAAACTCCTATGTCTCCTAATTTTGCGTACACTACATAATTTTTCTAACATAAGAGGCTTTTATGAAAAGGTTATTTGCTTTTTCTAATTTAAAAGGGCTTTATGGAAAGTTATCCGATTTTTCTAGTACAAAAAAACTTGTATTGAAATATTAACCGCTTTGTTCTAATAAAAAAGGCTTTTATGGAAAGGTTATCTACTTTTTCTAATTTAAAAGGATTTATAAAAGATTATCCGATTTTTGCAACGGATTCTCACACGGTTTTCTTTAACAACAAAAAAAGACACTTACGAATTTCGTAAATGTCTTTTCATTGAAGACGGCATCTTTCTACCCTTCCAGTTCGTTGCAAAACTAGTAATCTCGACCATAAGGAGCTTAAATTCTGTGTTCGGAATGAGAACAGGTGGACCT
>CAYSOX010000004.1:0-111018 GCA_964432825.1 uncultured Lachnospiraceae bacterium
ATTATCGGAGGCGGGAAGAATGCGACACCGCAAGGTGGCATATTCTTAGAGCCGAGGTTGATACATACTTGGAAGGCAAAATTTTAATTTTGCAGGTGCGTTTTAGCACCAAATTTTGAGCAAGGCGAAAAATTTACTTCCTATAGTTTATATTATCGGAGGCGGGAAGAATGCGACACCGCAAGGTGGCATATTCTTAGAGCCGGTGTTAATACACACTAGGAAGGCAAAATTTTAATTTTGCAGGTGCGTTTTAGCACCAAATTTTGAGCAAAGCGAAAAATTTACTTCCTATAGTTTATACTGTTGTGATATAAATTTTCTGTGAACCTTAAAATTTGGTGCTTCACGCGTGTAAAATTGAATTTTTGTCTTAATAATATGTAAAACCGTCGGGTGATGGAAATGTGGCTTTGTCCCATTTTTAGACAACTTCCGATAATCTAAAATACAAAGCCTTTAATTGTTTTAGGGGTGGAGTATTTTTTTTATTTTAATAAGAGGAGTAGGAGGTTGGTTTTATTGAAAAGGTGTAGTGCTAGAGTTTTGGTGGTTTTTGCGTGGAAATTGAAGGAAAAATTGTTTGCAAAGTTGGTTATAAATATGTTATAATAACATTATATTATGCTGGCTGAAAAGTTTAGGGTTTGCAGATGGCTTTTTAATTGTGGCCATATTTTGCCGAATTGAGGGTAAGTTGGAGAACTAAACGGCTTTGGATGAATTAAAGTTTTTAAGTTGGCAAATATTTTACGATTATAAGGAGAAGTTTTTGTAATGGCAAACGAAAAGGATAATAACGGAAGAGGTAACGGCAAAAAAGATAATGATTTTGAAAAGTCGGAAATGGACGAAAATATTGTTTTAGATGGTCAAGTTGGGCTTGATGATTTGATTGACCATATGGAACAAATTAGCGAACAAAGTGTTACAAGCGACCAATCTATTGAAGAACAGAATGAAATGAAAAAGAAGATAAAGCAAGAGATGTTTGTAACTGCGGGGTTCGGTAAAAATGTTATTCAAAAAAGTGTTGATGTGGTGATGCATGAATCAATGATGCCTTATTCGGAGCATGTTATTTTGGATAGAGCATTACCGCGTGTTGAGGATGGGTTGAAACCTGTTCAGAGGCGTATACTTTACTCAATGTTGGAACTTGGTGTTACACCGGATAAGCCTTTCAGAAAATCGGCAAGAATTGTCGGTGATTGTCTTGGTAAATATCATCCACATGGCGATACTTCGGTTTATGACGCAATGGTAAGAATGGCGCAACCTTTTAGTATGGGAAGGATTTTGGTTGAGGGTCACGGAAACTTTGGTAGTGAAGATGGTGACGATGCTGCGGCTATGCGTTATACCGAGGCTAGACTTGCACCACTTGCAATGGAAATGCTTAGGGACCTTGAAAAGGATACTGTCAGATGGTCGTATAACTTTGATGATACACTAAAAGAACCGGATATGCTTCCAAGCCGTTATCCAAACTTATTGGTAAATGGCGCAACGGGTATTGCGGTTGGACTTGCAACTAATATTCCGCCCCATAATTTGAATGAGGTTATTTCGGGTGTTGTGGCATATATTGATAACCCAAATATTAAACTTAAAGAAATGATGAAGCATATAAAGGGTCCGGATTTTCCTACGGGTGGAACCATTATTGCGGGTGATGAACTTGTTAATGCGTATGAAACTGGTAAGGGAAAAATTTCGATTCGCGCAAAAGCATATATTGAAACGGGTGATAAAGACCGTAAAAGCATTGTCATAACAGAATTTCCTTATGGTGTTAAAAAGGCTGCGCTTCTCACAAAATTGATTGATTTGCGTGAAACCAAAAAAGAACAATTGGATGGTATTGCGGAAATAGTTGACGAATCGGATAAGTCGGGAACTCGTGCGGTTATTAAGGTTAAAAAAGAGGCTGACCCTGTTCAATTGCTGGAGAATTTATATAAACTTACCGAACTTCAATCTAGTTACGGTATTAATATGGTTGTGATTGCGGATGGTCGCCCTCAACAACTTGGGCTTTTGCAGATTATTAAATATTATGTTGATTACCAACAAGGGATAATTGTTAGACGAACTAAGTTTGAACTTGACCAAGCAAAAGAGCGTGCACATATTTTAGAAGGGCTTGTGATTGCTGTTAAAAACATCGATGAAGTTGTTAAAATCATTAAAACGAGTGCAAACACAAGCGAGGCTAAAAAGCGTTTGATGGAAAGGTTTAAACTTTCAGACAGGCAAGCGCAAGCAATTTTGGATTTAAGACTTGCAAGGCTTACGCATCTAGAAGTTTATAAGTTGGAACAAGAACTTAAAGAACTTAAAGAACTTATTGAGAGGCTTACTAAGATTTTGGCAAGTCCAAAACTTCAGCTTGAAACAGTTAAGTCGGAATTATTGGAAATCAAAAAGAAATTTAAGTTTGAAAGAGCAAGTGTTATCATAAAAGACCTTGGAGAATTTGTTATTCCTACCGAAGATGATTCTAGACCGGTTGAAGATGTTGTTGTTGGAATCACAAAGGCGGGAACGGTGAAGTTGCATTCATTAAAGCACTTTAACCAATGCGGTAAAGAGTTTAGCGAAAAAGCTACCGATAGCGATATTTATAAAAAGATGATTCAAACCACGACGGCAAAGACTTTGATGTTCTTCACCAACCTAGGTAATGCATTTAAGTTGACTGCGGGTGATATTCCAGAACTTAAGATGAAAGAACGCGGAATTGAGTTTAGGGTTATGTTTAAAGAGGCGGTTTCTGGCGAATATCCGGTTGCACTATTTGAAATGCCAGATAGTGAAAACGCGGAAGAGTGTGCTAAAAACTTAATATTCTTTAGTAAAGCGGGGATGATTAAGAAAACGGCGTGGAGTGAATATTTCTTATTGAAAAATTATTTCCAAGCGACAAAATTTAAAGATGATGATTATTTGGTGGATGTGCAACGCGAAAATGTTGACCCTAAGTCTACTATTCTATTCGTGACCAAACTTGGAATGGCACTTAATGCCTTTACCGATGATATTCCATTGCAAGGAAGAATTTCGGGAGGTGTTAAGGGTATTATGCTTGCAGATGGGGATGAAGTTGTGCTAACAAGTCAAGTAATGCCAAATAATAGAATCGCTGTTGTGACAGATAAAGGATATGCTAAAAAGGTTAAACTTGCTGAAATTGAACCTATGGCAAGATACCGAAAGGGCGTTCGAATTATGGATTTGACCGCAACAAATAATGGTTCTGCTGTTGCTTTTGCAAGTGTTATTGATAAGCCTTATACTTTGGTTGTTGAGGCTAAAAATGGTGATAAAGGTGGATACAATACTGAAAGTTTGGATAACCAAGCAAGAACCACGTCGGGCAAAAGTTTGGTTCGTGCAAAAGCGGGTATTGATGTAAAATCGGTTGATATTTTTGTAAACTGGTTAACTAACTAACATTTTTCGGGTGGGGAAACTCATCCGATTTTGTTATGAAATAATAATATTAAATTAAATCAAATTAAGGGAGAAACTATTATGGGTGTATGTAAAATTGAAAAATGTTTAGATTTTAATGAGTATGAACTTAAAGCTGGGGATAAAAAAATTAGGTTAACGCTAGATTTCTTTGGGGTGGAAAAACCAAAGGTTGGAGATGTGATTGCTTTGCATAAAAATTTATTGGATGAAAAATCTGCTGACTTTACGGGTTTTTATGCGTTTGAGGTAGACAATACAAAACACACAGAATACTCTAAAGCCACTCAAGAAATTGCATTGTATCAAACGGGCGACAAAAAATATGTACTTAGGAGGGTTTACGGCTAATGGATGAATTAAAAGTAATTAAAAAGCGTTATGGCGAAAATTTTATGCATCTTTGCCGAGATTTGTTTCCGCAGATATTAGAAAGAGAAGGTCTTTTGACACAAATTTTAGATGAGCATTTTGCGTATAGCAGAAATCTTTATAATGATTTAATAAGTCAAGGAAAAGTAATAGATTTTAAAAATTATATTTATTCATTTGTTGATGTAGAAAATAAAGGACTTCATATTCCAAATAAATACAAAAGTGCAGTAGAATTGATGGCTGAAGCGGGATATATTTTGTACCCAGAATGTAAAACTGAAGAAGAAATTCAGGCTTTTAAAAAATGGTATGCAAAAGGCGAAGCGTTGTGCACTTTTCGAGGTGGTAGACTAAATGATTGTAGAGTATGGTTTGCGGTAGCGAATAATGCAGGTAAAATCCGAAGAGAAGATTTTAAGAATCCCGAAAGACAAGACTTGTATGGAGTAAGCGTAATAAGTATCCAGTTTACAAGGGGCGACAAGCGTTGTTCTATTAAAAACCGATATAATCATACCGTAAACAACCCAGATAATACCTTTAATAGCAATTTAGATAAAATTTTACCCGGTCTTGCGGATGCTTTTGAAAGAGATTTTGGTGTTCGAGATATATATAAGACTGGAAATAACTTTGAAATGAATAATTATGTTTGTGTGGACGGTAAATATTACCATTATACTCACGAGATGAATAATGTGTATTATTGTGACGGCAATTGCATAATAGATAATTTTAGAGTTAAAGAACTTCCGCTTCATCAAATGCTTATGGAGTATTTTATTGTCGACTTTAAAGAAAAAACTATCGAGTGTTATGATAAACATATTGAAGATTGCCTTCCTAAAACAATTGGAAAAATTAAAAAAATGGCGTTTGAAAATGGCGTTTTAACGATTATAAATGAGGAAAATGAAAAAATAGAAATAGGATTATCTTCAAAAAATGAAATTGTTTCCTATAAAAATGAGAAATTAAAGGAATGTGGAGACTATTTTCTTTTGGGTAACAAAGAATTAAAAGAACTAAACCTTCCGGAATTACAGAAGTGTGGCGATGATTTTCTTTTGGGTAACAAAGAATTGCAAGAATTAAATCTTCCAAAATTGCGAGAGTGTGGCGATGAATTTCTTTTGGGTAACAAAGAATTAAAAGAATTAAATCTTCCGGAATTACAGAAGTGTGGCAATCATTTTCTTTTTGGTAACAAAGAATTGGAAGAATTAAATTTTCCGGAATTGCGAGAGTGTGGCTATGGTTTTCTTTACTATAACGAAAAATTGAAAGAACTTAACCTTCCAAATTTGTGTGAATGTGGCGATGATTTTCTTTATTACAACGAAGAATTAGAAGAACTAACCCTTCCGGAATTGCGAGAGTATGGCGGTGATTTTCTTTTGGGTAACAAAGAATTGCAAGAATTAAATCTTCCAAAATTGCGAGAGTGTGGCGATGAATTTCTTTTGGGTAACAAAGAATTAAAAGAATTAAATCTTCCGGAATTACAGAAGTGTGGCAATCATTTTCTTTTTGGTAACAAAGAATTGGAAGAATTAAATTTTCCGGAATTGCGAGAGTGTGGCTATGGTTTTCTTTACTATAACGAAAAATTGAAAGAACTTAACCTTCCAAATTTGTGTGAATGTGGCGATGATTTTCTTTATTACAACGAAGAATTAGAAGAACTAACCCTTCCGGAATTGCGAGAGTATGGCGGTGATTTTCTTTACTGGAACCAAAAATTGCAAAAACTTAACCTTCCAAAATTGCAAGAGTGTGGCAATTATTTTCTTTACTGGAACCAAAAATTGCAAAAACTTAACCTTCCAAAATTGCAAGAGTGTGGCAATTATTTTCTTTTCAATAACAAAAAATTAGAAGAACTGACCCTTCCGGAATTGCGAGAGTGTGGCGATTATTTTCTTTTTGGTACCAAAGAATTAAAAGAACTAACCTTTCCGGAATTACAGAAGTGTGGCGATTATTTTCTTTGCAATAACAAAAAATTGCAAAAACTAACCCTTCCGGAATTGCGAGAGTGTGGCGATGATTTTCTTTTTGGTAACCAAAAATTGAAAAAACTAAATCTTCCGAAATTGCAAAAGATAAATTACGAAATTGAAATGTTGTTTAAAATAGTGAAAGAAAATCAAAATAATCTTAAAGCTGGCGAGGACGAAGGTGGCGAAATGTTTTAAATTTTTGGAGAAGGATTTTTGCGGTTTAGAGGTTATGATTTTTGAGTTGTTATGATTTATGTAGTGCAAGTAGTGTTTAAAAATTTAATTTAGGAGAAAGGTTATGGATATTAAAAAACTTAATAGGGATAATTTGGGGGATGTTTTGGCACTTTATAATAAGATGCTAGAAACTCTTTCAAATAAATTTTGGTTTAAAAATACCAAAACGGAAGAGTGGGAAAAGTTGATTGCAGACGGGTGTTTATTTGGTGCATTTTTGGAAAATGGTAAACTTGTTGGAGTGTCTGCGCTGGAACTTGATAAGCCGGATTATGAAATAAGTGGCGAATTTTCGGCACCAAATTTGGTTTTGGGTGAAATTGGATATTTTATTGTGGACGAAAAATATAGAGGTCAAGGCGTTTTAAATCAGATTAATTTGCATTTAGTAGAAATTGCAAAGTCGGTTGGGTTTAATGCTTTGTGTGCATCAATTCACCCAAGCAATTTTTCGGCCATTCGAGGTTTTTCAAAACTTGGGAAACTTGAGTATGCGGGGAATTTTAGGATAGATAGAGAATATCCTGCAGTGGTTTATGGTGTAAAAGTTTAAAAAGTTTGATGATAAAACAATTGATTTTGTGAAACTTGCAAAACTTAGGGCTTTGATTGGTGAAGTGATAAAATTTTACATTAAAAACTAAAAGACGGGTGGGTAAGGTGCGATAAAAGACTTTGTTGAAAGACATTTAGTTTTTATGGGTTAAACTTGAGTTTTTTAAGATTTAGGGATTTTGGATAAAATTAATTCAAAATCAAATTTAAAGGAATTATAACAATTAAGGCAAACAAAAATATTTGGTTAAAAACTTTGGCGACAGTTGGTGGAGTGGACTGAAATTTTACATTAAAAACTAAAAGACGGGTGGGTAAGGTGTGATAAAAGACTTTGTTAAAAGGCTTTTAGTTTTGTGGGCTAAACTTGAGTTTTTTAAGATTTAGGGATTTTGGATAAAATTAATTCAAAATCAAATTTAAAGGAATTATAACAATTAAGGCAAACAAAAATATTTGGTTAAAAACTTTGGCGACAGTTGGTGGAGTGGACTGAAATTTTACATTAAAAACTAAAAGATTGGTGGGTAAGGTGCGATAAAAGACTTTGTTGAAAGGCTTTTAGTTTTGTGGGCTAAACTTGAGTTTTTTAAGATTTAGGGCTGAAATCGAGTAAGAAAATTTTATAGTTTACTTTTAGGCGTATAAAGTTAGGCGGAAATTAAAAACATTTTGTGCTTTTATTTAAAAGGTGAGTGGTGATATTATGGAAAAAGAAATAATTAGATTCGAAAATACAACAAATTTTAATGGCTCGGCGGTAACGGGGTTTTGTCGGGCAATTTTAAAACCGATATATTTAAGGTTCGGAATTTTTATGCCAATTATATTTTTTATTCTTGCCGTGGGGGGGTATTTTTGCTTAGAATTTAGTTTGATAATGTTTATCACAATGGCATCTGTTGGGGTTCTTTGTGGTGTTATTTCCCCCTTTCTTTATAAAAAATCGCTTAAAGCCAGTTTAAAAAACAATAAAATGTGTTCAAGTTCGACCATTCTTGAGTATAAATTTTCAGATGGTGGGTTTTATGTAAAAACTTTAAAGGGGTCTATTGAGGTGGCTTCGGCGACGGTTGATTATAGGTGGATTGAAAAAGTTATGGCAAATTCACACTATTTGTATATCTTTATTTCTAGTTCGGTTTGCTATATTCTGGATGTTTTGGGTATGACTAAAGGAAAGACGGAATCGCTAATTGATTTATTTGCAAATCACGGAATCAAACTTGTAAATACTAAAGGGAAAATTGTGGATAAAACCACTATTAATGCGAATATCGAGTTGCAGGTCAAAAATGCGAAATTTGAGGGTGTTGATACAAAAAGTGAGGATAAAAAGGAGGGCTTAAAAATGGATGAAAGCCCTTTAGATGAAGGCGAAAGTGGGGCTGAGACTAAAGTCACTTCAACCGAACTAAAAAAACAAAAAAACCGCGAAAAGCAGAAAAAACTTATTGATGAAACCAAACTAAAAGAAGTTGAGAGTGGCGCAGATGAGAATGCGGAAGAAGGCAAAGAAAAAGCAGAAAATTTCGACTTGGGTGAGACAAAAATAGAAAGGCTGGTTCCAAATGTTGAAAGGGTTGACCTTACCGAAGAAGAAAAAAAGCGAAAAAATGCCTTAGACAAAATGACCAATTAAGGTGCTAAACCACAAAAGTTTGTTTTGAAGAACTTTTAACAAGCTAAAATATGGAAATGGTAAGCCGTTGGAAGATTTTCGGAAGAATTCGGAAATTGTCTTCCAATGGCTTTTTGTTCGACTTTTTTAGCGGAGTTAAAGGTGTTTTTTGTGAGGTATTAAGGGTTATAAATTGCAACAATTTGGGCGAAATAAAGGAAATTATTACAATAAATGGATTGATGTGATAAGAAAATTATTGTGATAAGAGGATTGATTTGATAAATGAATTAGTATAATGAATTATTGTTTGTAATAATTACTTTACAATTTATCTAAAAAATTTAAACCAACTTATTGGGTGTGCGGGTCAAGTTGTTGGTTAAGTGAGTAAGCTTGTTGGGTGAGGAATTAATGTGTTGGTTAGGTTTGCTAATTCTATTGATTGGGTGAGCCAACTTATTGGGCGTGCGAGCCAAGTTGTTGGTTTAGTGAGCCGAGTTGTCGGTTAAGTGAGTCAAGTTGTTGGATGAGGAACCAGTGTGTTGGTTATCAAGCCAATTTTTGAGTGGGTCGAATATTTAATATAATTATATATATAATATTTATAAGGGTGGAAATTATTTGACTTATTTGGCGGATTTTTTTATACTTAAAGTGCTTAAATATTAAGGGTGGGAATGTAGAAAATCTTAGTTATGTTTTGATAACAAAAGAATACGGAAAATAAAGGAAAAATTAAGATTTTTTTGTTGCCACTAGGAAGAAAAATAATGTACTTTAAAAGGCTTTAAAGACGAATAAAGGCAAAGATATTGAAACACCAGACTTATTTAAGTGTGATGTATTGGAATGGTTTCAACCTTGTTAAACCGTAGTCGGGCTAATTAAAGTGTGAAGAAATGCTTTTTATCAACAGGGTTTATGTGATTTGCTGTAAAATGGAAGTAAGGCTTTGAGAGAACTTAAACCCTAGGGCTTGTAAAAAAGTAAAAAAACAATCTCAACAACTGGACAATTGTGGTTTATAGAAAATATAAGACGCAGTTATTGGGGTAACTTAAGTTATTTGGCAGTAGAAACAAAACTAAACCATATTTAAGAATTGGTGCGGTTTGAAATGCGGTGAAGGGTAAAATAATAGGTTTCAATGATGGGTGGGGCTTAAAACAGTGGATTAGGCTTAGAAAGATTGGTTTGGCTTACGATGTGGAACGAGGTAAAAACTGGTTTTAATAATGGGGTTTGACTTAAAATGTTGTAGGGTAGTAAACAGGTTTTAATGATTGGCGGGGCTTAAAACAATGGGTTAGGCTTAGAAAGGTTGGTTTGGTTTACGATGTGGAACGAGGTAAAAACTGGTTTTAATAACGGGGTTTGACTTAAAATGTTGTAGGGCAATAAACAGGTTTCCATGATTGGCGGTGCTTAAAACAATGGGCTGGGCGCAGGATATGAAAGTTACAAGTGAGGTTCGGGGGAATTTTGAAAGGACGAAAGAATTATGAGAAGAGTTTTAAGAAGTTCTAAAATTGTTATTATAAGTATGGTTATGGCTTTGGTGGTTGCAGTCGGTGGCGTGGTCACGGCTGTTAATTTACTTTCTAAAAATGAAACACCAAATCCGGATGGGCTTGGAGGGGCAAATCTTGAAACTTCGGTTACGAAAGCCGATAATATTACCTATGACAAATATTTGAGTGTGGCACACCGTGGGAGTATTGATAATAATAAGTCGGTTATCACTTTTGACAAGTATTTAGAGAATATTAATAATGCAGGAAGTGAGAGTGATAGCGACACCGAACTTTTGGAAAATAGAACGGATGACCAATTTAAGATAAATTGTGATTATTTAACGGGCGACGACGAATCGAGAGAAAATGGAATAGATGGGGCTTTTGGGGAGGACGAAATAAATTTAAGTCCTAAAGATTATAGCATTTTGGTTGATAAAAGTTTTAACTCAGATGACCGCGAAAAGTCGGTTAGGTTTGAACTTGACCCAATTAAAGGTGTGGACTTTAGAGGCGGAGTGGCAAATTATTATTTCATTTCCAAAATTAATATACAAATCGGCTTTGGGGCGGGAAATCCTCAAGTGGGAGCGGTTGATATTTTAGGAAGTTACAAAGATGGGAGCATTACCTACACAGGCGGAAATGAGACTGATGGGGTTTATGAATATAACATTTTTGTAAATCTTTCAACCTATACAATTAAATTTAAGGTAGATGAAATTTCTGGAAAGTTGAGTTTTGATATAACCTCAAATAGTGAGTGGATAGCAGACGAAATCAACTTTACCGTAACTATGAAACTTAGAGATAAAACGCAAAAGAATAATGCGACAATAATAAAAGACGGGCAAACTTATTATCTAACCAATTCAAGCGATGTATTTTCATTGACAGATGGTGAGACTTTAAGAAATGAAACATTTAACAATCCAATTGAAGGGAACAGATTAAACCAGTACACGGTGGATGACTTATTGACCTATTATTTGACGGGTAGAACGGATGTTTCAAGCGTAGACGGAAATGGCTTAACACATAACAAAATGCTAAAGACTGCTACAATTGGTAATATTGTAGACAATGTTCAATATAACTGGTTTACCGTTAGTGGCGGTATTTATGTTGATGGATATTTCTTCTTTGAGGAAGGGGTTAAAAATCAACTTGTGTCTAAGGGTGTTTTAGAGGCTGTGACCGTAAACTATTCTTCAACTTTTGAAAATAAAATTGAGGATGTAAAATCTAAAAATTATTACCGACTAAAAAAACGAAACACGGGCAAATATAGTGACTATATTGTGTACCTTGATGAATCGTCGTGTATTTTGCTAAATGGCGCCGAGCAATGTTTGTATATAAAATACGATAGTTCATTTTTAAATCGTGCGGGAGTTAAAGATAATGGCGGAGTAATATTTAATGCTTACGAAAAGAAGTCTTCGGGTGGAAGTTCGTGGATAGAATTTTCTATCAACAATGGCACAAGTGATAAAAATTCATATCAAAAACTTGAATTGAATTTTTATACCGATGGACGCGTGTTGTTGCATCAATGGGGCGTTGAGCAAAAAATGTCGGTTGTGTTTGACGAGCAATATTATTATCTTGTAGAGTTTGCAAAGATGACCGATGGTAAAAGACTTACCACTGAGGCTTTTGATTATGCCGATGTCTGTGTTATCCTTGGGAAAGGGGGAGCAAATCAATCAACGGTTGAAAACTTCACTTTCCGTCGTTCGGAAGGGGATACAGATGCTGGAAGAAGAGAGGAAACCTTCCCAAAACTTATTGCGGGAGTGGGAGACTATCCATTTAATATTGAAACAGATATCAAACTGGGGGTTAACTATAAGTTCCATAGCGCATCTTCAATTGATAATTCCAAAATTGGCAAAGATTCGGTTTTGGTAAATGGCGAAAATAAGCAGTTGGAAATTTTGTATTCGGAAAATGTTCAAATTGGAAAACGCTTTTTTGTTGCTATGCTTAGCGGTGAAAATATCAAGCCGGTGACCGTTAAACTTAATTTGATTTATAATCAATCGGGCAATAATTACAACTTTCAAGTGAGTGGCACAAAGGTGTCTTTAGGATACAAAAAGACAACGGGAAGTTGGGGAAGTCTTACCGAAACAGGTGGGGCTTTGAGTTATTCAGCACTTGCAATTTCTGAAAGTTTCCAAAAACAATTTCTTTTGGTGCGGGATGATTCTGGAAATATTCCAATTTTGAAAATGCTTTTTGATATAAACTTGCCATCGGGTTTTTATATTGATGGTGGAAGATATTGGTATAAAGATAAAGGTGAAGAAACCAGTGTTGAATTAACACATTTTGGCTACTCAGTTTCAAGTGATGATATCGATATTTTTGCGGGATATCTTTTGGATGACGACGGAAATATTATTGAAGACAATTCTTCGGTTTGCATAGAGTTTTATGTTAAACCAATAACCATAATAAAACCACTTTATGTGGCATATGATACTTCTATTTATGGAAATACCGCCGACTTTTTGGGGCGAATTGTTACCCTGCAAGAAGCAATAAAAAACAATTCAAATCCAAATTTATCTGAAAGTAGTTTTAAGATTGGTTCGGTTGGTTCGGAACTTTATAAACTTGAGGGATATATCCAAATTAAAGCCGAATTAATAATTATTAATAGCACAAACCAACTTGCGACGACTTCGATATACTTTAAGGGAACGGATAGTAGGGCAACTTACAAAAAACTTGATATTGGAAATTTGCCTGAAAAAGAGGGTTATGCATTTTTAGGTTTGTACTCTTCAATGGAAGGGGTGAGTAGTGGTGCATATTCCGGAATTGGGCATATGGGAAACACGAATCATAACGGGATGGTGTATTCTAACATTGTTGAAAGTTCGGGCGTGCAAGTTCGATATACAAGAACTGCTACGGTTGGCGGATTTAAAGATGAGCCAGTATGCTATGAACTATTTATTGGTGGACAATTTATGTCGCACGATGAGTGGTCTAGACAAGTTCGAGTGTTTGGCAGAGATTATAATTTATGGAAGGATGTCTTTTCTAAATATTTTGTGGAGGCGACGACTAGAACGGAGGGTGTTTATTATACCAACGAGGCGGGAGAATTATCGCTTTGCACCTCGCTAAATATTAACGATGAAGCATGGAAAAACTCATATAAATATGTATTAAAATTATATAAAATTGCACGACCTAATGCTTATTCATATGTTGAAAATATTGCTTATTTTGATAAAAATGGACTTTCTTCGGTTTATTTTGGAGGGATGTCGGAAGACTGGAAAAATCAATATTGCTACCGACTTACCGAATCAATGTATTCATACGAAGTGCAACAAAATTCGCTTTTGTATGAACTAAGGCTAGTGGATTCAGATGGCTATGATAGATTCTTCACCTACGCTTCGGTGGGTGAGGGCAATTTAAGAGAACAATGGAATGAAGTTTTTGCTAGAAACTTTAAAAAGATTACCCAGAGTGCTTTGAATAGTTATACGGGGGTGTTCTATAATCAAACTGGTCGAATTTCTAAGACTTATAGCAGTGATTATAGTTATGTTTTAAAAGATGCAAGCGGTTCGAACGAGGTGTATTCTAGTGAGGCTCAAGACAAAAATTTGGTATATTTAAACAAACTTGATTGTTTTGACAAGTCACTTGGAATAGATAATAATATTGTCTTTTATGCATTGTTTGATTCGGTTTGCTATGAAAAGGATGTTGTTTTAAAAGATTACAATTTTGCACCTTTAGAAGAGGACCAATTAAGTGAAATTTACATTTTGGGAAAGGGATATATTTACACCGATACCGATTTGTTTGTGTTAGAAAAATTGGTGGGCGAAAATCGTGTATATAAAAATGGTTCGACCGAAAGTTCGACGGCAATTTATCAAAGCCCTACAAGATTAACTTATAATGCTGAAAATTATCCTATTTTATCTTCGGAATTTGCCTTGGAACTTTATCCTATTGCAAATCCAGAGTTTTTGTCGCAAAATCAAAGAATTTCACATTTTACGACCGAGATAGACCCTAATAAATTTAATGGGCGATATGATAGAAATTATTTGATGGACGCTAATAATTTTAAAGTCGACCGAAAGCGAATCGAGGGGTATGCTGTTTATCATCTTGCGGATATTTATCACGAATTAAATGGAAAGTCTACTTGGTATGTTGTTCCAACCGAACTAGAGTATGCGTTTAATATTGTGAGTGTGGATGCAAATCATCAAGTGAAAAACGATGAAGAGGTATTTACAAAGTTTAACGACAGTGGAAACTTTACAACTCGTGAGTATGAAAAAATTAAATATGGGTCAAATATTTCAAACCTTTTAAATTACACATTTGAAAATATGTCTGGGTTAGTTGGGGTTAAAATAAATTCTTTGCACTACACCTTGACGGGCGATGGGTCGCTTGGGATTTTGGATGAAACCGAAGTTAAAGTAATTACGGGCGAAAATTTAAGAGGGTACAACCTATATGGATTTATACCTTTTACAATTCAGTCTAGGACCAATGCAACAGATAAAGCGGTTGAGTTTAATTTTGAACTTTTGAAAAACTATTTTGGTTGGAAAGAGGACGAATTAACAGCAAAACGCAATGAATATTTTGAAAAAATCAAGACAAATGACGGCAAAACTTTAAAATTGCAATTTGTGTTAGAGGCGGTTGAAAAGTTGGACAAGGCGAGTTATTTTGCGTTGATGGATAGGCTTGCTCAAAAATATAACACCAATCGTGACAGTGTGACTACTACTCAGTTATTGGATTCGTTTATTGACCAATCGGTATTAGAGGGGTTAAAATATACGATTTTAGGAAGTGAGGAAGGTGAGCGAGTTTCTGCCTACGACTATCATTTAACACTTATAACCGAGGCTATTGATAGACAAGTTTCGCTGGATATTTTGGAAGTTACTCCTTTTGTTGCTGTAGATAAATTTGTTGGCTCAATTTTTGAAAGTGGAAATATTACGACTTTTGTAAAAGACGCTTTGGGCAACTTTACTATGGTGAGTTTGTCGGGCGAAAGTATGGTTGATGCTTCGTTTATGTTCTACCGCGATGTATTCTTTTTGCCAATATTTGTATCTAAGGATGCAAACATTAGTTTTGATGCTAGTGGAAAAGTTCTGCTTGATAATGAATATTTGTATGTTGATGCTGATAAAACCATATTTAGTAAAATAAATGGCAGTCTTGGAAGTGTGGAATTGCCTGCAACACCAGAAACACCAGAAAGTCCAGAAGAGCCTACCGAACCAATAGAACCTATTGCTGAAGGTGAAGAGGAGGGTGAAGGTGAAGAAGTCGAAACACCTCAAACTCCAACACGAATAGATATTGTGAAGTTTGTTGCAACCACGGGCGGATTTACACTTGAAAATGAAGGAACTCCGTCTGAAGAATTTAGTGCAACGGCGGAAATTTTAACAGAAATTTTAAGCACAAGTGTAAGGGTAAATAAAAGAATTAGTGTTAGCGATATCCGAAAACTTGCATTGTTGCCAAAACTATCTTCGGGCTATTATATTTCTGGAATTGATGGAGTTTCAAATGGGTCAGAAATTAGGATTATTGACTATACATTAGTTGGAAACGAAAATGAAAGAACTTTCAGTTATACACCAAATTTATGTTTATCATTCTTTGAGTCTTTTACAGATATCAATGATGGGGGTAGTTATTACCGGATAAAAGATAATTCCTCAGACAATCGAAATTTGATAAACATTATATATAAAGGCATTTTATATGTTGGCGAAAATGGTATTTGCTATTGGGATGTGTTTGACGATGTCAAGTTTGAGTTTAGGTATTCACCATTTAAGTATGGCGTGACTTTTGGGGTCAACGAAGCGGTGGATAGCGAGTTTGAAAATAACAATGACGCGGATGCACTTGATATAAACAATGTAGGATTAAAAATCACCAGTGATATTTCTTATGATAGTTTGGATAGCACGATTGTTGGCTTTAGTTCACAAAATGCTTCTATCTATTCGGGCGGAAATGTGTATGTCTTTAATAAACTTGTATTCCATGGGCTTGCAATAAAAGACGATACACTACTTGGAGAGGGCAAATACATTTCTAAGGGTGTGTTTGTTGCAAGGATAAACATTAGTTATTCAACCATTTTTGATTCAAATAGCACCGACCCAAATATTTTAGGCGTTGAATTTGTAATTAAAACGGATAAAAAGGGTCTACCATATGTATTTTCAAAGAAAATAGTAAGCGTAATTAAAACCGAGACTGGAGATTTTAACACCGCAGGACTTGTGGATATTACCGAAGAAAGTGTGGACAAAACACTTTTTGAAGCGCTAGACTATGACTTTACGACCGACAATTTTGTGTTTGATATGGAAGCACTTGCAAATGCCGACAATGTGATAAACAAAGTTAAAATAGACTTTACCTTTGACTATAAAACTTATGTTTTATCTTTTAATGCGGGACTTTATCAACTTGAAAACTTTGACGGTGAGGACGAAAAGATTAACCCGCTTGACCCTGCAAGTATAAATAAAAATAGCACGGTGTACTATCTTGTAAAATACAACGATAGAAAATTTGTTAGAACTTGGATTCCTTGCGATGCCGATGGTGTGGTCGCTGAGGGTGCAACCTTTTATTGGCAAGAGCCGGAAATGATTGTAAATGGCGAAGTTTTTGCATTTAGTATGGACAGCATTAAAAGGCTTTTAGAAGTTACCACAATGTATGACGGAAAGCCAAAATACTTTTCATTTTGGGTTCGTGATGCTAGAGGTGTGGGCTTAACCTCCGAGTCGGGTGATATCATAAATTATGAAGAACTTCAAATTTGCTATATCGAAAAGGATGAAAATGGCGAAGAGAAAAAGGACGAGGATGGAAATTTGATTTGGGTTATTGATAATGTGTTTGACTCAGAGTCGGGCGGGTCGTTTGACTACTACACATTATTTGTAAACGAGGCAGATATAAATGTTCATTATTACACTTGGAATCCGTTAAAATCGACGCTTTCAACCAATGGCTATATAATTACTGCACATAAAGGATATTTCTTTGGTGCGGAACTTGAAAATAAAAAGTTCTACACGGTAAATGCTTTTGAAAATTATACTTTTGGCGGAAACACCGACGAAAAATATTATATTGTTGGATGGCTAAAGGTTTATGATAACATTTTAACTAAGTTGGACGATGATAATCATTTAATTTTAGACGAGTTTACACATCAATATTTTGATAACCGCACGGTGGGTGGAATGATTGTAGATAATCGTACTAAACAAATTTTAAATCACGCGAATCCATATTGTGTTTCGGGAAGTGATACGACGGGGTATCTGTATTCACTAAATCAACAAATCACCGTTCCAAAAAGAGATGTTGTGGATGAAAATCTGGGTGTTATAAACATCTATATGTTTGCTATTTATGCTAAGGTTAACCACTCTGTAATGCAAGAGGCATCGGGCGGAACGGAGTTAAATTACACCGCAAATACCTATGTTCCAAACACTCCGGAGATGGGTAATTTGGTTGATGGACAACTTGAAAATCCATATCAATTTATCAATTTCCCAATTTATACAACGGGCAATGATATTGCAAAGTCTAATATTGAAAGTTATTGGGCAAAAATTAATCCGGACGACTATGCAAATCTTTTAGGGTTATACTTTAATGTTAAAGATATGATGAATAGCGGTGCCTTGCCGTTTACCGTGCTGGTGGATAGTGATAATAAACCTATCAAAAACACTATCACATCCGACCAGATAAAAGAAAGGTTAGAAGCAGGCGAAGTCTTGATTAATTTCTATTGTAGAACCAACGCCGACCTTACAATAGTTCCGGGCGGAATTAATATTAATGGAATAACTTCAGAAATTATTGCTGGAGCAATACGAGTTGGTACTATGGGGACGGATAGTTTCAAAATGGATATTTATGAGGAACTTAACCTAAATGCCGATGGTACAATTATTGGTGCGCTAGATGAAGAGTCTCCACTTAAGGCTGGAAATGTGTATTATAGCAATTATAGAAATGCATTATCCGAACTTGCTCCGCTTAAGACCGAAGAAACTTTGGCGGAATATAAAAAGAGGGAACTTCTTGCGCGTACATCATTGCAATTAACCCAATGGGCAAATAGAAAAATAACTTCAACTATGGTAAATAAAAATGTATTCACTTTTTCTAACAATGCCGAAGATATTAGTTTTGATTTTTCAAGTGATGATGTGGTGACTTTAGAAAGCGAGTATATGCGACTATTAAATATAATAAAGTTTATCACTGCGGGTGAAAAATATAATGGCTCAACCGAAATTAAAATTAATAGTGCATCATTTGTTAGACTTTGTTATGCAATTTGTGCGTACAGTTTGGTCGTTTCGGATTATACGGTTGACCAATTGGCGGGTATTGAAAAGTCGGTGCTAGCAACCTTGATTGGTCAAAAGTTTAGTATTGAAAGCGGTGGAGAAACTATTTACTTCACGGGCGAAAATTCTTTAGACCTTTCAGGTGGGGAAGATTCTAAATATACAGCGATTCAACCAATTGCACCATCGGGTGAAGATATTGCTTTGGAGTATGGGCAAATATTTAAGGTTGGAGATATCGTTAAATTTGAATACGAATATGTTGTTGGAGGCCATGAGGTGATAAAAGCCGATGGTTCAATCGAAGTGGTTTATGATACAGAAACCGAAGTGTACTATGCAATTTATATCGGTAAAAATTATTCGGCTGAGGACGGCGGTATTACCAATAATAATGTTTACCTTGTTAGTGCAAGTCCAAATAAGAAATTTAATGTAGAAAGTGGTGCAATTAATATTAGAAATGACGGAAACAATGCTTATGTATATTTGAAACATAATAAAAGTAATGCTGTTGGGTATGATGTTGATGGGCATTCATATATTAGAGTATTTTAAAGATTATATGATTAATTAAAATTTGAGTAGACTTAACTTGAATTTTAATTAAGGTAAGAAACAAAAAATGTTTGGTTGAAATTAAAATTTATCAATTAAAGTTGGTGGATTTAAAATTCAACCAAACGAAACAGAAAAACAGCGGAAGTGAAATTTATCAATTAAAGTTGGTAGATTAAAAATTCAACCAAACGAAACAAAAAAACAGCGGAATTAAAACAACTAGAGAAATTATGCGTGATAGCATAACTTTATAATTCAATTTTGAAAGGCTGGAAGAAAAATTTTAGGAGGAAAAAATGACTAAGAAAAAGTGGATAATTATTGGGTCAATAATACTAGCCGTGGTGCTGGTTGTTGTTGGGGTTCTGGTTTTTAAGGATGATATTTTTGAACCTGAAAAAAATGAAAAAACCGTTCGTGTGACTATTGAAAGGCAGAGTTTGGACCCAACTATGTCGACAACGGTAGATAAACTCGGGAGTGTTCGAACTAGTCAGGTTTCGGGATATTACACGGTCGGTTCTAGCCCTAGATTTGAATTTACACCTACTCAGATAGGGTGTATTTATAGTGTTAGAGTGAACGGTAAAGAAGTTTATGGCTATTTAGAAGGTAAAGAAGTGGATATAACCAAAACTTTTGAATATACCTTAAAAGATATTCAAAAAGAAACCAGCATTGTGGTTACTTTTGATAAGCGAGGGGATGCATCCAAATTAAATAACATTGTGGATTGTACTACACTTTTGCAAATAAAAAATGAGGGAAATTCAAATGCCGAAGTTCTTTTGCATCCGATGTTGATGTCAAATAATTACGCTAACAATTTAAACGGGAACAGTTTGATGAGTATACTTTCGGGCAAAGGGTATGAAGTAAATTCGGCAAACCAACTTGTTTGTGGAAAGGTTAAACTAGCGTCGGGTGGAACGGTTTACCCTGAGCATGGCAGAGTGAAAATCAAACTTGAGGCTTTGGAAGGGTTTGAACTTATTGCGTTTTCGTGGCCAGGAACTACAAAAATCGAAGCAAATGAAGACACGGGAAGTTTTTTAGGTTTGACCATTGATAGTGAGAATAAACTTAGCGGAAATAACATCGTGAATGTTTTGGGAAATGACATAGCGAAAACCACTCTTTATAGCGAGGGGAGTAAATATTCGGCGGAAAATCCACTAGCCGAATACAACTCACAAGACCAAACTATTTCCATAAATAATTATAGCGATTTTATTGATAACAAAACGATTTTCCAATTGTTTTTCTTGCCTGAAAAGATTGAACTGGTTGACCATAACACTGCTTCCAATATAGATGAAAGCAGTAGCAAAAATCTTCGATTGTTTGAAGTGTACTCAAATTATCAAAGTACAATTGGATATGCAACCGTTGGGGGCGATGGCAATATAAATCTTGGCGAGGCAAAAAGTGATAAACTTGTGTATGTGTCTTTGACGACGGAGGGGGGTACTACAGTTTATGAATTGACAGATAGTTATGATGGTACCCAAAAGGTGGTTTTATTGACAAAAGATTTGATTTTTAATGGAAAAATCACCTTCCTTTTGACAGAGTATGAAAATGGTTAAATTTTTAGTTAGGTGGTGAAATTGATAAATTTTTGCAAATATTTTAAGATTTTAAATACCTTAAGAAATTTCATAAAACAGTCAAAAATGTTTGTGTATTTGGACAAAATTGGGTAAAATTAAATAAAGGGAATTTTATATTAACTAGCCGACAACTTCAGTTTAGGAGAAGTAAAAGTGAAAAATAATAAAAAGTCAACTAACGAGTTCAAAAAAACTGAAAACACACCAAATGAAAGTGTGGGAATGCCTTCAGTGGAAAGTCCTTTAGAAGAGAATGCAAATCCTTCTAAAGAGGCTTTTCAAGTGGGGGAAATGCAGTCGGATAGCGAAAATGCAAATGCGACACCAGAAAATGGCGGAGCGGAGTTGGATGGTTCGATGGATGAAAAAAGAGACCTAGAGAGTGAAAGCGATTTAGATTCTGAAAAAAATAATACTCAAATTGAAAATATGGGCGATGCTGAAATGGGCGAAAATACCGATAATACAACACACGAGGTAGGTTCCGTAAATTCGGGTGAAAGCCTTGATTCTACAGGTGTTATGTCTGACAATATACCTCAAAATAATACCGAAATAAAAGATGGTGAAGAGGGTTTGAATAATCAGCCTTTAAATGAGGGGAGTTTAGTGGATGGGCAGAATCCAGCGACCGAAGATGGTCAAATGAATGCGGAAAACTTGATTGGTGAACAAAATTTAGCGGATGAACAAACCCAAACGGGTGTAGGAAACTCGATTGGTGGGCAAAACCAAATGAATGCGGGCGGTTTTGCAGTGGAGCAGAACATAGCCGACGAACAAAACAAAATGGCTGGAAGTATGATGGATGGACAAAACCAAACGGCGGAAAATCCGATAGACGGGCAAAGTCCAACTAATTTGGGAAGTCCGATTGGTACACAAAGTTTTGGTGAAAACAATGTACCGCAAATGGGTTTAAATATGCAAAATGAGGCTCCACAAAACGCGAGTGCTGGAAGTGTTGCAAGTGGAAATGCTCAAGAAATAGGAAATACAAATCAAGCAGAAAATTTAAGTGAAGTTAAAGAAGAACAACCTAAAAAATCTAAGTTTAGTTTTCCTAAAAAAATGGGTGTGGTTGCTGGCAAAACGGCGTCGGTTAGTGATATTACTAAACTTGAGGATGAGGCAACAAAGTCGGTAAAGAACAAAGGAAAAGTAGAAGAACCTGAAAACCTAAATAAAGAACTTGAAGAAGCGGGCGAAGAGGAAATTGAAGAAGAAGTTGTTGAAGAGGAAGTTGTAGACGACGAAATTGTTGAAGAGGAAGTCGAAGAAGAGATTGAAGAAGAAGTCGTAGATGAAAATCTTCCAATCAACGAGGGTGCTGTTGCGGATGAAAACATAGAGAATGCCGAAGCGCAAAATGTAGAAAATGGTTTACCGAATACAGTTTCTGCAATAGATAGTGAAGCGAATGCGCGTGAAAATGTGGATGGTGAAACCCAAAAGGGTAAGATTCCGGAATTTATACCAACGGAAAAATTTTCCAACATTTCAAACAGCCAAGTGGGTGTTTCGGAGGCTTTTGTTGAGTCTGAAGAGAGTGCTATGAAACGCATTGAAGAGGACGAAAAGCGAAAATCTAAGTTTGTGATGTTTCCTAAAAAGTCCGATGGTACGGGTGCGGTAAATGGCGCGGGATTTAATAAAGATAATATCAAAGACGGTTCTAGGAGTTTGAGGTTCCGTGAGGCTCCTCCAGAACAAACCGAAGCGGATATTAAAAATGATATTAAAAAACCTAAACCACTTTGGCTGAAAATCACCATTGCTGTTGCTGTTGCGGTGATTAGTGTTGGGGCGATATTTGGCGCATATCTTGGATACTTACAGGGCGGGCATGACCGCGTTTATGACTGGAAGATGCTTCAAGTTGTGGGTAAAAATAAGTCTAATAGGGTGTCGCTGAACACACAGTTGGATATCATTACATACAATTTAAGTTATGGAATTATGGACCCCGAGTTTACTTATTTTAAGGCGGAAAACAAGATGCCAAACGGGTCGACTGCCAAGGGTTCAAGTTCTAGGGCTACAAGCAAAGACCGTGTATCCATAAATGTTAATGGTTCGGCGGAACTTGTTGGCAAGGGCTCAAATGCATCTACCGATTTTATCCTTTTTCAGGATATTGATGTGGATAGCACTAGAAGTTATTATATAAATCAGCAAGAAATTTTGACAAATGTCCTTTCTAATTTTGCGGGAGTTTTTGCAGAAAATGGTTCAAGCAATTATGTGTTTTCTCCAATATCCAGCCCGCTTGGAAAGATTGACACGCGAATGGCAACTTTTTCAAATAAATATATGAGTTTAAAAATTAGATATTCCTTGCCGTCTAACTCTGAGTTTATGGAAAAATATGGTTCTAATGATAACTGCGTTATTGTTACGACCTATAAAACGGCGGGTGCAAAAGAACTTTCGGTGGTGAATGTCAATGTCGGAATTTACGAGTCGGCTGAGGTTAGGCTTGCCGATTTGGAGGCAATTTTGCAAATTATGGATTACGAGGCTAACACTAGAGGAAATTATGTGGTTGTTGGCGGTTCGTTTGGATATTTGCTAAATGGTGAGGATGGTGAGTTTTTGAACACATCGGGAAGTCCTAGTTGGAGCGAGTGTTTGCCTGAGAGTTTTTCGGCAGATAGTTTGAAACAGAGGGGCTTTAGAATTGCAAAAGATGAGATTGCTTTAGACCAGAAAATTGGGACGGTTAGAGATATGTCTGAAAAATACAATAAGGGTGTAAGTTTTGAGGCGGTTATTGATGGATTTATCGTTTCAGATGATATTGCAATTGATTCGGTTTCGGTTATTGATAACGGATTTTTGTATTCGTCTCATAACCCAGTTAAAATGAGTTTTAGGTTAACTTAAAATGAATATCAAAATCCCCCAACTGCGGGAATAAATTGCAAGCAAAATTGGGGGAACGATAGTTAAATGCCGGATAAAAATATTAAAACTTTAGTTTTGGGCTTAGACTTGGTGTTAAAAATTTTACACAAGGTGGAAATTAAAAAAAACTTTGGATAGTAAGGCTGAAAGAAGTTTAGATATTGAAGAGCGAAATGTTTGGATAATAGATAAATTTAAGGTGGCTCAGAGCGGTTTTGTGTGACCAGAAAAATTTTCGTGAAAGGCGAGTGTGTTGGAAATTGGAGGTTATGCAAATTAGAGTTATAAAGAAGAACTTCTGCACGAGGTGTGGCTGAAAGATTATAAAAATTTTAGCATAGGCGAGTGACTGGAGAGAACTTTTGCATAAGCGTATGTGATAGTGCATTAGAGATTGGAGGTTATGCAAATTAGAGTTGTAAAGAAAAATTTTTGCACAGGGTGTGGCTGAAAGATTGTAAAAATTTTAACATAGGCGAGTGACTAGAGAGAACTTTTTCACGGGGTGTGAGGTTTGGAAGGAAGTATTTTTAAAGGCAGGCGTTAAAGAAGGGGCGATACAGGTTGGGGGTTGTTAATTCAACAGAGGAGGAAGGTATGGAAATTCTTGAAGTTGCCGTTGGCGGTAACAGAAAAAACAAAATCAAAATTTACGATGAAGTCGATAAGGCTTTGGGTGTGGTTTTGATTATCCATGGGATGCAAGAACATTCGGGTAGATATGAGTGGTTTTGCAAAAACTTAAACAAGGCAGGCTTTTTGGCGGTGGTTAGTGACCTTAGAGGTCATGGCGAAAATATGGCACTCGGACGCCCTGGGGATAGTTCGGGAAACATTTTTGAAGAAATTGTGACCGACCATAAAGCGTATATTAAGTTTTTGCGTGAAAAGTATAAAAAACTTCCAATATTCGTTTTTGGGCATTCGTTTGGAAGTTTTATAACTCAAAGATTGTTGACCGAATCGGACAATTTGGTGGATAAATTTATACTTTGTGGCACGGGCTATGCTAAGAATCTTGCATTTTTGATGGGATTATTGGTTGCAAAACTTACCGCAGACACGAAGGGCAGAAGTGCGGAAGCAAAGTTGGTTGAAAAGTTGAGCATAAAAGGATACCAAAAAAAGTTTAAAAATGGCAATTGGCTTTCAAGGGATGATAAGGTTTGGGAGGCCTATAAAAAGGATGTTCTATGCGGTATGCCATTTCCGGCGTCGTTTTATGTATCATTCTTTGGTTCGGCACGAAAAAACTACAAAAACCTTGCCGTTGTAGATGAAAGTACACCAATTTTGGTGATTTCGGGGGCTAAAGACCCTGTTGGTGGGTATGGCAAAGATGTTAATAAATTGGTGAAACTTTATAAACATCATTGGTTGAATGTGTATTGCAAATTGTATGAAGATGCAAGGCACGAACTTTTGAATGAGACAAATAAAAATGAGGTTTTAAAGGATATTGTAGCATTTTTAAAGGCGGATAATAAAAAGGTAAATGCAAGATAGAAGTTTGTGATTGATTTTAGATAATAGATGAGGTTACAAAATAATTCAATAAACCATTAATTTTATAAGCCGATACAAATTTAGGAATATTTTAGGCTTTTATGAAACTAATTGCTTGGGGCTTAAAGATGAGGATATTAAAGGCTTTGAGTGGGTTGGCTAATAAGGCTAGTAGAACTTATATAGGAAAAAATTGATTTAGTCTTTATTTTAAAAGCGGGAAAAATAAAAGTTTTATGATAAGAAATTTTCCAAATTTTTTAATAAGAGTGGGTTTCTTTTAAAAATTGATGAATTTTTAATTGAAAAATGGAAGTTTGGAAATGAAAAATTTTCATTAGAAGCGGGGTTCTTATTAAGGCAGGCAATTTGTTTAGATGAGTTCTAACTAAAATTGGCGAGTTTATTAAAAAGGAAATGTCAATTTTAAAGCGGGGGAAAATACAAGTTTTTAGAAAATTTGCGGGCAAATTTTAATTTTTAGATTAAAAAATGGGGAAAACAAGTTAAAATAAAACTTTTAAAATTATTAAAATTAGGCATAATTTATTTGCTAGATATGAATAAAAAAGTTATAATTATATTGTAAGTTTATTTTGTGGAATGTGTTGAGTAAAACGAAAATATTTAAAGGAGGAGTCGGTTAGACTGGAGTCTAGATATGCCAAAGAAAGTTAATTTGTATAAATGGCACCGAATGAAGAAAAAATTAATTTCTTCAGTCATTTCTATTCTCTGCTGTTTGGCTGTTATGGCTGTGGGTGTTTATGCATCTACTACGGCTCAGTTTAATGTGACTATTGCCAATGATATTGATATACGCATTTCGGTTGTTGATGGTAGACTTTCCGCAAAACGACGCGGTGGAGTGTATTCAGAGACAATTGAGGCATTTTATGGTCAACCTGGCGCAATTTCTCCGGACTTTTTGTCGGAGAACTGGAAGGCTAATTTTGACACCGAGACTAAGAGGTCGGATAAAACTATTTCAGACTTTTGGTATAAAGATTTTGTTCCACTTTATGAACCTTCAATGAATCGTTCGGATATTGAGAAAGCGGATAGTACACTTCAAAAGATTCAGAAGCAAAAATTGGATATAAATGCCTATTACAACGAAATTGAGTATATTTTTAGATATGAAGTTGAAGAAAATAACAGTTTTCCGACATATATTTCGCTTGAAGATATTGCAGGCGACGGAAATGTGGGGCAAGGGTTATTTTATGAGTATGTTAACAATATCGATGTTGATGCGTCTAGGACGGGTGAAAATTATAAGATTTCAAAGTATATCACGCTAAAATATCAATATATTGCGGGTGGTAGCGATTTGCAAGAGCCTACTCGTGAGCAATGGGATACTTCTTCAACAATAAGCAATTTTCCTATAAGATACGGAACGGAAAATCAAAGTGCATTTTTGGAGGTTGGTGGTAATAAAAAGGAGGGGCAAGAAACTGCCCCAAATACGGTAATTTATATCAGATGCTATTTGAGTTATAATACCGTAGAAAAGGGAAATGAAAAGTATGACCCTACTTTGACTGGAAGCCTTTCAGATAAAAATGGAATGATTGATAGTAGTCATAGTAGTAAAGCAACATTCTTTAAAAAATGGAAATTTAAATTAACATTTACAAATGCAGATAAATAAAACACCATACATCAAATTGAGGTGAATTCTCCTAAAGTTGTCTAACTTTGAGGGATTGATTTCAATAGGAAAGGTGGTGTTTTTTTGTTGAAGAAAACTCCACACATCAAATAAAGGTGAGACTTTTTCATTTTGGAGTCGAATTATATGCATGAAGACACCCGCCACAACTTGTGGCGGGTGTGCGGGCTGGTTGGAGCGGTGGGGATGATTGGAGAAAATTTATTATAGGGCTATATGCTTGAGTTGGTTTAATTTTGTGGTTTGTTTCTAAAATCTAAATAAACTTGCTGGGGTGTGAGTTGATTTGAAAATTAGTGTAAAATTGTAGGGTTTTATAAAAACAAAAAATTTTTAGGGTTTTTATTATATGTGTGAAAACACCCGCCACAGATAGTGGCGGGTGCGCGGGACGGATACTATCCGTCCCCTACATTATGAGGTGGATTGCAAGTTTAGTACTAGTGATTTAATGGTGTGTTGGTTTTGAGTTGGAGGTTTTAAAATCGGGGCAGTTTGGAACTAGTGATTTAATGGTGTGTTGGTTCTGAGTTGGGGTTCGCAAAACCGAAGTTTCAAAGTAGGGGTTTCCAAAGCCTGTGTTATTTGAACCGAAATTTTCGAAAAATGATGATTTAAGAGTCTAGTGGTTCTGAATCTGTGCTTTCAAAGTCGGGGCTTTGAAAGTCGGAATATTTGGAGCCTGTATTTTCGTAGTTGGTATTTGTAAAAACAGAGTCTTTGGAGTTTATGTTTTCCGAATCTGTATTTTTGGCGTAGGTATTTTTGTAGTTAGTGTTTTTAGAACCATTGTTTTCGAAGTCGGGGTTTTTGGCGTTGGTTTTTTTGTTATCAGTTTTTTCGTTGCTAGAATTTTTAGCGTCGTTTTTTTCGAAGTCGGGGTTTTTAGTCTCGGCATTTTTAGTCTTGGAGGTTTGCGATGTAGGAGACTTTGGGGTGTTGTTTGAGGTGTAACGCTTTCGGAAGATGATTATCAATATTAAAAGAAGTATGTTTATTGCAACTAAAACTAAACCTATTATTTGTAAGGGGGTCAATTCGTCTGATTTTATATCTTCGGTTTGAATGTATCCATAGAACACCTGACCCGAGTCGTTTTGGTAGACGGCGCGGGTGTAGGTGCTTCCGGCACTAATTTTTTCAAGGAGTTTTACGCGGGTGTTGTCCTCGATGCCCAAAGTCTCAAACTCTGCGATTTCCTCGTCGGAGTAGGAAGTTAAGTCGTCGGGAGAAGGTGTGAGGAACATTTTTGTTTCTCTTTTTGTTCTGCCGTTGCATTTAACTTTTTGGGTGGCGATTAAATTTTTGGATGAGTTAATCTGTGTGTAACGAACATATCCCGTGTTACCACTAGGGGTTGAAACGACATAGAAACTCTCGCCGTGAGAATTTTTCACCGTTTGTAAAACGGATTGAGTTAAAATTGAGTTGTCTTGTAGGCGTTCTACGATTTGGTTTTGGTTATCTTCTATAGTGCTTGGAAGGGCGAAGACTGGAACAGAAGAACCTAAGACTTTAACAGGCGTAGAGACTGGTGTTTTTTGAGTGTATTCAATAGGTGTGGTGTCTTTTAGGTACAAATAATAGTTTGTGGTTTTGGTTGTGTATAGACAATAGTAGTAATTTTTAAAAGCGACATCATCTTTGGCTAAAATTACAAGGTTGGTTCCGCTTGGAATTGTAAATTGAGGAGTTATTGAAAATGGGGTGGCATAAAGTTCGGCGGATTTTGTAACGCGAATAAACTGATGTGCGGAAGTTGTCTCAAGTGAAGGTTCGGGTGTTGAGTTTTCCATAAAAATTTGGATGGTGTCTCTTAGCCCGGTTGAGGTGAGTTTGTATATTACTTGAGCATTTGGGTCGGTGAAATATAGCGCGTCACCAATTTTTGCCATTGAAGATAGCGTTATTGATGTGAAGCGGTTTGGAAAAGTTCGGGTTATTAGATTTTTTAAATTGATTAGTCTAGTTGAACCGCTCTCATTTTTTTGCAAAACTCCGTTAGACTGCAAAAGATAGAGTGATTGGTTGGTAGAAATTACCGAAGTGATGGCTTTGTTTGGGGCGAAATTTGACCCGTTAACGGCCTCTTGCTCGGAGGAGAAGTAAGTCGTTGAACCATCGTTGGTAACTGCTTTGTAGTAACCGCTGGCGTTTTTTGTGAGTTGTACGGTGCAAGTGGACGCCTTTGAGTTCTCATCAATCAACTCATAATAAGACAAGAACAGCGAACCGTTGGATGCGTAAAGTGATGTGATGTGGGTGTGGTCAGCATTTTCAACAATAAGTTCGTTTGCGGTTGTGTTATTTCGTGCGTATTGGTTAAAGTCGTAAGTTGACCCCGATGAAGAGAGGGTTTGACCGCTCTCCTCAATGGTTTCAACATTTAAAATTTTGTTGTCGTTTAGAAGATACAAAACTTCTTGGTTGGTGGATGAAGATTCTTCCGTGGTGGCGGAAGTTTGCGTTTCCACAGCAAAAAGCGTTGCATTTTCCATTTGGGTTTGAACTTTGGTATAAACTAAAGTTCCGTTTGTGTTTTTTATGCGATAAATTTCATTTTTATGTGTTTCAGGGTTGGTGGCTAAACAATATAAAAAAGTGCCAGAAAATTGCAAACTTAAGATGTTTTTCTTTTCGGTTGTTTCAGCGGTTGGGATTGGCGAAGTGGAGTTTGTTGAAAACCCCGTTAATCCTTCCGTGAAAGAATCGTAAACAAACAATGTTTCACCGTCGGTTGCTACAAGTTGTGGCGACTTAAGATAGGTGATTGCGGTTTGCGTGGCGGTAAAATTTGCTTTAGGTAATTTTTCGGTAGACACGCTCATTTTAAGGTCTGAACCATTAAAAATTCTGGAGTAGTTGTCTGCAGAGAGGCTAGTCGCTGTAAAATTTCCGCTTGGATAGTTTGATGAAGAAAAGTTATTTAAAGAATTTTCTGTATCCAAAGAGTTGTTTTCAGTTGAGTTGCCGATTGCAGAGTTTAAAATTTTAGGTGAAATGCTTTGGTTTGTTGAATTTGCAAATACCTTTTTTGCGGTTGAATTCTGAAAAGTTGATAAATAAGAGCCTGAAGTAATAATGTCCTTTTTAGAATTTGGTGTGCCATTTAGTGTAAAATATTTAGGTGAAATATCTATTAAAGACATTGAATTCAGCGATTCAATATTTTGCAAATTGCAAGAATGTGTGGTTGGTTGCTTGCTACAATTTGCAGTAGGCGAAGAAAAATTACGGCAAATTTGTGGCGTGGTGCAAGCCAAGACACTTCCAAATGCAAGTGTGGTTATTGCAATTCGTTTTAAATTTTTAATAGATTTTTTCATATTGTTAGTTCCTTTTTTTAGTGAAATACAATTCGGTTCTTTCATTTTGGGCTTATGTAAGTGCAACACGGTTTTGGTAAGTGGCAACAAGTATTTTGTTGTTTTATGGGGTGTTGCAAGTTTTGTGTGCCGTAAGGGAGTGACCGAAGTGTCTCTAAATTTGTAAATTATTTTTTTGACATTCAACAGAAAATTTCTATCCGCTTGTTTTTTGTTTAGTGGTTGAGCGGGGAAGATTGTTTATTGTATGCCAAATTTTTATTTTAATAATGTTAGTTTTTGAAGCACAAAATACTAGAAAATTTATGCGAAATTAGTTTTAATTTTTGCCAGTTGGTCACGAACAAAAATACTATGCTTTGCACAAAATACTAGAAAATTTATGCGAAATTAGTTTTAATTTTTGCCGTCAAATTTTAAGCAAAACAAAGAATGAATTAGGTGTTGACCGAGGGTTAAAGTGTCAAAATAAGCCCAAATTTTGGCTAATATTAAGTTGAGCGTTTTGCAAGTTTCAAAATTCGTGCATTTTTGAAAAATAATCTGCAAAAATTAATACAATTTTTTTTAAGTTTTATATTAAACTCTTTTGGAAGTTTTTAGGCTTCCAAAAGGTTTAATTTTGTTTTTAATACAAGTTTGAATTTAATCAAGGTTTGTAGTGTAGCCAGAGATTGTAGAGGTTATTTTTTTAGGTGTTCGAACTACGGTTGCTGGTGAAGTTCTATTGCCTTCAATAAATCTAGTTGCCAATTCATTTGCACAATAGTTTGGTAGAAACATTTTTGCCAACGTGCAAAGAGTTAATGCACCAAACACAATCTTTAATACAGTGCCAAGTTTGTTTACAAACGATTTAAGTTGAGAACCGATTGTAAAGACTAGTACAGCAGACGCTACGATTGTTGAAAGAACACCTGTGCCCAGTACTGCAGCCCATTTTACTAATGCAGCAGAGACACTGGTGAATGCTCCGTGTGAAATAACTGCAATTGCTATAGCTGCGACGATTATTATAACGACCATTACAATGGTAATTATTTTGTTAACCAATTTTTCGCGGTCGATTATCTCATCTACTTGACTTTCGGTTACAAAAGGCTTGCCGTCTACTAGAATTTGGACTTGCCTTAATGCGATGCGGTTGTCTGGAACATCTCTATTGCCTACGGTACGAGTTTCTTGGCTAGTAAGTCCGTTGTCGGTATTATTTAATATAATCTTATTTACTAGTTTTGCAGAGCCAGTTGAGAAATTGAATAATGCTTTTTCACCGTCTTGATCTTTGATATCTTTGGTTATTGCGATGTAAGACTTAATAGTTAAACTATATGAGTCAAATTCATTCATTCCGTATCTTGTGGATGTGAATCTAGTTGCAGCATTTTGGTCTCCGGTAGAGTAATAGTTTGCTCCGCGGGCAGATGTGTTTGATAGATATGGGAAGAAGTATCCATACCAACTAGACATTTCCATTGAAGATAAGTAATCGCTTAAACTTTCACCACCGGATTGAGTTAAGGTAAAGTGAGTATTAATGCTGTTTTGAGTAACTTTTACATCCTTTTTGTTTATAGAATTGTTAGTATTAACATAATAATCACTAGAAATGTTTTGGGTATAATAGTAGCCCATAGGACCTGCTGAAATATCTTCGTTACCATCAACTCCTGCGTATACAAGATTTACATCGGCTTCGGCTAATGCATCGTATTGTTCTTTTAATCCTTCAACATTTTTGTATTCTTCAGATTGATAGTTAGAGTATTCGCCTAATTCAACTTGTTCTTTGATTTGAATATCTGTGATTATGAAGTCATTGTAATTTGCACTAAGGTCACATTGAAGAAGTTCGAATGCGGATAGAACATAGGTGGTAAGCTTGGTTTGAACTAGTTCTTGCCATTCGGCTCTTGTTTTGTCGTCAATTTTATAGTTTTTGAATATTTCGCCGTATGCTTTATCGATGCTATTGCCACTGCGGTCTGTCAACGAATATTCAACATATTGGGCATTAAAAGCTCCTCCATCTGAATAGAAGTTGTCGGCCTTACCTGAATATCCATTCACAAAATTACCTAATAATACAGCCAACAAAGTATTTGGATCGGTTATCATAATTTTATCATCATCTTCCCCCCAATTATCAATGTCCCATTTACCAGGGGTAATGCTTCGGTCGTAAGCGTATAAGTCATGATCCCACCACAATTTATTTTGTTCTAGACAGTGTTCAATTGCCCCAGTAAGCATTTCTAGATTATCACACTTTTTAATAATTTCGTTTATAGCGATAGTATATTTATCTATGTTGTTATAGTCATTTGTAAATGCATTAAAGGAAAGGTTTGTTATAGCGTATTCCGTGTTTGCAATGTCCATATAGTAATACAATTCAGGTAAATTTAATAATGCTGTCTGAATATCGGTTGATGTAAGTGTTTTAAACAAATCATCGGTTGTAGTGCCTGAGTTATAAATTGAAATACCTGCGCCGGTAGACAACTTTGCGCGTTGAAAGAAATATGTTGTTTCTTCTTGAGCAAAAGGGGTTTTTAATATATCAGCATCGGTATAGTTAGGGCTTGCTGGGGTTCCAATTTTTTCGTCTATTGCAATTCGTGTAAATACTTTAAATGCAATTTTTTGAGCACCTTGCAATTCTTTGATTTCAACAATTTGCCCAATATACTCTGCCCCTTGACCATTTAAGATGTTTAAGATGTCTTGATATTTATTACTGTTTTCACTTAAGCCGTAATATTCAATGTATTCGTGATCTTCTAAACCTCTTGTCTGACTAAATGAACACTCAAATGCTTTACCCCACATGTTGTCCATGTCGGTAAATCCTATTGCTGGTGCAAGATGATAGTAGTCAAGAAGATTACTTGCAAGAGACCTGTTATTACTATAATATTGCGTTGCATAGAGCATTAATGGCCAATATTTTAAGCAAGAACGTTCAGGTTGGTTATAATATGAACTTCCGACATAACTAGTTAAATCGACATCGGTATTATGATTTTTAATTGAAATATATGACAATGCGGTATTATTTTCTACTGAACCATTTTGAATTGGATTTGTTAAATTTTCAAAAAAGTATGTTAATGTATTGTTTGCAATATTGTTCTTTGTGTTCACTTTATAGTTGTCGCTTAAAAGTGAGGTAAAATCTAGGTACATTTCATAAGAACCGTTACCATTGTTTTTATTTGAAATTTCAAATTGAGATAATAATTCTTTAAATCCTGCAGAGAAATAATTCATAAAATCAAGGTCTGAAGATTGTTTTTCAAATTTTAAATGAATGTCGTTAGTTTCATCTTCTTTTATAGTTCCATCACTGTCTATATATTTTAAGTTTTTATCTCCGCCAATATAGTTTACGTTTGAATCTTCATTAGGGTCTAACCAATCTTTAAACAATTCAGACCATTTTGCAGTGTATGTATTAATATAACCGTTAAGGTTTATGAAATTGTCTTGTACAACACCAGAGCCGGCAGGTTTGTTTATGAAAGGATTTTCCGTTTTGGAAACCGTAAAGCCTAGAGTTTGTAAATCATAATAGAAATATGTATATTCTAACACGGCGGTGTGAAGTTTTTCGTCTGGGGATTCGATGTAAGAATAGGTAGCGACGGATTTAACAAGGTCTATTACTGAGAAGCCTATTGTTACAGGTGAACCATTCATATCCTTTAAGGCGATTGAGTTATTTGAGTCTTGTAATGCGTCTGAGTATGCATTTACATAGCGTCCTAATGTTTCATAATTTTGGGTTCTTAATTGATCATAAGTTAAACCAAGTACTTCTTGAATTGTGGTATGAACGTCGTCTTCTGTGCCATAGGTTGAAGGGTCGAAGAATACAATTGTGCCTGAAGTGAAGGTATTATCATTAAACACAAGTCCGTATGCAAGATATGCTGCCATAAGTTCATTTTTATACGTTTTATATGCTCTTGTATCTGAAGTGTCGGACTTATAGTTGGCATAAGCGGTGATTATGTTATACAATACAGCATTATAATATGAACTAAAGTTGTTTAGATAATCTTGAACAGAGAGAACTGCAAGGTATCCGTTAATTTTATCATTAAATTCATCGGTGTAGACATAGTAACCTTTGTTTTTGTCGAACTGCGCATATTTTTGATCTGGACTATATTCGCCAGATTTATTATAGAAAGCACATTGTGTTTGGCTTTCAATATACAACTCTAAAGCAGAAGTTAAGTAATAATAGGTACAAAGTTCTTCGTATTGTTCTTTTTTGCTATTCTCAGCGGATAACTTCAATAGGAAGGTTTGGAAAGTATTGTAATCTTCTTCTTGTAACTCTTCTTCCGTTTTCCCTGGTGTAGGTGTAGGGGTAGGAACTGCAGGGGTATCAACTATTAGGCTAAGTGGTAAGTTTGCAGTGTTAATAACTTCTGTATTTTCACCATAGTTCACAGAAAGTTCCATCATTTGAGTTTCGTTTTCAGTATATAATTTTGTAACTTCAACACTTATCCTAGGAATATTAATGATTCCGAGTGTGTTTTTAGGTAGGTCAAGTATATTATTTTGGGAGTCTAAATCGTTGAATATATAGTCAATTTCTTCTAGTAACTGGTAGTAACGGTAGGCACCTGGGTAGTTTGATTCGTCTGATGGTTCCGGTGCTTTTCCATCTTTGTCAGTATAACATGCTGCAGCATTGCTACGCCAGTTTGTTAAAGTTTCGTTTAATAAAGTTATGTAATCGCTTGAGTCATCGTCTTTAGGTGGGGTGATGTCTTCGGATGGGATATCTAAACCATTTTTGTATGCAATAAATAATTTGCCTAATGTGGTGTCTGGATTGTTGCGGTCGCGTTCCATATTTTTATTCATTCGCTCTAGCAATTTGTTTTGATCTAAGACATTGTAATTATTTAGTAGGTTGTTGAATGCCTTTTTAGCATTGTCGCCACTATTTTCACCTACTGCGTCCAAATTAGAACCCGAGCCTGCTGAAAGAATATTTTGGAATTCGTCTATTTGAGACAAGTAGGCGTTTGCACCTTTAAACTTATAAATATTATAGGTTGAGAACATATTTGATAGATAATTTGAAAGTTCGTTGTATTTGTCCATCTCATCATTTTTAGCGTAGTTGATTAGTGTATTTAATAAATCGGAGACGGTTTCAACTGAATATTTATTAGTTTCTTTTTCGTAGGTAGACTTATCTAAGAAACCGGTGTTGCTGGATGTTTCGCCATCGGCGTTTAGTTCAATTTCTAGGGCGATTGCGCGGACGGTGAAGCCTACATTTACTATTACATCATAAGCAGATGAGGTTACATTGCCGTATTCGTCTGGAACTATTACATTGTTGAATGCTTTGTAGTTGCCGTATGCGAATTTGGTTTCGTCAATCTTTGCAAAGCCTTCTGGTTTTGAGTAGCCGGCATAGAATAGTGCGCTGTTTCGTTGTAAGCCGTCGGTATAGTCGGTTCCTGCGTTTAGTAATATTTGGATTGCTGGGAATCCGCTTGATGGGGTGGCGGTAACTTTTGCACGAATGTAGAAGTTTGTTTTGCCTCCTTGGATTCCTTGACCGATTGTATCTGCGGTTATACTTGTTATAGCGTTATCTATTTCCTTAATGAAATCCATTTGGAACTTAGAAGAATCTGAAGTGTTGACTTGGATTCGGTCGGAATTGATTGAGCCGTCGGCATTTACATATTCATTTACATCGCTAACGCTAGATTTTAGAGTGTAAGAATTGAATGCGTCGGCGGTTAATTTAACTATTTTGTATTGTCGTCCGTTATAGTTTGTGTCGCCGTTAAATAGCATTACATAAACTGAATTGTCGGAAGCGTTTGAGAATGGATGGTGAGCCTCTTTAGTTTTGTAATCATAAACGAAGTGTAAGCCGTTTTCTTCGTCTTGTTCTACTTGTTGACTTAAAACTTTGCAGAATACATAAGTTTGTTCATATTTTGAGCTTCGGTAGGTTGCAAGTTTGTAGAATTCGGAATCATTTCGTGCTGAGTTTGCTCCGTTGAAATACATACCGCCAGCGTAAATATATGCAGAAGATGGGGTGGCGGAAAGATTAGTGTAAGTTTCATTTGTTGCACTTGCTACCGCGTAAATTGAGTTGTATGAATTGATTAGGTTTCCGTTTATGTCGTATATGAATGATTTAATTTCGTCAACTGAAATTGAGTCACTTTCTTGGAATACGCCATCTTTTAATTCGTAAGTTTGAATTTTTTGTTTTGTGCTGTCCAATTCAAAGTAATGTTTTCCTAAATCGTTATTTGGTTCGACTCCGACATTTTTGTATTCGCCATTGCCATCATTGGCTGTTTCATCAAATTCCAATAAGTCGTCTTTGAATGAAATGTATTCATCAACAACTCCGTTTAAGGCGTCGTATGTTTGGTCGGTTTCGTTAATTACGATTTCTAAGATGTAACTTGCTGGTCGGAAGTATGCGTTTAGAGTGGTTTTGCCTTTAAGTTTTGCACTTAGAGTGGTGAATGCTTTGTCTTGAGCGTACATAAAGTAGCCTTGAACTTTTCCACTTTCAAGTTTTCCTGCTTGTGCTACGGTTACCTTTGAGTAGTCTTGAGTGGTTTGGTAAGTATAGTCTTGAACAAAGGTTGAAACCGGAGATGAGGTAGAGCCTTGAAGCAAGGTTTTAAACGATGGGGCATTTTTAATTTGGGTGATAGTGATTGGCGTGTCTGTTTTGTATTTAATTTCGTAGGTTAAGCCCTCTGAAGTGGTGGTGATTATATAGGTTGCATAACCATTTTGGTAAACAACATAATTATATCCAAAAGCACCATTAGATGTGTGTACAAAATAGGTTGTGTTATCTGCAAAAGTGGATTTTGAACCAATTTGCAAGTACTTATGAGCAACGGAGTAAGTTTGTTCGGCAGATATAACAGAAACTAAGAATTCGCGTATAGATGATAGACTATAATTGTCGTTATTATCTGGAAGGTTGCCTGAAATGGTGTCATTTCCGTAAGCGAAAGTTAGGTGGGTGTCGTTGGTTATATTTAAGAACTTAACATTTTCAGTAACCGGTGTGGTTGAACCTATCTTGTATGCAACATATGGAAGTATGTTTTGATACTCGTCTATGTGGTCACTATCTTTGGCATTTCCAATTATCTTGTCGTTGGTGATGCTTGAGTATTCGCCCGAGTTTAACTTATCTGTGATTGATGTTAGATAATTTTGGGCGGTGGTGTACTTATCTGCACCACTAAGGTAGATACTGCCATCTGAAATATTAGTATAACTGAATGTGGTGGTTTGGATTTGCTTGCTTGCTTTTTGCATATAGGATTGTAGTTCAGCAATAAATGCATCGCTAGTTGGATGTGATAATTCGTTTATAAATTCATCAAATGCATAACTTATAGCAAACCAAATATCAACGAAGTGTCCGTTATATATTAAGTAGCCGCCGGTCTCGATTAGGTCAATTGAATTTTTAGAACTTGCAAGACTGAAGAAGTATTCACTTTGCATTAATTCTTCTATTTGACTATCGTTAAATGTAAATGAATCATTTGCATTTAAAATATCTTCTAAGTAGTCGGAATCTTTTAAGACAACTTTTAATTTTTCAATTAAATCTGAAAGTTCAATTACTTGTACTTTATTTGCGTCGTCTCTGCCTTGGTTTAACTCATCTACATTGTCGTTGTATTCCTCAACAACAGTTTCTAGTATATTTTCAAAGGTGTTACCAAATGAATACATATAGTAAGTTAAGCTATCATATTCATAGGTTAGACTGCTTTGAGTGTATTTAACCGAAACGCTATCTCTTAAAATAGGAGTTAAATCTTCTAGGAAGTCATTGTAAACATAAACATCTTTGCCGACACCTGTTTGAAGTGTGTATTTTTCTTTTAAGATGTTACGAACATTTACGAACTCGCCATTTATGTAAGTATAGAAGGTTCGGTCGGCGTATGAAGATTGTTCGGTTAGTGGACTGGTTGAATAGAATACATTTTGTGCGGTTGTGGATTCGTCGGTGTATTCTACAATTTGATTCAACTTGTTCACTGTTTCACCACGGTATGTACCTATGCCAAATACTCCAGTAAAGTACACATCGTTTGTATTATCGGCTAAAAGTGGGATGGTTACAAGTTCACCGGTTGAAGAAATTGTACCAATCTCTAAGCCTTTTGTTCGTGCGTCGTCGGAAATTGCACCATTTGAGAAGTAGGTGGAAATTTCATCTAAACTTGCATTTATGTAGAAAACATCTAGTGGGGTGTTGAATAGTTTATTTTGAAGGTATATGTTCATATCCTCCAAAATGCCAGACGCGGTGGTTGAGTCGTAACGATTTTGAAGTTTTGATAGGCTATATTTATAAGCGTAGAATAATTTGCCGTCTTTAAAGTAAGTGTGGTGATTGGTGATTGGTGTGTTGTTCTCCAAATTTTCTGTTCTATATAAATAGTTTGAATTATCACTATTTAGTGAGTAGTGGAAGGAAGATGTTGCATCCTTTTTGCCGGTGTTTAACTTGTACATATAGTAAGTTTTTCCGTTTATTTCAGCGGTTTGTTGTGTGTCACCCGTCTTTAGGTCGGTTTCGGACTGTTCATTGGTGAATAACCAGCCAGCAAACTCGGCGTATGGGTAATTTACACTTGTTAGGGCTAATGGTGTGGATGCACCAGTTAGTCTTGAACCGCGGATGTAACCCGAATAACTTTCCTCATCGGTGTAAGGAGCAAAGGTAACCTTTTTGTAACTTTCAATTTCGTCGACTATAATTTTTGCATATAGGTCGCTACTATTAATTACCTTGTCGTCTTCATATTTGATTGAAGAGTAGAACTTGCCGTTTGCATCGTTTACATATGCAGGTTTCCAGTCGTCATTACTAGTTTTATAGAAGATGTTTGAAGTTTCAATATATTCGCCGGTTTCTTCAACTAAATATCTTGAACTGTTGTATTCTTTTAAGTTGATTTCTACTGGAGATAGGATATCTTCATATAATGCAATGATTACCAAACTTGACCTATTGTTTCCAGAAATATCCAAATATAATGAGTATGAATTGTCGGCATTCTTTATCCAATTTGTTCCGTTTGGAGCGGTTGCGTCGAAGAATATACTATTTGAAGCGTTGAATGAAGTGTTGTTACGGCTATTTACCGATTGAAGTGAAAGTTGTAAACTTGGTGAGTCGGTTAATCTGTAAATAACTCGGATACCCTTGAAGTAATAGCCATTCTTTTGTGGAGCGGTGACTAGCATTTGGTCGCCACTTGTGTAAGTGCTTGAACTTGATGTGCTAAGTGATGCTATAAATGTTGTCTGAGGCTCGTTGCTTGTTGCTTCATTAATAAAATTGTAACCATAATCTAAAGTAGAATTTAAGTCAAGTGAATATCTGTATGCAAGTGTTTGAATGGTTTTTAATTTATTTAAAATCTTTTCAAGCGATGCATTGGATTCATCAATCTCGCCTGCTACTAATAGATTTTGGAGTTCGCTTTCTGCATCTGAGTATGATTTATTACCTTTAGCGTAGGCAATATATGTATTACATGCTTTTAAATCAATGAATATAGCACTGAATGGTGCGTATACTGCAAGATATGGGTCTTTTTCAAGTGTTCCATCTTTAATTTCGGCTTCTTGCTCGGCGGTTAATTTACTTGCTTTAAATTCTTCAACAAAACCTAAGTCTGCAAGATTTCCTAATTGTTCTAAGAAGACTCTATAATTTGTAAAGTCGATTTCGGAAACTGTAACAGCATCACGATTGATTGCGTATGCGCCATCATCTACATTTATTCCAAATATTGTACGAACATTTAGAATGTGTTCAATATTTGCTTCGGATGTATCCTCAGTTTTGTAGAATGTTGACGTAGAAGTTGAATAATTGCCAAAGAATACATAGTATGTTTTTAAGATGTCTAGTTTTTTGGTTGAAGTGCTAACTATGGTGGTTGGAACTTCTTTCATTGTAAGTGGTAGTTTTGGAGTTTCGGCTTCGCCCCCTTCAGGATTTTCACCTTCTTCTGGGGTTTCGGTTTCTTCTGGGGTTTCGGTTTCTGCAAGTGGGGTTATTTCAATTTCTTCTTCGGCGTCATCCAATTCATATTTTGTAACGGTTTGACTGATTTGGTCAATGCCCGAAACAATTGTGTTTGTATGGCCGTAATAAGAAGCACCGGAAGTGTTTAAAACTCCGCGAGTTGCGATTGAAAGAATGGTACCTTGTTTGAAATATCCGAATGCTACAAAACTTATTGCATTATCTAGAAGATTTTGTGAATAAGTCATTGCTATAACACCTGTAGCATTTGTTTTTGGCGTTATGTTCTTAATTTCTTCAACTTCAATTTCTTTAATTACAAGTTCGCCGTTTTCATACAATTGAACAGGCTTTGTAACTAAAGTTGTTGGTTGATTGTAACCAAAAGTTGGGGTGGTGAATAAGTTTACAAGTGACTTGTCGGTGATTGGTTGATTCTTTTCACCTAGTGGGGTGAGTGAAACATTTGCAAGGTCGTTACCCCAAACAAGGGTAAGTTGTTTGGTTGTGCGGTTGTTGAAGTAACCCGTGATATCTGCAAAGTACATAGTGTCTGCGCTTGGAGCGGTGACATATGTTGTATTGTCGGTAGCATGGGTTAGTATGCTTGCAAGTTTTTCCCAATTAATATTGTTCCAATTTTCGTCATTTGAATTTGCAAGATAATTGCCAAATAGTTTGAAACTATTACCATAGTCTGTAAAGTCGGCTTCACCATTTATTGTTTTTAAACAAGCAGAAATTGTTGAACTGAAGTTTTGGTCAAAGTTGTATTCTAGATTGCTATCTTTATAGAATGAAACATATTCTGCAATGCTGTTATCTGGTTTTAGTTCAATATCGATAACTTCAAAGTTAGATGTTAGAACATCAACATTAATTTTACCTGAGGTTAGTGAGTTTTGAATCTTAGAAACAATACTCTCTAATTCGGTGTTGGTAACTTCAGATTGTGCTAATGAACGAAGTGTTAAAGTTGAAGTGGTTAAGCGGTTAACCTTAGCGCTGTAAATTAGATAACTTGCAATTTCCTCCAATGAGGTGATTGCTGGAACAAAGTTGTTTCCACTAACGGTGGTTTGAAGTTCATCAATTGCGGTTTGTAATGCTTTTATATCTACAACACCAAATCTTGTGGTGTGGTTGATTAAATTTTCTACAAGTTCCTTTGTGGTGTTAACTATTTTTTCGAAAGTATTTGAAGTGAGATCTAATCCCGCGAATACCTTTTCACCAATTGTTAGGTTGTTAAATTCGGTTAGGTTGGTGAATGAATGTGTTTCTATAGCGGTGACTTTGTTGTCATCTTTTATAGTTAGGATGTATGTGCCGTCGGTGTAACTTAGACTTATGCTGTAACTATTTTCACTATCAACTGCGAAGGTGATATGTGTAAGGTCTAGTAAATATTCGCTATCTTGCAAGTAGAAGGATGTGCGAATGGTTTTAACTTCAGAAGCGTCAATTTCTTCAATCTTTTTAGAGTTTAATTCAAAATAACGAACGGTTCCGCCGTCTTTGTATGAAAGTAACAATTCGTCGGTTAGTTCGGATAGATAAGCATTTACACTTTGATTGATTGAAAGAACTTGGATTGCACCGATGTAGTTATATTTTTTACCATTATAACTTAAGGTGTTTTCGTCTGGAAGTCCAACTTCTACATAATCTATATTTAAGTTATTCATCAAACTTAAATCTAGAGAATTATGTGGGGTTGAATTTCTTTGAGTTAAGAAGTGCCAGCCATAGAAGTCGTCTAGGTGGGTGCCATCTAACTCAATCCACATTGAAACAAGTTCGCCTTCTTCGGTTGTTACACCAATTATCATATCTTTTGGGTTTGTGCTATTTAGTGAGGTTGAGCCGTTTAGTCCGCTTGTTGTCAAATATTTAACTACAACTTCTTTTCCGTCTTTGCCGTATTCAGAAATTAAGTCGGTTGAACCAACTATTGTAATTTCGGTGCGATATAGTTTTCTGAATAGGGTACCGAAGGTATTTTGAGTATCATCAGAAAGGTTGAAAGTGTAGGTATTTGAGCGGTTGTCGGTCATTTTGTTATCAAAGATTGCATAAATTGGAGAACCAGCATCTTGTTTTGCGTTATTACGGTCGGTGGTAATTGTAAGTCCGTTGGTAGGGTCGGTGTCGCTTACATCAATATATGATATGTTGCCATTTACACCGATTGACTTATTGATTACTTGGTCGTAATTTACGCTATCTACTGTGACTGTAACTTGAGGACTTTCAACTGATTTTGGAATGTATAGAACAATTAATCCTCTGCCGTCATATTTTCCGATAGAATTAAGTTTTGAAAGGTCGTCGCCCAGGCATATGCTTGGGTTTTCAACTACCTTGATGCCCATTGTGCGGTCGGATGATGGGATAGTTGAAATGTTTTCGATACCAGCATTGGTTTCGGTTCTTAAGCCGTTTTGTTTTAGAACAAAGGCTTTTGTCATAAAGGTGTAGCCAGTACCAGAAACTAGGATTTTAACAGGGTAGCCTGCAATTGCGTTTAACTTAGAGAAGTTTAAAATCACTACATTGTAATCTGGTTCGTACATTGCGGTAAGATTTTGAACATTTTCTAGTTTTGCGGTTGTGACTAAACTGCTAGAATATAGGTTTTCATTTTGGTCATAGAAACCAATAAACTTGTAACCTTCTACCTCATAAGCGGTGATTTGAACCAATGAGTTTATAGAACCGATTGAGTATTCGTTTATGGTTGGAAGTAGGTTGGCGGTTTCTAATTTAGTTTTTAAGGTTTCTGACATCGCGGTTTGACTTCTTCCAAACTCAGATTCTAGAACACCAACATTGGTGGTCTTGATTTCTTCAAGTTTGATTAGTCCGCGGTCAGATGATGATGCATAGTTTAATGCAATTACTGTGTTGTACTTAAATTTGCCGTCTTCGGTAAGCGAGTAATTATAAACGGCTTGAGTTAGTTCATATATGCTTACATAATCTTTTAGATAGAATGTTGCAGTTTGAACATTTTTGGTTGAAATTGTAATGTTTGTTAAGCGGTAAGATGAAGTTATATCGCCTGAAATATTGTACCAATCTTCGGTTAAACTTTGGTCGAACTGGAAGTCTTTTTTGTTTGCATAGATTAATGATTCTAAGCCTTCTTTAAATTCAACTTCGGTAACGGTCGGTTCGTAATTGTTAAAGTTTAGTTGGAACTTAACAGATGAACCAGCATTTAGAATGGACTCATTATCGGTGGATAATACATTACCATCCAAAACAATTTGTGTTTCTACACTGAACACTTCTTTTAGCGTTACATAAATAAAGTAGTCAGCGCTTACATTTTCAAAGCACAAGAAGGTATCTGTTGCGGTTTCGGTGTTTAATTCAACGCCGTTTAACTTATTTTTACCGGCAAGACTTTCGGCTTCTTTATCTTGCAATGTGTAGGTGAAGGATGCTTCTTCAGTTTTGGCATTATCTTCGCCATAGAGTGCAATTTGTTTGATTGGAACGAACTTAACTGAGGTGATTATGTAGCCGTTTGAAGCATATACATAATATTTACCTAATGCTTTTACAGTTTCTTTATCGGTGCTGTAAGCATTTTTATCAAAGTAGGTTCCGCCACCTAAAGTTCTAAGAATTGTGCCAGAATTTTCATCAACTGCAGTTTTGAAGTTTTCTGGGTTGTATGCAGGTGAATCGTCAGAAGTCTTTTTGGTTTCAACAAATTCATTAGCATCGCCAAATATTGATAAGTAATATGAAGCATATGGGTCTTCGGTTGAGAGGGGTTTGCCATATGAAACTAGTTTAGAGTGTTCGTGTTTTTGAATATTTTCGCGGTATTCTTGGTAGGTTATTAAGCCGTTTAGATAAAGTGCTAAATAATTAGTTGTCCTAATATCTTCCAATTCAGATAAATATATTTCAGATGAGTAGAATCTCATATCTTCATAACGAGGGTCGTCGGTGATTCGGGTGTACACATGATAATATTTATCAAAGTTAAGGTTAGAAGAATTTTCATTATCGGTATAAATCTTGAAATGTTCGGTAGTTAGAGTAACCATTTGTTGTTCGGTAGTGTAAATTGGATTGATATCCTTATTTGTTTCGGATTCTCCGTCCTTTTCTAAAGTGTAAACTCTTGAAAGGAACTTGCCGTAATTATGGTTATTCTTTTTCAATACCTGAGTGAATGAATAAACCACGCTACCATATGGAAGAACGATTGTAAGGCTGTTTTGACCTTCGGACATCATTTGTTGGGTTAGAACTAGTGGGGAACTTGCACGGGTTGAAGTGGTTTCGCCATCGGTAAAGGTGTAAGTTTTTTCATTAGTTCTTGAATCGTACTTGGTTCCGTCTTCTGAATTTACAACTTCATTCGTTTGAGATTGAACATATGGATTATAGTAATAATAATATACATTATAACTAAAGTCTTCATCTACAATTTCTTCTGGGGTTAAATTGATTATGTAATCTAATAAACGGTATCTTTGAGAAATTGTAAAGTCGTTTTCTTCATCAATTGTGAAGGTTTCAGAAATTTCTTTGTAGTCGGTGTCTAAAGTTAAACTGCCCGATGTGAAGTCACCAAAACTTATTGAAATATCTTCGTGTTCGAACTTGTAAGTTTCAAATCCTACGATTACTTCTAGTGAAACGCCTTGAGGCTTTTCTTCAATTATTTTAGAAAGGGTGGTGTATGGGATAACGATTGTAGCGGAAGTTGAACCCTTTTCATTATTTATAATTCGGAATAAGTTTTCTCCGGCGTATTCGGTGCCACCAACTTTAAGTGAAGTGTTTGTTTCGCTTAAAATGTAACCCTTTGGAAGTGTGGCGCTTATGGTTAAATCTTGATTTGAATAAACATAGCCATATGCGTTTGCCTCTGTTTGAGCGCCATTTTTGATTAGTGGGGTTCTTGTTGAGAGTAAAGTGAAGGTGGTTGAAAGTGAAGTATTTTCATTTTGTGAAACGAATACTTCGACATTTGCACGAGTGAATCTTGCTTCTATAACTTGTGCGACATTCTTTGAAACGGTGTAACTAAAGGTTGATGCGGTTGATAAAAGAATGCTGTTTTTATAGAAACCAACGAATGCTAAGCCGTCATTTTCGGCACGCTTTAGATATTCGGTAGCGTCTAGAGTGCAAGTGGTTCCAGCCTCATCAAATGTTAAACTTAAGCCTTGAAGAAGTGAATCTTCTGCTGGGGTGTCGTCGGTGTCGTCAACGGTTACAAATGAGCCATCTTTGTTGTATATATTTGCATATATACGAGATTCGGATGGGCTTAGATTGTTGTTTCCGACATCGTCGTACTTTTTGATGAGTGTTAGGGTTTCGCCCTCGCTGAAGTTTTGGGTTGAAATGGTAAGTGAATTATCATATGCTACCAAAATTTCGTCTTTGGCAATGTTGTTTTCGTCAAACTCAACTTTGTACCAGCCTACAAACTTTAATGTTTCGGATTGACCTTGGCTATTTTGCACCCTGATTGTTGGGGTGGCTTCTAGCACGGTTTTACCATTTATTATTGAAGGGGATGGAGTAGTTGTGATGGTGTCGTAATAACTGAAGTAAGTGTTTATATTTACTGAATTTAGGTTGGTTAGGATGTACTTAACTTCGTTTTCACCCTCAACTATTCGGATAGTTGCTGAATAGTTGAAGTTTGTGCCATCATTTTCTTTCTTAGTTGCACCCGTCAATTCTTTAGTAATTCTTGGGGTTCCGTCGGCTTCGTATCTTGTTGTGATTGTTGCGGTTGGGGTGTGAAGTGCGGTAACCTTGTTGCCGTTTTCATAATAGGTATGTAAGATGCTTAGTGAGTAGTTTGAACTATTTAGGGTTGAGATTGTAAAGTTTTCTTCTCTTTGGATTAGGTCGTAACTTCCAAAAGCGTGAGAAATATCTACAAAGCCGTTTGGAAGCAAGTCGTCGATGCCGTCCGTTTGGATGGTGACGGTTACGCGAGAAGTTTTGTTATACAATACATAAATATCGGTAACGCCCTCTGGTAAGGTTTCTATCTTAAACTCAACTTCGTTGCTTGGTCGTTCGGTTAATGTGGTGGTTGTAAGTCTTGTTAAACCATTTCGGGTTTTGTAATAGAAGCCGTCTAGATAATAAATATCGGTTGGGTTAGCGGTGCTTTGAAGTTCGCGTGGAGCAGTTAGAAGAAGGGTGGAACCCTTGCCGTATGCTTCAATCAAACTTATTTCAGAATCGCTTGTGCTATAGACATTTAAACCGCGGGTTGAACCATAGCCATTTTCTACTACTGCGACAATTTGTTTTGGTTTGCCCTCTACTTCGCTTATTGATGGAGCAATTGATGTGTTGTATATGCCGTCGTTTATTAAAGATTTTAACTTGAAGTTGCGGATTGCAGAGTAATATCTAGCCTCAATTATGTCGCCATCGGCAACTGCAACTGAAACTTCGCTATCTCTTGAAATCAAAATACCATTTTGGTAGAAACCTAAGAAGTTCTTAGTGTTGTCTACGCTGAATTTAACATTGGAGCCGGTAACTATATTTCCATTTACCTCGGTAGGGTCTTTGTGGAAGGTTGCTTGTCCGATGCTTAATTCTTCGGTTTGGATATTTCTTCCGCCCATTTGGTAAACCACATAATTGCGGTCGCCATCGTGGATTTGTTTAAATCTTGTGTAATCGGCAGATGCATATAATGAAGCAGTGGTGAAACTTGTATTATTATCGGTATCTAGAGTTATGAATACATTTGAACTATTAAGTTTTGAAGTATCTTGAATCTCACCATTGTGAGTTGTTATTACGCCAAAGTTTACGGCGTAGTCGTCACCTGCGACTTCTATAGGTTTGTAAACTATGTAATAGGTCTTTGGAGCAAAGTGTGAAACCTTGATAGAAGAGGTGGTTAGTGTAAATTCGCTGTCGGCATCTAATTTTTCTAGACTGTAGAATGTTTCAACTTCGCCATTTTCGTTGGTGATAGTTGTTTTTACTGCTGAATAGATACCGTAAATATAATAATCGCCAGTTGTTTTTGCTGTTAAATCGGATTCGGTTCCGACTGCACCAGTTGTGGTGAAGTAGTATTCTGGAACATATGAGGTTGTGCCATTAAATTCTACTGAAAGGTTGGCGTTGAACTTGCCGTACTTTTGCAATAATTGGTTCTTTAAACTTGGAATGGTTGCAATTTGTTGTTCGCCTGTTTCTTCGTTTATTAATGGTTCGCCTGTTTCAGAATCGTACAATTCTTGTTTTTGGTCTTCGGTTTCGGATGGAGCGGTTAGTTTAGATGGGTCGAACTTGGTATCTCCAATTACTTGAATAACGCTGAAACCGTTTGCACCTTCGGAAACAATTGGTTCAATTGCCGTTGAGTCTTCGTTTGAATAACGCATATCAATATTTATATCGGTTGTCCAATCTAAAGTTATAGGTTCGGACTTTTCGCCATATTGATTTTTGACAATTACAGTTATTTTCTTTTCGGTAGTTAAGGTGTAATCTAGCATAATTTGTAATTCATCAAACTTATTGGTTGAAATTAAGGTGTTGTTTATGTACCAGCCTACAAATCTTGTGTTAGCCTCAACTAGTGTTGAATCTGGATTAGTGTCACTTATAAGTAGTATTGGGTTAGAAATTGTGATGTAATTTTTGCGGTTACTAATTGGGGTTATAAGTGTGGTTGGTGCATAGTCTTCGCCCATTGTGAAGTCGTATTTTACAAAACCTGAGTAGGTTTGTTTATACTTTGTGGCTTCATCGGTGTAAGACATTGAAAGAACATTGAATTTCTTATTTGACTTTATGGCTTCGCCATTTGATGAATCTCGAAGGTTGTTGATATCTGTGCTTCCAGCGAATGCAACTTCGTTATAGAATTCACGAGAGTGAAGGGTATAAGTTAGGTTGATTGATGGGCTTTCAGCAAAGATTGCATTTATTGAAACTAGTTTTGTTAGACTGCAACCTTCTTCAAGGCTAGGTGAAATATCTACCTTTCTGCCTTTGTTGTCGATGTGGTAAACCTTTAAAGTTAGACTGCCATCGGCATTTTGAGTTAATTGAACATTGAATGCTGTTGTTGAGCCGTTGTGGTAAGTATATTTTTGTTCTAGGACATTTTCGGTTTCTGAAGCGTTGGTTGTTATGTAAGAATATTGCAATCCTATCACCTTGTAACCTGCAGGAGCGGATGCTTCTAAATTGAAGTAACTGCCTAGAGGTAAGCGGTTGTAGGTGTAATCATATCTTGAATTGATTGATTCTGGAACATTGTTAATATTCTCGCCGGTGCTTGCACTTGAAACTACCAAATAACCTAAACTGTTTAGTCCAAGTGTGTTTTCGTTATCTATAACGGAAATTTGTTCACCTGATTCAGAATCTGTGGTGGTGTACTCTAATACACTTCCAAGAGTGGTATCAGTTAATAGTTCGTACACGGCATCAATTCTGCCTTCTAGGTGTCTTCCAGCATCGTAAACACTATTTGAACTTACCTTTACGGTTTTTCCGGTTGCAGGGTTTACGGTGTACCAGCCAACAAACTTGAATATCTTTGTTTCAACACTGCCGTCTTCTAATGTGGTGTCGCTAATCACATATTCTGGGGTAGAAAGTGTGAAGATTGAACGCATATTGAAGTTTAGAGTGGTGAAGCCGTTGTTTTCAAGTGTGTGGTTTAATATTGTTAAGCCTTTTGTCGTCAAACTTCCAAGGTCTTTAACAAGTGCGGTGTTTGCAAGCATTATGGTTGAGCCTGGGTCTTGAACTGGAACACTGCCTTCTATACGGCGACCGTTTTCTCCATAATTTAATGCTAAACCGTTTGTTGAAGATGAAATTGCATTGAATAGTTCTTGTATTAATGCTTTTTGGGTTGCACTCAAGGTGGTAAATGCGGTTGGGTTTAGTGATTTTTGAGTGTAATCGTAATCACCATTTACAATTGTTACATTTACTTGAAGACTGCTTGCACCAGTATCGTAAGTCGCTTCAAAAACATGGGCGGTTTGGTCGTCTAGAAGTTTTAATGAGGCGCCATGTTCGTCTTGAACGGCTTTATCTTCGTTGCCGTCTATGTACCAGCCGTCTAGATAACTAGAATTGGTGGTGCCACTTACGGCTTCGGCAGAGATTGAAACGGTGGTGCCGGCTTTGAAGTATCCGAATATGTAAAGGGTGAAGATGCTTCCGAGGTCTACATCATATTCATAATCGGTGGACTTGTTTACTTGCATTAATTGACCAAATTCGTCAATTGCATTGCCTTCAAACTTATAGTATTCATTTAGTGTGAAGGATTTTAAAACTCCGTCTTTTTCATATGAAATATGATATTTGAATAAATCGCTCAAAACATCCTTTTGGGTGTCGTTATTTAGTCTTGAAGTTAGAGTGTTTGAAATTTTGAATGCTACAAGTTGTGCGTCTTCGGTGATAATGTATAAGTCGTTTTCGGTACCCTTTGAGATGCTAGAATTTCGGTACTCTTCAAATGTTAAAACAATATTAGAGTTTTGTTTTACAAATTGAGAAGAGGTTACATCTTCGGTGTAGAAATTGGTTAAGTTGTTGTTGGTACCGGCTACGCGATATCTTAAAGTTCTTGTAGATATTACATTTTCAGATTGGATATCATCCGTTTTGTTTTGGATGGTTAATGCCACTTGTTCAAGTTTTGCAAAATGGTCTTGGTTGGTAAACTCGGTAAAGTATTTTTGGATATTTTCTATAAATCCTGCAACTACCTTTTGATATGCCTTACCACCAAGTGGGGTAAGGGTGATATCTACGGTGGTGCCGGTGTCTAGATATCCCGCAATTGTAACTGTGCCATCGGCATTTGTTGTTCTTGAAAGTGGGTTTCCGAAACAGTCGTGAGATATTGACAAACTGATTTGACTTTCGTTTGGATTGTAGGTTATTGACCACCACTCAAAGGTGCGGTATAGAGCAATTAAACTTTGGTTGTTTTGCATTGCAATTAGTGGGGAATATTCGCCACTTCCAACTTGGGTCATATTTTCAAACGATGTTGTAATTTCTTCAAGGTTGGATTTGTTTGCATAATACCAGCCAGCAAATCTTACATTGTAGTCGGAGCCGTCGCTTAATGTTACAACGGTGTAGTAATCGGTTGAAGTGTTTTGAACATTTAGTGCGTCACGCTTTGCAGAGTCGCCAACATTGGCTAAAAGTTTTGCACGAGCGGTGAAGATTGTGTCGGCACTTATTATCATTTGACGGTATTGGCTAGTTGCTGAATAATATGCATTTCTAATCTTTGAAGTATTGAAGTAAGATAGTTCGTCAAAGTTTGATGCGTACAATTCTACAAGTTTTAGGTATTCGGTGTATATTTCGTCGGTTAACATAGAGAACTCTTCTTGACCTAAGTGTTCTTTATTTGCACCATATAATTTGTAATATTTTGCAAGTAGGTTTTTGTCTATGGTTGTAGGGATGGAAAGAACGGTTACATCGTTTTGTCCGAGCCCTGCAAAGAACTCTTCAATCTTTGTGAAGTTTACTTCATCTTCGCCTTCGGTTATAACCGAACTTAGATTTTCATATTTGCCAGTTTGAGAGTTGAAGTTTAGAAGTTCGTGTTGTAAGTCTAGCGAGTACACTAAGATTGAACTAAATCTTAAAATATTTAATTGACCGGAAGTTGTATAATTTTCTTCTAGGGTGGAAGTTATTGCATTGTTTGCTTTTGAATATCTTGAATACATTTCGGTTAGGTAATTGAAATATCCCAAAGCCTCAGAAGATGTGTAATTTGCTCCGGTGTAGATATTTTTGAAGCAAAGCAATAATTCATTTGATGTTAGAGTTCGGAAAGCGTTATTGAAGTCGGTTGCGGTGAACTCTTGTAATTTTTTAGGGCTTACCTTAAATATTTTTGCGATTTTTTCGTAAATGGTTGCAATCTTGTTTAATTCTGACCAGCGATCTTTAGAAAGGCTTAAGATTTTAGCAAAGGTATTTTCGGTGGTGTTTGAACCCTTGTAATAACTTAAGGTGTCTAAGGTGTAAACCGTTTTGCCGTCTAGCGTTGTGGTGTTTTTGTATCCAACACTTTCGGTTGAATCATCATAATAGATTCTATCCTTAGTTTCTTCGGTGTAGGTGGTGCCTTCGGTGTATTTGAAGTATTTGTTTGGAAGGTCTGGAGAATCTAGGTAGTTTCTTGTGCCGTCTTTATTTAACTTAAAGAAGCGGTATACAGCAGTGTCTTTACCTGAAACGCCGGTAAGTTGCATATTGCCAAATGCGACTGCTGAAATTCCTGCAAGGCGTATGATGATAAACTTCTTTGCTGTGTTGTACATATTTTCGTAAGCTGCACCAATATTTAAACTATTTAGGTCGGCGTTGGACTTTTGAGCATATTGTTCAATTTGAGTGGCAAGGTCGGAAGGTGATAATAGTTTTAATAGATCTAAAAAGTCTTTTTCTTCGTTTACCATATAATTAAACATATTTTCTAGGTTTGCAACACTAGAAGTTGGTTTAATAACACTATTGAATGCATATAGCAAATAATCGGTTGCAAGTGACTTATCATAAGATGGGTTGCCATTATTATCTTTAGAAGAAATTAAATCGGCGAAAGACTTATTGAAGTTGTAGAACACGCCATTTGCGGATGAAAGATTAGAGTCTTTTATGTAACTATCTATTGATACACGATTAGTAGACTTTAGTAATTCATTAGTTGTATATTTTGAATACAAATCGTTTATGTGTAAAACTTCTAATTCTGCTTTTATTGAAGCAAGTGGAGTACCATCTAATAAGTTTTCGGAAATATCTTTTAGTTGAGCGTAATATTTAGCATATTTTTGTAATTCGACATCGGAAATTATGATTGAAGATGTTGCTCTTGAAGATGAGCCGGTTACAAAAATTTGTGAGTCACATTCAACACGGGTGTAATTATCTGGGTCGAATGCAAAGTCGTAGGCTGATTGCAAATAATTTCTAAAGGTAGACAAATCACGACCGCCTTGAGTTACCTTTATGTAAATTGGGGTTCCTGCAAGTGTGTAATGAGCGGTGGTAGAAGTGTTTGCAGTATTGTAATCAAAGCCTGAAAGGGTGGTTGTCTTGTTATCCTTTAAGTCATTTGCCAAAATGTATAGGGTGTAATTTGTGGTGTTAAGTGAGTAAGTCTTGGTCATAAATGAGCCACTAAGTTTTGAATAATAGTGGTTGGTTCCAGCAAGTTTTTCAATCGTGTAATTTGATGGCTGGATGAACTCATAATATGTTTCACCCTTTACACCTTTGTATGAGCCATTTGGATTTACAGATAGATTTTTAAGTGCTTCTAATCCGTTTTGCTCATTTTGGGCAAGTAAAGTTTCAAAAGTATCGGTATTTGCGGTGGTTGTATCAAACATCATACTAATTCCGCGGGAAATTTGTGTCATATATTCGGCGTATTCATTTAGAGAGTCACGGTTGAAGGTTACGGCGAATAGATAATAAAATTCTTCATAATACCTTTTACCTGCTTCATTTTCATTCAATTTGTTTTCGTCGATAAATTCGTCGGTTGGGTACATCAATGCATTTAAGGTGTAATATGGGTTGGTTGTGTAACTTGCATTTAATTTGAACTTGCTATTTACCTTGACGGTTACAAATAGGCTGGTGTTTGAATCCACATAAATTCCGCGGTTTACATAAGTTAGTGGGATGCGACTTCCTGAAATATTCTTGCCATCCAATAAACTTACGGTTAGGGAAGTACCATTTATAGGGTTATTTATGCCTTTTGAAGTGATTGGATAACCATACTTTTTAACCATACTTTGAGTGTAATCATTAACATTTGTTGTGTATGCTTTGGTTTTACCATCGGCTAAGGTTATATTTTTTAGGTATTCCGAACTTTGAAGTTGGGATATTGTGGATTCATTTAAACTTAGATCGGAAATATTTGCTGAATCATAGGTTCTTCCTTTATCAAAGGATGTAGAATTTGCTCGTGAATAGTGGTTTGAAGAACTATTTAGTAAGTCGTTCGTTGTGGATGTGCCATCTGAAAGGTTAACCGGTGAATAGATAAAGTATGATGAGCCATCGACAGATTCTGCGGTGTAAACATAATAGGTTGAACCTTTTATTGTTCTTGTTATATAGGTAATTGCGTCGGTGCCAACTTTGTATGCTGAAAGAAGGTTGCCAAAGTCAATTGTTTTAGCGTCGCTTTTGTTTACAAGGTAGCCTTCGTTATCGGTTACATAAGCATTGCTATTGTCGGCATAATTTGCATAATAGATTGAATCAATTGTGATGCCTGAAGAATTACCAGTATCGGTGAAGATAAGCGAATTGTAACTTTCGACAAATTTTGCTATTATGCAAACATTTTCGGCAATTCCATTTATTAAAAGATTTCCGTATTCGTCAATCTCGTACAAGCCTTGTCTTCTTTCGCGGTATAGTTTACCTTGATGCATATATACTTCGGTGTCTGAATTTATAAATGCTTTAAGTTGGTAACAATTTCCATTTGAAGCACTATCTTCTTTTGAGGTCTCGCCTAAAATTTCGGCGGTTGGAAGGGTGAACATAGCATAATTTGCAGGTTCACTGAAACCAAAGTAATAAAGTTTTTCATCTTTTTTGCAATAGTATAAGGTTCTAACACTTTCGGTTTCAACATAATTGCCATTTTCATCTAAAATGTAATAACTACCTACAGTTAATCCATTTTCTTCTCCAACTAAGAAGGTGATATAATCTTCAACTCCGTAAGTTAATAATTGTCTATCTTTAGTGTACAAACTCTTGAAACTGCCTGTTGATTCATCTATATCAGAAGAAACTGCAATATCAGAGATTTTTATCAATCCAACATCGGAATATGCGGTGATTACAACTTCGTTAGAAGTTTCTGCCTTTTGAGTTATTTTGTAACCTGCATTTGAAGTGGTGAATGGGTTCATAACTTCGTTATAGAAGCAGATTTCATAATAATATCCACCATTTTCGGTATTGTAATCTACCTTTTGAGCAGAAAGTGTATATTTTAAGTCGGTCTTCAATTCGTAACCTGATGCATTGGTTAAATCTAAATCATTATAAATTATTCCTAGACGGGTAAATAAAGTTTGTGTTGAGACATATGAGTAGTTGGTCTTTGAAATTTTAGCGGACCCTCCAACTTTTAGAATGCTATTTAAATTTTGTTGGTCTTGGATTGAAACGTTGTTATCTGCAAAACTTTCTCCATCCATATTGGTTAATGTAATAGTTACACCATTTTCATCACCACAAGAAAGTGTTAAGATACAGCAATCGTTATCCTTTCCGTTTGCATCCTTGATTGAATAGGTTAGGCTTACCGAAGATGCCAATTGTCCATTGATTTTGAATAGGTAAGAAGTTTCGGTGCTTGAAGCCTTCTTTATTGGGATTAGGGTAAGTGAAGATGGAAGTGGAAGGCTGGTGGTTAGGTTTGAAACCTCTTGCATTGAGCCGTCAATTGATTGGTATTCCTTAGTTGCAATGGTGATTAGTGAAGAGTAATTGGTGTAAGTTAGTGAATATCCAATTTGGTGAAGTTCGGTCTCGGTTGTGCCATCCTCTAATTCAACAGTTTGTTCGTAATAATAGTTATAACTATTTGTGAATGAAGCATTTTCGTTGAAGTTTGCGGTGTGGTATGAGATTGAATATTTGCCAACATTTAAAATTCCGCCATTTTCTAATTTGTCACCGATTTCTAGTGACCCATTATTTATTGGAGAAACAAAGCGGTCGCCATTTAAAATATAACTTGATGGGGCTTTACCCGAGCCATCCTCAAACTTAAATTTTGGCGCATATTCGGTAAATGAGGTTGAACCATTGCCCAAGTTTTCTGTAGTTTTATTTCCGGTATTGTAATTAAAGGTTTGCTCGGTGGTCGAAAGTTTATATTGAGCAAGGTCGGAGGTTGAAAAGTTTTTAAGAGCGTTATCCAAATCAATATATTTTAGGTAGGTGGTTGGAACAACTTGGGTGCAATTAAAGTCGTAATAATATGCAGATGAACTTGATTTTGTGTAAACTTGAATTGCAATGATTTTTCCGCCGTTTAATTGGGTGATTACCTTTTGGTCCGTTGAATAGAATAGTCCGGTAGAAGGTTTGTATTCTACATCTTGAATTGTGCCGTTTGCGGTGACCATATATGTTAAGAATTTACCTGAATATAGGTTTTCTAGTCCGGCTGGAACATATTCTGGGTTGCCGTTTATATCGGTTTGGTAAATCGGTTTACCATTTGCACCGAAGCCAGTAACTATCTTATATTGCTTTGTGATTTCGTCGTATTCTACTCGCTTAATTTCGTCAACATATCCGCGGTAGTCGTCTGAACTAATCTTTTTATCGTCGCCAAATTCGTCTTTTTGAATCACATATTCGCCGGTTGCAATGTTGTATGTTGCAAAATACCAGCCCTCAAAACGGTAGCCATCGTCGGAGTTTGCTTGTAATTTTATTGAGGTGTGACGGTCGAAATATTGAGTTAGGTAGGTTTCGTCTATACCGGTGTGGTAAACATCGGCAGAGATGAACCATTGTTTTGTTCGAGATTCACCTGTGATTACTGGAACGAAGGTTGCTGTGTTTACTATCTTGCGGGCAAACTTGATGCCGTCTTGACGCTTTGAAAGATAGTGGTGAGTAATAACTTTTCCGTTATCATTTTTTTCGGTTTCGATAGAATATTTATAAACATCAAAATAGATAGATGAAAGGATTACTGGTAACATTTCACTGCCTTGGCTTGAAGTCTTTTTGGTGTTATAAATTTGTTCTACGAAGCGGGTTGAAATTAGGTCTATATCTTGAATACCGCTTGTACGCTTTGCAAGTTCCAACTCATGTTCGGCTTGCTTTGCGGTACTCATTTTGTAATGAGCGTTTGAATAACCGTCTTCAAAGTCATATTCTACAATATTTAAGTAATAAACAAAGGTTTGTCTTCCGGATTGAAGAGTGTTGTAAGAAGCCTTAAATTCTCCATTGGTGTCTATTGTTGGTGCAAGGATGGAGTCTTCACTCTTTAATGCGTATGGAATTGCGCCGTTTGTATTGTAAGTAAAGTTGTAACCCTCTATATTTTTGTATGGGGTATTATTTGATTGAGATTTTGGCTTATCTTTTGTTACTTGATAGTAGTAAGACTCTTGACCATTGATGTAATTTCCGTTTTGGTCTAGAACGAAATAATATCTGCCGTTTGAGAAGTTGATTGGATATATCTCGCGTTTTCCGTCGGCTGAAGTGGTTAGTGAATATAGATAATATGCATATCTTGATTGGGTGCCGGCTTTTATTACTCCGTAATTTACGCCTGGGATGTTGTAAACTTCGGTATTTAAGCCGGTGACTTTATTTACATAGCCAATTGAAAGGTTAGAATTTCCAATTTCTTGCTCTACCATATATGGAACGTTTGTGTCTGTGGCTTTTGTGCCAGCATTTAATGCACCATTTGTGTAACTGTCTACAAAGAATGCGGACATATTATTGGTAGCAGTTCCTACTGAAGTGTCGGCAAAATATTGATATTCGGTGGTGAACACATAGTTTTCTATGGTCATCTTATCATAATCGTAAGTAAGTTCGGTTTTGCCTGAGCCGTCGGTTAATTCAATCTCACCAGAAGAGATGTATTCAATAAAATGGATGTCGTCGGTGTTGTCTGCAATTGTTTCGGTGTCGGCTTTAACTCGGCTTCCGTCGGTGTAATAAGTTGTGATAACACCGCCGTTTGACTTAACACCATCGGTTGTTATGGTTGAAGTGGTTAATGAGAATACTCTTTCATAGATTGGTAGGAATACATAATATTTTGCTTGGTCGGATGAGAATGTGAAGGTTGAATTGTTTCGACCTTGGATATCTATATCGCCGGCTTTGTATAATATTTCACTATTATATCTTGTGTACGCGCCCCATTCTTTGAAGCGGTAGACAACACTTGTGTCGCCTTCTTCAATTACTATGTTAGGGTTTGTAACAAAGATAACTTGTTCGGAACCTACGGTGAAGAAGTTTGAAGTTGCAAGCATTGCATTCTTGATGGAATATGGGAAGCCTGCATATAAGCCTTCATAATCTTTTGCCTTGTCGGAAACTTTTTCGCCGATGCCTGTTCGGTAGCAACTGGTGATACCTGAAATTACCAAAGTGCCGTATTCTATAACTGAATTTTTGTCTAGGTTTTCTAGTGCTCCACAAATTGCTTCGGTGTTGCATTCACTGGTTAATAGGATGCTTCCATCTGGGCGAACATTGTAAGTGTGAACATCTAGAGTTCCGGCATTAGATATTTCGGTGTATGAACTTGTCCACCAATTGTAATTGTATTTGTAGCAAGGAGCATTGGTTGAACTATACACAATTTCGTGGAAGCAATCGGTGATTGCATTGTACACATAATGTGAGCGGGTAAGACGAGTGTAATGCTCTGTGTTGTTTGTGTTGCCGTCCATATAATAATCGGCGTATAGTCTACTGCGAAGGCTGTTTGCTTCATCCTTTGAAGAGTTGTCTATCCAGTCACTGCTGAATGCGTATGGTTGGAAATTGTCAGCAACTGCGGTGGTGTATACATAATATGGATAACCCTCTGGGCTAACAATTGTATCTTCGGCTGGAGTTTTTAACTTAACCTTTTCAAAGTATACTGAAGTTATGGTTCCGCTGTCTAGTTGGGCAGATAAATTAACCTTGGTGTAATCATATACATTTGCATTTGCTGGAATGCTTTCTAGTGGGGTGGCGTAATGCAAATAATAAGAATATTTATTGGCTGAAAGTTGGTCGTAGGTGGTGTATTCATTAGGGTCGTAGTTTTCGCCAATTGTGTAATAGTAATATCTACCGTCAATCTTTATGCGGAAGTTGTCGGATTTTGTCGATTGTTCGTGAACATTCATACCCGAACCGATGGTTGAGGTTGTTTGAGTTGTATCACGAAGAAGGACTAAACTTTCGTCATAAACTAAGAAGTTTGACATACTGTTGCGGTCGGTTAGAGTGGAATCTACGGCATTTCCAGAATTGTCTACAAGTGCATAAGTCAAAATTTCTGCAATATCCATAGAAGTTATCATCTTATGCTCAAAATTCATTAAAGTTAATGAGTTTGAAGCAAGTGTTCCGTTTGGTGTTAGGTATACTGGAGAGTAGATTGAAGAGTTTGCCAAACTGTATGGGTAACTACCGTAAAGTGGTTCGTAACTTGTTTTGTCGGTAACTGCGATGATTTGGTCAGGATATTTATTTTGGTCGATGTTTGTTTCGGTGTCTTTGAATGCATAAGTTGCATCTGGAGTAGCAAGGTTAGAACCTGATATGTCGGTTATTATACCGCCTAGTTCTACACTGTAAACGGGTTCTATTCTTAGTCCTAAGGTGATGTTTTGGTTGTCGTCTTGAAGGTGGCGAACACTGAATGAAATTACGGTGTTTGGATATGGCGCGCCATCTAGAACGGTTACACCTGGTAAGCCATACTTGGAGGTCTTTGCGGTGGTGTAATCTATGGTGTAATAGTTGCTCCAGTCGGTGATAAAGCCATTTTCAACCTCAGCATTTACATCGGATGAATAGAAACTTGGGTAAATGATAGGCTCGGTGGCGGTCATAATTGACTTACCTAGGATATCTATCTTTTGATTGGTTTCATAAGCATAAGCCGTGCGAACATAGGTTGTTTTTGAGTAACTTCTTGAGTTTACTACACCGGTTAGAGCGGTGCGTTTTCCGTCTACTAAGCCGTAATAAATTGTGTTGAAGTTTACGCCGGTTTGCAAACTTGCATTGTGGATGGTTGTTCCGTCGTTTGCAAAATAGTGGGCGGTGTACTCGGTGCCAGTTGATGTGTCTAAATATATTAATTGTACTAGGCTTGAATAATCGTATACTAGTTGAGTGCCGTTTGAAAATCCTGAACTTAGGATGTAGCCATTTGCTACGTCAACTCCGTCGGAAGCATCAAATGTGGTGTAATATAGGTAGTCGCCTGAAGTTGAAATGTAATTATATATATTTAGGTTGTCATCAAACTTAAAGCGGTAAGCAAATGAACTTGGATAAGCCTCTTCTACCTTTTCTAATAAACCTAGTTTATTGTATTTGTAAATATTTGCAGTGATGTTGTCATTAGGGGCTTTTTCTAGGTTGAAGTAGGTGATGTTTGTGATTGGGTCAACGAACTTATAAGTTTCGGTAAGAGAACCATCTAATCCGCGAGCCGTTCCGTCAGATGAGTAAACGACTTTGTCGGTAACATCATTTTCAGTTAATGCTAATTCGTTTGAAAGGATAGGTAGGATAGATTGAACTTCGGCATAAGATAATTTATGTAATGCGGTGTAATCGTAATAGGTTTTAATTTCTGCTTTGCCGGTAGATGCAAGGTCTCCTAACTTCTTGCCGTTTATGGTGATTAAATCTATTAAATGGTAAGAGTTGGCATTGATTGTGCGAATTACCTTTGTGCCATCATTATAAGTGGTGGTTAATGTGTTGCCATTAACTTCTACCGAATCTATAACTGAAGTAGAGGCATCTATAACTAAGTTGGTTAAGGTGTAATTAACTTTTAAGTTTACGCCCTCGGTTAAGCCATGGCCAACCTTTGAACTATAAGCATATTGGATATATTTAGCGTCTACTGGGTTTAAGTATTGCTTAACTGGTTGGTTATCTTTTACGGTTGCAAGCACGGATGCGGTTAGTCCGCTAGGTAAATCATATTCGGCAAGTTCTACAAGTGAGTAAATATAGTCTGGAGTTTTGCCCTCGGAAACTAAACGATTTATGCTATTAATTAAGTCGCTTACCGAATTGAATTTTTCAATTAAAGACACAGTATTGTTATTCACATTTACATCGCAAAGTTGGTAATAAATGGTGTAACTTGCTGGGATTTCTGAAAGTTGGTCGTCGGTTAAGCGGTAGGTGTTAATAAGTGTTTGGTAATAATTTCCGTTTACTTTATGAATCTTTGTGTAATTTCCGTATTCGATGCCGTCGCTTACAAGCGATGGGGTTACTTTATCTATGGTGTCATTCCAAATACCAATTTTGTCGGCTTCAAATACGCATAGCACATTTGAAATGTATGGGTAATTTTGGTCGTTTAATATATCAATTGTAACTTCTTCGCCGTCTACAAGGTCAACTCTTTGACCGGATGTTGAGATAGCATCTAAGAACTCTTTGGTAACCTTGAAGGTGGTTGAAACTAGGTTGTTATCGTCGTCGGTTTTTCTTGCACCGGTTTCGTCATATAGAGCAATTATAATTTCTTTACCTTCTACCAATTCGTTTAGTGGAAGAAGTTTGTTTTCTGTAATTAAAGTATTTAAATTTGAGTCGGTTACTGTAACATCTGCGAATGATATATATATAATATTATTCATTAGATATATGCGGTAGTTGAAGTATTCGGTGGTATCGTCATCGGCATCTAGGTCAAAACTGTAGAAGTGTGAGCCACCTTTACTTGCGGTTCCGACACCGGCAATAAATGTTCTTCCGTTATATCTTGCCATATTATATATGGTGTATGGGCTTGCAAACAATATATCGTCGCTGAAAGTTCTATAATCTAGGGCAGGGTTTAATAACATATTTATTTGAGTGGTGATATATTGAGCAGATTTTGAATAGGTGCGGTTATTGTATATTACTACATCTTTGCCGGATTCGGTGGTTTGTAATAGGTAGTAATCCAATTCCGATGCGGTGTAATAATCGTTGCCAATTTTAACTAGGTCTATCAATTCGCTATCTAGTTTTTGTTGATATCCCCAAGCGGTGCGAGATTTGTAATAATTTCCGTCGGCATCGCGGTATACGGTGATTTCGTTACCATTAATGATTGCTTTGTATTCGGCATGTAGGTCACTATAGTAATCTGTGCCATCAAAGTAAGCAATGTGGTAAGTTTTTCCGCCGTCTAGTGAATATTCATAATGGTCTACTGAAATGGTTGAAGCATCGTAATAACTGCCGTCTTGGTGAATTACTTCGGTGTATTTTGTTTCGGCTGATGGGTCGTTTGCATTTTCATTATATACAAGTTCTTCAATAGATGAGTAATAGCGGGTTGAAGTGCCGTCATTGACTGCATAACAAAGTTTGCCATTGTCTGCACCGGTTATGATGAAGTAGGTGGTGTATTCAACATTTGTGAAACTGCCATCGGATTCACGGATAACGGCATTTTGTGTTCCGAAAATGTTGCCACTTGTAGAAAGTGAAAGGCGAATATCCTCAATCTTTCCAGAAAGTGTACCGGTGGTGCTGTCTAGTTTTGCATATAAGCCAATTTCTCCGGTGGATTCTTTTGCAATATAATAGGTGTTTGTGGTGCCGTCGTTATTGTATGAAACTAGAGTTTGGATAATCTTTGCTGAAGAGTAATCCTTTTCTGAATATACATGACCGTTGAACTCAATATTTTCGCCGTTTGAACCTTTGTAGAAATAAACGGTTTCAAGGATGGATTCATTTGCATTAACCTTTTCTTGAGTTATGTAGGCGCTGATTCCGTTTGAAACTTCTACTGGTTTGAAATAGTAGTAGTAAGCAGGGTCAATCTTTGCGCCCATTAGACGGTAAAATCTATAAATGTGGGATAGGGTAGAATTGTAATTTAGGTATATGTCGGAGTTGTTATTTTCAAAACTATTGAATAGATATTGAATAGCCTTGCCGACTGCAAGTAAGGTATCACCCTTGATGATAGATTTTCCGTCGTTATCGTTATCTACATCATAGGCTGAAATATTTAGGGCTGCAGCAAGTTCTTCAAAATTAGTAAAATTTCTATTTGCAAGGCTGTTTTGACTAGTCTCATTAAGTTTAAACAAGCGGTCAGCGAAGTTTGAGATTTGACCAAAGTAGATAATATCTGAGCCATCGGAAGTTTCGCCAATTACACTGGTGAAGAAAGAGTAACTGCGGGTTACGAACTCGCTACCAATTTTGGTGCGGAACTTGACGGTTTCCAAATCATAATACAAGTAGATGTTTCGGGTTATTTCGGTGCAAAGACTATTGTCTACTGAAAGTGAAACCGAAGAAGCGGTGTCGGTAACACTTACATTACCATCAAGAATGAAGTAATCGTAAGTAAATTGTGCAACACCATTTTTTAATAAGATAACTTGTTGATTACTGTCTCCATCTAATGTGGTAGTTTTAACACCACTAAGTTTTCTAAAGCCTACAATAGTTGCATTTTCATCTAAAATTATTTGGTAATAGAAAGAAGAGTTTGTATCTGCAATGTAACTTGAAAGTAGGGATGTTTGGTTGCGGTCTTTTAGGTCGGTTGGAAGAGTTTTTAATGTGGTGTTGTATACAAAATATCGGTGCCCTGTTTCTAAGCCGGTATCGGTACCGAACTCGTCGGCATTACCATTTTCACAATCAAAGAAGTTTAAGGCTTTGCCGTCGGCGGTGGTGATTGCCTTTTGAGTTTTGCCGGACTCTAGTCTTGTGGTTTTGTATAGTGTTGTGGTGTAAGTTTCTCCATTGAACGAGAAGGTAAGGTTTACCGAATTTGCTTTTAAGTCTGATGGGTAAACATAGCAAATTATGGATGTTGAACTATTGGTTGCGGTGGTTGAGAAAGTTACGCCCTCTAATATCCAATTGCCTTTATGACTGCAAGATGAATCTTTATCAAAAATTGAAATAACGGTGTTTTCATCTGGTAGGGTGTTTTTGAACACGCTGTCGGTTTCGGTTTTGTTTGAACCTTCGGTTAAGTCGGCGGTGTTTTTTATTGAAACATTGTGTTCGGTAACCTTGGTTAGTGAACTATTGAAGGTTACATATTCATCTGTACCGCGGAATTTGAATGCATTGATTGTTTCAACCAAATTTCCTCTAGAATCTTTCAAATTGAAGGTGTAGTTTGAAATGTTGTCGGTTGAAGATTCCATTTCGAAAGATTGTGCGGTGCCTCTAATATAAGAGATTTTGGAAATGGAAATTTCCTTTGCGGTAAATGAAGTTTTACCAATTGAAGAGGTGGAAACAAATGTATTGTCGGTGAAGGTGATTGAAGGGTTGGTTTTATTTTCTAGTGCGTATATTCCACCATAGCCTATTTTGAATGAAAGTGTAGAAGTAGAAGAATATAGAAGTGGAAGATTTAGGCAACTAAAGTTAGAATCATTTAACTCGTTTTTGCCGTCGATATATTCTTTGTCTAAAACATATAAGCCCAAAGTTGAATCATATTTATACCTTTTATAGTTAGAGTCATCCTCTTTAAAGAGAATAGTCTCAACTTTAGTTGTTTCATTTGAAGAATTGTTGAAATTAGAAACATTGAACTCAGAAGATTCGGTCTTGGTGATATCTAAGCTTGTTAGGTATCCTGCAAGTGCGGTGTATCTGCCGTTAGACAATGAAAAGGCATAATCAGTAGTATTTGTGGTGGTTGTACCATCGGTTGTAGTTTCTACTGAAGAATTTGCTAAAACATATAATTTAATTGTGATAGAAGTACGGATATAGGTCACATATGCAAGTGCTTTGATGGTGCCCTCATCTGTTGTTATGTTAACTTCGGTAACAAATCTTGGTGTGCTAGCAATATTAATTTCATCTATATTTGCATAATCTATTGCATACATACCGTTGATTAAATAACTGGTGCTTGTGGTTCCGTTATCTGAAGTGGTTTCCAAAACAATTGTGGATAGACTTCCGTCAGTTTCTTGGTAAACATAGGTAAGTTTGCTTTTAACTAGTGTGTCAACTGCTGGTGCCGTATTGCTCATATCATAATAAGAATTTTGTGATAGTGGGTTGAAGAAAGTGTTGATTGCAATTTCTGATGAGATACTGCCGTTGACTTTGATATTATCATTAATTTTTGAAATTAAATTATTTAGTTCGGATGACGACTTTCCTTTATTTTCATAAATTAAACTATTTATTCCTGTGCCGGTGGTGTAATTATTTTTAATGTCTACGGAGTCGTCGCTCTTTTCAAATAATATTATCTTATTTTCAGTATTTATATATTGGGTGTAAGTATCGTCTTTTTCGGCATCTGCAATTTGACCCAACAAGCAATATATGTATTTTACGGTGTAACCAGATGAACCATGTGGAATACGGCTTCCAACTTCGGCAACTAGGTAGGTTTTAGAATTTTCTTCATCTCTAAAACTATAATATTTGGTCAAACTATTTAACGCGTCTACACCTAAAAGGGTGGTGTTGGTGCTAATTAGTTTTATGTCGCCATAGAATATATTTTTGTCTTTTTTTTCGGTTCCATCATATTTATATATATTTTCTTCCATCAATTGGTAAGCATTGATAGATTTTCCATCGGCTAGTTTTATGTTGATAATTGCACGGTTTTCTGCCTCTGTTGCAATGTTAGCGTTTGAAGAGTTTTCAGACATTGAAAGGGCAGAATCTACTACACTGTTGCCAGAATCGTCAAGTTTAAGTTTATCAAAATAATTTGTGGTGTAAGTGTAATAGGTTGGCGAATTTGCATTTAATCTTAACTTAAGGGATTTTCCGTCTATGGTGGTGAATGAAATAGTGTTTGCTACTTTTGTGTTTTTAAGGATTATTGTTGTGCGGTAGCCTTCAGCATTATCTGCAGATGGGGCAAAAGTTAAGCCGTTTGCTGACTTTCTAAGGAAATAGGTATTTCCAGAAACATCTTCATAAGTTTCATATGCAGTTAGCAAAATTTCTGAACTGGTGAAACTATTGCCGGAAATTTGGGCGGTTACATCATGGAAGGAGTATATTCCACTAGGACCTTCCCAAATTGCTTGTAAATATCTTGGTTTTAAATTGCCCGGTGCATAAACTTCTAAAATAAAGTCGTTACGCAATATATTGTAATAGTAATTGGTAATGCTATTGGATTTTGAAATTTCGCTGATTACCGAAGTTAGATTTTTAGCCTCGGTGGAGTTGAATAAACCAAATTCATATAGTGATTTACCATTTTTAATCGCTTCATCGGTTAGGGAGATTTGTAGGACCTTGGTGGATGGAGTAGAAGATTTTGGTGTCGCACTCTTTATGATGTAAGGACTTTTGAAGTTGGTAACTGCACGCTTAATATTGTTTGAATTGTATGAAATGTAATGGCAAGTGCTCCCGTCCTCGGTAACGCGAGTTAGGTTAAATCCTTCAAAGGTTAAATACATCTTCTGTTGTTCGGAATCTCGCTCAAAAGTTAATTCTACAACCTTAGTTGCTGTGGTTAAATCATTCTCAACACTTTTTTCGGTTACATTGTTTGCAATATAAACAGTTTTTGCTGTTAAGTTGGTAGGGTTGTCTAATTCGTTAAGTGAATCAATTGAACTTGAATCACCCGTTTTAATGTCTAAAATAGTTAAAGTTTTATCAGAGTTTGAGAATGGGGATAGGTCTTTTAGCTTTATATCAGCAGGGACGATGGTTGTGGTTTCATTTTCAGTTACAGTGTGGAAGGCTTTTATTGGATCTTGAGTAGTGAATGAATAATAAATACTTTCATCAGTTCCTGAAATCTTAAGGTTAAGTTCTGTGAACTCAAAATTAAAGGATGGTTGGATGTAGATATAATCGCGAACATCCATATAATTTGCATTGTCTGCACCTGAACTTCTATCTAAATCAAAACAAACTTCTTTGGAGTTTTCAGATTCTTTTTTTGTAACTACGACATAGTAAAGGCTGTAGGTATCATCCACGTTTTTGGTAGCAACAATGCGGTCTTTATTTAAGTATACAACATTGCCTGAAATGGTTGCATCAAGCCCTGCTTCGTCGTTTTTCCCGTTGCTTTTGCGTAGAGCAACCAACTTATTGTAAAATTTGTTAGCGTCTTGGGTTGTGTCAAATTTTACTAAAATATCGTAATCGAAATGAAATTTGTAGTTTTTCTTATCAATAGTTGTTTCTGTGCTATACAATGTTTCGTTGTTTAATTGGACTATGTCTATTTCTTCAATCTTTAAGCCGGATGCGGTGTTTATGGTTCCTACTGGAATTTCACTTTCTTTTAATGTGTAAATGTATCCGTCTGAGTCGCCACTTCCAGAAACTTTTTTGCTTGCTATTAGTTCGTAAGTTTTTTGGTTTACTGGGTCAAAGTATACTAATTTGCAATCGCTATTTGAGAAAGTTTGGATGTTGTAACCAGTTAAGCGGTGGTCGGTTGGTAGAAGGGTAGAAAGTAATACATCGGTGGTTACATAGCCGTTTTCATCTGGGTCGGAAGATATTGCACTGATTAATTCATATGAAATATCTATGTCGCAATCTTCTATTGAAACAAACTTGCCGTCATTGTCTTTTACTATAAGGTTAACATTTAAATTAGAGTTTTGGTCTTTGGTGGTGGCAATGATGCTAACACCGGTTTTATCTCCAAAGGTTTTGCCGTTGGTTGCTTTTTCATTTGCAACGGCTAGACCCTTGATGTTTCCAGCATAGTCTAACTTTGAGTAACTTGCTGAATACATATTGTATGGGTTGCCGACATTTGATGATGCTCCACCTAGTAAAAAGTCGGTTAAACTTAAGCCGTAAATGGTGAATTCTCCATTTGTGCCGGTGGATACCAAAGATGGAGCGTTGATTGTGCCTTGCTTTACAGCGGTTATCCAAGTTGAGCCGGAAAGGGTTCTGGTGTATACATTTAAGTCTAAGCCGGCTAGTTTTGAAAGTCCGTTGTCTCCGTCATATGCGGTACCTTTGATTGTGAAATTTTTAACTTTGGCATAGTTTGCTTTGAAGATATTGCCATGGTTTGCGCTGTTTGAAACTACGGTTAGGGTAGAGGTTTTTGCATTTTTGTCAATGGCTTCAAAGTATAGATATTGATTGCCCGTTCCAGAATTAAGCGTGGTTTTTATGGTAGAGCCGTTCTTATAATAATACTCACCAACGGCTGGGCGGACAGAATAAGTTAATGGCTCGTCTGTTACTGGTGAGCCTAAAAGGGTAAGATAATTAAGGTCGGTGGAAACGAGTTGATTCTTTTGGTAAACGAAATGTGCTTCAGCATGAGCATCTGAAACTAAGCAATTTGCACCTAGGTAATTGTTGCTTGAGTGGTTGGCAAGGTTGGATTCTTCCAAAATCTTTAGTTCGCTATTGCTTAGTGGGGTTCCGCTGTAAACTTCATTGAATGAGGCATTTGGTTCATCAGATGCATTTAAAACGGTGGTGTCAACTTCGCCACGGTAACTATTTACCGTCCAACTTTGTAAGGCGTAATTTCCGCTACTTACAGAGGAAATTTCATTGCCCGATGCAAGTGTGCCTGGGTAGGTTCGGTTAACTTTTACTTGGCGACCTACAGGGAAGTATCCGGTAAGGCCGGTGGTATAATTTGCTTTATTTTCTGAACTATATGTGGTGGTTTTGCTGAAGAAATAGAACTTGTCTTCTAAAACTCCGTTGTTGTTTACTTTTTCGGTAGAAAGTTCGGCAAAACCGATTTCTGAACTATTTGAACTATCAACCTCAAAGGTCAATTTTGAGGCATTATATACTAATGTATTAGATAAATTACTATTTCCATATATTTGTGAGCCTTCTTGAACGATACGGCGAACCTTTAGAGTACGGGTTTCTGAGCCGTTTTCAAGACGAGGGTTAAATACCACGCGGAATTCAATTGCGTTGGCATAGTTTTGTAACTTATCTTCTTTTACAACATATTTATTATCACTTTCATCATAATGAACTTCCGCTCCAGTGATAAGATTTTTTACTATTAAGCGGTATTCTAGGGAGATGTATGACTTATCTGCTGTGGTCTTGGTGGTGGTGCCATCAAGGTTGGTGGTTACAATATAGAAATCATAATCCGAAGAAGTAGGGTAGAATTTATTTAGTTTGCATTCGTCCGCACGCGAATTGTTAGAGAAAATTAAACCAGAAGATGCGGTAATTCCGAAACGAGAAAAAATCTCATTGGTTGCAACTATTTCGCCGGTGGCTTTTAGTTCGTCTTTAAAACGAGGTTCAAAATATACACTTCTGCCATCAACGACAATTTGGTAGTTTGCCCAACTGAAACCTGCCGTTGCTCCGCCTACTACATTTTGTGCATAAGGATTATCAACAAAAGTGATGGAGCCCGTTGTTTCATCCGTTACCGGAATGGATTCTCCATTTGTATTTGTTATGTATTTATAACTATTATGCACTAGTGTGACTGGGGTCAGCAGTGTTCGACCGAGGCTATCGGTGTCTGCGGTGGTGGTGTTGCCGAATAATGCCTTGCGAACATCAGCCGCCGAACAGCCGGTAAATGCCGTTAAAGATAAAAGTACCGCAAAAATAACAGCCGTATACTTAAAACTGTTTTGCAGTACTTTAAAACTTTTCCTTACTAAATTTTTGAAATTACTTCTTTGGTTTGCCATAACTTTCTCCCTTTTAGCATTGGTGTTTTATTATGTTTTTATTACAAAAAAAATGTAAATGGCAAGCAATTTTGAAGGGTTGTGATTCATAGTGCGAATCATGGGTTTCCCATATGGAGTGGGAAGGGTTGTAAAATTATTTATTTTTAAAGATGTGTCGCGGCTTTAAAAATAAGAATTGTTTTGAGATTTACCAGTGTGAACAATTCAGAAAGTCACTGGAATTTCGGTACTTGCCATTTACAATATATATTATATATATTAGCGAAATAAAAAGCAACTAAAATTCGCCATTTTTCGAAATTATTTGTGAAAAAAAGTGTGAGGATAGGGGATTAGGTTTTGTGAGTGATACCCAAACCGAGTGGAGTGAGTTGGTTTCGCCCACCTACCCGAACCGAGAGGAGTGAGTTGGTTTCGTGAGGGCTGGATTGATGTGTGTTGTGATTGGTTTGTGGTAGAAGATTTGATGGTTTTTTGTGTTATTTTAGTGGTTTTGTTTCTAAAACTAAATAAACCTGCTGGGGGTGAGTTGATTGGAACGGCGAGGATGATTGGAGGAAATTTATTATAGGGCTATATGCTTGTGTTGGTTTGCTGGTTTTGTTTCTAAAATCTAACATATGATGATGCTGAAAATCCTAAGATTAAACAAATAGATTATGGGTTTATTTATAACTATAAAAGTGATTTATTACAGAATAAACCTGCGGGGAAGGAAGTTTGCGGGAGAAAGTTTGAAATTTATAATATCTCAACATCGTTCTCCATTGCCAAATTTACCTATAATTTGTAGGGACGGGGCTTTTGTTCAATGGGGGTATTGGGGTGTGTGGAAAAATTTTTAAAATTTCTTAATTTTGTGTTCTTCTCCTTTGTTTTAAAGGGGTTTTCGGGGGTGAAAATTGGAGAGGCGTGACACAAAATCGTGCAAGGCAAAAATTTGTGTTGTAATATCAAATTGTAAATTGTTTTTTTGACAAAAAGTATTGTTGTTGAAGTTTTTATATTTGCTGTATTCCTTTGTTTTAAAGGGCTACAGCGGTTTGCTTTTTCTTAAAATTTTATTCAGTTTTCGGACAATTTACAAAATTGTTATTATTTCATAACTAAATTTTAATGCGGGGCGGAGTCGTTTTGCTGAGGATTTTGGTTGGCTGTTTGATGCTTTGGCTTTTATATTCTTAAATCGCTGTAAGAAATCGCGTTTTTGAGGCGGGTTGAAACTTGGGCGGAAGCGGTTGTGGGTGTTGGAACCTTATAGGTTGAGGGGCTTTTTGAGGCGGTCGAGGTTTGGAGTCTTAACCTAAGCGGTCGAGGTAATGGCGTCTTAACCTAAGCGGATGATGGTGCTGGAACTGGAGAAAATGCCGTTTGGGGCGGGCGATTGTTGGGGCTTAAATGGGTGTGAATTTGAGGCGAGTGATACAACAGATTGGTTGTTGACTTTAAGTTTTGGTGATGATGTTTGTCGTATTTTGGGCGGGTGAGGTTCCAAAATTGGGGAATCTTTGGCGGTTCAAAAAGGCTTTGGCGGTTCCAAAATTCGGTGGTTCAAAATAGTTCAAAAGAGGAATTTCAAGTTCCAAGATTTGGTGACAGCGGATGGTTTAAAAGGGGGATAAGGTATTACTAAATTTGGGTTATGTATTGCATTAAAATTTATGTCAAGAAGACCACGATTGGTGGTCAAATCAAAAATATTTTTAAGGAGAATTTTATGAATAATTTAGCAAATTTTTGTGGGGCAAATGTTGGGGACAAAAATTTTCAAGAAAACTATGTTAAAGGAGCAACGTTCGATTGTGAAACATACACAAAATGTGATAAAATTGAAAGACAACCAAAAACAAAAAGGGGTAATTTTAAAAATATTATGTTAGACAAAACAAAAGATAATTCCAATAGTTTTTCAATATTGGCGGGTAGAGGTATGTCAGACAATATTGATGATAAAAATTTTGCCGATTTGGGCGATTTTCCATTAGCGAAGTCGTTAGCCAAAACTATGAGGGCGAGGGAAGAAAATGTAAAATTTACTCCCAAAATCATATTGGATAAAATTTATAATAGACGGAAAAATATGCATAAAAAAATTGCCTCAAAGTCAATTTTGGCGAATGAAAATTGTTCCAATTTTGAAGTGGGTAAAATTTCAAATTTTGGGGTGAATAACCTTGCAGATTTTAAGATGGAAGATTGTTCGACTGGTGAGGCGAATGAAATTTTAAATTGCGAGGCGAGTGGGGTTTTGACTGGTGAGGCGAATGAGGTTCTGAATGTTGGAGTGGATGCGGTTTCGAGTGTCGGTGGGAAAAGTGCTTTTGGTTATGGGATTACTGGAGGTTCGGATTTAAAAACGGATGAAATTTCGGCTATTGGGACATGTGGGGTTCCAAGCATGGCAAATGTGGGTAGTACGGAAGATGGTAAAAACTTGGATAAAGTGAGTGATTGTGTTGTAAATATAGACATTTTGGTTGATAGTAAGAAAAAGTCCGAAAATTCGTACGGAAGTGTTGGAAAGTCTGAAAATCCGTACGGAAGAGTTGGAAGGTCTGAAGAAATGTACGGAAGAGTTGGAAAGCCGAAAGAAATGTACGAAAGTGCTGGAAAGTCGGAAGAGATGTATGGAAGTGTTGGAAAGTCGGAAGAAATGTACGGAAGTGTTCAGAAGTCGGATGTTTTGGTGGAAAATACGGGAAAGTCCGAAAATCTGTATGGAAGTGTTGGAAAGCCCGAAGAAATGTATGAAAGTGCTGGAAAGTCGGATGTTTTGGTGGAAAATACGGGAAAGTCCGAAAATCTGTATGGAAGTGTTGGAAAGTCTGAAAATTTGTATGGAAGTGTTGGAAAGCCCGATGAAATGTATGGAAGTGTTGGAAAGTCGGAAGAGATGTATGGAAGTGTTGGAAAGCCCGAAGAAATGTATGAAAGTGTTCAGAAGTCGGACGATGTGTATGAAAATAGTAAAAATATTCAGATTTTTGAAACTCCAACAAATGTAGGTTGCGAAGAAGATTTGTATTCCCCAAAACTCTCGGATAGGTTTTTGGGAATGAGCGGGCTTTCGACGATTGTTCTTAGAAGTCCGGAGGCGGTGTACGGCGAAGGGGTCGAAGTTTCGGACGACCGAACACGGCTTAGGGTTGATGGCATTACAAGTTTCGGTGACGATGGTATGGGGCTTGGGGCTTTGAGACACGAATTAGGCAAAATCACTCTTGATGGGGGCTTTTATACGAGTTCTGACAGAATGGGCAAAATTTCGACCGATGAAAATAATGTCGATTTTTCAGAAAAAAATGAACAAAATTTGAATAAAGACAATAAAAAAATTGATGGTCAAAATTTAGAAATTCAAAATGGTGTCACTCAGAATGTAGAAAATCAAAGGGGAACAAGTCCAAATATTGAAAATCTAAAAAGTGCAAATCAATCAATTGAAAATCAAAATAATGCAAATCAACCAATTGAAGGTCAAGGGTCTGCAAGTAAAAAGGATTATGCGAACGACGATTTGGGCAAAAGTCTAGTTATCGGGATGAAGGTCGGTGAGATCGGGTTTGGAAGTGTTCCGGAAGATGTTCGAAAATGCGAACTTTTGAATATGAAAATCAATCGACGGGACTCTGAGAATTGGACACATAAAGAATGGATTAAGTTTTTTATCAAGGTCGAGCCGTGCATTGCTATGTGTGTGAAGCATTTTGACAATATGTTTTACCGTGCATCGGTGTTGAGTTTGGATTACAACGAGTGTGCGAAGTTTGGTTCGGTGGAGAATATGTTTAACGAGTTGATTGAGTTGACCGAGCGGAAAAAACAATACTTGAAGTTGAAATTTTTTATTAATAGGCTTAAAAAGGAACTTGATGAGTACGATTTGATGATTATTGGATATTTTGTGTTCGACGAGGATACGAGGTCGGCACTTTTGGAGGAAATGAGCAGGCGAACAATTTATAGGCGTGCAAACCGCATTTTTACCAAGTTGACAAATTTTCTTGTCGCACGCGGGTACACTGAAAAATGGTTGTATAAACAATTCGGTATGTTGACAAGGTAGGGGTGAGGGGATGTATAAGTTCCGCCCACCTATCCGGATGGGCGGTCGGTTTAGTGTGTTATTGATTTGGTTTGATTGATTTTAATTGAGGCGGTTGGGGGAGTGTGGTTTGGTTATTTTTTATTGAAACGATTGCGGAAGGGGGGTGTGTTGTTTGTGGAACCCAAGACGCTTGAAAATGGTGTGGAAATGGAAAAGTCTTCCGAATATTCGGTTTCATCTATATTTATTTTTGGGAATGTCGGCCTTGAAATGGGGTCGGCATTTTCTATGCTTTTTTTCAGTTTTTGTGTGTCCGAAAAATATTCGCCGTAGGAGTTCTCAAGGCGGGTTGGTTTTGGAAAGGATGATTTATTTTCTGTATTATTGTATGGGGAGTTGGAAGTGTAAATGTTTGGGTTGTCAGATTGAAAAGAGACGGAGTTTTTAGGGTCTGAATATTGAGAGGCGGAGTTAAGGTTGGCGGAGTTGATGTTTGTGGAGTTGAAGTTTGAAGTGGTGTTTTGAAAAGAGGCGGAGTTTTGGGGCTTGGATGGTTGAATGTTGGAAGTTGAGGGTGTCGTGGTTGAATGATGGAAGTCTTTGGTAAAATTTGGGCTTTCTGAAAGTAGGGTTAAATTTTGTGGGTTGGAGCCAGAAGAGGTGTTGTGGGAAAAATTTTTAGAATAATCCGTAGATGTGTCAGGGGAAAATTCTTTATTGAGACGAGTGTTGGTGTCGGCGGAAAAGTTTTGAGCAGGGAAATGTGGGGCGTTTGAGGAAAACTCCGTGGCGGAATTGGAAAAGGCATTTAAATTGGTGTGGGTATCGGTTGTAATGCCTTTAGTGGGGAAAGGTGAGGTGTTTGAAGCGTACTCGGTGGCGGAATTGGTAAAGGTGTTTGAACCAGTGTTGGTGTTGGCGGGAAAGTTTTGGGTAGGAAAATGTAGAGTGCTTGAAGAAAACTCTGTGGTGGAATTGGTAAAGGTGTTTAAATTGGTGTGGGTGTCGGTTGTAATGCCTTTAGTGGGGAAAGGTGAGGTGTTTGAAGTGTACTCCGTGGCGGAATTGTTGGGGGTGGTGGATATAAACTCGGTGGTGGGGCTTGAGAAAGTGTCGGGTGTCAACTCTTTAGCGGTTTCCAAAGTTGTTTTGAAATTTACATATGGTTCAAAGTCTCTAGAAAATTTTAAGGCTTTTTGTGAATTTAGGGAGAATTTTTTGCGTTTTTGGTGGTTTTTAGAAAAATTTTTCAGATTTGAAATTTTTTCTATGGCGATTGGGTTGTTGCCGTTGTTGGTGGAGTTGCCGAACTTTGAGGGGTTATTAGAGGGGATGTTGTCGAAATTGTCGCTGGTGGGGTTTTTTAGGTTATTTTGTAGATTTTGGGATATTTTTTTATTTTTTAGTTTTTTTTGGTTAAAATTTTCGGAAATTTGCGAAATATTGTCGTTTTTTTGTGAAAAATTGGTGAAATTTGAAGTTTCGGCGAATTCGGGAAGTATATCAAAATCGGTTGAGGTGAAGTTGTTTTTGTCTGAATTTGAGAACGGTTCGAAAGGAGGGTCGGGCTGAGGGGTGTCCAAAACGCGTCGCTTTGGCTTTTTGATGAGTAAAAGAAAAATTACAATTGCGGGGATTATGAAGAGTAGAGCGATTGCCCATTTTAGTGCGGGCGACACCGAAAGGTTGAGTGTCGGTTTTTTTGTGGTGGCGGTTGGTGTGAGATTGTCGGTGTTTGGTGAGGCGGTTGCTGGTGGTGTAGAAGTTTCGGGTTTTTTAAGGTCGACTAGGGGTTGGCTTAAGATTGCGCGTTCGGAATATATATATCCTAAAAGTGTGGAGGTGTCGCCAAAATTGTATTCAACCATATACCAAAGATTGCCAGTGCCATCTGATGGGGTGTCACCGATTATGGAGCCGATGTAGATTATGTCGGTTGTGCCTTGCGGGATGATACGGATGCGGTTGTTGGAAATTTCGGGGGTGGAGCGGATGTATGTGCCAGCATCGGAGTATAGGGTTATGGTGGTTCCGATTTGGGTTGTGGAAATTGTTGAGGGTTCTTCAGAGAGGCTTTCGGCACGAACAAAACCCGAAAAGTCGCCATAATTTACTTTAAAACCAATTTTTCCGCTGTCCAATGTGCAGGATTTTACAATTTCGACATAGTAAGTTTTGGGAAGCAAAAAATAGATTCCCGAAAGGTTGCCGTCGTCGTCTGAGGTGGTTTTAAAAAGTGGGGTGTCGGTCAAGATTTCACGGAACCGCGAAGAAGTTGCGGTGTTTTCGATTGCTTTTGCATTTGCGATTGTGCAAAAAGTGGCGTCTTTTAAAGTGGCTGTGTTAAAGTTTTCGGGGTTTTTGGCGGTAAAATTTTTTACTTGCATTTTAGTGAATGAATATGTTTGGAAACTTTTAAAAGAAGAGACATCGGATAAACTTTCAAATATAATTTTTTTAAAAAAAAGGCTGGAAATAATTATTAATAGTGAAAATACAAGAAATAAAAAATAATATAAAAATTTAGGCTTCATATTAACCTCACTGTTGGTTTCGAACCATTTTACATAGTCAAAAATAATTGTAATGATTTTTGACAACAAGAGCAAAAATTATTCCGTCGAATGTTGCCGAAAAAAATGCAAAACGCGGTGAGTTTTGATTATTCGTAAATTTAATGATAGAGCAATAGGTAAAAAAAATAAATGTGTGATGTTGCTAGGGTGAAAAATGTTAAGTGTTAGATAAAAAGTTATGTTTGGATATTGTGTGGCAAAGTTGTGGAAGGTGAGAAATGGAAAGAGTTGTGGGAATTGGATATGAGGTTGTGGGTAAGGGAAAAAATTTGAAGAGGGAAAATGCCAAATGGGGGAAATGTAGAAAATTTAATCGGCATACTATGAGGATGGAGGGTTCGGAAATTTTAAAATTTTGAAATGATAAATAGTATGTGTGCAAATTGAAGATTGGTATGTTTTAAAAATGGCGAATGGAAGAACAGGGTGCAAAAAGTTGGTGATGTAGATTTAAAAATGATGAATGGAGGAACTGGGTGCAAAAAGTTGGTGATGTAGATTAAAAAATTGTGAATGGAGGACCTTAGGAATATAAAATTTTGAAATTAAAATGCCAAAATTTAAAAATTAAGGTCTGGATTAAAAATATAAAAGTTATTTAAAAAATGAGTTTATTATGATAAAAAGTGATGAGAATTTAAAAAATTTAAAATTTCATAATTTTATGCTGTTTTATTGAAAATTTCAGCGATATAGCCCGCTTTAAAAATGTGGGGGCTGACACAATTTTGAGCAAAAGTGAAATTCTTGTTGTATAGTGGAATTGTGTTTTTATAAAAATGTAAAAATTGCAAAAATATTATGCTTTGTTATAAAAACATAACAAAAAACAAACGCAATAAAAATAATAAAAGGTAACTTAAAAAATTGAAAGGTTAAAGGAGGTTTTAATGGATAGGCAAGATTTTAAAGATTTAATGACGGTTGTTGATGAACTTAAAAGGAGAAAGAAGCAGAAAATTTATAATTATAATGTGGGGGATGTGGTTCATAAGAAGCAAATAGAATTTCACAAAAGCCCCAAAAGAGTGCGGTTTGTGTTTGGCGGGAACCGAACGGGCAAAACCGAGTGTGGGGCGGTAGAATGTGTGTATATGGCGAGGGGGATTCATCCTTTCCGTGAGAATAAACCGAGAACGGACGGCTGGGTGGTGTCACTTTCGACCCGAGTTCAAAAGGATGTTGCTCAAAAAAAGGTGTTGAGTTATCTTGACCCCAAGTGGATTGAAGGTATTGTGATGAGTTCGGGGAGTCAATCTAGTCCTGAAAATGGAATAATTGAGCGAATTTTGGTGAAAAATGTTTCGGGAGAGATTTCTACGATTGGGTTTAAGTCGGTCGAAGAGGGGCGAGATAAATTTCAGGGGGCGAGTTTGGACTATGTTTGGTTTGACGAGGAACCGCCCGAGGATATTTATACCGAATGTGTGATGCGAACGCTTGACCGCAAGGGGGATATTTTTTGTACGATGACGCCACTATTGGGGAAAACTTTTGTTTATGATAAAATTTATTTGAATACATTACACGACCCTGAAGTGTATTATTCCTTTTTTTCGTGGGCGGATAATCCGTTTTTGAGTGATTCCGAAGTGAAGCGGTTGAGGGGAGTTCTTGCAAAAGATGAGTTGGAAGCGCGTGAGTTTGGGCGATTCGTTTTGGATTCGGGTGGATTGGTGTATCCCGAGTTTGATGAGTTTGAAAATGTGGTTGAGCCTTTTGAGGTTCCACGGGAATGGCAGGATATAATTTCTATTGACCCTGGGCTCAATAATCCGCTTTCGGCACATTGGTATGCGGTAGACCCATACACCGGAAATATTTATGTTATTGCCGAGCATTTTGAAAAGGGGCGGTCGGTGGATTATCATTCGGAAATGATTTTGGCAATTTCGGATAGGCTTGATTGGAAAAAGAATTGTTTTGGGGGTGTTGATGCGTTGATTGATAGTGCTGCAAATCAGACAACTTTAAATAATCCAAAATCGGTTACCGAACTTTTTCGCGAGTGCAATATTTATGTAAATCCTAAAGTTAATAAGGAACTTTTTAGCGGAATAAATCGTGTGAAGCGACTTTTGAAAGATTCTACGGGCAAAAGGCGACTTTTTATCTTTAAAAATTGTGTAAATTTGATTCGCGAATTGAAAAATTATCGTTGGGGCAAGTCGGATATGCCGATAAAAGAGGATGACCACGCGCTTGATGAGTTGAGGTATTATGTGAACCGCCATATTTCTTTGCATCCAGAACTGGAACCAATGTCGGAAATTCAAAAAGACAAGGAACGGTTGGCACGGAGAGTGAACCCATTATATTCAAGATTTCGCCATTAAAATGATAGTTTTTGCAAAAATTTTGTTGGTTTTTGCAAAATTTTGAACATTTTTAAAACACAGTGAAATTTCAAATGTTAAGCGTTATTGGTTGAGTATGGTTTTTTGGAGTGCGGGCTTAACGGAAGGGCGAAAATTGGGGAATGGCTAGAAATACTTGCAGGGAGTTATCTGTGGCGAATTTTTGTGTTGATGACTGGTGAGGTGGGCGGTGTTTATGGCGATTAATGGTTAGGGTTTTTATGGTAAGTGGCGAGTGCTGAGGGGCGGTAGACTTTGGGGTATAGTTGGCTTTTTGAAAAAAGAGGGCTGAATGCTAATAATGGAGAGATTCACTCGCGAGTTTTTAGTTGGTTTGTAAAATGTAGGCGGTTAGGGTTTAAGTGGTTATGGTTGATAAAAAATTATAAAAACAAGAATGTTGGTTTTTGTGGAGCCTTCGTTTTTGTGGCGTTGGGAGAAAGGGCGTTTTTTTTGCGTCCAATTTTGTGATTTTAATTTTGAAATTAAAAGTTTTTGTTAGTTTTATTTAAGTTTTAAGGAGATAAATTTATGACGGGTTTTTATTTTAATGATAGTTTTTATATTATTTTGGCGGGGCTTCGTTCTGACCTTTCAAGGGCGAGGGTTATGAACGCTTTGTGCGAATTGGTTTTTAGTGGGGAGTGCGACATTACCGCCTTTAACCCTAAAGAACTGAATGCTTTTAACTATATGAAGCTTAAAATTTCAAATGCAAGTGCAAAAATGGGCGAAAAATTTGATTTTCAAGTGATTAATACAGTGGAGCCCGTAAGTGAAACATTTGAAAATGCTTCGGTTCCGGATTTTAAAAAGGTGTCAGTTGGGGCAAGTTTTGGTGATAGTACTACTGGAGTTGAGGGCGAGAGTGTCGTGGTTGGGGATTTTGAAAATGTTGCCAACTCGGGTAAAAATAGACAGAGTTTAGTGTCTGGGCTAAAAAATTTAACCGAAAAATGTGAAAATAGTGGAGTTTCTACAATTGCCGGAAAAAGTGGAGAAATGTTGGAGAGTTTTAGGGATTTAGATAAAAGTAGTAAGATTTTATCGGAAAATTTTTTAAATATTCAAAATTTTGATGATAATACAAAAAGCGAAAAAGAATGCAGTTTAATAAATGAAAACAATTGCGATATAAAGAGGATTGAAGAAAATGGTGTGGAGAGTGAAGTTGAAAGTGGCACCAAAAGTGATAATGATGGCGGTATAAAAACTAAAGAATGTAATATAAAAACTGGCAAAAGAGAGTTTTTTGTTGTAGAAAATGAAAATATAAATAGCGGAAAAATTGTAAGTAGTGAGAGTTTGGGTGAGTCTTGCGTGGGCGGATTGAGGAATTTGAACATCTGCAAAGAAAAGGAGTGTGTGGATGAGGTCAAGAACCAAAAGGCAAATATTTTTCATCTTCAAAAAAATGTTGGGGATGATTTTAAAAATATTGAAAAAAATAATACCAATATTGATAATTTATCTAATAATTCAATTATAACCGATATAAAAAGTGATAAAAATTACAAAATAAATGAAATTTATAAGACAAATATTAATGAAATGTCGGTAAGTGAAGATAATAACGAAAGCGAAATATATAATGAAAGCAAAAAAGGTAACTGGTGCGAAGATAATAACGGAGACGAAAGAAATAGTAGGTTCGAAGATGATAACGGAAGCGAAAGAAATAGTTGGTGTGAAAATAATAACGGCGGCGAAAAGAATAGTAGGTGTGAAAATAATAACGGCGGCGAAAAGAATAGTAGGTGCGAAGATAATAACGGAGACGAAAGAAATAGTTGGTGCGAAGATAATAACGGAGATGAAAGAAATAGTAGGTGCGAAGATAATAACGGAGACGAAAGAAATAGTTGGTGCGAAAACGATAACGGAAGTGGTGGAATTTATAATAGCAAAAAAGTTTACGAAAGCGAAGAAAGGAACCGTGGGGCGGAAAGTGAAAATGTAATAAAAATTTGCCAAAATCCCGAAAAAAGGGGTTTTTTATTTGACCCCAAATTTACAAAAACGGGCAGAAATGGACAGAAATTGACGAAAATGGGCAAAAATGGACAAAAACGGACGAAAATTGTAAAGTTGGTATATAAAGATAATATAAATAATCCTTATAAAAATAAAAAACAAAAAAATATTATTCAAAAGAGTAAAGAAAAAGAAATGTATAAAGAAAAAGAAAGAGAAAAAATTTCGATAAATAAGAGTAATTTAAATGCTTGCAAAGAGCAAGATTGTGATAAGGATATTTTAGATAGTTATAATATCAATCCAGTTGAAGAAGGTCAGCTTTTTGACGAAAAAAGTAGTTTTGGTCAAAATGCTGATAACTTTTTTGATGCCGAAAATAAAAATGGTGAAACCAAAAACAAAATTGTCAGCAAAAAAAGCGTAAAAAAAGATACAGAAAGTGCGGAATATACAAAAAATACAATATTTGAAGATGAAAACTCAGAATGTGAGGATGAAGATTCAGATGTTGAGTTAACATATGAAGAAGCAAAGGCGTTTTTTGGTATAAAAGGTGATAATTTTGTTAATGAGAAAGTATTAAAATATAAAAACAAAAAACCTAAGGGGGATTCCCGCAAAAATTTACAGAATATTGAGAAAAGTTCAAAACAAAAGTCTGAGGATGGAGAAAAGGCAAAGGGGCAAGAGCCGGTGAATTTGGACGAGTTGACAATAGAAGAGGTGAAAGAGTTTATTGAAAAGGGGATGTTGTCGGTTGATGCCGAGAATTTTTACTATTATTATAAAAGTAAGAGTTGGTATGTTGGCAAAAATCGTTTGACCGATTGGAAGTCAAAGTGTTTGGAGTGGCATTATCGGGCGAAGGATGAGGCTAAAAAAATTGCGAAAATGCAAGAAAATAGTTATAACTACAGTTATGGTAGGTATCGCGAGCGTGACACATATATTACATCCTCACAGCGGTCGTATGAGGAGATTGGCCCTGCAGTGTGGACGGATTTGGATACTGTCGAAATATAATTTTTGGCTATGTGGAGGCTTTTTCTTTAAAAATTTTTTAAATTTACTATCTTTTCCTTTGTTTTAAAGGGGTTTAGGGGTATCAAATTATAGGGGTGGTGACACAAAATCGTGCAAATAGGAAATTGTAGGTGTATAGTAAGAGTGTAATTTAAAATTTTTGTTCGGCGAGAAACAAATCTTTTAAATAAAACAAGTGATTGTTATAAAATCATAACAATCGTAAAAATTGATGTGAAGCACCAAATAAACTAAAAAAAGAGTTGTGAGTGGCTTTTAAGATTGTTATTTTGGTATTACAAAAGAAAATTAAAAAATGAGAGTGTTGAAATTTAGATTGGAATATAAGGAGTAAAAATTAAGTATGCAAGCAAAAACTAATAAACAAAAGAATTTGATTGATAACATTTTAGATGAAAGACCTGAGGTGAAAAATATAAAAAGGCGGTGTAAAAAGCAATTTTTGGAAAATGAAAATAAATGCGAGGAAGTAAAATCATTAAAGCATGACGGCGATGATGTTTGCACATTGGGTGATAGTTGCGGTGAGGTTTCTGGGGTTTTAGATGATACTCGCGGTGAGGTATCTGAGGCTTTGGGTAGTAGTTGCGGAGAAGTGTTTGAGGCTTTGGGTGATGGTTGCGGTGAGGTATCTGAGGCTTTGGGTGATAGTTGCGGTGAGGTATCTGAGGCTTTGGGTGATAGTTATGGTGATGAGGTTGAGAGTTTTAAATGTGAGAATGGTAATACAAAAACTGAAACACTATTAAATAAAAAGATACAAAAGCGGAAAATACAAAAAAACAAGGCTCAAAATGAAGTTTTGCAAAATGTTGATATTGAGGCGGGTCGGGTCCTTCCAAGTGAAAGACGAACACGCGGACGGAAAAAGTCGGAAATAAAAACTAACGAAAGTTTTGAAGCGAAGAATAGGGCTGGTGATGAGAAATTAAATAAATTTTTTACAAAGGAGGTTGAAAGCGACGGGCTGAAGTCATCTTTGGAGGGTGGTGCTTTGGAGGATGGAATGGTTTGTGTGGATATGATGGGAGAGTTTGCAGGCGGGGATGGTTATAATTCGGAAAGTTTTTTGGATGAAATTAAAAAGTCGTTATATAAGCGAGCAATCGGCGGAGAAATTATGGAAGAAACTGCCGACTATGAATTGAAAAATGGTGTCGAATACATTTTTTGCAAAAAACAAAATGCAATTTTTACGCCATTTGGAGTAATTTATGGTTTTAATGGTGATAATGCGAGATTTAGATTTCGAAACAATGCAAGTATTGAAAAATTGAAAAGACAAAGCAAACCGTGTTCGGTAGGTTGTGGCGAAAGTGGAAGCGGGGAGTCAAAAACCTTGTGCAAAGTGGGTTTTTGTGAACAAATTGAAGAAAACGATTCTTGTTGTGATTTTGGAAAAGAAGATGTGTGGTTAAATAAAAACCAACAACTTAAGGTTGAGAAAAATTTTGCGAACACTCAAGATGGTACAAGTGTACGAGATGCTAGAGGTTTGCAAGATTCTGCAGAGGTTCAAAATGTTGGAACTGTCCCAAATGTTATGGATACACAAGATACCGAAGTTACTAAAGGTGTTGCAAATATTCAATTGGTTAATGAAAATAACACTAAAGTGGTGTTCGGTGGTGGCGGTTCCAATTCTAAAAATATAAATAAAAAACATAGCGTTTGCAAAAAAGAATGTGGCGAAGGCTTGGTGGGTAGTGGAAAAGATAAGGATGCGGGCGGTCGTAAAAATGGGTACAGCGAGGGCTTGGAGACTAGACAACACGACAACCATGTGGGCGGTGATGGTATAAAAAGTAATGTGAATTTTTACAAACTGAATGAAAATGATTGGCATTTGCAAAATTTAGGGCAAGTTGGAGGCTTTTGGTGTGAGAAGGTTAGTGCGGAGTTTGAAACGGGGAAAATGGTGTGTGTGAAAAAAAAGGTTGCAAAAAAGTTTTCGCCACCCGATACACAGGCTATGAAAATGTTGATTGAGTTGAATGATTCGGGGCGGGCAAACACCTTGGGACTGGCATCCGAACTTGACCAATTGAACAATATGCAACTTGAGAAGATGAAAAATGACCTAATAAAACGCATATTAGAATAAAACATAACACGCGAGTTAAAAGTGTGGCAAAATAGTAATTTAAGCATTGAAACTACCAAAAACTTAGTTTTTTGGTTTTTTATTGCGGATTTTTGATGAGGAATAGTGAGTGAATGAATTGAAAATATTAACAAATGCTTAGGCTTTTGGGCTTTTATATGGCAGAACTTTAAAATGAGAAATGGCGAGTAAATGAATTGAAACTACCAAAAATTTAGTGGTTTGGTTTTTATATGGCAGAACTTAATAAAGAAAAAAGTGTGCAAATAGTTTAAGTGTAACGAAAAATAATGAAAAACAGCAAAAAAATGAAAAACAAAAAATGGAAAATAACAAAAGACGAAAAACAGCGAAAAATGAAAAATAACAAAACATTTAAGAGAGAAACATTTAAAAAACTATAAATTTTGTGAAAGACATCAAAAATTGTGAATTTTTGAAATTTATAGTGATTGTTTGGCGAGTGAAGTGAAAAAAAATTTAAAACTAAAAACAATAAATTTAAAAAGGAGGATTTAATTTTTATGAAAAATAAAAGCAAAAAGAAAATTGAAAAAGTTATGGAGCGTAATGAAAGCATCAGTAAGAGTGCTGAAAAGAACAAAAATGTGTTTGGTGAGTCTCGGTCGGAGGACGAAATCGTTCGAGAAGTTGTTTCGGATTATGAGAATCGAAAATTTTCGAAACGCGCAATGGAGCAAAACTGGTTGCTTAATATGAACTTTTTGGTTGGAAATCAGTTTAGTTATATAAATTCGGCGGGTGAAATTGATGAAATTGAGCGGAAAAATTCGGCGGAGTCGAGAGAGGTTTTTAATCATATTGCACCGATTGTGGAGTCTAGGCTTGCAAAGTTGGGGCGGGTTCGTCCTTCGTTTGGTGTTCGTCCAGCGTCTGCGTCGGAATCGGATTTGGAAACGGCGAAACTAACGAAGAAAATTTTAGATTCGGTTAGTTCGAGTTTGAATATTTCGAACTTGTTGACGGATGCCACTATGTGGAGCGAGGTGACGGGGACGGTATTTTACAAACTGGTTTGGAACTGCAACACGGGAACGATTTTGGGGTACCGGTTGCCGAATGGCGAGGTTTTGGATGTGGGCACGGCTGAAAAATTGAAGGAAAAATACGATTTTGGCGAGGGCTCTTATGCGGAGGGTGACGAAAAGAGAAAAAATGAAGATGGTGACGATTTTGATATTTCTAAACTTACTCCGCTTTACGATGGTGATGTAAGCATTTCGGTTTGCTCGCCTTTTGAGATTTTTCCAGAAAATAATTCGCTTTACGAATTAAATGACCAGCCGAGTTTGATTCACGCGAGGGCGATTGATGCGGGCGAGTTTGAGGAGCGTTATGGGTTTAAAGCGGAGGGCGAGACTTTAAACACCTTGAGTTTGGATAGTACTTTGGGGTCGGACGGTTTTCTTTCGGGGAGGTCGAGTATCAAAAAGGTGGTTGGCGAACGCGTAGATAATTTGGTTTTAGTGATTGAAAAGTGGATTAAGCCTTGCAAGACTTATCCGAATGGTAGATTGCTGGTGGTTGGCGGGGGTCGGCTGTTGTTTGATGGCTGTATGCCATATTCGGAGTATCCTTTTGTGAAGCAAGTTTCTAATCGTGTTGTTGGAAGTTTTTGGGGTGTGAGCGTAGTTGAGCGTTGCATTCCAATTCAAAGGGCGTACAATTCGGTTAAAAATCGCAAACTTGAATGTATGAGTAGGCTTTGTGGCGGTGTACTTGCGGTTGAAGAAGGGTCGGTAGATGTTGACGATCTTGAGGATAATGGCTTGATGCCGGGCAAAATTCTGGTGTACAGAAATGGCGCTAATATCCCGTCGTTTATGGATGCGGGTGCGATTCCACACGAACTTTCGGAAGAAGAGGAACGGTTGTCTAATGAATTGATTTCAATTAGCGGAGTTTCCGAACTTATGCGAAATTCTGCACTGCCAAGCCAAGTTAATAGCGGTACAGCGATTAATCTTTTGATTGAACAGGATGATACGCGTCTTTCGGTGACTGCCGAAAATATTCGAAATGCAATGTTGCAACTTTCGAAGAATATTTTAAATATGTACAAAATGTTTGTTGATGGGTATAAACTTGCAAAGGTGACGGACGAATTTGGCAGACTTCAGATTTTCTACTGGAACAAAAGTGACATCTCTTCATCGGATATTGTCCTTGAAACTGCGAACGAACTTTCTGAAAGTTTATCTAGTCGCAAGCAAATGGTGTTTGAACTTTTGAAATATGGCTTGTTGCAGAATGATGACGGCAAACTTGACGAGCGGACAAAGAATAAAGTTATTGAAATGTTGGGCTTTGGTAATTGGGAGAATGGAGTTGATGAAACCGCCTTGCAAATTAACCGCGCAAAAATGGAAAATATTATGGATGGAACGCTTTATGTTTTACCGGTTGATAATCACGCAATTCATATTAAAGAACACACGAAGCAGATTTTGGAACTAGGTGCAGGTGGTGGAATATCCAACAAAATGGATAGGCTTTTAAAACACATTCAAAAGCATAAAGAAGTTTTAGAAAGTGGCGACCAAACTTCACCATTTGATGAATTAATGGCAAATTATAAGAAAAATCAATAAATTTTTAACGCAAAAAATATTCTGCAAAATGTATATAAAAAATGACGATAATTGGTGTTTTTTAGCGAGTTGAAAATTTGAGCATATAAAAATTAGGCTCAAAATTGCCCCTAGAACACATTTTAGCGTCTCCACGAGTGTTTGTCTACCTTTAAAATGTGTGTTTGCCACGGGGTAAGTGTAAAATTTTATTTTAAATAAATATTTAATGTTTTATTATCTTTTTTTAAGTCAAAATAGCGAGTATTGGAGGTGAAATTGGTGTTTGGGAAAAGAAGAAATAACAAAGATTTGATTGAAAGGTTTGAAGTTATGTCAAAAGAATTTTTGAATAAATGCAGAGAATTAAAAAGGACTGAACGCGAACTTAAAAGTTTGACACGCAAAATATATAATGAAACTAATGCAAATTATGAGTTTGAAAATCAAAACTTAAATGCAGAAACGGACATGGAAGAGGCTTTAAATGGCGATTTAATGCGTGATGAAACTAGCATAAGTTTAGAAGAAAATGAAAGTTGTCAAAATAAAGATAACAAAGTTATAAATGGTCAAAGCGTGCGAGATAACGAGGTGCATAATCAAAGTGTGTGCGACGAAGATGAATACAAAAGTATAGATGGCGAAGAAATGTGTGGTCGAAGAGTGGATGGTGAAGTGGTGTATGGCAAAGATATGAACGACAAAACGGCTTGTGGTAAAGTTACGGGTAGTGAAGATATAAACAGTAAAATTAGATATGAAAACAAAGTACGCAGTAAAAGTGCGGACGGCGAAATGGATTGCGGTAAAGTTACAGTTAGTGAAAATGTGGACAATGGCTTAGATTCTTCCAAGGTTGATATGATGAATGATTTGGATTTCGTCAAAGAATCGGTGTTGGAGGGATTGGCAGTTTCTAAAGAAAGTGAGGTTAAAGATTTAGACTTGGCTGAAAAAAATGCAAATAAGGGTTTGATTGCTACCAAAGAAAGCGAAGTTAAAAATATAGATTTTGCTGAAGATTCTGTTACAGATATAGAAAGTGATACTATCGAAAGTGGTGAGGCTGGTGGAGAATTTTTGGATGAGGACACATATAAAATTGATTTGCAAAAAAGTCAGTTGATTGAAGAATATTTAAAAAATCTTGCATCAAAAAATGAAAGCCAGCCAGTGTTCTTAACGGGTGGCTCCAAAAAGATAGTTTATCAAAAACAATCTAAACCGCCTAAAAATTTAAAGTCGGCGGGTGAGTATGTTTTAAAAAACTATTTTAAGTAGTGTGGGCCATGGCGGTGTTATATTCAAAATGTTAGCGTTATTCAAAAGGTTAACCCGTTTAAATTTGTAGTAAAAATAAAGTGTTAGTATTATTTAATGATGACACAATTTTAAGCGGAGAGGAAAATCTAAAGTGGGTGTCAATATCTAAAAAGTAGAATTATTAAAAATGCGGGCAAAGTTTTAAATTCTTAATAACAAAAGATGTGTTTTGTTTATATTTTATATATCCTTTTTTATAGCGAAAACGAAAATACTTAATTTAAACAAATTAATTTGTTAATTGCTTTATTCATAAAAAGAAGGACAAAAAGTGGGGTATTAAAACTAGATTAACGCTATTTAGCCCGCTAAATTTATAATAAGAAGTCCTCTAAGGGATTTATTATAGTAAAATTTGAAAATGAAAACAAAATATCTAATCCGTGAACTTTTTAATTGCTTTATATACAAAAAATTAAAACGCGTAAAATTTTAAAGTGTTTTTTGTTGGTCAGCAATCTTTAAATGGTGAGTTATCAAAATTTAAAGATTTATCCAAAAGAGAAGAGTGATTGATTTAATCAAAAAAAATATTATAGAAATAGGAGATGTATTATGATTTCATTACAAACAGCCGACAAGGCTTTAAAAGATGTATACTTAGGAGTTGTGAGCGACCAGTTAAACACCTCGGTCAATCCATTGCTTGCAAGAATTAAGCAAACCACTAGCGATGTGTGGGGTAAAAATATTGTAAAAATGGCACCTTATGGCATTAATGGTGGTATTGGTGCTGGAAGTGAAACGGGGGCTTTGCCAACTGCTGGCGGTAATAATTATGAAAAGTTCACGCTAGAACTTAAAAACCTTTATGGAAAAATTGACATTTCAGACAAGGCGATTCGTGCTAGTCAAAGCAGTGCGGGGGCTTTTGTGAACTTGCTCAATGCTGAAATGGAAGGGCTTATTAAGGCGTCTAGTTTTAATATGGGTAGAATGCTATATGGCGACGGCAAGGGGCTTTTAACAAAAATTACCGACAATGCGGTGAGCGGGGCTACTTCCACCACATTTACCGTTGCGGATGTTACAGCACTTGCTGAGGGGATGCTTGTGGACATTGTGACTGCTAGTGGTGTGGTTAAAAAGAGTGCGGTGAAGATTGTCAATGTAAATCGCGGAACCAAAACTATAACAATTTCGGCTACGGGATTTACAGCAAGCGAGTTGAAAGTTTCGGGCAGTCAAGCGACTCAATATTATTTTGCAATTCAAGGTTCGTACGGAAAGGAATTGACTGGGCTTGGTGCCATTTTTGACACTTCGGCAACATCACTTTATGGGCTAAACCGTGAGGGCAATTCTTGGATGAACCCATATACACTTGATTGCGGAACAACTTCCACCCCTGCAAGCATTTCGGATATTACAATGCAATCGGTTATTGACTACCTAGAAGAAAATTTCGGTTCGGCGGTTGATTTTATTGTTTGTTCGAGCGGTGTAAAGAGAAATTATCAAAATTACTTGAATAGTTATCGTTCAAATATTGACATTTTGGATCTTGCGGGTGGTTTTCGTGCACTTTCGTACAATGGAATACCGGTTGTGTCTGATAGATTCGCTCCCAAAAATACTATGTATATGCTAAACACCGACGAGTTTAAGTTGCATCAACTTTGCGATTGGAAATGGCTTGAAGGCGAAGATGGAAGGGTTATTAAGCAGAATGCGGGAACTCCAACATACTCTGCGACTTTGGTTAAGTATGCCGATTTGATTTGTGATAAGCCCTGTGGTCAAGCAAAAATTAATTATATAGCCGAGTCTTAATTTCTTGTTAAAAATAAAAAGGGTTAATTAGGTTATTGTTTGAGCCTCGCTGAGATTTTTTGTCTCGTGAGGCTCTGTTTTTTTTGTTGTTTGGAAGGTGGGTAAACAAAAATTGAATATTTTTTAAGAAAAAAATCTTTTTAAATTGTTTGGCGGGGCATATAGTTTATGATATAATATATTTTGTAAAAACAGGTTTTATTTTAAAACTTGCTTTAAAAATTTAAATGCGGAAAGTAAAACTATGGATAGAATTTATTATATTGTTGGAAGAATTGTTCAAAAAACGCAAGAGTTGGAGCAAAATCTTGAAAAGGTGGTAAAATATTCGGAAATCGTTGCAGAAGAGGAGCGAAATCCAAATTTAACACAAAAAGATTATAAAATTGCGGTTGATTCGGCGGAGTATTTGGCAAACAAAATGGAAACTATGACTTTGGGTCAAAGAATTCACATAATCTGTGAAATTAGGTGTTTTTCAAAAACTGAGGCGGATGAACTTAAGCAAACACTTGAAAAGCGTAACTATTTTGCACATGAATATTTTAAGTATACGCCGTTTGATGAGTTTTCTAAGGCGGATTTTGAAGATGAGGTAAAGGCGCTTAAGGCGTTTTTTGACTCAGTTGTTGTGTTGAATAAAAAAATTTGCTTATATCTTTCAAGTTATGAAAGGGATTATAAAAAACTGCAAGCAAAATTTGGTTTTTAGTAAAAAGATTTCCAAATACTTAGGTTAAAAAGTTGCTTAAGTGGTGTTATTGTTGTTTGTCTTTAGTGATGTTGGTTTTAATGTTAAAACTAAATATTTGGATGATTAAGTGTATAACTTGTGGTAATTAAAAGTTATATTTTTGGATAATTGAAATTTAATTAATAAAGTAAAAATTGTTGATATTAAGTCTTTGGATAGCGCTAAATATTAGTGCTCTGGTTGTTATTCGTTAATTTTTTGTGCAATGATTGGGTTTAGGTATAACACAGAGTAAGTTTTACATTAAAAGCCACAGGGTTTTGGATGTCGTTGAGTTAGGGGCTAAAACAAAGTTGGAAACCTTGGAAACTAGAAACTTGGCGTTTGGATAATTTAAGCGCTGGGGTTTTGGATGACGGAGAGTTAAGCATAAATAATGCTGGTTTTATTTTAATTACGGAATAAGGTGTTTGCTTTAAGTTTTTTTAATAATGGTTGGTTTAATTTTTAGTAAATTGATTAAAGTGATTTTTTAAAATAAAATTTCACCAAAATTTGTCAAAATTTTACTTACTAAAATTTTCAAAAAAGTATAAAATATATTAGGCACTAAAATCCTTTTTTGGTGGAGTTTAGTGTTTAATTTTATTTTGAGGTGAAATTATGTTTAAAACGGGCGAATTTGTTTTAAAAAATGGTTTTGGAATTTTAGAGGTGAAAGAGACAAGTGTTGCAAGTCTTGGTTTTGGCGTTCCAGCCGTTGAGTATTATAAATTGCAAAGTATAGACGGCAAGACAAATGTAAGTGTGCCAGTAAGTCGTGCAAGCACGCTACTTTCTCCACTGTTAACCAAAAAAGAGGCTGAAAATGTGTTGAAAAATATATTGACATATGCTGTTCCTTTGGATTCGAATGAAAAAATTCGGCGGAAATTTTTAGAAACTAGAGCAAATCAAGGGAGAGATGGTTGCTTGGAGGTTTTGGGGTCACTGTACACTAGGATTCTTTCAGGCAAAAAACTTAGTTTCTACGAAAAGAATGCTTTAGAAATTGCTGAAAATAAAATATATGGCGAAATTGCTTTTGTTTTCAAAAAAGATAAAGATGCGGTTTTGCTTGATACTTATAAAAATTTGGGTTTAAGTTAAATAGGGGTGCTTTGGGATTATCTAAGAAATATAATGTTGTTTTAAGATGGTTTAAGAATACTGATAAATTTTTTAGAAGTTTTTAAAAAAGTACCATAAAAACCTGCCGAGAGGTTACTTAAAAATTACTTTAATGTTGTCTAAAAAGAGTTCAAAAAAGTTAAAAAACTTTTGAGAAGTTTTTAAAAGGCGGATATATAACCTGCTGAGATGGTGGCAAAAGTCTGTTTAAAGTTTATTGTAAAGTTTTCTAAAAGAGTTGATTGGTGGTGTTTAATTAGCAAAAAACTTTCCAAAAGTTGACAAATTTAATATTTTGTGTTATAATATACAAAAATATAGGAGGGGTAAGAATGGCGGATAATAAAAGTTTGAAAGACTTGCTTAATAGTGGAAAATTTTCTGGGTTAGACAATTCTGATTCAATACAATATAACGACAATTCGTCTGAAAAACCTAAACCAAATTCGGTCGGTACATTGTATGCGGTTCATCCGTCTGCGCTTGCTTCAACTCCAAGGTCTAACAGTCCAGAGGGTGCTCACATAGTTCAAAAGGTTTAACGAAAAAAATTAAAATAAGTATAATTAAAATAAGGATGGCAAATTTGTCATTCTTTTTTGATATTTAAATTTTCTTTTAATAGAATAAGTTGAGATTTGCTTAATTATTATTTATCGTGATGAGAAAATCAAGTTAAGCATAAAAATGCTTTTAAAATATATATTAAAATCAAGATGAGTATAAATATGTATTAAGGTGATGGATAAAAATTGATATAAGTGTAAAAGTACTTTAAGGTAATGAGTTAAAATTAAAATAAGAATAGATATGTATTAAGGTGATGGATAAAAATTGATATAAGTGTAAAAGTACTTTAAGGTAATGAGTTAAAATTAAAATAAGCATAAATATGTTCTAAGGTGTTGGATAAAAGTTAAGATAAGTGCGAAAATGCTTTAAAGTATTTAATTGAGTGCAAAATAAGTGAAAATACATTTTAGACAATGATTAAAACTGAGGGTTGGTTTGTATTTATTTTAAATAATTGTATAAATTAAAAATTGCATACAATAAATTATAAAACATTAGTTATAGTTTTGTTATGTTTTTATAACAAAATGGTGAAATTCTAAAAGATTTTCTAAATTAACATAAAATGCTATATGCGTTTAAATTAAAGGAGTTTAGCGGTTAAAAATTTTAAGCCGTGACACAAAATCGTGCAAATTAATATTTTGTAAAGTATAATAAAGGTGTTAAATGTTACGAAAACAAATCTATTCAAAAGCCAAACATGAGGCTTTATTTTTATGCTAAAACGAGTTTTTGAAAATATAAAAGTTTGAATGTAATATATTAACAAAATTAAAAAAGGGGGTAAAAATGGATTCATCGAAAATTGTTATTAGTGACGACTTGTTTGGTATTTCAAAAAGGTTGAAGCGGATTGATGACGGATATTTTCTGGTTTACAACAAAAAAACGAAAAAGTATGAGGTTCATAACTCAAAAAACCGCGATAACACATTGAGTCTGGTGTCACCATTTGAAACTTTGGATATAAGGCTGGTGCATTTGGTTCAAAGAACAAGGGTTGAAAATTTTTCGCAAATAATTAAGGAAATAGACGAAACGAATGAAAAGATTGAAAGTTCACGCACGGCTGAAATTAAAGATAATGCAACCGAACGGCTGAAAGATGCGTTGAAAAAATATAAAGAGGATTAAAGTTGGTTTTTTAGCCAATTTAAATTAATTTTAAAAACATAAAGGAGGGAGAAATGAGAGTTTTGGATGTGCTAAAAGTTGTTGCAGAAGAGTTGGGACTTTCTGAAATTTCTGACAAAATTGAAGATTTTGAAACTAATTTAGCTTCGCTTTTGGAAGAAAATAATCTAACAATTGCAGGAGACCTTTCGTCAATTAAAGAAGATATAAAAGCTTTAGAGGATGAGGTTATAAGTTCGGATAAGCAAAAAGACATAAGGCGGATGGTTGGGAGTTTGAATCGTGCGATTGAAAATATTGTGACCACATCAATTCCAAACCTTAAAAGTCAGGTAATTCAAACGGATGCCGAAGGAAAAGTTTCGTTGGATGCTTTTGATGGGGGTGTGCTTAATATTTTAAAATGCACCAACATAGAAAGTCGGGAAGATGCGGATTATCTTTTGATGCCGTTTCATTTGTATTTGCCAAAAGCCGAAACGAGTTTTTTGGTTAAATATCGTTCGGGTGGAAAACAGGTTAAATCGCTTTTAGACCTTGTAGAAATATCTCCGCTTGTGCAGATAGGGGTGCTTGCTCGTGCGACTGTGTATGAATATCTTTTAAGTAAAAATTGTTATTCGGAAGCCGAGTTTTGGAAGTCTAGTTTTGAAGAGGCTTTAAAATGGGCAATAGTTAAGAATACAAATCGAAAATTAAAATCAAACCCATTGTAAAAACAAATAATTAATGTTTTGAAAAGTTGGTTTTGAAGGTTGTTTTACATATAAAGTATGAAGAACAGGTTTTGAAAGTGTCTTACATATAAAGTATGAAGAATAGGTTTTGAAGGTTGTTTTACATATAAAGTATGAAAATAGGTTTTTTTAAGATTATATTGCTTACAAAACTTGTAAACCAAAGTTTGAATATTATTTTATACAAAATTTATTAAATTGGTTTTGAGGGGTGATGCTAGTTGCAAAGTTTAGGGTATTGCGTGAATTGTAAACATCTTTATAATTTTGGTACTGAGGTCATTAGTTTTTGAATGGTTGCGGATGTTTTAGGAATAGTCGAAAAATTTTTGCGGGGGTGGAAAAATATTGTGTTTTAGATAACAATTTTAAAGTTTTAAAAGTAAGACTTTCAAAAAGTTGTGTATGTGATTTTGCAAAGGAAATGTGAGGTATTAATTTTTATTTGTAAAAGCAAAAGTTAATTTAATAATAAAGGAGGTGTGTTGGTGAAAAAGAAAAATATTAAAGATTTTAGAGGTGCGATAAACTTAAAATTGGATGAAAATTTAATAGGTTTAAATGCGGGCAAAATGGCATATAATTTTGCGTTTTCGAGTGGTTCGCTAAAAGGTGATTGCCCGTTTCAGGCTCTAAATTGCCGTTATTTCGAAAGTTTGGGCGTTCCCGATAGTTTATTCACCTCGGAAATGTCGCTCCAAGATGGGTTTGTGACATATTATGAAAAGTTCGATGAAAGTACTGGAAATAGGCTTGATAAATTGATTTTTATTGACAAATTTTATAATGTATATTATATGAATTTGTATGATGAAGAACACAAATTTGTGAGTTTAAACTTGCAGTTTAATTCAAAGCCGGTGACCTTTTGTTATAATCATTATGGTGAAGATTGCATTATCTTTTGTTCAAAAAGTGACAATATGGTTTTGTGGGATGGCGTGAATTCTCCAGAGTACATAATTGACGCGCCGAGTATTGTTTCGTGTGCGGTGCATAAGGAAAGATGTTTTGCAGTGGTTGAAAATGAGCCGTACACATTGTGGTTTTCGGACGATTTAGATCCAACTAACTGGAATGTTGGGCTTTTGGATGCGGGCTTTATTAAAATGATGGATGGTAGGGGAAAACTTTTGAAAGTGCTAAGTTTTGGCGGTTATCTATATATTTTTCGCGAAAGAGGTATTTCAAGGCTTACCGCAAGTGGCGCGCAAGAAGATTTTTATTTGACGCATCTGTTTACATCTTCGGGTAAAATTTTGGAGGATAGTATAACCGTTTGTGGTGATAGAATTATTTTTGTTGCGACGGATGGTGTGTATACATTCGATGGTTCAACCACTAATAGGATTTTAGAAAATTTGGGTGATTTATTCAATAAGATAACAACTGCGATTGGTAGTTATTTTGATGGGAAATATTACCTTGCAACCAAAGTTAAGTTTTTTGACGACAAGTATGCGGATAGCAATTATAAAAACAATCTGCTTTTTGCTTTTGATGTGGAGGGTGGTGAGTTTGAATTGTATAGGGGATTGGATGTTCAGAGTATGACCCCGCTGGTGACCGGCGAGTTTAACAGTTTGGTGGTTTTAACTTCAGAGGATTTGATGTGTACCACAGACAGCGCGGATACTTTTTATTCGGGATTTATGAGTGGGCTTTATCATTTTGAAGATACCAAAAAGCCTAAAACTGTTCGAAAAATAAGTGCATTTGTCAAAGACACCGACAAAGTTGAGGTTGTGTTATATAACGAAGATGGCAATACCAAATCTTACACGCTTTATACTGGGACTAACGATGTTAATTGTGTGTTTTCTGGTCGTGCGATTGGTTTTAAAGTCTTTAGCAAAAATTCCGCTGTTATAAATGGGTTTACATTGGAGATTGCTTAGGTGATTGAATTTTTATTTTTAAAACTTATATTAAAAATTTAGAATTTTCTTAAAAATTTTAAAACAATGTTGCTTAACAAAGACTACCTAAAGCCGATATTTTTTAATATAGATAATATATATGTATATATAGTTATTAATTATATTTTTCATTATATTGAATTTTTACATAAAAGTTTTAAAGATTTAAAATTGGTTATTTGTTGCACTGCTAGAATTTTTGGATTTTTAAAAACAGTAAATAAAAAAGGTGGAATAGTTTATTGTTTTAAAGTGAATCAGAATTATATTTTGGAAATAAAACGCTTTTTGCGATAATTTTTCAAATAAAAACTTAAATTTTTCAACTTGCAAATTAGGTTATAAATATTTGACTGAAAAACCTAAAAAATGTATAATAATATTAGAAACTTAAGAAAAACAAAGGCAGTTGTCGTTGGTTTAAAAAGTTAAAAAGTTTTTATTATTGACAATTTGCAAAAAAGTTTAAGAGGTGAAAAATATGAGCAATGAAGAAAAAAACGATGCGGTGGACGGAGAAAATGTTCAGTTGGTGTATACAACAAAAAAGGAATGGTTAGAGAAAATAACCAAACAGATTGAAGATTTAACAACCATAAACCAGTCTTTGGAGGTTGAACTTGGGCTTATGAAGACGGTTCGGGAGAACTTGTCGGGCAAAATGTTTTCTGAAGGTTTAACCGAGGATGAACAGAAGAAACTTTTGAGTCAAGAGCAACTTATAAATATTCGACATAAAGAAATGCTTTCACAAAAGGCAGAGGTTGAGCAAAAATTAAAGTTGCTAACCGAGACATTTAATTCTCAAAATGAAGAGGTAGAGAGTTTAGGTAAAATGCTATCAGCGTTACAATCGGAGGAAAGTGAAAAGGTTCGCGCGTACCGAAGTACCGAAGAGTATAAAAATGAAGTTTTTGCACGGGCAACCACCAAAAGGCTTCCTTATGAGAAGAATTTGTTTGAAACTTCACTTGAGGGACTCCTTTCGTTTTGGGATAAGCAAATGGTTGGAAGTGAGGGGTCGTGGTGTGTTTATCGGTCGGCAGATGTTGAAGAAATTTCCGAAATCGACATTTCAACACTTGGGGCTTTGGTTCATAATGGTTCAATATATAAAGCGATTAAAACTCCGCTAGATTTAGACAAAAATGCTGAAATTAGTCCAAAAGAACTATTAACAGAAGATTATTATAAAAAGGTTCAAAGAGGTGAGGGTTTCGATTTTGTGCCACGCGAAAAATTTTTGGTAAATCTTTCTATGCTTTTTTCGGGGCTTGAAAATGTTGGTGATGTGCAAAAAAGTGAACAAGTTGAGACTATGAAAAAACTGCTTAACAAATTTCCAAAAGCCGTCCAATTTTTGCCAAATAATTTATTTGACCGAGTAAACTTGGTGAGTTTGATTCAAAACGAATTGATGATTTCGCTTGCAAAATTAAAAAGTGAAAAAATTAACAAAACGGTCACGGTGGAGGCTCAAGACCGTTATGCAAAAGAGGTTTTTGAGTTGTTTAACGCTAAATTAAGAGAGGCTAAAGCCGAGAGGTTTAAAAGAAAGTCGTTAACCTATTAAAAATTGTTGCGAACATATTATGTTTAATTTGCAACAAGGTAAAGTTTTATAAGCCTTTAATATTAAGCAAAGTTTTATTATTTAAATAAATAAAAAAAATCAAAAAAAGTCCGAACGAAATGCTCGGGCTTTACTATTGCACAAAATTTTTATAATAATTTACTGAATTTAACCTATTTAATAAACTAAATTTACTTTAAACTTATGGTTTATAAACTATTAAATAAGCGGATTTTTAAAAATTGAGGTGAAAAGAAAGTGGTGCTATAAAACAGTCAAAAAGCGATTTTGAAAAAATACATAGAAAGAAAAGTTCGCTTAATAAAAGTGGTTTCATAAAATTTGGTTTAGAAAGTAAAACGGATAGTAAAAAGTTTTAAAAACAACTTGGAAAAATTGGTTAAGTTAAATTGGTCTAGCAAATAAATGCTTATTTATAACTCAAATCAATATATTATGATACAAAAAGTAATCAAGTTATTTAGACTAAGTTTTTTTGTATTGTTTTTAGGTTTTTATTTTTTATGATTGTAATAAATTAAAGTTTTGTCAAAATGGGGGATGTGAACAATGAATAAATTTAAATTTTTAGAAGAGCGGGTTGCTGAACTGGAAGAGCGTGGGCAGGTTAAGTCGGAGAATTTTTCGCTTTCAACCGTGGGGAAAAGCGAGTCAATTCAGAAAACTTTGGTTGTGGGTGATAAAATCAAATTGTACAGTGTAACACCGAAGCGTGCAGGGTCGGTTTTTTTAACATCATCGCTTGAAATTCAGTCGCTTGCAGAGGCTAATATTAGTTTGGTTTTTACAATAGGCGATAAAGTTATTGGTGAAGTTTCGAAATCGCTCAGCGCGGGCAAAAATGAGGTGTTGTTTTTTGGTGGTTGCCGAATTTTGGGCGGAGTGGAATCGGAAGTGGGCGTGTGTGTGCAGAATTTTTCGACGGGTGCCACCATTGTTTTAAATAGTTCTAGTGTTAATATGGTCGGTATTGATTTGGAATCTGCAAAAAATACGGCGAGAATTTCGGGCGACAAAAATGGAAACAAATTGTTGCTTGTGCTGTCCGATGCAAAAAATATTTACTACTATTATTCAGAGGATGGAATTCTTCCAATGACCAAATCGGATTTTTCGTTATATGGGGCGGGGTATTTTGCTGTTGGTGTTTTGGAAACCACTGCAAATGGGGTTGTTCCTCGAATTTTCCGTTTGGCGAAGTCGGGTTCGGCTTTTTTAAGTTTAGGGCTTAACATTTCAACCGAAGAAATAGTTGCTGAAAATGTTCTGGATATTGCAATTGGAGAGGCCAAAAGCGGAGTTGTTGCATTTTATATTAAAAACAATAATGTGTATTATAAAATTTTTGATGGGACCAATACTAGTGTAGAAAAGCAACTAGCGAGCGGTAATAAATTTAAATTTTCAGAAATTGGAACGGCGGGAAGGGATAAAAATTTAACGGTGGTTGCAACTTCTTTGGCGGGCGGAAATTATATATATTTTCAAATAGCAAACGAATTTGAATTTGGGAGCCGTGCAGAACATATTGTGTTGAAAATAAATCCAACCATTTCTGAGAGTTAAATTAGTGATTAAATAATTTTATTTTAAATTTTTTTTTGCTATTAAAATACAAAAAGTTGATTTTTAACAAATTAACTTTTTTGAGTGAACTTTAAAATTTTTTTAAAAACTCATAAGTTTTGTAAAAAATGATAATTACCAGTCATTTTTTTAAATAATGAAGATATATGTATATGTTAAATTTAACAAAACTTAATTTTTTATGGCGGAACAAATATAAGCAATTTAATTAAAAACTCGTTTAAAAGGTTTTTAGATTTTAAAATAAAAAATAAAAGGAGGGTGTAAATGAAAATACATAATAAATTGGAAATTACAAAGAATAAAGAAAAATACGAATTTTATAATAGTTTATCAACAAGTGTTTTTGATTTTTTGGAAAATTTAGACCCGTACAACAAGTGTTTCGCGTTTGGGGATGGGAAAGTTGCGACAAGCGGAAGCGAAGAAACTCTATCAAATACCATTGCGGTTATTCCGAGTGTGATTGAATCCTATAATTTTAACCCCAATATGGGACGAATTTTTGTTTCAAAGCAAATAGATTTGCAGACGGTTCAGCACGACGATTTTTCTTTTTCAGAAGTTGGGATTTGTAAAGATAACGGGCAAAACCCCAAAATTGCAAACCGCTTTTTAATTAAGAATGAGCAAGGTGAAGCAGTCGAAGTTTTCATAAAAAAAGGTGATGAGGCAATTGTGAAAATCACAACTTACCTAGAACTGGACGAAAGTTCAAAGGTCGGATACTTTGATATTCAATCGCCTTTTTTTGCAATTATTTTAGGAATAATGCTAGACGAAAATGGAAATCCGGTTGATGAGGAATCTTTGATTGCGGATGCCGAAATGAGTGAGGCTTCTGAACAAACGGTGGTGGATGAAACATCCGAAATGGCTACACAGATAGTAGCGGAAGCCGAACCAATGGAAATTGCTCGGACTGAAGAAATTGAAATGAGTGAGACTTCTGAACCGACAGTGGTGGATGAAACATCCGAAATGGATACACAGATAGTGGCGGAAGCCGAAACAATGGAATTTGCTCGGGCTGAAAAAATTGAAATGAGTGAGACTTCTGAACAGACACTAGAGACCGAGGCGCCGGAAGTTTCTGCTCTTTTGGGAACGCTAACTATTCCTGAGAGTTCTACACTATCTGAAGTTTCAACTGGAGCCACGACAACTGAAAGTTCGTTAGTGTCGAGGTTTAGTGCAAAAAAGGCATACTTTTACAAACCATCGAATGGAAATTTTCCGCTTACACAGATTTCGGATAATTCATTGCCTGTTAGCGTAACTATCGAAAAGGAAAGTGGCGGGGTAAATATTTTGCTTGGCTGTTCGGTTTTTGGTGAGACTTTTAGAGGGGTGGTGATTTATTATAATAATAAACCATGCTTTTTTGTGAATTCGTATGATTTGCAAGATTTTGAAACGGTTGAGTACACCGGAGAACCAACAACGGATGGTTCTATAATTTTTACCGACGACCATATTTTTGAGGTGGTGGAACGCGTTTCGATTTTAAGTGAAACCAGCGAAATTACCAGTCCGTATAATGCCGAACATTATTATGGATTAGACTACGGCGAGACTATTAATAATCCTTTTGGTGAGATGGATTACTCCAATTCAACTAAGCAGTTTTTTAATGCAGAGGGAACACTTTCAATGTATTTGATTGACGGGCGAGTTGATATGTACTATTTAAATGGTGTGGTTTTTCAGAAAATAGACACAACCGCAGTCCAAGTTCAAAATCTATTGGAAGCGAGAATTGTGCATGATTTGATGATTGTTCGATATTACAATGCAGAAACCGAAGTTCAAACGGTTAAATTTTATCTATATAAGAATTTAAAAATGTATGAATTGACGCAAATTGGGACGTTTGCGAACAACAGTTGGGTGGATTGGGATGCTTGCGATTGGCAAGGGGTCATTCGCCACTCAACTCCTCATATTAAAGAACTTTATGTAATGATTTATGCTTATGAGGGCGGTGCGACAATTGATAGACTTCAGGTGGATGCGAACAATTTGACGGTTACATTGCTTTCAGATTCTAGAGGTACAGTTGCTGAAAATTTTGTTCGTGTTGTCGCCGAAAGTGAATATGGAGAAACAAATGCTTGTTTTTGGGGAATAAAGAAAATTTCAGATAGTTCTTGCTATACATATTGTATAACCGGCAAAGAGAATATGGAAATGAGAAGTTCGGCGAATTCGGTTATAAAATATATTACATTTTTCAGAGCAGAAAATTTGAAGATTATTCATGCAGGTAGATACACTTTGGCAGTGGATAATTCCAAGGTTTATCAGCCGGCGGTTAGGCTTTACCTTTCGTCGATAAGTGTTCCGCGAAACGCGAACTACACTATGGGCGAAAATTGTGTCAAGGCATTTTTGTCTCAAGACGGACGCTATATTGCAAAAGTTTTGGACACTAATGAAATACAATTTTTCTTTACGGGGTTTGACCGAATGAGTCAAACGGCTTTTAAAAAGACTTTTCCAATCCCTAGTGGAAAAACTATAAAACGCATAGACATTGTGGAAAATGTTGCACTTATAGTTTTTAACGAAGCGGGTTCTAAAACTATTGAATTGCCATTTTTAGCGGATAAATTATATATTACATATTTTACACCGGGGTTTCAAGCACGCGTGAAGTATAAAAAAACAAATTTGCTCGGCGGAGAAAATAAAACCGTTACATTAGATAATGAGATTACTTTAAGTTTTGGTGGAGACCCGTAATAAGTTGAAGTTGCACTTTACAATAAACTAAAAAGAGGTGATAAAAATGAATTTTTCAAAAAAACCATTAAAAATTGGTGCTGGGATGCATTTTTCGGGTGTTGAGTCGGGAAGTGAATTAAAACTAATTTTTACGATGAGTGATAACACAATCAAAATTAAAAATATTAAAAAAAACGATAGAGGATATGCGTCGACAGATGGCGGAACGGTCGCAGTAGGTGACGAGGGTGTAATCTTGGGTGATAAAATTTTTGCTGTGGATGGTTTTGAAAATATGCAACAAATAAATCTTGCAAAATAAATCAACAATGTAAATTATTGGTTTAAGTTTTTAAAATATTTGTCTATACATATACAAAAGTTTTGCAATTGGTAAAAAACTTTTTTGCATTAAAGATAATAATTTGTATATATGCAAAAACCTTGATACCAACAAAAAGTTTTTTGTATTGTAAGTAATTTATATACACATATGCAAAAAAAACTTTTCTACCAGTAAATAACTCCATTTTGAGTTTTAAGATTAATTTGTACAAATGTAAAAAGTTTAAATTAAGCTAGATAAATTTTTATGTAAAAATTAGTTTAAAAAATTGGCTAAAAATAATGATAAAATTCAATTAAAAAAATCAAAAAATATTAATCAAAAAACGGCTAGTTTTTCAATTTTTCAACAAAACAATTTTACCAACTATCAAAAATAGCCTCAAAATTGCCCCATTTTAGGTGGTTTAGCCCAAATCGACTAAATATTCAAGGTCAGAAAATTGCCAAAACATAGGGTTGTAGCATTTAAAAATTTTGCCAAAATAACTTGCTGTGTTTTAAATAATTAATTTATAAATTGCATTAAAAAACTCGTTAAATTTGTGTAAAAAAGTGACTAACTTATTGATTGTGAAACTTAAAAAATATATAAAACTTAAACATTTTATAGTTAATAGTAAAGTAAAAATATTAGTGAATTTTTAAAATAATAAAAAATTTTTATTAAAAGGAAGGTGTATCAATATGAACAATAAATTACAAAATGAAAGAAAAAAAAGAGGTCTTGCTCCGGCTTTTTTAAAATACATAAAAGGAAAGGAAGTTGGTAGAACTTCGCTTAATGATGTGATTAAACAAATAAATTCGCGATTGGCAGAATATGAAAAGTCGTCCAAAACAAATTTTTCTAAGGGAGCGAATGGCTCAGAAGGTTTTAAAACTTTCAAGGCAAACACGCAAACTACAACCCCAAATTTGTATACAGACACATCAAACAAAACAAATAGCATAAATGATTACAATGCCAATGCGAATTCAATTGACCTTGAAAAAGAAAAGTTTAGGGATGATTTGAAAAAAATACAAAATGAAAATATGCAAAATAGTTTAGAATCTGTGACACAAAACACACAAGATAATTTGCTTAAATCTACTATTGATCAAGATATCGAAGATATTCAAGCAAGTGCGAAAAGTGAAAAAGATAAAAGTGATGTTTCCGATTCGAAAATTTATAAGCCAACTACTTCAGTGGGTTCCGATGAAAAAATTACTGGGCGAGGGGATTCGGCAAAAATTTCGGCTAAAAACAATGATGGAAATTCAAAACTTGCCGAACTTGGGGTGCAAAATGTTGATAGAACCAATTTAAAGTCTAATGCCGTAAGTCAAAATTCCACAAAGACTGAGAACGGAGTTAATGACGAAAATGGGCAAGCAGGTCAAGAAAAAGCCGAAACTTCTAGCGCTGAAACTAACAAAACTGGCGAAAATACTGAAAAATTAGGAATGGATGCACTGCTTGACGAATTAGATAAAATTAACAAAGAAGATTTTTCTTCTGACGTGGTAATGCCGGATATAAAACCGACTTTGGGGCTTGAAAAACAAGAAGAAATTGAGATTGATGAAGATGCCTTGCGTGAGGCGATTTCAGATGCGCTTACCAAAAAGACTAACGAAAAGAAAGAAGCGAAGCAAAATTTAACAGCCGAACAGATTGAAAATATAATAAAAAATATGTCCAATATTACAGAAAATGCCGAAGAAAATGCAAGGAGTGTTTCCGAGGCTTATGACCAAACGCGAGAAAACTTTTCAATGGATGCACTAAAACGCGGACTTGCAAGGAGTAGTATTGCACTTTTAAAAATTGGTGAAATTGACAACGAAAAAGCAGAAAAACTTACAAAAATCGCTGACGATTTGAAAGAAAGTTTAAATACTCAAGAGGTCGCTATTCAAAATTTGCAAAATGCTTTGGATAAAAGTTTTAGCGAACTCGATTTGGAACTTGCAGAAGAAATTGAAAGCGAACTTAAAAAACAAATTGCAGAATTGAAAGAAAAACAAGCAGAAGTGTTGGAGTTTAATAACAATGTAAACAAGTTGGAGGCTGAGTATCAATTGAAATTGGCGGGCAAATTAAAAGAAGCCGAAGAATACAAAAAAGAGGTGGAAGGAAAGAATAAAACCTCCGCTTTGTATAAGAAAAATTCAAAATTATATCAAGTTTGCAAGGAATATTTCGGAAAATTGAATCGAGAAACGGCTATAAACCAATTTGTGCAAACCGAAGAATTAAAAGAACTTTTGGGTTCGGCATATTATAATGTGTTTAATTACATTATGGAAAATTGCAAATAATGGATTAATTGCTTGATTTTGGTGTAAAAAATTAATTTTGATGATTGCGGTTCCCACGGAAGCAATTTTGAATTTCCATTCAAAATTTTTGCTAAAGCAAACTGAAAAATCGTGATTTTTCGCTTCCGTGGAGACTAAAAACCGTGCATTATTTAAAACAAAAAATCAATAAAAGGAGGGCAAAATGGAGACAAAAACAAAAAGCCGGCTAACAAGTTACAATTTTTGGGTTAAACTTGCGTCGGCGGTGATTTTAATTTTGAGAATTATACTTTCAAAATTTGGCATTGAAATAGACAGTGCATTTATTTTGGATATTGCGACATTAATTGCGGGATTTTTGGTGGTGCTAGGCATAATCAACGAGCCCACAGGAATAACGATAAGTTATAAAAATGAAGATATTAAAGGAGATGAAAATATGAACGAAGAAAAAGATTTTAAGACGCAAATTGAAGAAAAGTTAAACGAGGTTAAAGACATTTTTACATCTTTTGGTGTAACGGACGAGTGTGTTATCAATGCAAAATTGACGCAAATTGACAATTTTTTAGTTTCGTTGTTTGATAGTGAGTTGAAGTCGCTAAAAGTACTTTCTGATATGCTGGAGTCACCCGCGAAAAGCGAAAAAACCAACAAAAAAGAGAATGAAAAGCCCTTTGCAAATGACGAACTTTTGGTGGGCAATGAGGCCTTGCAAAATGAGAAAAATTTAGCGGATAAAGAACTTTTAGAAAATGAGGAGATTATAGTGGGGCACGAGGTCTCTGAAAACAAAAATATTTTGAAAAATGAAGAAGTCTTAGAAGGGGCGGAAATGCTTGTGAATGATGAGGCTTTTGAAAATAAAAATGCTTTGGTAAATGAAAATAATTCAGCAAGTGAAAATTTTTTGTCAGAAGAAACACTCCCTGAGAGTGATGATGCCTTAACGGAAGAAAAAACCTCTGAGCGTTGGGATACCTTAGCAAAAGAAAAAGTCTCTGAGCGTTGGGATGCCCTAGCGGAAGAAAAAGCCTCTGAGCGTTGGGATGCCTTAGCAGAAGAAACACTCCCTGAGAGTGGTGATGCCCTAGCGGAAGAAAAAGCCATTAAAAACGAGAATGTTTTGGTGGGCGTGGATATCCCCGAAGATGAAAAAACCTTGAGAGATGGTGAGTCTTTGGTGCAAGATGAAATTTCAGTTGGCAAAAAATTTTTAAACGCGGAAGTTTTGTCTGAAAATGAAGAGGTCGCCGAAGGTGAAGAAGATTTAAGTTTGGGTGACTTTACCAAAAGCCAAGAAATAGTTGGGGGCGAAATTCTTACAGGAAGTTGTGAGACTTCAAAAATAGTATTCGAAAAATATAAGGGAGATGAGTCTGAAATCAACAATCAAATTACTGAAATTGATACAAAAAATGTCCAAATTGATACAGCAAACATCCAAAATGATGTAACGAACACTCCAAATGATGCAACAAACACCCAAATTGATACAAAAAACATCCAAAATGATACAAAAAACACTACAAATGATGCAAAAAACACTGAAACTAATGCTATAATTACCAAAAACGACGCCGAACTTAACGAAACCGCAAATGTTGCCAAGAGAGGTGAGAAAATCCTCGAGTACGATGCCCAAACAATCAAAAACAACACTCAAAATGTTAAAAGTGATGTAGAATCTCATAAAAATATAAGCGTTACAGGGGTTGATGTAAAAAGTTTAGAAAACAATACAAAAAACACTGCAAGCAGTGCTCAAAGCCCTGAAAATGATATAATGGCGAGCGAAAAGGACAAGAATGATTTTGAAATAGATACAATTGTTATAGAAAATATCGAAGATACAAACAAAAATAATGAAAATAACTTAAATGGCGATAATTTGGGTGACGAAGAGGTTTTGCGAACCTTGGCGATGAATGGCATAACGGCGGATTTTGTTTCAGAAAATTAAAACACTTTATTTTCAACGATGCAATTTTTTGAAAAAATCCTAAAAGTTGAATCGCTTAAAAATCTTAACCACCTTAAATAATTTTAGCACCTCAAGAAACTACAAAAATGTAATCATTTTAATGCTTAAAATTTTACCACCCCAAAGTGCATTTTCTTGTATGCTTTTGGCAACCTTGATAAAAATGCTTGACAAAATTAAAAATATGTTATAATATACATTTATAAAATGTTTTCGAGTAATTTTTAATAAATTTGTTAATGATTTTATGAAGAGGGTATAATTTGAAGGATAGAAATTTAGTGCTTCAAAAATTTTTAATTATACTTCTTTAAGATGTTCAGTTCTGCATCTAAAATTGCGGTCTGATTAGAGTGGGATGTAGAGAATGCTTCTTTAAGATGTTTAGTTTTGCATTTTTATTGCAACAAAAGGTAAAAATGTTTTTATAAAGGTGCTTAAAAGTGGTAAAATAATGTTCTCAAAATACATTAGTTTGTTAAAAATGGTTTCATTTTTATGTAAATTCTGAGAGTTTAAACCTCAAAATGGAAAATTGGTAGAATTTTAAATCAAATAAAAAAATTACTTGGTTAATGTTTTCAAAAAAATAAAGGATAAGCGGGTTATGAATATAAAAAATACATTCTTAGTGTGCATAAACAACTTTTTGTTGGTTTTTAAGCAATTGGTATACACCTTGCTAATTGGTGTGGTGGTCGGTTTATGCTTATACGGTGTGGCATCGCCAATAGCAAAATTGTTGCAAACTTCAGGCTGGATGGGGGAATTGAAAGATTTTGTTTCAAGTATTTATACCGAACCAAAAGAAATTGCCGTTGCATTTAACGGACTTGCCGAAAGTTTGTTTATGATTTTTACTCAAAATTTTAGCAAACTTTGGGGTAACTATATCTTGAGTAGTTGCTTAATTGTTTTTATTCCGATATTCGCAAGCAATTTGTCTTACTATTGCTTGGGTGATGTTGTAAATGCAAAAATGAATTCGTGGATGAACTACGGTTATGCAAACCGATTCTTCTCAGGCTTAAAGAAAAATATTATTTATTCATTATATATGGTCGTGTTTGGAATATTGTCGGGCGCTATTATAGTTGGACTATTTATGCTGTATGGAATAATTGCGAATTCATTTTTGTTGATGACAATTTTGCTACCTGTTCTTATCCTTTCAATAATTATTGTGCTTGCAATCCGCAACAGTTTCACCATGTGGATAATGCCAGCATGTTTAAACGAGGATATTGGAGTTACAAAGGCTGTTAAAAAAAGTTTCAAATTGGGTGCTAAAAATTTTGGAAGAGTTTTCTTAGCGTCTGCATTGATTTATCTGTTGGAGTTTTTCTTTGTGATGGTTGGCGGAGTCTTCACTTTGGGTGCTGGGCTTTGCATTGTGATACCTGCAGTCACGGTGTTGAATGCAATCTTTAGTTTGATAAATTATTACCAAATCGAAAAATTGCGTTATTATATCAATGAATTCACAATTGTAAGCCCTAACGATTAATTGAGACTTTAACTACCAATTGCAAACCCCGAATATTATTTATAGGTTTTAATTTTCAGTGTGAGCGGTTGAAAAACTTATTTTGGCGAGTGAAAATTTTCAAGTTGCGAATTGAAACCGACTGGACACATGTGATTGGAGCCTTGCATTACTCGGCTTTGGTACATACAATAAGGAATCTAATGCGGATTACTGGATGCAGGTAATAAATAACGCGTTGCATTGGTTTGATGCGGATAATTGAGTGCCTAAAAACTAGTGGCGATGTTTGGGATTTTAAAGTTTTAGAAAATGTTTTTAAAATTTTAAACTCAACATAAAAACGGGGTATCAAGTTAAAATTTGTTCTAAAAAGGTCAAAATTTTACCATTTTAAGGCATATTATTGCGTTTTTTGAAATTTTTAGTTTCATTAAGTGTGTCTGTAAATAATTAATGTGATGACACTTTAGTGGGACAAAAACAGAGAAGATTTTGGGATAGAATGCTTTTAGGGGTGCATTGGTGTAAGGTGCGAATATTTTCCGTTAAGGGAGCAATCTTGGATGTTTAGCGGTTTTTTATGCTCACAAATGAAAGCAAAAATTCATTGTTCCAAAACGATTAAAACGGAGGAATATATAAATATTTCATTATAAGCACTTGGGAAAATTTCGGGGACGCACGGAAGCAATTTTGAACCTCGCCGGTTCAAAATTATTGCTGAAGCAATTGAAAATTTACATTTTCGCTTCCGTGCGGGTTCCATGCAACTACTTTTGCACTGCCCTAAATTAACTTTAATTTACTAGATATACCTTTTACAACTTCACCAAACTTGTGTATTGATTGGCGATTACGCTGAACAAATTTGCTAGAATGCTTTTATATATTCATCAACCGCAAAAATCAACCTTAGATTTACTAGATGTAATTATACCTTTTATAACTTCACCGCTATTCAAAAACTTAACCTTATTGTTAACTTTATGCTTACAATTAGTCCAATGCCTACAATTAATCCAAACCATTTCCAATCCGCCTACCAAACGAAGCAGAAAGATTTTAATATGCCGTGTAGAGAAAGGAAGATTGCCAAACTCCAATTTTTGCAGAAACACCTACAATTAACCACCAATCGAAAAAAACCTTATTATTTACTCTTTACATACAATTTTAACCCAAAACACTTCCAAACCGCCCGCCAAACGAGGCAGAAGAAATCTTAAATTGCCGAAACTTTGGAGATAAAAGACACAAAATAGGCTCTTTGGTTTACAGAGATTCTATTTTGTGGTTTGTATCCCTGAAGTGGGGGATGATTAAGATTGACATCAATCGAAATGCAAAAGTTACCAAAAAACATCGGCGAAAAAAAACTTGCATTTTAAACAAATTACAACAAAAAACTACAAAAATCACAAAAAACTAAAAAAAATCACAAAACCCTGCAAAATCACAAAAAAAACTACAAAAATCACAAAAAAAACTACAAAAATCACAAAAAACTACAAAATAACAGCAAAAAATAAAAAAAACTACAAAAAACTACAAAAAACTACAAAAAACTAAAAAAAATTACAAAACCCTGCAAAATCACAAAAAAAACTACAAAAATCACAAAAAAAACTACAAAAATCACAAAAAACTACAAAAAACTACAAAAAACAATAAAAAATACAAAAAAAGGAATAAAATATGGAAAATAATTTAAATAACAATCAACAAACAACAAATTCAATAACAGGTGGAGCGCTTGAATTAACCGATGTTCCTCCAATCCCATCAAAGGCGGATGGCGGAATAGGTAAGCCTCGCGTTCGAAATTTCACCGACGATGGATTGTCGGGTGTATACACGGCGTCATTTGGTGGTCAAGAAAAAAGACAAGGTCAAGTGATTCGCCATGGTCGTACACTTTCTAGCCATCAAGCAGTGTCAAAGTTTGACAATTCTCAAAGCGGTGCAAAAACAAGCGGATTAACTACGGTTTATCCAAATCCAGCACCAAAAAGAGCAAATTTTGGTGCGGTGCATTCAACCCCCGAATCTCAAAAGGTCTTTTCAGATACCGTAAATGCAAGCCCAGTATACGCAAGGGAGAATGCGAACACTCGGCAAATGGGCGATAACTCCTCGCTTTACAAAAATGTTGAGGATGCAAATAAAGGCTTCAATATTTTCAAGCAAGACGCAGGTGCATACGGAGTTAAAGACGCCGAATCTTATCACTCAACTAGCAAAAATAGACAAGATTCCGACCCTCGTCGAAGAAGTGCATCAAAAACTCCAAAAACACAAACCGAACACGAGCCTTTTTCTGTTCGTAAAAAAGCATTGGAAGAACGCTTAAACCCAAACCCACTAGACGGAATTCCATATTCGGACGATATGGCAAAGGACAACATAATCGCCCAAAGACTTTTGACTCGTAAAGCCCGAAAGGTCAGCGGTGAGGAAATTAAAGTCACTTACCTCGGCGGTGTGGGTGAAATTGGCAAAAATATGACCGCCATTGAATACCGCGGACAAATTGTGGTTATAGATTGCGGTGTAATGTTCCCAAGCGAAGATATGCCGGGTATTGATTTGGTTATCCCAGACACCACATATTTAAAGGAAAATGCCGATAAAGTTGTTGCGTTTTTAATCACTCATGGTCACGAGGACCATATTGGTGCGGTAGCGTATGTTTTAAAGGATTATCCAAAAGCCAGTGTGTATAGTTCAAGATTAACCCTTGCATTAATTGAAAACAAACTTCGTGAACATAATGTAAAAAATATCAGTTTGCGAGTTGCCCAAGCCCGAGAACCATACAAAATTGGAAACTTTGTCGTGGAGTTTATTGATGTAAACCACTCAATAGCCGAAGCCTTTGCAATAAAAATCACCACACCAGCGGGAACCATCTTCCACTCAGGTGACTTTAAAATCGACTACCGCCCAATAGACGGAAAAATGATTGACCTTACCCGTATGGCGGAAATCGGAGAAGAGGGTGTAGACCTATTTATGTGCGAGTCCACCAATGTCGAGCGTTCGGGCTACACAATCAGCGAAAGTGATGTAGGTGCAAAAATTGAGGAAATCTTCAAAGATAGCATTGGTAGACGCGTGTTCGTTGCAACATTTTCTTCTAATATTTACCGCGTGCAACAAATTATCAACCTTGCCATAAAATACGGTAGACGCGTCGCAACCGTCGGTAGAAGTATTGAAAACAACCTTGATGCCGCTGCAAAAGTCGGAAAATTAGCCTTCCCTAAGTCTGTTTTTGTGGATATAGATAAAGTCGGCAACCTTCCAGACGGCGAAGTGCTAATCATTTGCACTGGGGCTCAAGGTGAACCCGCTAGTGCATTAAGTCGAATCGCAAACGGAGAATTCCAAAAGGTCGAAATTGGCGACAACGACACCGTAATTTTAAGTTCGTCACCAATCCCAGGTAACGAAAGTATGGTAAATAGGGTTATAAACAACCTTTGCCATAAGGGCGCAATCGTTATCCATGAAAATGTTCACGCATCCGGTCATGCTTGCCAAGAAGAATTAAAAACCGTTCATAGCCTAATAAAACCACTAAACTTCGTTCCAGTTCACGGCGAATATCGTCACTTAAAACGCCATGCCGAACTTGCCGAAAGTTTAGGAACTCCAGCCGAAAATATTTTGGTTGTCGAAAATGGTAACACAATAATCTTGCAAAATGGAAAAATCCGTCGTGGTGCGGATGTTAAGAGCGGTGAAGTCTTAATTGATGGAATGGGTTCCGGCGACCTTGCAAGTTCCGTTCTTCGCGACCGTAAACAACTCGGTGAAGACGGCGTCGCAATCGTGTCAATCGTTATGAATAAACAAACCAAAGCCCTATTAGGCTACCCAGTAATCATAACCCGCGGACTTGTGTATATGGAAGAGGCTGAAATTTTGAATGCCGAAATTCAGCGTCTAGTAATCGAAGCAATTGCAGGAATTACCAACCTTCCAAAATTCGACATAGAAGAAGCAAAGAACCTAGTCCGTCGCCCAATCCGAGCCTTTTTCAACAAAAAGATGGGGCGAACTCCGGTAATCCTTCCAATCTTCCAATTGGTGTAAAATCTACTTTTCTTAATGAGAAATATTTTAATATCCGCATCAAATAACCATAACACCAAATTTAAATTGGTGTAAAAAACATCGAATTATAGCAAAACTCAACCCCAATCGCTGTAATATTATTAAAAAAAACAATTCCACAGCGGATATTCCTAGAAATCCTCAAGCAAAAATGTTTGAGGGTTTCTTATTTATTTATTTAGATAATAAAAACCTAATTTTTCATATAATTTACCCCAAAAATTCCTTCCCGCGGAAGAACTTTCAAATCAAATAATTTTTGCTAAAGAAGTTTCAAATCAAATAATTTTTGCTAAAGAAGTTTCAAATCAAATAAATTTTGCGGAAGAACTTTCAAATTAAATTAAATAAATTCCGCGGAAGAACTTTCAAAATTTTTGTGAAATGCAAAATGCGTTTTGTTTTTAATTGACAACATTTGATGATTTTTATATAATATATATAATTACTGCGACTGGATAATTATGGGTTATATAAACATAATAAAAGTGAAC
>CAYSOX010000005.1:0-101185 GCA_964432825.1 uncultured Lachnospiraceae bacterium
AAGAAGCTGACTTCTTCTGCTTCGGTACAAACGACTTAACTCAAATGACATTTGGATTTAGCCGTGATGATGCTGGCAAGTTCTTACCAAGTTATTATCAAAATAAGATTTATGAATCTGACCCATTTGCAAGGCTTGACACAACTGGTGTTGGTAAACTTATGGATATGGCTGTAACTCTTGGTAGAAAGACTCGTTCTACATTGCATTGTGGTATTTGCGGAGAACATGGTGGTGACCCATCAAGTATTGAATTCTGCCACAAGATTGGATTAGACTATGTTTCTTGCTCACCATTTAGAGTGCCTATCGCAAGACTTGCTGCCGCTCAAGCCGCAATTAGAGAAAAAATGAATAAGTAATTTCAAATTTTTCTAAAAATACAAAAGATCACACATTCAATTATGTGTGGTCTTTTTTGTGCTAAAAATTCAGATAGTAAAGTAAAAGCAAAACCTATTTAAACATACTTGGCGGGTAAAAAGTTTACCGGCAAAGCCTAATTTGGGGCTGAAATTGGCTGATTTTAGAGGGAATTGGTTGACAACAACTATTAATCCATTTATAATAGTTTTTATGAAAGAATGTAAAATTTGCCCACGAGAATGTGGGGTGGATAGAACTAAAAATTTGGGCTTTTGTGGATGCGGAGAAAAGATAAGAGTAAACTATGTAATGTTGCATCATTTTGAAGAGCCTATCATTAGCGGAGATGAGTGTGGCGTTGGTAGTGGTGCAATTTTTTTTGCTGGTTGTAATTTGAGGTGTGAATATTGTCAAAACTATGAATTGTCGCATGGTGCGGTAGGGCAGGATATTGAAATTGAGGATTTGGTGAAAATAATTAAAGGGCTAGAGGATATGGGGGCATATAATATAAATTTGGTTACGCCTACTCATTTTACAATGCAAATTATTGAAGCACTTAAAATTTATAAGCCCAAAATTCCGGTGGTATGGAATACGTCGGGGTATGAAAAACCCGAAACAATTGAGCAGTTGAGAGGGTATGTGGATATATTTTTAACCGACTTTAAATATATGGGTGAGGGTGGCGGAAAACTCTCTAACGCTGAAAATTACTCATATTATGCCACACATAGTATATTAAAAATGCGTGACATAGTAGGCAAAGATAAAGTTATTGATGGGTTTATGAAAAGAGGGATTATTGTTCGGCATTTAGTGTTGCCAACATTTACAAGCGATAGTTTGAAAGTTTTAGAATGGATATCTAAAAATTTAGGGAAAGACACAATTGTAACTATTATGAACCAATATGTGCCTATGTACAAAGCAAAGGATAATGATAAAATAAATAGATTCGTCACACCACTTGAATATAAAAGGGTGGTAAATTATGCAATTGGGCTTGGGCTTGAAAATGCATACATTCAAGATAGTGCAAGTGCAGATAGTTTTTTCACCCCTAATTTTGGAGACAAACTCAACCTATTGCATAAATTTATCTAGTCGGCTAATTTTGATTATTAAATTCATTTAAGCGGTGCAGGTGGGTTGTTTAGATATTCCTACAATCCGGCATTTTCAACAATTTCTTTAAAAACTTTAAGTAGACGTAGTTGTTTTTTGTGCTACCAGCCTTTAAATCTTCGCATTTTCAACAATTGGTGTAAAATATTTAACAATGTTTACTGCAACTTAAACTAATGTTCATTTAATTTAATTACAAGTCTTTAAAATGGTTTTAAACCGAAAAACTTCATAAATTTACAAAGTTTTTACGGAATTTCCGTAAAAACTATTGCATTTTACAAACTTTTTTGGTAGTATATTGTTAACAAAGGAGATAAGTTATGATAATAAGACCAGATTATTTAGAAAAAATTAAACCGTTTATAGATGTTAAACTTGTTAAAATTCTTGCTGGAATTAGAAGGTGTGGCAAATCCACAATTTTAGAAATGATAAGAGGGGAACTACTTTCTCGTGGAATTAACGAACAACATATAATCACAAGAAAATACACAAGCGAGGAGTATGATAAGTCTTTTACCAACAAACAAATGTATGAAGAACTTAAATCTTTAATGGTTGATAAAGGCAAATACTATTTTCTTTTGGACGAATTGCAAGAAATATCGGGCTGGGAAAAAGCCATAAATACTTTACTTGAAGACTACAACACAGATATTTATGTTACTGGTTCTAACTCAAAACTTATGAGCAGTGAAATTTCAACCTACCTAACGGGGAGATTTGTAACAATCCCCGTTTTTACCCTTTCATTTAAAGAATATTTGGCGTTTAAAAATAACCCTCAAAAGTCCGACAAAGAACAGTTGCAAGATTATATTCGCTTAGGTGGGTTTCCGTTGGTCGCAAGTAGCAATTTTGACGAAAAAACGACTTATGGGGTGGTGGAAGACATATACAATTCGGTTGTAGTAAATGATATTACAAACAAACACTCAGTTTCAAATATAGATTTATTTAATCGAGTTGTTAGATTTATTGTGGAAAATGTTGGAAAAACTTTCTCTGCCAATTCAATTGTAAATTTTTTAAAATCTGAAAAAAGAACCATTTCAGTAGAAGCAATTTATAATTACTTGGAATGGCTTGAAAAAGCGTTCGTAATTTACCGCTGTAAAAGATATGATTTGCAAGGTAAAAATGTATTAAAAACTCAAGAAAAATTTTATCTAGCTGACCAGTCTATAAAATACGCTTTATATGGCTTTAACCCAACAAGTATCGCTTCAATGCTTGAAAATATTGTTTTCTTTGAGTTAAAAAGGCGAGGATATGATGTTTTTATTGGGAAAAATGCCGAAAAGAAAATAGATTTTGTTGCAACAAAAAGAGCTGATAAACTTTATGTGCAAGTTTGCCGAGAACTTCCAAAAGAGTCCGATAGAGAAATTGCAAACTTAATGGAAATAAAAGACCACCATCCTAAAATGGTGGTCACCCTTGATGACTATGCAGGTGGAAATGTTAATGGGATAAAGATAGTTCACCTTGCCGATTTCTTACTTGAGAGTTAAATTTTATTAAATTTCGCGTTCTCCGGTTACGCCGTCTGGGAATCCGCATCTTGATGGGCAATCATAGTCGGGGAATGTACACCTTGAGCCTTTGGTGTATTTTGATACAAATTCAGCAAGTTCGGGATTAGTTTTCTCAAGCGCAACCTTATATTCATTTAAAGTCGCGGTCGTTTGCTCTTGAATTTCCTTTTGGGCAAAGGTGCAACAACGCTCTTTCGCTTTTAAAATAAGGTTTTCAAGTGTTCCAGATTCGTTAATATTCACAAGTAGCCCTTGAGGAATGTTGAAACTTAAAGAAGAAATGTCTTTTGTCCATTCTTGTACTAAATCTGGATTAGAATTTAAAATAGGTGGGGTGTAAAATTCGTCGGTGTCTAAAAGAGTAATATCGTAATTTAATGTACGATGCCTTTGGGCTTGTGCAAGTTGTGCTAAAGAACCTTTATAATAAGTTGAATAAATGGTTCCAAAATGCTTTTCTGGTTTTAAAATAGGATTTCTAAAAAGTGAAATGTTTCTATTTTTGCCATCATTTTGTAGGTCGTTATCAAGATAAGGGATGCTTTTTTCAATTGCATCGCAGAAATCTTTCATACAAGGTTTTAATATATCCAAAATTTTGTTTTGAGAAGAGGTGTATTCGCTAGACTTTCGCAAGAATTTGTACAAATAGTTTAGTTGGCGGTAAGAAATGGTGTATTCCATAGATGTTGGAGTGAAAACACTTGTTAAATACCTAGCATTTTCTTGAGCCAATTTTTTTATTTTAGTTTCGGTAAAAAAGTTAGGGCATTTTTCTTGATATTTTTCTTTAATTAAATTATAAAAAATATCCAACCATTTATTATACAAAACTTGTTCGTCATCTTTTAGAACCATTTTTGTGTATCTTGCCGACTTTTCACTTGTGGTGTACATTTTTTCATTATTTAAAACCATTGCTAGGGCTTTTGGAATGTCTTCAAGGTACAAACTAATATATGCATGGTCGTACACACTGTGGTGCCCGCTACCTTTGGTTTGCGCTATTCTTCTTGCCGTTTTTTCGGTTGGTTCATTCAATAGGCTTGCAAAGTTATTTGGCATATAACAAATGCCCGCACTCTTTCCTCCAAAGGTGTCAAAATCTTCTTTTGCTGGAATTTCATTTGGGTTTTCAATAACTTTGGTTGTTGCAATTAGTTCAATTTTCATTTGTCTCATACTCCTTTTTTGTAATCTTTTTAGAGTTTAACATAAAAACTAAGGATATTCAAGCGAATAGTAAAGAAAATTTTTACACACATCAGATTTGAGTGTTTTAATTTTTTGATCATTCACAAGACATTAAAAATTAGGAGTATTTAATTAATTTTTTGAAATATAAGGAAGGTTGGTGTTTTTGGAAGATTTAGTATTTATGTTTTAAAAGAGGTGCTATTGACAATTTTGATTTTGTGTGGTATTATATTCATAAAATTATGAGGATTTTATGAATAAAGAGTTGTTTAAATGTATAATTAAAAATAAGGCGGATTTATGGTTAAAAGAAAATCCGCTTTTGTTAAATAGCAAAGAAAAACAAAAGTTTTTAATGGGACTACAAAATTATTTAGATAGTAAAACTATTACCATTGATGATGAAGTTTTCGACTTTTTAGTACAACAAAAACTAGTGCAAAATGAACCTCGAGAAAAAAGTTTTGAAAAATATTTAATAAAAAAATATGAAAGTGTAAATGGGTTAAATATATTAGATGTTGGTGCGGGTAGAACGTGTACCTTGTCAAAAATTTTAGCGACCGATGGTGCTAAAATGACGGCAATGGATGTAAATATCCGAATTTGTAACGATGATTTGAGAAGAATGCGAATTAAAGCATTAAAAAACTTTTTTAGATGTGATGAATACTCAAAAAATGGGAGAGGTACGGATGTTAAAAATTTCGATATAATTGTAGGGTTGGAGCCTTGCGATGCGACCGAACATATTATCCGTCAAGCGTTAAAATACGACAAACCTTTTGATGTGTGTTTATGTGTTGCTCCACATAAAGGTTTAAATGGCTTAATGTTCGGCTCGTTTGAAGAATGGTATAATTACCTAAAGTCAATTTCAAAAGAAGTTACTATTCTAGAACAGGGTAATAATTTTATTGCAACCAATAGTGGAAGTTTAGAAAGGTAGAAAATATAGAAGAGTTCGAAAGTAAAAAGGATACACAAGTCTTTGGTGTATCCTTTATAATTGTCTAATCTCAAGTTTCTCATAAATGTGTAAATTAGTTTTTTTGCCCTAAAGTTACTTTACTATAAATTTTAAACAAAAATTTTAGTTTTTAAAATAAAAAAAGAGAAAAGCAAAAATGTGTAAAATTGTAGTAAAAGACGGTGCTTGGTGGAGGCGAACTACTTTTCTTCAATTACAAAATAGGTTTCGCCGTCTTTTATTTTTAAGTCATTTCGCAAACTGTCTTCAATAAAAAGGTCGTTTTTGCTGTTTGATATATCGGTTTCAAGGTCGGATTTTTGTGTGTACAAAGATTCAATTTGTGTGTCTATATCTTGAATTTCGTTTTCGACTTTTGTGAATTTAATTCGTTGAAAGGTGATAATTCCGACAAGTACCACCAAAAAAGCCGTAGCACATACAGTTATTAGTTTAACAAGTTGATTCAGTTGGTTTTGTGTCATTCTTGTTTTCTCCTTTCTTAAATTTTCGTTTTTGGTTAATTTTTAAATTAACTTTACTAATTATATTATAGAATTTTTTGCCTAAAAAATCAAGCAAATTTCCAACAGAAATTACTTCAATTAAAATTCCAAACAAAAATGCACATATTGTATACATACGAACAATACCGCTAGTTTCAAAAATTACACAATAAACAAAAATAAGTCCAGCAAAGATACTGCTTATAATATCTGTCAGAATATAAACAAACCTTTTGTGATTTGAAATTTCTACAAAGATATGTAAAATTGAGTAGCCTAGTCCTGCAATTATCCCATAAAAACTTATAACTAATAATTCTGTCATTTAAACCTACTTAAATATTTTTTGAAAAAAACTTTTTTTTGCTTTAGCGTATTCAATCTTAAAAATTTCTCCTTCGGCCTCTAAACTTTTTTCGTTGATTAATAAATTTTTAACCTTTAAATTGTTCCCTGTGATTGATACATTTCCGCAGTCGGTTTTTGCAAGAATTTCGGTTGGGGTGGCAGAAATAACCTCAATACAGCCGTTCATTTTAACTTCTTTGCGGTGGTTTAGCGTAAGAGTGTGTTCAACTTGTTTTGGTGCTTGGTCATTAATTTTCATATAAATCTCCTCTAATAAATTTATGAATTCTGTTAAAATCGTTATGAATTACGTTCAATTAAATCTATGAAGAAAGTTGGTAAATTATGTATTTTACAAAATACAGCAAAATTATCAAAAAAAGGGTTAGTAATTTTGATTTTATTTAGTATATCATTTGCGGTATGAAGTATTTGAAAAAGTTTTTAAAAAATTTAGCATTATGTTTATTATTTTTTGTGTTGGCAAATGCAAAAATTTTTGGCGAAATTAGTCCCTTTGTTTTTTCGTTTTATTATGCGGTGACGTTGGTTTTTAATACGGGTGTAGTATTTACCATTTTTATGGCGATAGGGGTTTTTGTGTCCAATTTAAACATTTGGGCAATTTTGGTTGCTTTATTGGTGATAAGCGTAAATTTATTATTAAAAATATTACGCAAGCATATAAAACCTAAATATTTATTGACTATTTATTTTATTGGATTGATATTATCTGAATTGCCAACCATTTTTTTATATTCCAAGACAAATCTGGAATATTTGTTTTATTCGGTTAATTTAATATTAAGCATAGTGTCTTTCTATTTATTTTATCGTCTTTTGCAAGTTATTAAAGTTCGTGGGGTGAAAACTCGTTTTGTGCTGGATGAAAAAGTTGCGATGTTTACCTTGTTTTTGGCAATTTTTATGGGAATTGACAAAATTGATATTTTTAATTTTGGAATAGATAGAATTATTCTTTCGCATATGCTAATGATTTTAACCAAACTCGAAAATCCGTTATTTGCACTGCTTTTAACTTTTGGGGCGGGGTGCGGTAAACTTATGCTAGAAAAAGAAGTTGGGCAATTATTGATGTTTTTATTGTGGTGCATCGGACTTTTGGCAATTAAAAATTACAAAAACATAACTCGGGCAATATTTATAATTATTTTTGACTTATTAATTAGTGTCACGCTTGAGGTTTGTGGTGGGTACACATTATTTAATTTGATGTCTATTTTTATTGGTGTGGCGGTGTATTTAGTTTATCCCAAAAAAGCAAAAATAAATGTGGAAAATTTTTTCCAATATTCATTGGTGGATGATGTTGAACTGGATAATTTTTCAAGAGTGGAACTCGAAATTAGACTTTCTGGACTTTCAAAACTTTTTAATTCTATAAATGGGGTATACAAAGAAATGGTGATACCAACGGACAAAATGGAGAGTAGTATAGGTGCTATGTCAGACGAAGTATCCCAAAATATATGCGCTAGATGTGTTAATTATAAGGTATGTTATGGTGCAAAAGGTGTAAAAAAAGACTTGAATGAATTGCTAAATATGGCAATCGCAAAAAATGGAATCAACAATATAAATTTAACCAAAGCATTCAACTCGTGTATTTCAAGGAGTGCTATAGTAAATCAAATTAATGCTGAAGTCCAAAAGTTTAAGACACTAAAAAAGACAATTTCGGAACAAAATTTAACAAAAGTGACCATTGGTAATCAGTTTAAAAGCGTATCTAATGCCTTGGAAGTCTTTAAAAGCGGGATGCTGGAAGAGTCAAGGGTTGAAAGAATTAAAGAGGAAGATTTTATAAATTATTTGATGTTTGAAGGTATTGAATGCAAAGATTGTAGAATACTAAAAAATACCGAAAATCAATTAAAAAAAGTTTTATTAATGCTAAAACTTGGGGTGAACAAAGAAAGATTTTTAAAGGCGTCTTCTCGGTATTTTGGACAAAATTTAACCATAAACAATAATAAATTTGCAAATTTTAGCGGTTGGCAAGTGGTAGAATTGGTTGTTGCGCCTAAATATTCATTTTTATATGCGGTTGAAACAATTAGTAAAAGCGGAAATTCTAAAAATGGCGATAGTCACACATGTTCAAAGGTGTATGGCGGAAATTATTTAATTTCAATAGCGGACGGCAAGGGGCATGGAGACGGAGCATATAGAATGAGCAAGAAAACACTGGAACTGATAGAGGGCTTTTTTCGTGCGGGGATAGATGATAATACGATTATCAAAAGCGTAAATCAAATTTTATCCTTTAACAATAGCGAAAATTTCAGTGCACTGGACATTGTTGTTTTTAATCCTTTTAATGGGTTGGCAAATTTTATCAAACTCGGAACAACTCCTACTATCATAAAAAGAAACACCGAAACAAAAGCCATAATTTCCAATGCTCTTCCAATAGGTGTGTGTGAATTTATAAACGCAACCGAGGAAAGGGAATGGCTTGTTTGTGGGGATATGGTGGTGTTAACATCGGATGGGGTTTTCGATGCTTTTCGTGATATAAATAGTTTTGCGGGATTTATTAATAATTTACAAGTTTCAAATGTTGATATTTTTGCAAAAAATCTTATTAGTGAGGCGGTGCGACGGTCGGGAGGGAAAACTCTAGATGACTTAACCGTAATTGTTTTTAAAGTCTTTTGATACATAATCAATATATTCGGTGGATTTCCTCTTGCAAATTAGCATAAAATGAATTAAAATAGAATTATGGAAGATTTAATTTTAGAAACAATTCAAAAATATGGCTTAATAAAAAAGGGCGACCGCATAGGTGTTGGGTTTAGCGGTGGCAGTGATTCGGTTGCACTATTAAATGTTTTAAATAACCTATCAAAAAAAATTGGCTTTAAGTTGTTTGCTGTTCATATAAATCACGGAATTAGAGGGGAAGAAGCCTTACGAGATGAAAAATTTGCTGAAAATTTCTGCAAAAAAATAGGTGTAGACTTAATTACAAAAAATGTTTATGCGGTAGAATATTCAAAGTCAAATAAATTGACGCTTGAAGAGGGTGCTAGGATTTTAAGATATCAAGTTTTTGATGTTCTAATTAATGAATTAAAATTAAATAAGATTGCTTTAGCGCATCATAAAAATGACCAAGCCGAAAGTATTTTAATGCATATAGGAAGAGGTTCGGGGTTAAACGGCTTAGTCGGAATGACTGAGTTCGGTGAAAAGTACATTAGGCCGTTGCTTGGTGTTTCTAAAAAACAAATTTTGGATTACTTAAAGCAACAAAACTTAACTTTTGTTACCGATAGTTCCAATAATTCACTTGAATATTCTAGAAATTTTATGCGAAAAAAAGTAGTTGAAAGTTATGAAGAATTATACCCCAAATTGACCGATAACCTATACAAATTATCTAAAAAAGTGCAAGAAGAGAATGAATTTTTGGATAGTTTAGTAAAAAAGCGTTGGTTTAGAAAAGAAAATGAGCAAATCACCATTTTAGATGAGGTTGCATCTTTGCATCCGGTGTTAAAAATGCGTTCGGTAATCAATGCATTTAAACTAATAAATAAAAGTGTGGATATTGAAGAAAAACACCTAAGAGCGGTAGTAGATTTGTTTTCAAAGCAGGTGGGAAAGCGTATAAATTTACCTCAGCAGTTGATTGCTGTTAGAAAATATGACGGTGTATGTATATGCCCAGAAGACAACGAAAAGAAAGTTGATTTTTATGCCGAGTTTAAATTAGGGCAAACAAAGTTTAATGATTACATTATAAATGTCGAAAAAGTTAATGTAAAAGATATTAAGTTTGGTGACGGGTTGTATATTGATTATTTGAAATTGCCTAAAAATTTGATGTGGAGAACAATTCAAGAGGGTGATGTAATTCAAAAATTTGATGGCAAAAGCCGGAAATTAAAACAATTTTTAGTAGATAAAAAGGTGGATAGTCTAACACGAAAAAACCTTCCAATTTTGATGTATGGAAATAATTGCTTGGTGGTTTTAGGTGTGGAAATTTCAAAGTCGGTGGCAATCACGAATGAGCGTGATGAAGTATTAAAAATAAGTTATACAAAAAAATAATGCAATAGCCACACTGAAATTTACATATAAAGTATAAATAAAGTTCAATTTTAATAATAAACAGGTTGGTTCTGTATCAAGCACATATTTGGAAAGCCACATAAAAAAGCATATGTTTAATTTTTCATTATTTATATATCTGGCTTGTGTTGGGGAAGATTGAGGCTATTTATTCGCAAATGCGTGATAAAGCCATAGACACTATTCTCACATCAAACGGCTGAGTCTTTTGATACTTCTATAACTAATAGCAAATATAAAACCCTTCAGTAGATGGGAAAAGTGTTTTACCAATTATTAATTGTTGGCATAAAAAGTAGTTAATTGTCAAAAATATTGATATGAAGAAGTTTCTTTTATCAATATTTTTATTTTTGTTGTTATTTTTTGTGACAATGAATTTTCCAACTAAAAAAAGTGAAGCCTCGCAATATAATAGGTTAAAGGAAGACGGGGTAATTATAGAATGCCCCGAACAGTTAAACTATAATATAAATTATCGAAACATAGATTATGCAATTGATAATAAGTTAATTAAAAGACTAAAAAATATGGGTTTTAATAATAAAGTTATATGTGAATATCTGTTTGAGGATTTTAATCAAAATGTCGACCAGTTGAAAGAAAAAATAAATGTATTGCCCACAGATTCAAAATTTATTACAAAAAATGGGGTTTTAGGTGTAACTCGGGATATTGATGGACAAAGTTTGGTGGAGGATGGGTTGTTTGCCGAATTGGTAAAAATGGTGGAAAATTCTAAAAATAGTGTCGTTTTAACTATTGAAAAAGAATATGCGAAAAAAACATATGAGGATAATTTAAAACTTACCAATTTGCGTTCGGCATTTGAAACACCAATAACGGGGGTCAACCAAGAGGGGCGAATAAACAATATAGCCGTAGCCTTAAAAAAGTTTGATGGGTTGGTTGTTTTGAATGGTGAAAAAGTTTCATTTAATGAAATTGTTGGTGAAACAACCGAAGAAAATGGTTTTAGCCTTGCTAAAGTTATTGTAAACGGAAAATATGCCGATGATTTTGGTGGAGGAGTGTGTCAAGCCTCTACAACACTTTACAATGCCTTGCTTTTGGCCGATGTGGATATCATTCAAGCAAACCCGCATAGTTTAAAGGTTGGTTATGTGTGGGGCGGTTTTGATGCTATGGTTTCAAACGGGATAAGCGATATGGTGTTTCAAAACAATACTGGGGAAGATATTGTAATTACTACCTTTTGTAATGATTTAGAGTGTGGGGTTAGAATTTATGGTAAAGAACCCGAATATACTATAAAAAGAATTAGCGAAAAAGTAGATTTCGATTCGGATTTGCAACCCGATATTTCAACTAAATATATTTCCAAGTTGGAATATTACAAGGGTGAAGATTTGATAAAAACAAAAACTTTGCGAAGAAGCAATTATAAAAAGTTGGTTACACATTCAGAATGATAGTGACTAAACTTGTGTGACGCGAAGTTTTTAGAGATTTTAAAACTAAAATAAGTAAAGAATTATAATAAACAAACTATGCAAAGTAAAAATTTTAAAATTTAAAAACTAAAATTAAAATTTATAAAAATTTCTTTGATGTATAAAAATTTTTTAATTGGAAAATATTATGCAAAGGAGAATTTAATATGAGAAAAGCAACTTTATCAATCAGTGAAATTATTGAAAGGATAAAAAACTTACAAGGAAAAGATATAGATATGGAAGTAAATAGAGGCAGAAAAAGAATAGAAAAATATGTAGGAGTAATAGAAAAAGTTTATCCTAGCGTGTTTACCGTTAGTATTAAAAGCCCAGAAAATCAGCAAAATCAAAGTTTTAGTTACAGCGATGTTTTATGTGGTGATGTAAAAATTAAAAATAAGTAAAAATTTGTGCATAATTTTTCGACGAGCTTTATAAAATGTATTAACCGAATAGTTTTTGAAGTGAGGAGGAAAATTATGGCAACTACTAAACACATTAAAATATCCAATGGTGGACTTTTAAAGGTGGTTGAAACTAAAGTAAATTGTAACTATAGTGCAGTTGATGGGGTGCAAATCGACAAAATTTTAGATAACATTGTAAATCCTAGTGTGTCACAAGCGGAAAAAGTTAATGACCAATTGGATATTGTAGGAAGGGTAGGATTGACTAGCCTATATTTGGATACCGAGAAAAATTTGCAAACAAATATTTCTGTGGTTGATTTTTCTGAAAAGGTGCAAGTTCCGGATGCCGATGCAATAGTGGTTGTTCCTAAGGTAAAGAGTGTAAAATCAAGAAAAGAAACGGCGGTTTTTGTGGATTTGGTTATTACGCTAGAACTGGAAATATATGGTGTAATTCAAGAAACTTTAAGTTTTGTAGAGGCTGGAAATGAAGGCTTAAATGAATTGACCGACGAGGTTTCGACTGATAGTTTATTGTGTTTTAATAGTTCGGTTGCGGAAAATATGGAAACGATTGAATTAGAAGCCGAATCTAAAGTTCTTTCAACCTATTCTTCATTAGCAATTTCAAAGGTGGTGCCAAATGGTAATTTTGTTACATTAAGCGGTGAAATAACCCGAGATGTAATATATTCGCTAGGTGGGAACATAAAAAGAGTGCAAAAGCGTTCGGATGTACAAGAAGAGGTGTCTTTATTAAATTGCACCGCCGACACACCTTGTTTTTCGAAATGTTTCATTAGTGGAGAGGTTTTTGATGCTGAAGCGAACGAGAATGGTGTGAGTGTAACCATTACAACCAGTCTTTCAATTTCGGTGTGGGGTTTTGAAAATACCAAATTCACTATTTTAAAAGACGCCTTTTCGTGCAACAAAAATATCTCACTCACTTCAACATCTTTTGAAGCCCTAAAATACAACAATTCTGCCGTATATTCCGATCAGTTAAGCGTTGTTGAAGATGTGACAAAATTTAAACGAATTGATGAGGTTTTGGCAATTGGTAGCAATACAATAAAGGTTAAAAGCACAAATTTTTCGGATGGAATGTTTAATATTACAGGAACCATTTCGCAAACAATCATTGGTAAAAATTATGATAATGACGATATTTTCAGCCTTGCAGTAGATTCTGAGTTTCAAACGACCATCAACAATATTCCCTCAGACGATGCAACCGAGTTTGATTATTCGCTAGTTGCACAATGTTTATCTTGCAAAAATAAGGCGGGTAAGGAAATTGCTTTGAATTATAACATTAATGTGTTGTTTAATTCAAAAGTATGCAAAAATGAGGTGCTTATTAAAGAGATTGAAGAGGGGGGAGAACTTGAACAAAACCCATATAGCATATTTGTTTATAAGCCTGAAACTAATGAAAAAGTGTTTGATATTGCAAAAAAACTTTGCGTAACACCCGATTGTGTATTATCCCAAAACCCAGATATAGTTGACGGCAAGCCAATTGAAAGGGTGGTAGTGTATAAAAGGGTGCAAAAAAACAATTGATTTTTGAAAAACTTATTTATCCCCAAAACTTGTATAATTTGCAAAAAAATATTGAATTTGCAAAAAGATGAATTGCCCAAAAACAAAATTTGAGGATTTCTACTTGAAACTAGTGTAAATTTAAAAAACTTTATCTTATATAAGATTCAAAAAAACATATATTTGAAAATACCCCCTAAGGTTTAACCTTAGGGGGTATTTCATTGTGTTAGTCCTTTATTGAGTGAATGCTTTATTTTGTGAGTATTTCATTATGTGAGTACTTAATTTATGAGTTGTTTGATTAAGCGGATAATTTCTCATTAAGTAAGTTGTTTCATTAAGTAAGTTTTTTGTTAGGGGAAGATGAATGAAGGTAAAAATAATTTCTATGCGTTCCCATTTTTAAGTTTATTATTTAAAAAGTAAAACAAATTACATAAGGGTGTTTTCGTCGAAGTCTTCAAATTGAGGTTTTTTTGTTGATTCTTTTTCTTTTTTCAATAATTCCTTATAATAAAGTGCACTTTCTTTCATATATTTAGCAATTTTAGTAAGATTTTCATATTTTAGATTTGTTGGAACTTGCTCTAGTTGGGATACGGTTGTTATTTGATTTTGCTTTGAAATTTCAAAATTTAGGATATCGTTAAAGTTGTAATAAATATCGTGGGCGTAAAGGTCATAAATGCTAATTTTATTTTGGAAATAATCGTGCAATCGGTCGGAATAAAGGTCGTGAATGCTAGAATTTTTAGCGGGGTCAAAAAGTTGAGCACGCTCTACAGATTTGTTTTCAAAAGAAGGGGTAAAACCAAAAGCAAAAATCCCGTTTGCTATATCTTGTCTTGCGTCATCGGCTTGTTTGTAGGTCGTGAATTTTTTGTCGCTAAGGTTTCCGTTTTTATCCCGCAATTGAAATGGACTGCATCCGCCATATTTCTTAACAATTGCAAACCCGTTTTTATAACCTAAAGCCCAGTCAAATTCTTCGCTGTAGCGACCCGTTGTATCTCTATATCTATATGGGCCGTCATCGGTTGCACGGACAACCGCAAATCCTTCGTGATAATTGTTGGCGTCGAAAAATTCTTCACTCAAATTGCCTTGCAAATCCCTATATTGATAATTTCCGTTTGCAGTTTTCTTAACAATTGCATAACCATCGTTATAACTCCAAACCCTAAAGTATTCTTCACTTAAATTGCCTTTCAAATCGCGAAAACAATAACTTCCGTTTGGATATTTTTGTACACCTGCAAGTCCTTGCGAATAACTATTTGCCATATTAAATTCTTCGCTGAAATTACCCGAACAGTCTCTGAATTGATAGTGTGAATATCGGGTTTTTCGTACAAGTGCCAAGCCATCATTATAACTCCATGCACGATAAAATTCTTCGCTCAAATTACCATTTAAATCTCTAAATTGGAAGGGAACCTCGGGTTTGTCAAGGGAGCCTCGGTTAGTGTTTCCAAAAACTTCTTTTGCTTTTGCAAGTGTCTGTACACATGCAAAGCCGTTTTTATATTCCCATGCCATATAATAAGGTTTACTTAAATTTCCGTCAGTGTCACGAAATTGAAGTGCTCCATCTTTATACTTTTGTACGAGTGCCAAGCCTTCACTGTAGTTTAGTGCTTTTGTAAATTCTTCACTTTGGTTGTTGTTTTGGTCAATAAACACATAAGGCCCTGTAGGCGTTAATTTTGCAAGCCTAAATCCTTCTTTTGTTGCTTTACTAATTGAAAAATAGTTCTTCATTTTTTCTCCCCTCTTTGTTTGATTTTATGTTTTCATTTTAACATTGGGTAGAAAAAATGTACATACAAAATTCTCTAATTTTAGTGGAAGTCGTTTTGAGATTGTCAAAGTTAAAAATACATAAAAATGTTAATTAAATTTATAGAATAATTAAATTAACTATTAGATGCCAGTGCTGTGTTTTGGGGTATAAATAAATTTTTTGAGTGATTTGAATAAATTTATTTTGCTATTAGGCTAGGGTATTTGTAATAGGCTAGGGAATGGGTAGCAAAAAGGAGGTCAAAAAAAAGACCATCTTTATCAAAAACACTATTATGTTACACATAACTCCTTTAAAATAAAGGTGAAAATGGGTTTTGATAGAAGGTGTTATTTATAAAAAAATAAAAGCCTAACACCTTAAATTGTACTTAAAGTTTAGGCTTTTTACTATTAATTGTTGTCTTTTACCTTTTGCAGTTGGTTTAAAAATTCATTGTGCCATCTTTTAAAATTCTCTTTTGCGTAGAGAGTTAATTCTTTGTCGGGAGTGAAAACTTTCGAAACTTCGGTGTTCTCGCTGAGTGTGTCTAGTGAATCAACCACACCGCACGCCACCATTCCAAGGTTAATTGCTCCAATTGCCGTACTTTCACTTTCTTTGGTTCTGAAAACGGTCAAATTAGAGGTGGAGGCAATCAATTTTAATAGGTAATCGGTTTTAGAAACTCCTCCATCCACATGTAATTCTTTAATTTTAACACCCTTTTGACGCAGGTCGACCAAAATTTCTTCAAGCATAAATGCAAAACTTTCAATCGTTGCTTTGGTTATATCTGAACGGGTGGAGTCAAAATTTAAGTTTATTATACTCGCTCTTAAGTCTCCATTCCAAAATGGGGCACCAACACCCGTAAATGTTGGGATAACAACAAGTCCGTTTGTGTTGGATTTGTTACAAATTTTATCTAGTTTTCCATAATCTTCAAAAAGATTTAAAACATTTTTTATATAGTTTAAGGCACTTCCGCAGTTGAAAATGCTACCCTCAATAGCATAAGTGGTTTTATTTTTAATTGAATACGCCACAGTGTTTAGCGAGGTGGTATTGTTCAAAAATATAGTTTTTCCGGTGTTTATTAGCAGAAATCCGCCCGTTCCAAAAGTCATTTTTGCAATTTGTTTTGCGGTGCAACCTTGACCTATAAGGCTGGATTGCTGGTCGCCGACAACCGCTAAAATTGGAAGATTTAATCCTGTTATTTGCTCAAGTCCAAAATCGTCAATAGAGTTTAAAATCTTAGGCAAAACATTCTCTTTAATTTTCCAAAAATTCAAAAGTTCGGGGTCGTATTCAAATGGTTTTTCAATATTTACAAGCATTGTTCGTGATGCGTTGGTTGTGTCAGTCGCAAAAATCTTGCCGTTTGTGAGTTTGTATATTAAAAAACTATCTATTGTACCAAAATGCAACTCACCCATTTTGTTGTATTCTAAAATGCTAGTATTGTTGTCTAAGAGCCATTTGATTTTGCTTGCTGAAAAATAACTATCCAAAATTAGTCCCGTTTTTGCCTTTAAAAAATCTTTTTTGTCTTGGCTCATTTTGTCACAAAAGTCGCTAGTCCTTTTGCATTGCCAACTAATAACTGGGGCTATTGATTCTCCTAAATTGTTCCAACTTACAACGGCTTCGCGTTGGTTTGTGATGCAAATACCAAAACAATTTTCGTTTGTAACCTTATGCTTTTTTACTATGTATAATAAACTCGCTTTCACACTTTCCCAAATTTGGTCGGAATCTTGTTCAACCCATCCGCTTTTAGGAAAAGTTGACAAAATAGGGAGTTGGTGGCTATCTGCAATTTTTCTTTTTATACAATCATATAATACCACGCGTTCGCTGGTTGTTCCTTCATCTATTGCTAATATATATTTTTTCATTACAACATCCTTTATAATTTTTCTAAGTTTATTTTAACAAAATTGGTCGCCATAAACAAATGATTTGCTTCAAAATTTTAATTTCGTTAAAGATTTCATACATAAAGGGCAGAGAAGTTGTATTAAAGTTTATTTAGCATATGTTTACCAATTCGTAAGGTAGTTCAATTAAAATACCTAAATAAGTGGTGGGATACGATTTGTAAAGGGTGGTTTTGGATAAATTTTTAATTCCTTTTTGTATAAAATGCACAAAAATAGTAAAAAATTTTTAAAAAAGAATGATAAAAAGTAACACAAAACTATTGACAAACCATTCTTTTTATGTTAAATTATATTCACACACTTACCGAGACGGAAGTGTTAATTTTTTGGGAGAAAATTTTTATGAGAACAAAGATTACATTAGAATGCACAGAATGCAAAGAAAGAAATTACGACAATTACAAAAATAAAAAGAACGACCCAGATCGTATTGAAATGAAAAAGTATTGTCCAAGATGCCAAAAGCATACAACACACAAAGAAACTAAGTAATATTTTAGGGGGTATTTTAGGTGTCAAAGAAGAACCAAAAAGCCGTTAATACAAAGGTTTTGGAAGAAGAAGTTGAAAATGTTGAAACTCGTGAACTTCCAGAATCTGTAAGCGAACCTAAGATGAAAGAAAAGAAAGAGAAAAAGCAAAAGGAAAACAAAAAGGTTAGCAAAAAAGCCGTAAACGGGGAAGTAAAGCGTAGCCGAGTTAAGGAAACTTTTGCAGAGTTGAAAAAGGTTACCTGGCCAACATTTGGTAAAACAATGAAGCAAACCGGAATGGTTTTAAGTGTTGTTTTAATTTTTGGTGTGGTCGTTTTTGGTTTTGACCTTTTAATCAGCGAAATTATTAAGTTGCTTTCCGAGATTTAAGGTTTGTGAGGTGTATTTATGGAAGATAATAAAGAATTAGAAGAACCACAATGGTATGTTCTTCATACCTTTTCGGGTTACGAAAATATGGTGCAAGACAACCTGTATAAAGTTGTAGAAACCAACAATCTTCAAGACGATATCTTAGAGGTTCAAATACCTATGGAAGATACAATTGAAGAAAAAAATGGCAAGCGTAAGGTTGTTCAACGCAAGATGTTTCCAACTTATGTTCTTGTAAAGATGAGATATAGGGATTCACTATGGCATACAATTGTTAATACTCGTGGTGTTACTGGTTTTTGCGGGCCTGCAGGTAGACCGCTTCCTTTAACTCAAGATGAAATTCGTCGAATGAGACTTGAAAAAGTTAATGTTGATATCAAAATCAACGTTGGCGATAAAGTTAAGGTTGTAATGGGTCCACTTGAAGGTTTTGCCGGTGAAGTAACCGATGTGGATAGTGAAAACCAAAAGTGTAAGGTAACTGTTTCTATGTTTGGAAGACTTACTCCAGTAGAATTAGACTTTGCACAAATAGAATTAATTTAATTAGGTTTTATCCACTAAAAGAATAATCTTTTATGTGGCTAAAATATAGTGGGAGAGGTAAATTTTTCTATGCCTCGACAACAACCACAAAGTGTTCGAAGTTTTTCGAGCAAAGGAGAAAATTATGGCAGAAAAGAAGATACAAGCCGTAGTTAAGTTGCAATTACCAGCAGGTAAGGCAACGGCAGGTCCTCCAGTTGGTAGTTCGCTTGGACCTCATGGAATCAATATTCCAGGATTCGTTAAAGAATTTAACGATAAAACTGCTCAACAAGCGGGATTGATTATCCCAGTAGTAATGACAATCTATGCTGATCGTTCATTTACATTTATTCTAAAAACCCCTCCAGTTGCAGTACTAATCAAGAAAGCATTAGGTATTGAAAGTGGTAGTGGTAAGCCAAATCGTGAAAAAGTCGGAAAACTAACTCTTGCTCAAGTTGAAGAAATTGCTAAACTTAAGATGAAAGATTTAAATGCGTCAAGTGTTGAATCTGCAATGAGTATGGTTAAGGGAACTGCTCGTAGTATGGGCATTACCGTGGAAGAATAAGGATAGGAGGATACACGAATTATGAAACACGGAAAAAGAACCGATGCTGCAAGAAAGTTAGTTGAAAAGTCTAAACTTTACAATGTTGAAGAAGCAGTAGACCTAGCAATCAACACTGCAACCGCTAAGTTTGATGAAACTATCGAACTTCACATTAAGTTAGGTGTTGACGGTAGAAACGCCGACCAACAAGTTAGAGGAACAGTTGTTCTTCCTCACGGAACAGGTAAAGAATTAAAAGTTTTAGTTATCGCTAAGGGCGACAAGGCTGACGAGGCTACTAAGGCTGGTGCAGACTATGTTGGCGCAGAAGATATGATTGCTAAAATTCAAAATGAAAATTGGATGGATTTTGATGCATGTATCACAACCCCAGATATGATGGGTCTTGTTGGTAGAATTGCAAGAATCCTTGGACCAAAGGGTTTAATGCCAAACCCTAAGTCTGGAACAGTTACAACCGATGTAACCAAGGCTGTTAACGATGTTAAAGCCGGTAAGGTTGAATACCGTCTAGACAAAAACAACATTGTGCATGTAATAATTGGTAAAAAGAGTTTTGGTAAAGACAAATTAGTTGAAAACCTAAATACTTTGATGGATGCTGTTGTAAAGGCTAAGCCACAAGCAGCAAAAGGTCAATACCTAAAGAGTGTTACAATTGCAAGTTGTATGGGCCCTGGAATCAAGGTTAACTACAGAATTGGTTAATGCCAATAATTAAAAGGCATACGCCACAATTTAAATAATTGATACCATAATCCAAATGATTTGATGCTAAATGTAGAATATATTGTTTAGATTACTTTAATATCAACACTTAAATGGTAGGCTGATGCCATAATCAAAAAAGAACGAGGATAATCCCCGTTCTTTTTTGTGTAGTAAAGAATTGGTGGTTATAAAATGAATTGTTTTACATAAAGCCCAAATTATTGTTAACAATAAAAAATTGTTATATTTGATATAAGTGTACAATATTAAAACTAATAATTTTAAAAAAACTAAAAATAGTTAACCAATTGTAAATTCATATGTTATAATAAAGTTAGAAATTAAATAAAAGGATGGGAGATTATGACATATAATGAACAATTTGATTGGGTTGATTTCTATAAAGAATTTGCTCAAAAACTCTTAGAATATAAGAAAAACCGAAGTGAACTTATTTCTATTATTAAAAGCGTATATGAGGATATTGAAATTAATATGCCAAAACTGGATTTGGATGATATTGTAGAAGATATAGACCCGTTTACCGTCTTTGGTTTGTTTAATAAACATATTAGAAATGAAAATAAGCAAAAATATTATCTAACTTTGCGAAAAAGTTAAATATACAAGCAAAAGTGCCAATATCTTTTGATGGCATACCTGAGGTAAATAAACAAAATGCCGCTTATTATTATTTTAGAGATGCTCATAATGTTGACGATATTGATAATCTTTGGAATTTGTTTGAAAGGGCATTGAATTATGCCAATAACCCAACAGAAGAAAACAAAAGTATAGAATCACAATTTTTTGATATAGTTATCAACAAAAAGGGAAACGCTGTTTCCAAGGTTACAATGGGACTTTATTGGATTGCACCAGACACATTTTTGAATTTAGACAATATAAATGAGCGGTATATTTATGAATCTGGAAAGATTCCATCCGATTTTATTAATACTTTACCAAGAGTTGAGCATAAAATATCATCACAAAAATATTTCACTATTGTTGAAAAATTAAAAGAATACCTAACGACTGAAAATAATGAAATAAAAGACTTTAAGGAATTATCTTTCGAAGCATGGAGATATTCGAAAGAAGTGAACGAACAAAAGAAACGAAAACAAATGGATGAAGAAACGAAACATTCTTTGGAAGAAGATGAAAAAGAACAAAAATATTCATATACTAAAGATGATTTTCTAAGAGATGTTTATATGACAAATGAATCATATAATAACCTTGTTAGATTATTAGACAAAAAGAAAAATATAATTTTACAAGGTGCTCCAGGTGTTGGGAAAACTTATATTGCAAAAAGATTAGCATACTCAATGATTGGGGAACAAAATACTCGAAGAGTTCAAATGGTTCAATTTCACCAAAGTTATTCTTATGAAGATTTTGTTATGGGGTTTAGACCTGCTTCTGCTGAGCGGTTTAAATTGCAGACTGGAGTATTCTATAATTTTTGTAAAGAAGCCAAAAAAGATGAAGATAATAAATATTTCTTTATTATAGATGAAATAAATCGTGGTAATTTAAGTAAAATATTCGGTGAATTATTTATGCTAATTGAAAAAGATAAAAGGAAACATACTTTTGTACAACTAGTTTACAATAGTGAAAATTTTTCTGTGCCTGAAAATGTATATATCATTGGAACGATGAATACAGCGGATAGGAGCCTTGCAATGTTAGATTACGCTCTTAGAAGAAGATTTGCATTTTTTAATATTGTCCCCGGTTTTGATACTGAAGGGTTTAAAAGATATAAAGACACTATAGAAAATCCTAATTTTGGCAATTTAATCAATTGTGTAAAAGAATTAAACGAAGTTATTGCTAAGGATGAAACTCTTGGAAACGGATTCTGTATTGGTCATAGTTATTTCTGCGATTTAAGTAAAAATATTTCGGATAAAGAATTAATAGATATTGTAGAATTTGAACTTATACCACTTATTAACGAATATTGGTTTGATGAAAAAACTAAAGCTGACACTTGGATAGATAAACTAAGGAGTTCCATTAAGTGATAAAGAATATTAGAAATATATATTATATGCTCTCTTATGCTTTTCAAAATTTACGACAAGGAAGATACAAAACTTGTGAAACAGAAGATTTTGATAATGCGAAGGAGTTGTTTGCAGAAATTCTAATAAAAGGTATTTCTCAAGAAGTAAAAAGAGGTTTAGGGAAAGGGTGTATTTTAAAACAATCTCAGCTTACTAATCCTAAAGGTAAGTTTAATATAACAGAATCAATAAAAAATTCAGCAATTCAAAAACGGCAACTTGTTTGCGAATATGATGAGTTTTCGTTAAATTCATATTTGAATAGAATCATAAAAACAACAGTACTGCTATTAATAAAGTCGGATATTTCGCTGGGAAGAAAAAAATCTTTAAAAAGATTAATGATATATTTTAATGAAGTTGAGGAATTAAATCCATTTACTATTAACTGGAAAATTCAATTCAATAAAACTAATCAAACCTATAAAATGTTAATTCATATTTGTTGGTTAGTTATTAAAGGATTGATTCAATTAAACAACAACGGACAATTCAAAATAAATGATATTATTGATGAACAAGAAATGCATAGACTGTACGAGAAGTTTATTTTGGAGTTCTATAAAAAAGAATGCCCAAATTTTAAGGTTTCATCCTCGCAAATAAAATGGGCATTAGATGATAATAATGATATTATGTTGCCAAGAATGCAATCAGATATTATGATTGAAACAAAAGAAAAAGTTTTAATTATAGATGCAAAATACTATGAACGCCCAACACAAAAACGATTCGATACTGAAACATTACATTCTAATAATTTATATCAAATCTTTACATATGTAAAAAATAAAAGCATTTGTGAAAAGGAAAAGCAGGTTTCTGGAATGCTATTATATGCTAAAATTGACGAAACAGTATATCTAAACAACTCTTATTTGATGGGCGGAAACAAAATTTCGGTAATGACACTTGATTTGAATTGTGATTTTAAGGAGATAAAACAGCAATTGTTTAAAATAGTACAGGATAGTTTTGGCATTATTTATTCATAACATAAATGAATTATGTTCTTTAATTGACTTTCACTCGCTGAGTGCGAAGTTTAGCAAGTTTTCTATTATTAGGTTTATTGCGGTGGTGAGGTAGTCTTTTGTGAAAATGAAGTCGGATTTTAGGCTTTGGGGAAGTTTTTTTTCAAAGGATTGCAATTCCTTTTCCACAAGTTCCATTAGTGCTCGGTGCTTGATGTGGTATTCGGAATCACCGTAATTTATGTCGGAAATGATTTTCGTTATTTTATCATCCATTTTGTTTTCTCCATTTATTGTAGTATGGCTAAAATATGGCAAATTATATAACTCACAGTTTATAATGCTAACTACCAGTTAACATTATATCACAAAAACATAAACTGACAAACAATTATTAATAATGTTAATTATAATATTTTTTAAAATTTGAATTAAAATAATATCATACAAAAGAGAATTTTGGATGGTATACAAATGACAAATAAAGAAATAACAGATAAAAGAAAATATTTAATTAACAGGATTGGCATATTTAGAAATAGAGCCAATTTATCTGCAAGAGAACTATCGTTAACTATAGACAAATCTCCGGTTTATATATCCAAGTTTGAAAATGGAGATTTTAGCATGCCGGCAGAAGTGTTATTGGATGTAATTGATGTGTGTGGAATTGGTTATGAAGAGTTTTTTAGTGAGAACTTAACCGACTATGCAAAAGATAAAGAATGTCTAGACGAGTTTAGAAAGTTGTCTGCAAAAAGCAAGGAGACGATAATTAATTTGATGAGAGAAATGAAGGGGTAAAATTAAAATATTCATTATTAGTCAGTCGAGGATTTTTGTGTAAAAATGTGGGGAAGGAATGCGGTGAATGGCTAATATTACATAATTCCCAATTGCTTTTTTGAAGTTTAAATTCGTAATGCTATTGAGCATTGTTCTGCTGTAAAGTTTCGAAATTCTGTGTAAAAATAAGGTGCTATGTAACACATAATACCTATTACGCGTGCTTTAATGACACCCCTAAAAGCCCAAGTAAAATCATTTTTATGTGGGGGTGGTTTTTAATCGAAACGCTTTTTTAAATGTTGGTTGAATAGTTTTTCGCCAACAAGTTTTTTTAAGCCCATAAATTTTTTAATAGGAAGTGTTAAGCAATTTTAAGCGTTATGTTTAAATAATGAAAAATATTTTTTAAAAAGTTGTTTAAAGTCTTGACAAATTAGATATTGTGGTATATAATTTCCAGCGTAAATGAATAATATTCTAGTACCGAAGACGGCAAGTGATAAGTTTTTATCGTAAATCTTGCTTAGGAACTAAATTAATAGGGTATAGATTGGTTAATATTCTAGAGATTGTGTTCCTCGATGCAACTCTAGAATTTTTATTTGTTTTTCAAATAACGAGGAGGTAATTATGTCAGAAAATAGAGAGTTAAAAAACGGCATTGTTGCTGAAATTAAGGACCGTATTCAAAACGCTAAGTCTGTTGTTTTGGTAGACTACAAAGGTCTTACTGTTGAACAAGACACTGCTCTAAGAAATAAGTTTAGAGAAAGCGGTTGCGAATATAGAGTTTACAAAAATCGTCTTATCAAGATTGCTTTAGACGAACTTGGAATCAAGTTGGATTCAAAGCATTTTGACGGACCAACAGCACTTGCAACAAGTGCTACAGAAGTTGTTGCTCCAGCAAAGATTGTTTTTGATGGAGAAAAAGACTACAAGGTAATGAAGGCTAAGTGCGGATACATTGAAGGTAAGGCTATGGAATATGATGAAGTTAAGACAATTGCTTCAATCCCATCAAAAGAAGTGCTTATCGCTCAATTGCTTGGTATGTTACAAAATCCAATTCGCTCACTTGCAGTTGTTTTGGATCAAGTTGCTCAAAAGGGCTAAAAATTAAAAATTTAAAATTTATTTAAAAGGAGAATTAAAATGGCTGATATTAAGAAGATATTAGACGAAATTAAAGAACTTACAGTTGTTGAACTAAACGATTTAGTAAAATCATTAGAGGAAGAATTTGGTGTTAGTGCTGCTGCTATGGCAGTTGCTGCTCCTGCTGCTGGTGGTGCTGCTGCCGCTGCTGAAGAAAAGAGTGAATTCAATGTTGAATTAACCGAAGTTGGCGCAAACAAGATTGCAGTTATCAAGGTAGTTAGAGAAATCACTGGTCTTGGACTAGGTGAAGCAAAGGCATTAGTTGATGGTGCTCCAAAGGTTATCAAGGAAAATGTTGAAAAGGCTGCTGCTGATGAAATGGTAGCTAAGTTCAAAGAAGCTGGCGCAACTATTACTCTTAAGTAGTGATTATCCCGCCCGCTAACGGATGGTCGGAACAAGGTATCCGTACCTTTGTTCATCATTTATATTAAAAATCCCAAAACAGAACCCCAATGTAAAATACTTTGAGAATCTGTTTTGGGACTTTTTATTTCCAAAATAAACAAATTTCCTATCTCCCGTTGTGGAAATGAAGATGCAATATTAAAGATTTTGTAGGGGGCGGGTACTACCCGTCACGCACATTGCCCATCTGGGCAATGCTTTTGTGCTAACAACAAAAATATTTTATGTTGTACAGAATTAAATTACAGCGAACTACACCAGCAGGTTTGTTTGGATTTTTGATGAAAATTAAAAAGAATGGGTTTTTATAAAAATTTCTTCTGAAGTATCAAGGTGTTAAACCTTAATTTATCTTTTACCGTGGCACTTTCCAGTAGATTTGCTTGAATAAAAAAAACACCCAACACAGGTTTTCGAACTTAGGTGACTATGTTGGGGTTCTATTTTTGGGTGTTTTAAATCAAAAGGTAAGCAATGGTGCGGATAATTTATTCCGCTTGCGGGGGTAGAGTAGACGGAATGTTATGCCAATCCGGTAGGCGGGCGGAATATTTTGTCCATAAAAGGGTGGTCGCAGTGAAATCCTATTTTGGTAAATAGGTCCCGCATTCGGCGGAGTTGTCCTCGCGAAGTACGGAAATACCGTTTGCCAAACATTTCCCGCTTTTGTTGAATAAACATTTCGCCTCGCAAAGAACTTCCACACTTGGGCGAACCAAGGGTTGGGCAATTTCGTCACTGAATTCGGCTTTAGAATTGTCTTTTGTGGGGGTATAGGTTGCGCAAGTTGAAGTTTTTGTGATAATTATATGCCGAGCATTACAATTACAATTTTTGTTAAATTCACATTTCCCGCATTTACATTTTAAATCTACCATAAATTTCTCTCCTTATGCTGTTATTATTGCCAAAGTGTGAAATTTTAATACATAATGAAAATGGCAGTTGGTAGTTGCAAAACACAAAATGTTAGTTATTGTTTCTGAGACTAAAAGTATAATATATGTGGGTGGTTGTCGTTTTTGAAACTTAAAGTATAATACACCTTGTTAAGCGGTATTGCCAAAAACAAAGTACAATATGAGTTGAATGTTGTTCCTGAGGCGGAAAATAAAATGCAATGATTATTTTTATTCTTGCCAAATACAAAAACACAATACGAGTTAATGCTTGTTGTTGCCGAAACGGGAAAATCAATATGAGGTAATGATTATTATTGCTAAAGATGAAAATATAATACATAAGAATTGTTGACAAACTAAACAAAGTTTTGTTAAAATAAATGCAAGAGGAGTTTATTATGAAGGTAATTTTAAAAAAGCAAGTTAAAAATGTAGGAAAGGCAGGGGATGTCGTAAATGTTTCAGACGGCTATGCAAGGAATTTCTTGTTTAAACAAGGTTTGGCAGTAGAGGCAAATGCTGTAAATATGAATGTTAACACGCAAGCAAAACAATCGGAAGAGCGTGCAAAAAACATTGAAAAAGCCGAATGCATTAAGATTGCGGAAAAGTTGAAGGATATTACTGTAACAATTGGTATGGCAACGGGCAAAAACGGGCAACTTTTTGGTGCGGTAACAAATAAAGAAATAAGCGAAGAATTGCAAAAACTAGGTTACACAATCGATAAAAAGAAGATAGTGGTAACACAACCTATTAAGGCTCTTGGAAACTTCGAGGTCACAATAAAACTATTTCCAGAAGTCGTTTGCAAATTAAAAGTAGAAGTTAAAGAAAATTAGTTGTTAAAATGCACTAATATTTGGTAAAATAAGGTATGTAAAATGCTACCTTATTTTTTATTAGGAGAGTTATGGATACATTAAAGTCGGTTTTAAAAGATTTTGGGATAGAGAATGTACAAAATATCACGCCGTTTGGGAGTGGGCTTATCAATTCGTCCTTTAAAGTGGTTGCGGAGAATGGCAAAAGTTATTTATTGCAGAAATTAAATGCTGTGGCACTTACTAATATAGATATTGTTTTGCAAAACATTGAAAATATAGGCGAGTTTTTAACGACCAAAAACGAGACTTGTTTAAAACTATTTAAAACCAAAAATGGTGAAAATTGTATTAAAAGTGGTGGTTCGGTATATAGGCTATATCCATTTATTGAAAATTCTAGAAGTTATGATTTTTCAACCTCATTTAAAGTGATTAGTGAAGTCGCTTTTGGTTTCGGTAGATTTGATAGGATTTTAAAGGATTTGCCAGAGGGTAAAGTCAAAATTAGTGACGAAGGATTTCATAATACAAGACTAAAGTTTGAGATATTAAAGCAAGCAATTCAAGAAAATCGGGCAAAACGCCTTGCAGAATTACAGCCCGAAATTGAAGGGGTGAATGACCTTTTGGAATTTGCTAAGTCAAAAAATATAGACTTGTTTGAAATTTCAAACTTGATGGAAAGAGGAGCATTGCCTATTCAAGTTGTTCATAATGATACCAAATTAAACAACTGCTTATTAGATAGTGAAGATAATTATCTTTGTGTTGTGGATTTGGATACGGCAATGCCCGGCCTTGTTATGAATGATTTTGGTGATGGTATCCGATATATTGCGAATAAAACTACTGAAGATGATGAAAATTTACAAAATGTTGGAGTAAATCTATCTTCTTATGAGGCATTTACAAGAGGATTTTTAAAAGGTTTGGGTCAAAATTTGACCAAAGAAGAGGAGAGGCTTTTTGTTCTTTCGCCTATTAGTATAGCATTTGAGTTGGGGTGTAGGTTCTTAACCGATTATTTAAATGGAGATATCTTTTTTAAAGTTGAAGAAGATAGAAAAGAATTGAATTTGATTCGTGCAAGGGTTCAATTTGCATATTGCAAGTCGCTAATTGAAAATATATCCGAAGAAAGGATTATTTTTGATAAGATAAATAATAAAAATTAAACATTTTAAGAATTTTGGTGTTCAATTTTTGTTTGTTTTATTTGTAAGGAAGGGATTTTTGCTTTACAAATGAATTTTTGTATGAATAAAAAATGGATATACTTTGAGTTTTACAAAAAAAGGAAGTTGTTATGAAGATATATACCGCTGAAACGCATGAAACAATATTAAATAAGTTGATAGAAGAGGTTGGAGAATTGTCTCAAGACAAGTCTCGAAACTTTATTTTGGTCGTACCCGAAAAATTGTCTTTAACTGTAGAACAGGCGGTTTTAAATGCTTCTAAAACAAAAGCGGTGACCAACATTCAGGTGTTGACACTTTCAAGACTTTTGAAAAAATTTGTTAAGTCAAACGATAATTATTTACCTAAAGAATCGGGTGTTATGATAATTAAAAAAATCATAATTGAAAATCAAGGTAAATTGGTTTGTTTTAATAAAACGGCTAAAACAATAGGTTTTGCAGAAAAAATCTTTGATACTATTTCAAATCTTAAAAATAGTGGGGTTACCCCTAAAGATTTCGAAAAAAAAGCAAACAACAAGGTTAATCAGTCCTTAAAAGTTAAAATGCAAGATATTTTATTGCTGTATTCCGAATACCAAAAATATATAATTGAAAATAATTTAATTGATGCGTCTGACCGTTTTATATTGCTTTCAAACCTCGTAAAGGAGAGTGTCCTTATAAAAAATAGCGAGTGCTATGTTTTAGGGTTTGACAATATCACAAGTTCGGGACTGGAAGTGCTAAAGGCTATCTGTAAGGTTTCAAAAAGTTGTACTTTTGGGGCTGTTACTAATGTTGGATTGAATAATAGTTATATAATAGAACCCGAAATGTTAAATAGTGTACGCGCTTTTTGTAGAGAGTTAAAAATTTCATATACCGAAGTTGAATTGAAAGATTCGGTAGAGGGCATAAGGTCGCACATTAGAAGAAATTTATTTGCCTATCCATACAACAAAATGAAAATTGGCAATGAAATAAACATAATTGAGTGTAAAAATATAACCGAAGAAGTTGAGTTTGTTGCCGAAGTAATACGAAAAAATGTAATTCGCAAAAATTTAAGATTTAGAGATTTTAGCGTGGCGTGTCCAGATACCGAGGCTTATGGCAAGGTGATACAATCGGTTTTTAAAGAGTATAATATTCCGGTTTTTGTTGAGAAAAGTGAAAAATTATCCACACATCCAATGGTGCAATTTATAAATCAAATTTTTCATTGCGAAAGACGACACTTTTTGACGAGTGACATTATTACACTCTCAAAAAATTATTTTGTAGGAGAAAATTTAGAGGATGTAAATGTTTTTGAAAATTATTGCATCAAATATGGAATAAATTTTGACAAATTTAAAAAGCCTTTTGAATACGGTGAAGATGCAACCCAAGAAAAACCAATAACCGAAAAAGTAATTGCTGAAAATGTCAGAAGTTGTGTGATGGGCAAATTGACTCAAGTTGTGGGATGTTTAGAGCAGGCAAAAACAGTGCATGAATATTGCCTTGCAATAAAACAGATTTTTGAGGTTTTTAATATTGAAACTAAACTGAATGAGTTTATTGAAACCTTAATTAAAGGTCAGGACCGACAAGAGGCGGAGTTTTCTAAGCAAGTTATTGAAAAATATCTAGAAGTTGTGGATGAAATAGATTACATAATGGGTAGTTTGGCAATTGGAATAGATGAATTCTTTGGAATTTTGTCAAGCGGTGTGGATAGTCAAACAATTTCGTTAATACCGGTGTTTGTGGATAGCGTTTTTGTTGGTGATGTTAGCACAAGTAAAATCATATCACCGAAATTTTTGTTTGTTGTTGGGGCAACGGATGGTGCACTTCCAAAGTCGGTGGAAGATTGTGGAATCATTGTAGATAGCGAGTTAAATGAACTTTCAGAAGGTATCGGCAAAAAGATAGAACCTACAATAAAAACTATAAATAAAAGGGAACGCTATAAATTTTTAACTTTACTTTCATCTTTCAGTGAAAAAATGTATGTAACCTATCCTAAAATGGATGCAACATTAACGGAGCAAAATCCAAGCCTTGCAATATTGGACTTAAAGAAGATATTTTACAAAAAAGACGACCCTCGTGAGACAATGGAAATTATGACGCTTGCAAGTTACCGAACGCGTAGAGTGTTGTTTGGGGATGATTCAAAAGAAATGAGTTATGCCTATGAGTTTGCTACAAAAGAAGTAGGGTATAAGAAACTTTTAAACTATCTTTCGGAGGAAAATCAAGGTGCTATGTCAGACACACCTTTCGTAGTTTCCAATCTTTTCTATGCATTAAAAGAGTTGAATGTATGTCGAGAATCAAACCTAAAACAAATAACCTCAAAGATAAATAAAATCATCAACCCACAAGAATTTTTCTTCCCAAATAAAACCACTAGCATTTCGCAGTTGGAAGCATATTTTACTTGTCCATTCAAATTTTTTGCCAATTATGGTTTAAAAATTAGAGAGCGGGAGGAAAGTTTGCTTAAAAGTATAGACTTTGGTAATATTTTGCATAAAATTGCCGAATTATATGTAAAAAATATTGAAACCTATTTAGGTGAAGAGAATTTAATTGTAAGAAAAAAGAAGATTGAAGCATTGATAAATTTTGTCTTTGATTCAGAAAAATTGGTGGTTGCAAAAAATAAGCATATTGTAGGTTCGTTAAAAAATGAGGCAAAAAGACTAATCGACGCACTAACTTATCAATATTCAGTTTCAAATTTCAAACCAAAATATGAAGAATTAGTTTTTGGTGCAAAAGGTGCGGTTAAGGGGTTAGAACTAGGTCATGGCATCAAACTTGAAGGAAAAATTGATAGAGTTGATTATTTTGGAGATAAGTTTAGGGTAATAGACTATAAAACAGGGCGAATTGATTTGCAAGCAAAAAATGTGTATTATGGCAATAAAATTCAATTGTTTATGTATTTAAATGCCTTAAAAAATAAAAAATCACTTCCAATAGGTGCCTTTTATTTGCCAATAAAAAACATATTTGTAGAAGAAGAGTTGGGAACATTTTTGTCAACATATAAGTTGCAAGGTTATTTTGAAGATGATACCGCACTTGCAAAAAATATGGATATCCAATTAAATGCCAACAATCCATCAAGTAATTGTTTGGTTGCAAGTTTAAAGGCAGATAAATCAATTAAAGAAACGGATAATTATATACTAAAAAAACAAAATCATATTTTAAGTCGGGATGAACTTGATGGTGTTTTGGATTATTGTATGAAGTTATCCAAGCAAGCCGTAAAAGAGATTTTAGATGGTTATATCGAAAAGTCGCCAATCGAATCGGCGGATAAACCCGCTTGCGAGCATTGTGAATATCGCAATTGTTGTGGAAATTCCAAAACAGATATTAAAAGTCGAACGACCGAATCGGTTAGTTTTCAACAATTTTCAGAAATAGATGGAGAAAAAAATGGCACAAAAGCAAAAAACTAATGAAAGAAAATTAACAGCCGAACAACTAGAGTGTATAGAAAATAGAGGCAACAACCTTTTGGTGTCGGCGTCTGCAGGCTCCGGAAAGACTTTTGTTATGATAGAAAGAATAAAGGAGATGATTAAAAGAAAAGAAGTTTCGGTTTCTAACATTTTGGTCGTAACTTTCACAAAGGCTGCCGCGGGCGAAATGAAAGCACGATTAATAAAAGGGCTTGAAGAGGTTGAAGAAAAAGACGATTACATTAAAGAGCAATTATTAGAAGTAAACTCGGCTAGCATTTGCACCTTGCATAGTTTTTGTTCAAAAATGCTGAAAACCTATTTTTATGCCATAGGTTTAGACCCTGCTTTTACATTAATTGATGAAGAAGAAAGTAATAATTTAAAAGCAAAGGCATTTTCGCGCTTGATAGACGATGCGTTTTTAGAGGATGATAAAAACTTTTTTGAACTATTGGATTGTTTTTCGGTAAACAGAAAGGAAGACAACTTTAAAGATGTAATCAACAAGTTTTATGAATTTTTGTTAACAATTGTAAATTCGGACGAATGGTTTTATAATTCCGTAGAAAAGACTTATACTACAAATTTGGATGAAAATGTGTGTGCAAAATACATAAACGATTACATATCCAAAAGGTTCGCAAAACAATTACGCGTGGCAAACGAACTATTAAAGGACGAACTTTTGCAAAAAAACGAAAAGTTGGTGTCATACATCAATAGTTTTTATTTAAATTTACTAAAAGTGAAGCAAGAAAATAGTTTTAAGGAAAATTTAAAGGGAATAAAAACACTTGAAAAAGTTCCTAATATGCCAATTCTAAAAGATGAATTTGTTTACTTAAAACCAATAGTGGATGATTTTAAAGAGACCACAAAAGAATTGTTTAGCACAGCGCAATCGCTTTATTTAAAGGATGAAGGTGCGGTTTTCCAAAAGAAAATGAATACCACGCGTGAAAATCTGTTGAATCTATATAAAATAGTTAGAAAGTTTGAAAGCCTTTATGTTGAGATGAAAAAAGAAAGAGTGGCACTAGATTTTTCAGATTTGGAGCAAGGTATGATAAAATTGTTGTCATTACCCGAGATTCGTGAAAGTATTAGGGAAAAATACAAATATGTTTTTGTGGATGAGTATCAAGATACCAATGCAATTCAAGAGGCTATTATAAAAGGGGTTGCGGGTGCAAATAATTTGTTTATGGTAGGGGATGTTAAGCAAAGTATTTATAGGTTCCGTGCAAGCGAACCCGAAATATTTGTTGATAAATACAATAGTTATAATAAATCAACTACCAAGCAATCTAAGGCAATTAAGTTAAATGCAAACTTTAGAAGCCATAAAGATATTTTGGATTTTTCAAATGAGGTTTTTCTTCGTGCAATGACGCCCGAGTTTGGTGGTGTTAATTATTATCAAGATGCAATGTTTGTAAAGCCCGTCGCTGAAGAAAAAACGGGACCCGAGGTCTTAAAACCAGTCACACTTTGCATAATTCACGAGCAAGTAAAGGAAAAAAAGACCGAAGAAAAAGAAAGTCTACCGCTGTATAGTGTACAAAATCACCAAGAAATGGAAAGTGAAAGCGTGAAAAAGGCGGAAACAGAAGGTGAGGTATTAGCACAAAACATTAAAAAATTAATAAGTGGTGGGGTTCGGGTAAAAAAGAATGATAACCGACCGTTAACATATAAAGACATTGCAATATTGTCACAAAACAGAGGGGAATATCTTGAAAATATTTTAAAGGTTTTAGAGAAAAATAATATTCCATATACTTCGGATATAAAACAAGATGTTTTTGAAAATATATATATAAATGCATTAAATTCCTTTTTAATGCTTGCGGATAATAGATTTAACGATATCCCATTGTTTATGGTTTTGCAATCAATATTTACCGATTTTTCACTTGATGAAATAAGTGAAATTAGAAGAAAAAATCGAGAAAAGAAGTTCTTTTATCAAGCATTTTTTGATGGGGACTATAGTGAAATTTCCGACCGTACACGAAAAAAAGTCGAAAAATTTAAGGCATTGCTTGACGAGTTGACCTTTTGTAGTAAATATTTAAAGGTGGATGAGTTAATAAAGAGAGTAGTTAAGTTGTTGGATTTTGAAACAATGGTTCTTAGAACGGAAGACGGCAAATATACTTTAAACCTATTGAATAAATTTGTCACATATGTAGGTTCTAAAAGTTACAATTCAACACTTGCAGATTATCTAGAAAGTATTAGCGAAAATGAAATAACATTTGCAAGTGAGCCTAGCGAAAATGCTTGTTTAGTTACCACCATTCATCAAAGCAAGGGGCTGGAATATCCTGCAGTATTTTTGGTGGGGGCTGGAACTCAACTTTTAAACAAACAAGCATTAAGGGATTTTATTCCGTCTAAAGATTTGGGAATAGGTTTGCCTTATCAAGATATTGTGGTTAGAACAAAATCTTCACTTTTACCATTAAATGCCATAAAACTTCAAACCAATACTCAAAATTTGGAAGAAAAATTAAGATTGTTATATGTTGCACTGACGCGAGCCGTTCAAAATTTGTTTGTAATAGGGTTTGTAAAAAAGGACGGAAAAGCGGTAGAGCCTTGCGAGGCTAAAACCTTTATGGACTGGATAATGCCTGTTGTGTATGCAAAAAATTTAGGCGGATTAGTGTCTTTTGTGGACTTTGATGTAGAACATTTTGAGCAAAAGCCTATAGATAAAGAACCATCAAAGCAAAAGTTGAAAAAATTGACCCTAGAAGAACCAAATGATAATTTTATAGCAAACATTGAAAGGGTGTTAACCTATGAATATCCTTATGTAAATTCGCTTAACCAAGCCGTAAAAACCAGTGTTTCCGAACTTTTGGCAAAAGAAGACGGAGAAGTATTAAATTCAATGTTTGTAGGGTTAGATAATAGTCTTGCTATTTCTAAGGGTAATGCCTATCATAAAGTTATGCAAACGATTGACTTTTCTAAAAAAACTAGGGCAGAAATTGAAAAGCATATTCAATCCCTTACAAGTCGCGGAGAACTTTCAATTGAAGAAATGAACTTAATTGCAATAGAAGATATTGAAAAACTATTAAATGATAAAATTTTTATAAATCTTACCCGGGGTAAAGTTTTTAGAGAACAAGAATTTATTTCAAAAACAAATTTTACTAGTGCCATTAAAAAATCTGTTGGCGAAGAGGCAATTTTGCAAGGGGTGGTGGACTTCATTTCAATAATAGATGGTTCGGCTTATGTTTTAGATTACAAGACAAATAATTTTAAAAAAGAAAAAGATTATTTAGATAAATATGCCTTGCAATTGAAACTATATGCCGATGTAGTTGCTGAAAGTTTTGGGGTTAAAATCGCAAAAAAATTAATATATTCCTTTAAATTAGGTAAGTTTATCGAGGTCAAATAAAGAGTATATAAATTTCAAAACCTAATCAAACCAATGCAATTTTGAGGTGACCACTACGGTGTTCACTTCATTTGTAAATGGAAATTTATTTACAGGTGTAAAAACGGGGATTGATTCAATTTATTTTTGGCTTTATTCCGTTTGCTTTGTGACAATAAAAACCAACTATTGTAAAAAAAATTATAAAAATTTTTGAAAATTAGCAAAATAATGAAATTTTATTCGACAAAATTTTTTTGGTATGCTATAATTTTTATGCTGAATCATTATAATATTTTAAAATACGGGAGAAAAGTTTAGGTATGTTCGAAGGCTTAACAAAGGCATTTAATTCTTTAAGTGATAAATTAACACTGAATATGCTTGTGGTGACAAGTTTGATATTTCTTGCACTTTTGCTTGTTTGGTGTATTACTTCATTGTTGGTAAATAACTATGTTTTTATGAAAAGAAATTGCATCAAGTGTATAAAATTATTGCAAGGCGAGGGGTTAACTCGTGCAAATTATTATACATTTTCGGGTATTTTTGCAAAATTTCCAATAACAATTCGTTTTGGTTGGAAAAAGTACGAGCAGAAGAAAAATGGTAAAGCAAGTGACTATTTGTTGCAAGGTGAGTCGTTAAATTCACAATTAAATGGCGGAATCTTCAAGCAAAATAGGTCATTAATGCGTTCGGCAATTGTAGTATGCACTTGCATAATAACGCTATTTTCATTTGCATTGATTGGTACTTTCGATGGACTAGGTCGCGAGAGCGTTACACTTACAAACACTTTGGTTAAGGATGCATTAATTTTGCCGTTGGTGTTTTATATTTTGTGTATGGTGATATACTATGTGTATGCATCAATCAGACACTTAGAGTATAAAAATTTGGTTGAAACTTATTACGACTTAGTTGATTATTTGGATGAAAAGGTTGACTTAGAAGATGTTTTTGGGTCAAAAAGCACAGCGGTTGGCCTTATAAGTTCGGTTTACACTAATGAAACACTTCAAGGATTGGTGGATAAAAAGAAAAAACAGCAAAAAAGAATTGTTTATTCTGATGAAAATGTAGGAAAAACCAAATTAAACAACTTAAATAATGGCATTTTAGGTCACGAAGATGTAGAAGATAAAACCGATGAAAATGTGGTTCAGTCATTTGAAAAAGTGAATACTGTTTTAGAACCAAAGGTTACCAGCGATTCTACTATTGCAAAAATTAAAAATGAGTCGGAATTTGTTGAGGTTATTGGCGAAGTTGAAGAGTTGGTGGATACAATTGGAAAGGAAAAAAATAAAGAAAAGCGTACACAACTAGAAAAAACGGTAAACAAAAAGATTAAAGCATTAACCGACTACAAACAAAAGGCAAAATCGCAAAAAGAATCGGTTGCAATTAAAAAGACAACAAAAGGAAAATAATAAATTAAAGGGAGCAAGTTATGCGAAAGAAAGTAGAAATAAAAAAGACGATGACATTAGACGAGGTTTTGACAATCAATCCAAATTTTGCCGAAATTTTAATGGGTTTTGGAATGCATTGCTTAGGCTGTCCATGTTCTCGTGCGGAAACATTAGAAGAAGCATCTATGGTTCATGGATTTGATGCTCAATTATTGTTAGATAAGTTAAATGAAGAGATGAATAAATAATTTTTTATGGTGGGAGTCAAATGAAAAGATTTCTTAAAGTTTTATTTTCATTATTGTTTTTAGGCTTTTCGGGGTTGATGCTGTCGGCATGTGGTAGCAATACGCTTATTCCAGTTGCGGGTGTTGACTTTTATGAAGAAGAGGTGTATGCCGTTATTGGCGACACCATAGACTTAAAACATAAGGTTTATCCAAGTAACGCAAGCAATAGTCTTGTGTCTTATTGGAGTACCGATGATAACATTGTTTCGGTTAGTGAAGATGGTGTTGCAACCGTCAAAGATAGTGGCGAAGCATATGTTGTTGTTCGTACAATTGATGGTGGATATATAGATAGATGTAAGATAGTTACAAAGATTGACCCAGACGAAATTAAATGGAAGACTACCGACCAAAGAATCCAACCGGTAACAGATAGGTCTAAGCCTTATTCAGGAACGGCTACAGTTGCGGTTGACCAAGACATAAAATTGGAAGTTATCTATTCATTAAATGGAATAGAAAATAATGGCGCAATCACAAATAAAAATATCAAGTTCACTTCATCCAATCCAGATAACATTGAAGTTATAAATGAAAGTGAGGGAATTTTGCGTGCTGTAGATAATAACATTCGAAGTGAAGAGGGAACTCCTTATTCAGATATAACTGCATCTATTCAAACGGCAAAGGGAGAATTAAAAATCACTTGCAGAGTTTATGTTAATGAATATTCTACATCGGGCAAATTGGTTTTAAATAAAGTTAATGGAAATGAGCCAATTTTAATAAAAAGAGATGGCAGTGATAAACTTATATTGGATGCCGATAACAAAGGTATCGATTGTTACACCTTTTTAATGAATACTTCAGATTATTTAAAATCTGATTATACAATGAATATATATAGTTCAAACCCAGAAGTTTTTGAGGTTACCTTCCAAGAATATAAGGCGGATGGAAAATGCTATTTTACCATAGTACCAAAAAAAGAGGGCGAAGAGCGACTTTATATCAATACAACATGTTATGACGAAAGTGGAAAATTAATTAGCGTAATAGTAAATATTTCAGTTCAAGCATCGGTTGATTTTGTTGATGTTTCAGCAAAAGACAACAAAAAGTATCAACCTGTTACAATATATAATATAGTGGATTATGTAAATAAATGGGTAATACTTGATAATGCAGGAAACCCAAAATTAAACAATTTAGGCGTTCCTGAAGATTCCGATGTTGTTACAATTCCAGACGCCGAAAATGGAGGGTTTAAAAATCCATCTGTTGAAGAATTGGTTGCGAATGGTTATACAATAGTTTATGTAAAAGATGCCGAGCAAATAGATACCACGCAAATTGATTATTTAGTTAAAAAAGAAATTAATTTTGGAGAAGAGGTAAGTTTAAAAATAAAACAAGTAAGAGTGCCTATTTACACCGCAACTTCTTCAGAGTATGGCACTGAAATTGTTGAAAATGATGAAATCTTCTCGCTTGATATGACCTATTACGACGAACTATTTGATAAAGATGGAAAATATGTCGGCAAAAAGGTTATTGAAGGTGCGGAAAGAAAGTTATATTTTGAAGATATGGCTGGAGACTTAGTAGTTTATAAAGACAAGGATGAAAATGGAAATCCTGCCAAAGCCTATATTTATATGGATGTTAATGGTGAACGCCAAAAAGTTTATATTAAAACCTTAGATAGTGTAACCATTCCAGAGGGTGGTAGAACATATTCAAGTTGTTCTCCATACATTTCAAAATATGGTAACAATAGTTTTAAAGTTGTTAATGTTCCGCAAGACATAGATAAAGAGTTCTATATTTTAGGATATGTTGCAAAGAACAATTCCGCCGAGGGTGAAAATGGTGTTGAAAACTTTGAAGATAGAGTATATTTTGTGTATTCATTCTTTATTCGTTCAAGATTAGATGGTGTTATTTGTTCGGTTAATCCGGCTTCGGTTCAAACTGTAAATAATACTACAACCATCACACTTCCAAATATAGGAACGGAAGAAGTTACCATAACTTTAGGTCGCGAAATTGATTTATATTTATATTCTTATTCGTTTGACTTAACGGCTCCTCAACCTGCAAAGGTAACAGTTGATTATTCAGCACTTAGCGGAATATTGGAAGTTGTTCAAGACTCACAAAATGAAAATAAGTTTACCTTCCGTTCAAAAAATAACACGGCAGGTGCCGGTGTTGTAAAGGTAAGTGCAACCAATGGAGAAAAGACGGTAACTATAGAAATTATAGTTCATATAGAAGAAAATATGGAAGGCTAAACCGAATAAAAAATAACCCAAATTGTGAATAATTTGGGTTATTTTTTTCGTAAAGGGTATTGACAAATTGATGGTTTCAGTGTATAATACTTGCAACTAGAAAATAATATAGATTTCGGGGGAAATATATTATGAAAAAAAGAATAATATTAATTATAACATCGGTTGTAGCAATTTTGGTTGTAGCAGGTTTGATTGTGTTTACCGTGGTTAGTAAAACCAAAAAGACAGATAAGGATTCAATCGTTCCACCTACTTCAGATAACCAAGATGTAAATTTAGAAGAACCAGACTATGATTTTGGTTTAGATAGCGATGAGGATATTGAGTACAAAAAGAACAACAAAGACTTAAGTTATCTTATTGGTGACGAAATTACCGACTCAATTTTTGTACAAAATTATGAAGAAATTAAGGAAAATTTCTCATTTATAAAGGCAGAAAACGGAAAACTTATCGCAGAAAAAGCGGGTGAAGCAACTGCAACAATTATAAGTGAAGATAAGCAGATTACCCTTCATGTTTATGTTTATGAAGATGGTAATGGTACAGAAGAATATCCATATGTAATTTTGAGAATTGAAGACTTAGTAAGACACTTTAATGAATGTAATCAAGGTGTGTATTATATTCAAAAAGCGGATTTAGACCTAAGCACATACAATGGCGGAAATTGGATACCTTTAGGTAAAAACTCTTATCCATTTATGTCAAATTACGATGGTAATAATTACAAAATTTACAATATGAACATCACAATCGACGAAAGCAATTTGGAAGATTATGTTGATAAGCAAAAGGTAAATGGTGCAGAAGTCAACTCACTAATGGTAGGATTTTTCGGAGTTGTTTGCGGACAAAATGAAAACAAAAAAATAGAAATTAAGGATATGACCATTTCTTACGCAAAGGTTGATAGTTCAGCACTAGATACTGGTTCGCTTAAGCGCTCAAATAAATTATTCCAATCAATAGATTACATTTCAATCTCTTTATTTGCCGGCAATGTTACTTATGCAAAAATTGAAAATGTAGCAGTAAATGGTGAAATAAATTCATCAATGAATGCAAAAAGTTATCAATCTGAGTTTATATCACAAGTTGCTGGTGCCATTGGTACTATAGATTACTCAAGTGTAAATGGGCTTTATGGTATGGTTACAATTAATGCTACGGGAGTTGGTAATGTAAATGGTGAAGAGGTATATGGAAGTTGTGTTGCTGGATTAATTGGTAAAGTTTATGACGGTTGTGAACTTGAAAAATGTGCTTCTTGTCCAACAATTTATGCTAAAAATTATGCAAAAACTTATATTTCTGGTATGTTTGGTGTAATTGGTGAAAGCGAAAGCAATATCATTTCAAATTCAGTAGTAACCAAAGGTAATATAGGTGTAAATGCTGGCGGTAAATACAATGCAATTGTTGCAGGATTTGCAATTAAGTTGTGTAATGAAAATACAATTACAAATTCTAGAGTATTAAATACATATATCAATAACGAAGCCAAATTTTTAGGCACAAGCAATAGTGCGGGATTTGTTTATACAAACGATGGCGAAATTGAAGACTCATATATTTCAGGCGGTGCGGTAGAAGGTGTTGAGGTTGCAGGTTTTGTATTCAACAACAATTCAAATATTAGTTACACAGAAGAGTTTGCAAAGAACTATGTTTTAAATATCACCATTAATGGTGAGTTAGGAATGGCTGGATTTGTATACACAAACAGAGGTTCAATCGAAGCCCAAGTTCAAGAAGATATGTATGCTAGACTTAACTGGGTTAAGATAAATAAAGAGTTCTACACATTCTATAAAGGTTACGGCAGTATGATGTCAGCAGGTTTTGTTGAAAATGCCGAACAAGGAAGTGTAATTTCAAACTTCAATATCATAACCAATATGTACGATGTAGTAAATTGTGCTGGTGCGGTAGGTTTTGTTAATGGCAAAACAACAATCCAAAACTTAATAGTTAGCACCACCATTCGTACACTTACTGAAGAAGATGGCAAAAATTATTCAGGTGCAACGGGTTTGGTTTCAGGTTTGATAGGTTATATTCCTGCAAATGTTCAAGATGAAATTACAATAGAAAATGTTCAAGTAAACATTAGTGTAAACAAAATAAAAGAAGAAGGCAAAGAATATTCACTAGGTATTTATGGTTCATTGTTTGGCCTAAATTACGCAAAGCATGTAACACTTAAAAATGTAAAAATACAAAGTGTTTATGTGAATGCTGATATTGCTCAAGGATTAAAAGATGTTAGCGAAATAAAGATTGGCTCAATTGCAGGTATTGCTATATCTTATGATCAATTTACAGTAGAAAATGTTAAATCTGTTCAAGGCGAAGTAATTCTAGACGGAAATTCAGTAACAATTGATAGATACAAATATTTCAATTAAAAGTTAAAATTAATAAAGATGAAGGTTGCAATAAATATTTTGCAACCTTTTTCATTGTTTTTTTAGAATAGTTGTTTTTTATTTGACTTATTTTTATAAAATAATTAAACTAATAATGAATATACTATTAGAGAATGGATGGTTTGTAAATGAGTAATAAAAGTACAAATAGTAAAAAGAAGAAAAAAATCACCTTTCCTAAGGTAATGCTAATTTTGGCAATAGCCTTAGGTGTGGGGCTTATTGGCTTCGTTATATTTGATAAGGTTACAAGTTCAACCGTAAAGGCAGTTTCCATAGAGGGTGCCTATTCGGTATTGTATGTGGGTAACCCAAAATATGATTCGGTGGAACATAATGTAGCAATTTATCCAACAAATGCCAACCAAGGCTTTACCGCATCAAGTAGTGATAATTCGGTTGCAACAGTCACAATCACTGAAGAGGGTAAAATTAGAGTACAAGCAGTCGGTGAAGGCTCTGCACAAATAGTAGTTCGTAGTAAAGCAAAGTCTAGCATAAAAGATAGTTTTAGTGTATATGTAAAAAATACCGATGTTCAAGATGTAACAATATATAAGTCAAGTAATGAAATTTTGGATACCAATAGCAATATAGAAACTATAAATATTCAAAAAGATGGGCTAGAGCATTATATTCCTTTTGACATAGACCCAGTAGATGCAAATATGGATAGGCTAAGTGTGTTGGAGTTTAATAAAGATGCTTTAGAAAATGTTTGGATTGATGCACAAAATAAGCGTTTGGTGGTTATTCCAAAAACGGATATAGAAAATAAGATTGTTCCAATAACCCTAGGAATCTTCCAAAATACAACCAAAGGTCAAACAGACGCAAAAAAGATTACCTTCAACGTAAATTTGGTTGAAAGAACGGCATATTTAAAATTCTCATTCGCATATGATTCAAATAGTGGTATAAATTTTAGTGGCAACAACAACGACCAAAATATAGTTTATTTAGATCCTAAATTAACAAGTGATGCAATTAAAGATTTTTATGTAAAAGTAAATATTGCATATGATAAAGACTTTACTAATATTGGCGAGTTTAAAGTTGAGGACTTCCAATTGTCGGTGAGCGATACCAGTCGTTTAACGGGTGAAGAAGAGAGTAATAATTTTGTCGCCTTTGACTATTCTAGCACAAATGACAGTGCGGAATATAAAGATAAAAATGGAAAAATCATATTCACAATTACCAAAGTGGATGGCGGAAAATATTTTAAAGTTGTGGCTGGCGAGGGCTTTGTTAACGACGAAACTACAAGTTACAAATTATCCTTTGTTCATAAATATACCGGAGATAAAGGTGAAGTAGAAGTAAAATATTTTGAGAAAAACCTACTTGCCGATAATGGTGGGTCAATAACCGATTGGTCAATTAAATATGATGATGTTAGCGATAAATATGCTATTCGTGCATTAGAATTACAAAAATACAAATACGCAATCACAAATGGTTCTAGTGTATTGCTTGAATCTAATATCGATAAAGGTATAGAAAAGGGCATATTAAGTATTTACACTGTAGATAAAAATGGCGACGATTGTTCGGTATTTTCAAATAAATTTGGTGACACTATCACAATAGAGAAGTTTGATAAACGAATAAAAATTAAAGCAAAATCAATCATTTCAAGACCTAGCAATTCAACCGAGGCGGATAGTGAATACAATATAACGGTAAGGTTTAAGTTTTCTGCAACCTATTGGGATGATAGATACTTAAATAGTTATAGTAGTTTAATTGCCGATGGTAATTGGAGAGATTTCAGTTTTGTAATAGACGATTTTAAGGAAATTAACGACGACGACTTTAAGCAATTAACAAAAACTTCAAATAACCAATCTTTAACAATAGAGTTTCGTAATTCGGTGGGTGATTTAGGCGAGCAATCTCAATCACCAAGCCTTATCAGTGTTACATCCGATTTAGTTACCAATACTAAAGAAGTGAAAAAGAATGAAGCAACTGGTACATACATATTTAAGGTGGATGGTGAATATTATTATTTGAAAGCAGAAAGGAACTCAAATAAAGATGGGTATTCTATTGTAATTAGTCGTGCAAGCAAAAATACCGTAGATGACAAAACTACAATCGTTGTAAATGGTACAACTATTTCAAGTGAAAAAGTTGATGAAATTCCAGATGTTACAAATGAAAATAATGAAGGGAAGTTTAAAATAACATTTGGTTTCTATAACTTAACAAAAACCATACATTTCACAATGAAGTAGTAAAAATATGAATGAATTGTTGTATGGAAATTTTAAAAAGGTAGATTTGCACGGATTAACAAGGGAAGAAGCCTTGTCGGAACTGTTATACCAAATTCAAATGGCGGATAGTTTTTATGATGGTTTAGCAATCATCCATGGATATCACGGCGGAAAAGTTTTGAAAGATATGGTGCGTAAAGAGTTTAAAAACGACCGCATTGAGGAAAAAATATTTGTAGATGCCAGTGTTACGGTATATAAATTAAAAAAATATTAAACTTTTTATACTTAACCTATTGAAATTTATTACATATTGTGTTATAATAGCAAATGTAAATATAGGGGGAAAATATAATGGTTTCAAAAAAGTTATTAGTAGGTAGCATTATAACAGTTGTTATCTGTCTTGCTGTAAGTATTGTTTGTGCATGCATCAGACACTTTGATGTCGTATCTGTAATTTTGCTTTCAGTCGTAGTTGTTTTAGCAATTATCACAGCAATCACTGCATGGAGAGAAATTGTTAACCAAAAGCACGAAGAAGAAATATAATAGAAAAATATTATTTAATTAATAAACAAAGTCTAGTAAAAAAATTTACTAGGCTTTTGTTTAATTTAAAATTTATTGTCCATAATTTATTCAAATAATATTTAGGAGAGTGAAGTTATGGAGAAAAAGACTATAGCAACCACTATTGCAGGGATTTTAATTTTGGTGCTAATAATTAGTCTGGGTGCGACTCTTTCGGCATTTAAAGTTCAAAAGCAAAAGGTTGAAGTAAAATCTATTAGTGTAGTTTCGGGGGATGAAATTTCGGTTACGAATAAAAAGGGTAAAAAAATAGAAGAGTTAGAAATAAAGTCTTCCAAAGTTGGTGTTCGACCAGCAACGGGTGATGAGGATAAAAACACGGGAATCCCATCTACTATAAATGATACAATAGGGACCGAAGGGGCTTATGCCGAGTTCTTTGTTGAAAGCGACAAAAATTGGTGTGTTAAATTGTTATCTTGCTCACTTTCGGCGGGTGAAGGCGAAAATTTAGAAAATGTAAGAATTGCTGTTATGGATGAAAAAAGTTCGGGGGTTAAAGGCTCAGATATTGGCGCAATCCTTACAACAAATGAAAATATTAAGGATTCAAAGGTGGTTGTAGTTGTATGGCTTGATGCAGATACAACAAAATCTATCGCATCGGCGGATATAAAAATAGGGTTAGAAGTTGCATATATTTAATTGTTTTTTTCGCATACTAAGGGTATGCAAAAGAAGTCGTGTGCAACTAATTACAAAGAAGTTTTGGCACTCACATCAATGAGTGCCTTTTCTAAAATTGTAAGTGTTCTATTTAAGATTATAATCATTTATATAATAGGAACGGTGGGAATTGGTTATTATCAATTAGCCTTTCCGCTGTTTGTTTTTTCATACACACTTTCATCGGTTGGAAATTCCACCGCACTTACAATGTTTGTAGCCGAAGATTCAAAAACTCGACACAACAAACCTATTAAATATGCAAGCATTTTGTCGTTAATTTTTTCGGCGGTAATTTCTTTGATAATAGTATTTTTAAGTAAATCTATTTCCATTTTGCAAGGTAATGCATCGCTTTATATTATTTATTTAGGCGTGGCTTCCACCATTATTTCGGTATCCTTGCTATCAACTTTGCGTGGTGCGGTAAGAGGCTATAAACTGGTTAAACAATATGCAATATCAGACGCACTAGAGCAAATAACAAAACTTGTATTTTCAGTTTTTTTATCGTGGGTATTGTTACCTTTAGGGCTTATATATTCGGTATTAGGTGTTTTTTTAGGAATAACAATTAGTGCAGTTTTTTCATTGCTTTACACCTTGGTGGCATTAAGACATTTTGAAAAAGGTTTGGATAAGTCAATTACGGTGTTCAATAAACGCCAATTTTGGGTTTTTGCAGTGCTTTCGTGTATTACATCATTAATATTACCATTTACTCAATTTATAGATTCGACATTAATTGTAAGGCTTCTTGAAAGTGTGGGATATACTCATTTAACGGCAACCAAACTGTTTGGTTTGAGTAGAGGAACTATTTCGTCATTATTAAATTTGCCAAACTCCTTAATTCTTGCAATTGAGGTTTTGCTTTTGCCAGACTTAATAAAATTAAAGGATGAAAAGTTTTTGATTCGTGCGAGGGAAATTATCAATATTGTAGTTATACTTGGAACTATGTTTTCGCTTGCATATTTCTTGTTTTCAAAAGAAATATTAACGGTGGTATATGGTGCAAAACTGGATGAATTAGAATTAGAGCAAGCAATTAAGTTATTAAAAATTGGGTCATTTAGTGTGTTTTTTGCGGGGTTATCCCAAATTCAATCAACAATTCTTCAAGGTAAAAAAATGCTATATTTACCAATCATTTCTTTAATTATTGCTTCAATTTCAAAAATTGTGTTTGAAATTATCTTTATTCCAAAACTGGGGATAGTTGGGGTGGAACTTGCAAACGGGCTGTTTTATATCGTTTTAAGTTTATTTAACAGCATATTTATGTTAATAAAGGGCATCAAGTGTGGTAGTGAAACAAATCTTTATGGGTTTTTTGCGGGCGGACTAATTGTGGTTGCGTTAAGGATAGTCTATTTATTATACGCGTTAAAATTAAATTACATCCTATCTATAATTCTTTCACTTTTAACAACTTTAGTGGTTGTTGGCGGGCTTTACTTAGTTGCTTTCAAATTATTAAGTTCAAAAAATAAAAAAATTAACTTTTAAACATTGTATAAAAATATTTTATAGGGCAATCATTTTATAAAATCTAAAAAAGGAGTAAAATATGAATAGAAATGAATTGATTAAAGGCGTAAGTGCAGAATCTGGATTAACACAAAAAGAGGCAAAAGAAGCACTTTTTGCAATTTCAAAACTAATCAAAAACGAATTGAAAAATGGCAAAGAAGTAAAACTTACCGGATTTGGGAAGTTTGGCGTGCGTCATAGAGCCAGTCGTGTGACTACAAATCCACAAACCAAAGAGCGAATGGAAATACCTGCAATGAAAATTACAACCTTTAAAGCCGGTCGTGAACTAAAAGAAGCAATTAGCGATTAATAAGGCAATTTTATTTGACAGAAGCAATATATAATTAGATGTTTTTTAACTGGAACGAGGTTTTTAGATTGTGACTTATTTTGGAGGTGATATGCAATTAGTAATAGACGACCTCCTGCTGGAGTAATAAGTTGTTGAAGTACTGACTTTCTTTGACTAATACAATACACTGTTTTAGGTTGCTTTTAGATTAAAACTATAGGTTAACAGCAAAATTATTAGCGAAGTTTTTAAATATTGAATAAGCATGCAAAAATGTAATTTTAAATACAAGTTGTTATACCAAAATCAAAAAAACAAAACCAGATATTTAACTTTCTTTGACCATTAAAAGTATTTCATATAATGGGTGATAATTTCGAATTTAGCAAGAAATAGTTAGGGTAATTATTTGTTGTTTTTTAGGGTAAAATGTAGTACAATAGTCGTATGAAAAAATTTAATGTAACAGAATATTTAAAATCTAATAAACTTTTACTTGCACCAATGGCGGGTTATACCGACATTGGTTTTCGTCATCTTTGTAGGAGTTATGGTGCAGGAATAGTGTTCACCGAAATGATAAGTTGTAAGGCTATATTGCATAATAGCGAGAAAACGCGGGTGTTGATGACAACCGAGGCGGATGAGCGTCCAATAGCATTACAACTTTTTGGAAACGACCCTAAAGATTTTGAAGAGGTTTTAAAAAAGCCTTTTATCAATGATTATGATATTATTGATATAAATATGGGATGCCCTGCACCAAAAATTGTAAAAAATGGTGAAGGTTCAGCACTTTTGGAAAATATTCCGCTTGCCGAAAAAATCATAAAAAGTTGTGTAAAAAATACAACCTTACCTGTTTCGGTAAAGTTTAGAAGCGGTGTTGATGACAATGCTTTGGTATTTGAAGAGTTTGCAAAAATGTGTGAACGGGCTGGGGCTAGTTTTATTACCTTTCATCCGCGAACAAGGGTTCAAGGCTATGCAGGGCATTCGGATTGGGAACAAATTAAAAAGGTAAGTCAAATAGTGAATATTCCGGTAATAGCCAGTGGAGATTGTTTGACTTTCCTTGACTTTAAATATCTGATTGATGAGTGTGGTGCTTCGGGTGTTATGATAGGGCGTGGTGCAATAGGGCGTCCCGAAATATTTTCAGAGGTTGCAAACAATAAAAAATTAAATTTAACACTTAGCGAAAAAATTAAGCAAATACAAATTCATTCTGATTATCTACTAAAATATAATCCGCTAAATGTTGTATCGTGTGAAATGAAAAAGCATATTTTAGCCTATGTTAAAAATTTGGATGGTTCTACCAAAATGCGGATAGAATTATCAAGGTGCGAAAGTTTGTCGGATGCGATAAAATACTTAGAAGAGCAAGTTTAAGCCAATTATTTATTTGACAATTGAAAGTAATTTTTGTTACAATATAAGCGTAAATTTACAAAGGGGGAGTTTTTATGAATAAAAAAACTTTTAAAGATATAGATGTTTCTGGAAAAAGAGTTTTAGTTAGAGTAGACTTCAATGTTCCAGTAGATGATAAAAATAATATAATTGATGATACAAGAATTGTTGCGGCTATTCCAACAATCAAATATCTAGTCAATAATAATGCCAAGGTTATTCTTTGTTCACACCTTGGAAGACCGGGTGGAGTTTTTAATGAAACATATTCATTAAAATTAGTATTGCCACGACTAAAAGAATTGTTGGGTCAAGATGTAAAAATGGCTTCAGATGTTATTGGGGAATCAGCAAGAGAACTTTCTGCAAACCTTAAAGAGGGAGAAGTTATGATGCTAGAAAATGTTCGTTTCCACAAAGAAGAAGAGGCGAATGATGAAGAATTTTCTAAAAACTTGTCTTCACTTGCCGACATTTTTGTTCTAGATGCATTTGGAACTGCGCATAGAGCACATGCGTCAACTGCAGGTGTTGCAAGATATATTCCTGCAGTGGCAGGTTTTTTGGTCGCAAAAGAAGTAACTGAAATTGAAAAGGTTACCAGTGACCCAGAGCGTCCATCGGTTGTAATCTTCGGTGGAAAGAAGGTTTCAGATAAAATCGGCGTAATTTCTGCACTTATGGATAAGGCTAATACTATCTTAATTGGCGGGGCTATGGCTTTCACCTTTATTGTTGCAAAGGGCGGTGAGATTGGCTTAAGTAGATATGAAAAAGACAAGGTGGAACTTGCAAAGCAAATTATGGAACTAGCAGATAAGAAAAATGTAAAACTATTATTGCCGGTTGATTCGGTTGTTACTAAAGAATTTGCACCAAATGCAAAAGCAAAGAATGTAGATTCATATAAAATACCTGCCGATTGCCAAAGTATGGATATTGGTCCAAAAACAAGAAAGTTATTTGCAAAAGAAATTAAAAATGCAAAGACAGTCGTTTGGAATGGTCCAATGGGAGTTTATGAATTCAAAAAGTTCCAAAAGGGAACCATTGCTGTTGCAAAGGCTATTGCAAAAAGCGGTGCGGTTAGTGTAGTCGGTGGCGGAGATAGTGCTGCAGCAGTTAGAGAAAGTGGCTATGCAGATAAAATAACTCATATTTCAACGGGCGGTGGTGCTACATTGGAATTCTTGGAAGGAAAAACCTTGCCAGGTATTGCAATGCTTAATGATAGAGATTAGTTTTAAGGAGAAAATATGAAAAGATATTTAATTGCGGGCAATTGGAAGATGAATAAAACCATTGCCGAAACAGAGGCTTTTATTAACGAATTAAAAGAAAAAATGCCTAAAACACGAAATGATGTTTTGATTTGCCCTCCATTTTTGGCAATCCCCAAAGCAAGTGAATTAACCAGCGGTACCAACATCCAAATTGGTGCACAAAATATGCATTATGATGAAAAAGGTGCTTACACGGGTGAAATTAGCGCAAAAATGCTAAAGGAAGTAGGAGTTAACTATTGTATTATAGGTCATAGCAGTAGGCGTTCGTTGGATGGCGAGACGGATGAAAAGATAAATAAGAAAATTAAAAGGGCTATTGCAAGTGGAATTACACCAATTTTATGTATTGGAGAAACTTCTACACAACGCGAGCAAAACCGAACTTATAGGGTTTTAAAGAAACAACTTTCACTAGACTTAGATGGTGTAGAAGAGCCTGAGGCAGTTGTAATTGCATATGAACCTCTTTGGGCAATATCCGATGGGGAACATCCAGCGCCAACTCCAACAATTGAAGAAATTGCAAATGTAAATAGTGGAATAAAGCGAGTTTTAAGACAAATGTTTGGTAAAGACCCTGTTAAGAAAATTCGTATCCTATATGGCGGAAGTGTGAGCGGGGATAATGCAAAGGAAATTATGGAAGAGAGAAGTATTAGTGGCGTTCTAGTTGGCGGTGCTAGTATGAATGTTGATAAATGGGTTTCAATCATTGAAGCGTCAAACAAATAAATTTTGGCAAAGGTATTGAAATTTATCACAATATGTGTTATAATTGGTTGTAGATAAGGGGTAAATTAATATGCAAACAATCTGTTCTATAATCCAATTTATATTAGCACAGAATGAAAAGCAAAAATCCGAAACATATGTGGGGATTTGTGTTTTGGCTTTACTAAGTTGTATTTTTATTGTTGATATGTTTGCAAAGCAGACATGGGCTAAAGAAAAAGCATTGAAGAAAATTTATATGTTCTTTTCTTTCGTGTCAATCTTTGTGTTTATAATTTTATGGTTTTACTTAAGAAAAAATTAGTAAAGTTATTGAAAATGGTTTGCTGTGTATGTTATAATACTAGCATAAATTAATGGAGGAATATAATGGTACAAAAAATGATGAATTTACTAGCAGATGGAAAAATCAGACCAGATTGGGTTGTAAAATCTTTCCCAATAATTAAAACGGTTGTTGTCGGGGTTTTGCTTGTATGTGCAATTTTTATGATTATTGCTGTTTTGGTTCAACAAGGCAATACAAATGGTATTCAAGGTATCACAGGTGATTCTAGCGACACTTTCTACAATCGCAATAAAGGTCAATCAATGCAAGGAAAAATTAAGAAACTTACAGTTATTGATGCAATTTTAATGATGACACTTTGCATTGTTTATTTGATACTAAACACCATATACAGTGGCGGTTTAGTTTAATCTAAAAGATATATAAATTCAACGAATTTAACTTTTAAGTTGTTGCAAAAAATTATAATGTGTTATAAAAATTTCAACTTTAAAACAATATTGAATTTGATAGTTTACAGATTAAAATATAAAATTTACAAACAATTTAAAAACGAACTTAATTTGAAGTGAGCCATAAAAGATATAATTTTAGGGTTCACTTCATTTTTTGTTGTGGATTTACGTTGGCTTTATTAAAACACTTGCTTGTACTAAAAAATAAAAGTTTTATCATTATAAAACGCAAGGGGTTGTGGAGGTTATTCAAGTTTGCAATTATATTGAAAGATGAAAATTAAAATATTATATTTGGATGTGTAATTATTTGCTTTTTCAAATGAAACGCAAGGGAGTTTGTAGGTCATTCAAGTTTAAAATTATTTTGAAAGATGAAAAAATTAAAGATTATTATATTTGCAATGTATAAATTTTTATCTTTTTCCTAAACTATATCTATAAGGAGAGATTTTATGGCAATTGTAACACTTATAGCATTAATTATAACCATAATTGGGGCAACAAATTGGTTCTTGGTCGGTGTATTCACCTTCAATCTTGTAACTTGGATATTTGGAGTGGGTATCTTTGCAAGAATTATTTATGCTTTAGTTGGTATTGCGGGATTTTGGTTGATTTATATGCTAATTAAAAACCGTGGAAAAATATTTGTAGAATAATAGAGCAGATATTTATCCAACAAAAAGGCTTTGATAAATTTGTCAAAGCCTTTTTATCTTTCGAATAAAATTTTCATAATGTATTAGTAATATATTAAAATTAGTTTAAACTTTTCCCATATTACCATAAAAACATATCTGCAAATTTCATTTTCACAGGGTTGTATTAAAACTTTTTTTGAAAGCCAAAATATGGGAAGGAAAATCATTCTACGAAGCAAAAAAAAGAGATGACTTGGATAGATTAGGTGTATTTCTGTATGTCTGGTAAGAAGTATTTTAACACGCAAAAAAAATAAAAGGTGTAAAAGTAATAATAAATCATTTTTAGTTTTATAAAAGGTATATATTAAAAACAAAAAAAGACAACAGTAATTTGTCGTCTTTTTATAAATTGGTGCAACCGAGATGATTTGAACATCCGACCTATCGCTTAGGAGGCGATCGCTCTATCCAGCTGAGCTACGGCTGCATATAAAAATTTTTGCAAAATTTTAAGTGAAGAATGAAGAGTAAAGGGTTTAGTGGTAGATTTTATGTTTTGGTGCACTTTGGGTGTAAGTTGAGTGTTTGTTTTACATAATGCAAAGTCTAATTGTGTAGCAAGTTGTGTACTCGGGGTGCTGGTTATTTGTTCGTTAAAAACAACGCAAAAGCCTAATTGTGTAGTAGGTGGTGTTTTAGTGTATGTGGCGTATTTGCTAAATACAACTCAAAAGTCTAATTGTGTAGCAAGTTGTGTACTTTATATTGCGGTTGTGGATTTGTTGAACTTAAGCGGGTTAAAAATTGTTGTAATTGAACGAGGGTTGTAATTTTGTCGCGAAGAAAGGTTTTTGTCACTAACAATTTTTTGCATTGGTAATTTTACATAAAAGCATTTTGATATGTTGTAATTGTGTTGTGTTTTTTTGAGTAGTATAATTCACATAACTATTGAGGATATTTGCTATGCTACTTAGAAATGATATCACGAAAATACTCTAAAGTCAAGGGAAATAAAATAGCAGGGAAAAAAGTGTGAAATTTTTGTTGCTCATAAATGCTATAACTGTTGGGTGGTGGAATAAAATATGGAGTTAGATTTGTAATAGTTATTATTATTCTTGATTTTGGGTAAATTTTTTGATATAATCTAGACTATGGAAGAAATTAATAAATTATTTTTATGTGATTATGATGTAAAAGATGTTAAGGTTTTAAATCCGTTAGTGTTAGCATTTGTTGGTGACACATTCTTTTCTTTTTATATAAAAACAAAAAGGTTGAATTTATTTAAAAGCAAGGTTAATAATTTAAATAAAGAGTCTTGCAATTTAGTTAATGCGCATACGCAAATGGAGTTTTTGTTTAAAATTATTGATAGTTTAACAGAAGATGAAAGGGATGTTGTTATGCGTGCAAGGAATACAAATATTCATAGTCGTGCGAAGAATTTTTCAATTGAAGAATATCGATATGCGACCGCGTTTGAATCGCTTTTGGGGTATTTATATTTAACCAAAAAAATAGAGCGGTTAAACCAGTTATTAGATTTAGTGTTTTTGGAGGAAATGTAAATGAAATATGAAGGGAAAAATGCTTGCAGAGAGGCATTAAGAACGGAGAAAACTATCGATAAATTAATGGTTCAAAACGGGATTGAAGACCGTGAAATTGTTGAACTTGCAAAGAAGAGGGGTGTAAAAATTCAATTTTGCAATAAGCAAGTTTTAGATGAGCAATCGGCAACAAAGAAGCATCAAGGGGTGATTTTGTTCACTTCGGATTTCGTGTATTCAAGTGTGGAAGAAATTGTATCGGATGCAAACAAAAAAGGTGAAGATTTGCTTATTTTAATTTTAGATGGAATTGAAGACCCGCATAATCTTGGTAGTATTTTAAGGGTTGCAGAGTGTTCAGGTGTCCACGGGGTAATTATTCCAAAGCATAGAGCCGTATCGGTAAATGAGACGGTTGCAAAAGTTTCAGCGGGGGCAGTTTCGCGAGTTAAGGTTGCAAGAGTTACAAATATTAATGATGAAATTAAGAGATTGAAAGAGCAAGGTGTTTTCGTTTTTGTTGCTGATATGGATGGCGAAAGTATGTACAGAACCAATCTTACAGGGAATATAGCGATAGTGGTTGGTTCAGAGGGCTTTGGCGTAAGTGCGTTAACTCGCAAACTTGCAGATGGTATTATTAGCATTCCTATGTTTGGAAAAATTAATTCATTAAATGCTTCGGTAAGTGCGGGCATTGTTACGTATGAGGCTGTAAGACAAAGAATGCAAAGGAAGTAGTCTATGAAGATACAAGAGGATGAGTTAAATAGAGTCATATCCGAAAGGCTTGCTGATGTTACGGTTATTGCAAAAAAGTATTTTATTTCGGGTGGAAGTGAAGATGATTTAATTCAAGAAGGTTTAATTGGGTTGATAGACGGAATTAATGCCTTTGATGAAAAATATGGAGATATTAATTCGGAAAGTTTCAAAAGTTTTATTTTAATGTGTGCAAAACGCCAAATATTGGATGCTATTAAAATGGATAATGGAAAGAAAAATTCCGCTTTAAACAATTCAATTTCTTTAAATGAAGGCTTTGAAAAAAATCAAGAGAGTGGTGTGCAGAATGTTCGTATTCAAACACCCGAAGAAATTGTTATGGATAAATTGGAGCAAGAAGAAGCGACGAAATCTATATTTATTAAACTATCCGAAAATGAAAAAAGTGTACTGGAATTATATTTAAGTGGTTGCAAACAATCTGAAATTGCGGTACAATTAAATAAATCTATAAAGAGTATAGATAATACATTGCAAAGAATAAAAAATAAGATAAAGGGGAGAGGTTAATATGTCATATTTAGCATTGTATAGAAAATATAGACCTCAAAAATTTAGCGAAGTTGTTGACCAAGAACATATAACAGATACTCTTGCAAATCAAATTAAAACAGGAAAGATTGGTCACGCTTATCTTTTTACTGGAAGTAGAGGAACGGGAAAAACATCTACCGCTAAGATTTTTGCAAAAAGCATAAATTGTTTAAATCCTGAAAATGGTTCTGCGTGCGGAAAGTGTGAAAATTGTTTGGGTGGAAATTCTCAAAATATTGATGTGTTGGAAATTGATGCAGCGAGCAATAATGGCGTGGATGAAATAAGAGAACTTCGCGAACTTGTAAAATATCCGCCAGTAAATGGCAAATATAAAGTGTTTATTATTGATGAAGTGCATATGCTTTCAACAAGTGCGTTTAATGCATTGTTAAAAACATTGGAAGAACCTCCTCAATATGTTGTTTTTATTTTGGCAACTACCGAAGTTCATAAACTTCCAGCAACCATTCTTTCTAGATGTATGCGGTTTGATTTCAAGTTGGTGTCGCTTGATAAACTTACTAAACTTTTGTGTAAAGTTTTGACCGATTCAAAAATTAATTATGAAGAAAAGGCTGTCCAACTTATTGCAAGAGCGGGAGAAGGAAGTGCAAGAGATGCTTTAAGTATAGCCGATATGGTTATTGCATATGCAAATGATAACTTGACATATGATAATGTTGTAAAGATAATTGGAGAAATTGAGAAAGATAAACTGTATTCAATTGTTGAATCAATGCTTAAAAACAATGTCGGCGAAGTGTTATATAAACTGGATAAAATTTTAGATGAGGGCAAGCCTCCGCTTGTGTTAAGTAAAGATTTAATATCTTATTTTAGAGATTTGCTTGTAATTTTAACAATTCCAGAACATTCTGGAGAGATGGTAATTGTTCCAAAAGATGTATACAAAAAAATGCAAGAACAAGCAATAAAAGAGAATTATTCAATAATTGTCCGAGCAATAGAGTCTTTAAGTACAGTAGAGCAAGAGTTAAGATATAGTGTCCAACCAAAAGTTGTGATAGAAACGGCTATTATTAAGACTATGTGTGCCATAAGTTTAGAAGAGAGAATAGAAATATTAGAGAAAAAACTTCAAGTTCCGCTTGAAGATAAAAAAAAAATAAGGCAAATTTATAATTCTGCACAAGGTGTTTCTGCGGTGTTAAAAAATGCTAATTGGTATTATGGGGAAATTTTAAAAAGCCTTAGAGGAAAATCTGAAATGCTTTTATACTCAGCACTTGCTGAAACAATTTCTATGGAATTAAATTCGGGGCGATTAAATATAGAAATACCTAAAGGCAAAATTAGTGAGTGTTTAGCAGAAAGTGAAAGTCAACAAAAACTGCAAGCAATTGCTGAAAGTCTTAAAATATCGCTTAATATAACACTAAAAGAGCGAGAAGAAGAAAGATTGGTACAAAAATTGAAAGAAATTTTTGGCGAAAAATTAATTATAAAATAAAGGAGAATAAAATGGGAAATTTTGGAAAATTTGGTGGCGGTCAACCTAATATGCAGGCGTTGATGCGTCAAGCACAAAAAATGCAAGAGGAAGCACTTAAAGCACAACAAGAGGTTGAAGAAACAGAGGTTGAAGGTGTTGCACAAAATGGTTTAGTTAAGGTTACTATGAATGGTGCAAATGAGGTTGTTGCCATTTCAATTGACCCTGAAGTTGTAGACCCAGAAGACGTTGAAATGCTAGAAGATTTGATAATGGTTGCACTAAATGATGCAACAACTAAAATCAATTCAGTAAGGCAATCTAAAATGGGTAAATTTGGGGGCTTAATGTAAAATGTCAAACCAAATAGAACCGATTGGAAGATTGATTAATAATTTTTCAAAACTTCCAGGTGTTGGAAATAAAACGGCGTCCAGATATGCATATGCAATCATCGATATGCAAGAGGATGAAGCGAGTGAGTTTGCTGAAAGTATTTTGGAAGTTAAATCTAAGGTTAAGTTTTGTAATATCTGTGGCGATTATTCAGACGAAGAAATTTGTTCACATTGTAGAGAATCCAAAAGCGATATTATATGTGTAGTCGCAGAACCAAAAGATGTTTCGGTAATATCCAAAGTTAAAGGATTTACAATTGCTTACCATGTGTTGCACGGAACAATTAGTCCGCTAGCGGGTAGGGGGCCGGATGATATTAGGATTAATGAGTTATTAAAGCGAATATCCGATAATAATATTCAAGAAGTAATAATGGCAACCAACACCGATGTTGAAGGAGAGGCAACTGCTATGTATATTGCAAGACTTTTAAAACCAATGGGTATAAAAGTTACAAGACTGGCACAAGGAATTTCGATAGGTTCCGACCTTGAGTATGCTGACGAGGTTACGCTTTCAAGAGCCTTAGAAGACCGAAAAGATATGTGAAAGATAGGTGAAAAATCCTATCTTTTTTGTTTTATTTTTTGTATGTGCTTGACATTAAAATTTCAAATTCATATAATATATGAGTAATTTTTAAAGGAGTGAGTAAAATGATTAAAAAGTTAGCAAAAAATGTGGGCGAATATAAAAAAGAAGCCATTTTAACACCTGTTATGGTTGCTTTAGAAGTTGTTATTGAATGCTTTATTCCCCTAGTTATGAGCAGACTTATTACCATTATTGAACAAGGTGCCAACTTGTTGCAGATTTTTACTGTTGGTGGCGTTTTGGTTTTGATGGCAATGGTATCATTACTACTAGGTGTTTTGTCTGGTAGATTTTGTGCGATAGCATCATGTGGCTTTGCAAAAAATTTAAGACAAAACTTGTATTCAAAGGTTCAAACATTTTCGTTCTCAAACATTGATAAGTTTTCATCGTCAAGTTTGGTTACAAGGCTTACCACCGATGTAACGAGGGTTCAGCAGGCATTTATGATGATTATCCGTATTGCTGTGCGTGTGCCATTTATGTTTATATCTTCTATATTAATGGTTATTTTTATAAGCCCCAAAATTGCGTTGCTATTTGCAATCGCAATACCAGTGTTGATAATTGCACTGGGCTTAATCATATTTTTTGCAATGCCAACATTCAATAAGGTATTTAAAAAATATGATAAAGTAAATGAAAGTATTCAAGAAAATGTCAAAGGAATGCGTTGTGTAAAATCTTATGTTCGTGAAGATTATGAAATTAACAAGTTTAACGAAAAATCGGATGAATTGAAAAAGGATTTTACAAAAGCCGAAAGGATTGTCGCTTTTAACGGGCCGGTAATGAATTTCACCATATTTTCGGTAATGTTATGCATTTGTTATTTAGGTTCAAAAATTATTATTGAAAGTGGAGAAACATTATTAAATATTGGTGAACTTTCTAGTTTGTTGGTATATAGTTCACAAATACTTTCTAGTTTAATGATGCTTTCAATGATTTTTGTAATGATAACTATGAGCATTGCAAGTTGTAAAAGAATTATTGAAGTTTTGGATGAAGAACCAGATATTCAAAACAATGACAAAGCATTAACTGAAATCAAAAATGGTTCAATTGAATTTAAAAATGTGTCTTTCAAGTACGACAAAAATGCTGAAAAATACGCATTAAGCAATATTAATCTAAAAATTGAATCGGGGCAAACGATTGGTATAATTGGCGGTACTGGTAGCAGTAAAACGACTCTTGTAAATTTAATTTCTAGACTTTATGATGTAACGGAAGGGTCTTTGCTGGTTGGTGGCAAAAATGTTAAAGATTATGATTTGGTAACACTTCGTGATAATGTTGCGGTAGTGTTGCAAAAGAATATTCTATTCAGTGGTAGCATAAAAGAGAATCTTAGATGGGGTAAAAATGATGCCACAGACGAGGAAATGAAACGAGTTTGTGAAATATCACAGGCGGATGAGTATATTTCTAAGTTTGAAAATGGATATGATACACATATTGAGCAAGGTGGTGCAAACCTTTCTGGTGGTCAACGCCAAAGGATGTGTATTGCCAGAGCATTATTAAAAGACCCTAAGATAATAATTTTTGATGATAGTACAAGTGCGGTTGATACTAGAACGGATGCAATGATTAGAAATGCATTAAAAACTGAAGCACCTGATGTTACAAAAATTATAATTGCACAACGAATTTCATCTATCGAAAATGCAGACAAGATAATTGTGTTGGATGGAGGAAAAATTGTTGGTTTTGGCACTAGTGATGAACTTAGAAAGACCAATGAAATATATCGCGAGATTTATGATATTCAAAATAAAATAGGGGGTGATAAATAATGGCAGGAATGAAAAGACAGATGGGTCCACGCCCTAAAGTAAAAAAGGGAACAATGAAAAGACTTCTTAAAATGTTGTTTTCCGATTATAAATGGCAAATGCTACTTATTGTTTGCTGTTTGATAATTTCTGCAATTGGTAGTTCAGTTTCAAGTATATTCTTACAAAGAATTATTGACAATGTAATAACCCCCGCACTTGCGAGTGGTTTTGATTCGGTAAAAGCAGAGTTTTTGAAAATAATTATTACGCTTGCTAGTATATACTTGTTGGCTGTAATTTCAAGTTTAACTTATAACCAAATAGGTGCCAAGGTAACCCAAAACTTTTTGGGAAATGTTCGTGAAAGATGCTTTAAAAAGATGGAAAAACTTCCAATAAGTTATTTTGATAGTCACGCACACGGCGACATAATGAGTTATTACACAAACGATGTAGATAGTTTGGAACAATTAATCGGTCAAACTTTACCAAACTTTATTAGTTCGGCAATTACATTAATTGTTTTGGTTAGCATTATGTGTACATTTAGTTTATGGCTAATATTGGTGGTATTTTTGTCGGTTGTGTTAATGCTTTTTGTTACCAAAAAGGTTGGTGGAAATAGTGCTAAATATTTTATTAAACAACAAAAATCTATTGCAAAATGCGAAGGCTTTATTGAAGAAATGATGAATGGTCAGAAAGTCGTTAAAGTTTTTAACCACGAAGATGAATCAATAGCAGACTTTAAGGTTATAAACAATCAGCTTTTTGAGGACAGTTCAACAGCAAATAAGTTTGCAAATATATTAATGCCAATAATGGGTAATATTGGAAACATTGTTTATGTCTTGCTTGCATTTGTAGGTGGTATTTTAATTGCTTTGAATGTACCAAATTTAACAATTTTGGGTATTGGCGGAGCGATTACTACTGGTACATTGGTTTCATTCTTAACCATGAGCAAAAGTTTTACGATGAATGTTTCGCAAATTTCTCAACAGGTAAATAATATTGTTATGGCACTTGCGGGAGCCGACCGTATATTTACACTTTTAGACGAGGAAGAAGAGAAAGATAATGGGTATGTTATGCTTGTCAATGTTGAAAAGGATAACGATGGAAAAATAACCGAAGTAGATTATAATTCTGGTCATTGGGCTTGGAAACATCAACATAAAGATGGTAGACTTACCTATACTGATTTAAATGGTAGAATTGAATTGGAAAATGTAACCTTTGGATACACTCCGCAAAAGATGGTCTTAAAAAATGTCAGCGTAGTTGCCGAGGCTGGTGAAAAAATTGCATTAGTTGGTGCAACAGGTGCTGGAAAGACTACAATTGCAAATTTGGTTAATAGATTTTACGACATTCAAGGTGGTAAAATTAGATATGATGGCATAAATGTTACAAAAATTAAAAAGCCGGATTTGAGGCGATCTCTTGCAATGGTGCTACAAGATACCAACTTGTTTACTGGAACGGTAATGGATAATATTAGGTATGGAAATTTGGAAGCAACAGACGAAATGTGTGTTGAGGCAGCAAAACTTGCAAATGCACACGACTTTATTATGAGGCTTCCAAATGGATACAATACCGAACTTGTAAATGATGGCGCAAATCTCTCTCAAGGGCAACGACAACTTTTGAGTATTGCTCGTGCAGCGGTTGCAAATGCTCCAGTTTTGATATTGGATGAAGCGACCTCAAGTATTGATACAAGAACTGAAAAAATTGTCCAAGCGGGAATGGATGCGTTGATGAAAGGGCGAACAGTTTTTGTTATTGCACACCGATTGAGTACCATTCAAAATAGTAGTAAAATTATAGTTCTAGACAATGGCGAAATCTTAGAAATGGGTAACCATGAAGAACTTATTAGCAAAAAGGGTAGATACTATCAATTGTATACTGGTGCAGTTGACCTCGATTAGTAAATGAAAATCTCATCAATTATGATGAGATTTTTTGTATAAATTAAAAAAAATTAATGGGGTAAAAATGAAGGTGTTTTATTGGTTGATTAGTTTTTCGACCGAGTTAATACAAGGCAAAATATGGCAAATTTAAGGCTATTTTCAATAGGTGTGAATTTAAAACTTTTTAAAAATTGAAAACAAAGCGAAATTTTGGGAGGTTTTTTTAAAAAGTTTTTTTCAAATAAAATTCCTAAAATTTACGCAAATTATGTTTGACACTTTCTAAAAATTTTACTATACTATAAGTAGTTAAAGTTGAGGTAAAAAATATGAATACAAATGTAAGTTTAAACAAAAATTTAAATTCAAATGAAATTCAAGCGGGTAATAAATTTGCTTTTGATGTTTGGTATGCCGAAGCATGGAGTAGACGCCAAGGATATTTTTCTTTTAAAATTGCAAACAATCTTAAAAAGAAATCTGAGAAAGAGGGTAGAACAATTAATAGCGTTTTGGATGTTTGCTCGGGGTCAGGCGAATTTTTAAATGTTTGTAACACTTTCATAAAAGACTGTATGGGTGTTGATAATGCGGGTGGATATCTTGATTATGTAAAAACTAAATATCCAAATATTAAGTTTAAAAGAATTGAAAAATTATATACATTTGATTTGGGTAAAAAATTTGATTTGATTACCTGTAACCACGATGTAGTTAATATGTTTTTAAAGTTTGAAGAATGGGAAGAATTTTTCCGTTCGTGCTTTAAGCACTTAAACGAAGGTGGTGAATTGCTTTTTGATTTTTATAGCGAAGAAAAAATGAACACATGGGAAAAGGTTAGTTTTGAACAAGATTACACTTTGGATTATGTTCAGAAGGTTTCTAATGAAAATGGCGTGTGTGTAATGGATGAAGTTTATTATATTCGAGAGAATGAATCTTTATATAGAAAAACTGCCGATAAAATGATAGAAACGGGTTTCCCAACCGATGCAATATTAAAAGCAATTCAAGATGCTGGATTTAGAAGCGTTGAATTTATTAATATTGATTTTGAAAAAGTTAGTAGAGATGATAATGTGGAAAGAGTTCATCTGCTTTGCAAAAAATAAAAAATAATTTATTAAAGTGATTGACAAAATATTATGTTTAATATATAATGGTTATCGTGATATTTATCAAAGTCTTGGTAAGGTTTTGATTTTGCAGTTGCAAAAATAAATGTCAATCATTGTAGCACGAGTTTTCGTGCATATGCTGATGTGGCTCAGTCGGTAGAGCACCGCCTTGGTAAGACAAGGAAAGCACTACTTTGACCACTTTTAAAATTAAATATTTGCTCCGTTTTGGAGCCATGCTGATGTAGCTCAGTCGGTAGAGCACTGCCTTGGTAAGGCAGAGGTCACGGGTTCAAGTCCCGTCATCAGCTCCAATCATAAACCTTTGAAAAACCCTTATAAATAGGCACTTTCAAAGGTTTTTTATTTTCTAAAATATTTGATAAATTTTTGCTCAAAAAATATTTGCTGTCAATTTTTGGAGCAATTGCTGTCAAAAAAAAGACAAAAAAATAGACCGATAGTCAAATATTGAACTATCGGTCTAAATTGTTTTAATACTATATAAAACTGATACATTTGCTGTCAATTGCTGTCAAACTAAAAACTTCAAAGCCAAGTCAATTAAAGCTAAACACCTATTATAGAAATAATCATAAAAGTTATCATCTATTATTTCAATCTTATCTAATTCGTGATGTCTAATTCTATGTTTATTTCCCAAATCAGTAAGTTTAATAAACTCATCATTAAACAATTGATAATATATTTCATTGGAATGACTAATCTGTTCTATAATTTTTTCAACAGATTTCTTTTTGTCTAATCCGTCTTTCATATAATAAGTTTTTAGTCTTTCAAGAGCGTCCCACATTTTCTCTGTCGCTATCTTTTTGTCTTTTTTATAATATGCTTGAGCTTCATCTATTAATTCTTTTAGTCCCTTTTCTTGAACATTATTTGTATCTGTTGAAATCACAATACCTGAGTATTTATTTAAAATGTTGATACAATTTTGTTTGTTTTGTTTCAACATAACAGAAATAGTCGGGTCATCTGCATTTTTAAAACCAAATCTAAACGATTTAACTTTATAAACTTCATAATAGTCAATCAAATCTTGTAAAAGTTTCATTTTATCTTTTATAGAAATTGTATTATCAGCAAAATAAGCATTTAATGATTTTCCCTTTGATAATCCATATCTTGACTTAATATCTACACCTATGCTTTTTGTAACAAACTTAGCAAAAGAGTCGTCTGAAAAATCTAAAACATAACCACCTTCATTAAACATGGTATCAATATACATTAATTCAACAGCTGTTAATTCCATAATCTCTCCTAATAGTGTAATTATAGCATATTGAAATTTATAATACAATAATAGGCAATAAGAATTACATCTCAAAATCTTTTTCTTTCTTCTTTTTCTTCCTTTCAAGTTCTCTAATCATTCTATCAATTTCTTCATCAGTTAGTTCTGGCTCTTTTGGCTTTTCAATTTCAAATTCTTTCTCTTTTTGTTGTTCTTGAATTTTAGTATTTAATCGGTCGGTCGCTTCTCTCACATAATCACTATTAACTGAGTTATAAACCGTGATTGTCGTTTTAACATCTCTATGTCCTAAAAGTTGTTGAATTACTTTTGGATTTTCGTTTAGTTCAAATAGCATATTAGAGAAAGTATGTCTTAATCCGTGAAAGTGAATATTGAACTTGTTTAAACCATTTCTTTTCTTAAATCTATCAAATATCTTTCTGGTGCCTGAATATGTCCTATAACTACCATCATCATTAGCAAAGACAAAAGATGTTGGAGATGTCAAAATTGCTGTTACATCAGGATTTGTTTGTTGTCTTTCGTTTTGTTTATCTTTCCATTGTTTTAAGGTTTCAAGGACAATATCTGTTACAGGTATATCTCTAACACTACAAGTTGTTTTCGTGTCGCCAATGACTGTTTTTCGGTCTTTTACATTGCCTTCTTCATCAAACTTTGGAACTTGTGTTATTGCTCTTTCAACCTTGATTGATTTGTTCTTAAAATCTATATTTTTCCACTTTAAAGCAAGAGCTTCGCCAATACGAAGTCCTGCAAACATAAGAGTAATACAAAGCGGTTTAATAAAGTTCGCTTCATCTTTATTCAATGCTTCCAAAAACTTATCTCTAATCTCTGGTGGCAATGCTTTGTATTTTTCATCATTGTCTTCTTCATAAATGTTTCGTTTGCCTTTAACTTTTACTTTTAGGGTAGGATTTACAAGAATCCATTTATTATCTATGGCATACTCAAAAAATTGATTTAATAGATGTTTGCATTTCTTTATAGTGTCGTTGCTATAACCTTCTTCAATTAGGTTGTTGACCAATTTTTGTATAGCATAGTTATCTATTTCATAAACTTTCATTTTGCCGATTTGGGGTGCAATATGCAGTTTAAAGTTTCTAATATTACCTTCAAATGTTCGTGGACTTACAGCACTCTTTTTGAAAGTCATAAGATATTCAAACATTAAAGTTTCCAAGTTGTTATTCTCAACTAACTCATAAGAATTACTTTTCATTCTGCCACTAATTTCGGATAGTTTTTTAATAACTTCTGCTTGTGTTTTTCCATAGATAGTTTTTCTAATAATCTTGCCATTTTCATCATAGCCCATTGTTAAAGCGCCGCCCCAACGACCATCACTTCTTTGAAAAACTGAACCTTCATTATTTGCTCTGCGAGTTTTGCTTACTGCTTTCTTTTTAGCCATTTTGCACCTCGCTTGTGTTGTTGTTTAAAGTGAGCCAAGTAACAAAATTTAACACACTTACAACTTGTCTTTTTCCAACTTTTGTTGTTGGAAAATTTTTACTTCTCATCAAATTTCTAACGTTATCTCTTCCAAGACCTGTAATCTTTATTAGGTCTTCACAATCAAGAAAATCTTTATTGTATTTCTGCGAAATTCTATCGACTTCGCATTGTATTAAATTGTTAATATTAAGTTGTGTATTGTTTTCAAATGTCATAAATTATTCATTCCTTTTAACCATAAATTTTTGTCTCCTTTTCTACAACTTCAAGTGGACTATTCGCTTTGAGCAATAGTCGTTTTTTTACATTCAAGTCCTTCTTTCACAACTTGACAATCGGTGTTCGGGTATCCCGACAGCCGAAACTATGAGTAGAAACCAATTAAAAGTATGTGTGTCAGTAAAAAGTGCTATTTTTAGGCGCTTTTGCACACATAAATCTTTTATTGTTTCTACCTTATGCTCTATACTAAATATAATCTACATTTCCATCTCACAACCACCATCGTCAATGATTAAACCTTCTTCTTTCAATCTCTTGAAATGGACTTCTTCAAGGTTTCTCATAAACTCTTGAAATGAGTGGATTGCTTCGTATTCTACAAGACGATTTAGGTAAATACATTGGTCTAATAGTTGCGACATCTTCTTTCGTTGCATTGCTTTTTCCATTTTGTATTTAGCATTAAGTTGAGTTCTTTCAAACTCTAATTTTTTTATCTCTAATGCTTGTTTAATTACAATGCCACCAAGTCGTCTATATAGGTCTTTTTGCATTTGGTCGCCAATGGTTGATGTTTGTTTATAACCATTCCTTTTGCAATATTTATCTATGGTGTCTTGCTTTTCTTTTAGTGCGTCATCAAAGTAATTTTTCTCTCGTTTAATCTTGTAATTATGTTTGAGAATATAGTCTGAAATCTTGTCAATCTGTGGTTGCAGATGGGCCATATTTTCAGAGTTATAATACAAGTGTCCTTCGGGTGGGAAGTTGTTTGAAAGTTTAACAAGCATAGATTTTAGTTTAAGTCCAGATACTTCGTTAAACACTTCATTTGCTTCCTTAATTAGGTTTGTTCTAATTCTTATCTCTCTTGCTTTAAAATCGGTTGCACAGAGCTCCATATTGGCTTTAAATTCGTCCATAGCAAGGCAAGACAACTTTCCCATTGAATAACCTTTTCCGTGGTCTGTAAGTCGCTGTGGTTCCTTCTCAAAGAAGATTAAATGGATATGTCTGTTATCGGTGTTCTCGTGCAATCCTGCAAACCATTCAATGTTGTCAGGGTTAAGTCCTGCTCGTTTGAAAAACTTCGGTATTTCACTTTGCATAATGTTTTTTGCTTGTTCAAAATTATTACACCAATTAAGTCCAAATCGTTCTTCAAAACTAACAACACCAGACCAAATAACAGATTCGGTATCTCGCAAGTGTTCTCGGGTTAGAGCAATTTGTTTTTTGTTCATCTTGCCATCTTGATTAAAAATTCCACTAGACTTTGTGCTATTGTTTGAATATTCCACAAAGTCAATATTCTTCAAATCTTTAATACCTGTATCAATGTATTTCATATAGTCGTTGTATTTGTTTGAAGAATAGAATTTTCTTTTGTCTTGCATGTCAGGATTGTTAGGGTAATTGGGTAAACAAAATTCAAGCATAAAGTTAACATTAGGAACTTCTTTACCTTCTGTCATTTAGCAAATCCCATTTATGCTGTGCTCGAATTTCTTCCAAGTGATTATCATTGAATTCGTATTTCCAATCTTTACTAAAAGCTCTATGAGTAAGTCCCAAGGATTTTAAAAGTAGTTTTGTGTTAAAGTTGCTTATTGCTTGATTTGTCAGAACTTCGCCTGTGCTTTCTGCAAAGTAAGATTTTTGACCTTTCTCAATCTTGTCTAGTTTTTCATCAACTCCTTGCATATATCTTCTAATCTCTGAAAAGTTAATGCTATTGTTGATTTGACTATCTCCAAGCATTTTCTCTGCACCTATTAGAGCAAAGTGTCTAATAGTGTCTGTTTTGTTGCCAATCATTGGCATAAATTTTTCCATAGCACGATTAAGCAAATCGGCTTGGTCTTTGTCATACACTCTAACGGTGTATTTTTGCATTATATCTTGTCGTGTAATCTTCGGCATTTGTTATCCTCCTAGTTTAATATTTTTTTGTTCGTGCTTTTTGTGTGTGATGTTGTTTTTGTTGTAATCCTCCTTTTGTTAAAATTTTTTACACAACAAAAAAGAAATCTTGGCGACTAGATTTCTTTCAAGTTTTTTCTATTCAGTTAAAGGGGCAATGAGTAAGGGTGCTTTTCTTTATTTTTAATTTCTTTTAGGGTCTAACAAAGAAAGATGAATTAAACTCTCTCTATAATGTTAACTACAAGAAAGTGAAAATCGTTAACCCATTTTTTGTTTGTTTGATAAAAATAGACAAAATATTTTTTTGTTTTTCCCTCTATATATAACGCCAATCGTATGACAATAGATATCGTAAAACCCTTATAAAATAAGCATTTCTCAACATTGTAAGACAAAATATTTTTTCTTTGTTAGACAAAAAAGAACTACCTTGTTTGGTAGTTCTAAATCGCTATGTATTTAGTCCCTCTATATATAATCTTCGGAAGAAAATTGTAAACAATTTTATTGCTTTGCAATTCATTGACAAGTCAATGCTTCCTAGATTGAATATGCGTCGAGCTTCTGAAAATGCCACCAAAGGTGTCGCTTTCATTTTCTCTCCCTATATATAAGGACAATTTTTGATTAAAAATTAAGGCAAAATTGAGTTTTTGTTAAAAATTTCTTTTATTTTTCCTTTTTTAGTGCTTTTTCTTGTAGTTTTTGGATAAAATCTTCAACCATTTTAAGCACTTGCATTACATTTCCTTTAAAGGTTTTTAAGTTCTCAAAATGGGCTTCAATACCATAATCTGCAAATGCTTTGTTCATATTTTCTATGTATTTATCATCAAGGTTAGAGTAATCTATTTGTTTAGATAGTTTTTGTTTAATACTAACATCTGCACCGGTTGAAATAGTCTTTTTTATTGCTTTTTTGACTTCATCAATAAAGTCTTGAACTTTATCTAAACTTACTACAAATCTGCCAGATTTTCTAATTTCTTCAATGTATTTGTTAAAGGCTGTTTTGCTTTCCCAATGTAAAGTTCTTGCTTGTTTTGTTTTTCTAAATTCAGGGTCGTTACAAAGCATAACTCTATAATCTTCTTTAAGAACTTTTAGTCTTTGACTGACAGCACTTGCAGAGATTCCAAGTTTTTCAGCAATTTCTTTTTGTGTAACTTGTTGCATATATAGTTGCAATATCTCTCTATCGTTACCTTCAAAACGATAAATAGTCCTGTAAATAACTCTTGATGTTAGTTCATCATCAAGTTGTTTCTTTCTATCATCTTCTTGTGAACTGTGTTTTGCAAGATAATTGTCTAAATACTTTTGACTTTTATTGCCTTTAATTTGAGAGAAATTCACCTCGTGTCTGCGATAAGTTCTTTCTTTGTTTTCAGGACTTACAAGAGAATTATCTTTTTTAGCATTAGGGTCTTTCTTTTTAGCTTCTTTATATTCTTCATCTTGCTTTTTCTTTTGTTCTTTAATCCAAACTTTCGCTTCTTTTATTTCTTCAGGTGTTCCATAATATGCCATACACAAAAACTCCTTTTGTCTATTATATCATACACAAAGCAAAAGTGTTGGGCTTTCGACAAAGTTTTTAAACTTAAACCTCTCACAATCCGTTCTTAGGGATTTGCAAAATAAAAACACCCAATCTATAAAGATTGAGTGTATCTTTTAAACATTTATTTTTTGAACAATTTCTTCGTTATACCATCTATTAGCAGGAATGCTTGAATTATATGCTTGTTCAAAAATTGAATACAATAAAGAATAAGTGATATTTCTAGATAGAATAGTTTTAAGTTCTGATGATTGACAAGGTATAATTTTCATTCCATTAATTGACTGTGTTCCATCTGAATTATAATATTCCATCGTTCTTCGATTTCTAAAATCTGAAATAACATTTAAATGTAAGAAATTTGAAATAAACACGCAATATGAATTTAAATTTCTAGTTCTCAATAAATAATCGCCCAAGTGTCTAGACACAGGTTCCATTTCCATTCTTCTTTGATTATTACCTTCTGAAAGAGTAACTTCAATTAATAATGAGTGAGCAGGATAGTGCTCTGTTCTAGGATAAATATATGTAATATCCTCATGTCCGCCTTGTGCATGTGATTTAGGTAATAAGTCAGCGTCCAAAGACAAATTCATATAATTTAAAATATCCCCTTGTCTTTCGCTTATTTTATACCAAGCAATAGCAACAACATATTCAAAAATAGTAGGAATATCGGCATTATTTGTTACAATTTGTTTTATATCATTATCTCTTCTTTCTTCAAACATTGATAATAAGTCAATAAGTTGTTCGTTTGTAAACTTTTGTTCAATCAGGTGATTAAATCTTTCATACCTTTCTCTTTGTATTAAATTTCTCACATCGTTTTCATTAGAGATTGTAATATTGTATGTTGTTTGAACATTATTAAATAATTGTAGTTGAGAAATATTATAAATATTTGAAATTTCAGCCAACTCGCAATTGTCTGTTAAATTGTTGTTTGGCGTAAACATCAAATTAAATATATTATTTCCAATCAAATTAAAATAACATTGTGGAATAACATCGAACTTAACTTCGTTATCTTCAAAAAGAATAGTATCTGTTGTTTTTAAATATCTTCTATTTAAATCACAATAATCTGATAATGTTGCCTTTGCTTTAAAAACATGCATTAATTTAAAAAATTCTTTTTTAAATTCTATTTCATCTGTAATAGATAGAATAGGTTCATTAGATAATAAAGCAACGCCATCTCTTTCAATAGAACTTCTTCTTGTGTTCGTAAATATATAATTTTTCCAAAATGTAGAAGCTTTGCCAGATATTGAACATATTGCATTATAAATTTTTATAACATTCTCGTTTGTAGGAATCGCTTGGAAGTTTCGAAGGGAAGTATATAACCAATGGTATGGTCTATCATATTGACATAAACCTCTTTCGCTACTTTTTCTATTCATTCCTATTTTAAGAATCAGTTGTTCCGTCACTTCATTATCTAAGAAATGTTGTAATGCTTCTATATAATTATCCATTGACATCAATCTATCAAAAATAATACTATTTATATCTAATTGATGATTTCTATATAAGATTATTTTGTTGACTATTTCATCATAAGAGCTTTGTGAAATAATAAGTGGCGCCAAATAAGTAAATTCTTCTTTTGTTATCTTTCCAAATCTTTGCAATAATCCTGCAATTACTAAGTATGGATTAACAATTTTACCATCTACATCATTTGTTGTTTTTAGTAATTGTTTAAAGAATAAAAAACTATCATTATCAATTTGTAAAATATTATCTCTACCAAAATCTTCATTTTCAGATATTTCTAATAATTTTAATCCAACTTCTGTAAGTTTTCTATTTTCGGTAATTAGCCCAATATCAACAAGTCCAGAAGTTTTTTCTCTTGCATCTTTTGCTTTGTTTGTTGCATTGCCATCAACAAAAGAATTAGACTGTAAATAATCATAATATTTTATTTGAAGTTGAGAGTTGCTAGACCAACATTCTCTTGCATTTTCTTCAATGTTCCAAAAAGATTTTATTAACGTTAACTGCTTTTCAACCTTTTTATTAAATTCTGTGGTTCTAAAACTTGTAGTTCCTAATGCCCAACAAAAACTTTTATATGCTATCATTGTTAACTCCTTTGTAATTAATAATTAATACTTCATCAGTAACACAATCTTTGTTTTTTGTTTGATAATTGCAATTTGAATATGAACTGTTTAGATGAATTGTAAAATACTTATCTTTATTTAATTCCAGCCATTCTTTTAAAATTTTATTTTCTTTTCCTTTTGATTCCAAAACATTTGAAAGAGCAAACTTAATACCTTTTTTATCTAAATTATCCAAGTATGCAAGTAAAGACTTTTCATTGTTTTCATTCCATGCATTTTGTTCGTTGTAAGTAGCACATGCAATTAAGTAAGGTGGGTCGGCATAAACAAAAGAATTTTTGTTATAATCTTCTATATTAATCTCATTATAATCCTTACACAAAAAACTATAATCTGAATTTTTGATTTTATCTATAAATGAGTTGAATTTATTTCGCATTTTGCTATTAAAGTCTCGTTTGCCTACAGGAAGATTAAATTTCCCTTTACTATTAAAGCGAATTTGATTATTAAATGCATAACAAATTAAAACATATAAAGCAACATAATAATGATAATCTTCTTGAAACTTATAATTAAAATCTTCTCTTAATTTTAGATATCCATCATTATTGAATTGTCCTAACCCATTAGAACTATTACAAAAATATTTTTCATAACCAAACAAATCACTTCTCGATAAATTATAATTATCAATTATATCATTTATCATTGAAACTAACGACGATTTATCTAAATTTTTAAAAGTGTTCAGCATAGACATCAAGTGTTGATTATTATCATTAAATACAACTTTTTTACAATCAACATTAATACCTACATTACAGCCACCACAAAATAAATCTACAAAAGTATCTATATGTTTAGGAAATAATGGAAGTATTTGTTCTAACAATTTGAATTTTCCACCAGTGTAGTTTAAAGGACTTTGAAGATAGTTTTTCTTTTTATTTTCTGGATAACAAATACATAAAAACAATCTTTCTTCATTGTCGTTAATTAAAGATTTTCCAGTGGTGAATGCTTTATATTTTTCACTAAAAACTTTTACTTCACCTTTCTTGTTTAAAATTCTTAATATGTCTTCATCTGAAATTTTTGAATTAGACCTATCATTTCCTTTATTTGCCATATTATTGTAAGATAACAGAATATATTTTGCATTGATATTTTCAATAAGTTCCTCAAATGATTTAGTTGCTGAATTTGTGCAATAATCACTTTTTAGTTTACTTCTGTCCATCTTTCTAGCAACACCTTCAACAGCAGGCTTTTCCCATAAAGCCACATTTTCTAACAAGTGATAAGCATCACAATACTGCCTTGAATTATATGGTGGGTCTATATACACCAAATCGGCTTCAATATTTTTTACAAGTTCATTTGCATCTTGTTTATAAAATACATTATTTGAATTGTTATCGTTATCAACATCTAACATAAACAATTCAAATCTTTTTTCAAATGTTGAATTTCTAATATACGCATCATAGTGACCACAAGTATTTGCAACTCTATCCATAGCATATAGCAATGCAGTTATTAGCACCGATTTTTCTCTTTTGTTTATAAAACCATTGTCATAAAGAGTATTTATATTTTCTCGAATATATCCAATTTTTTTACAATCACTTTCACAGAAAAAAGTGTTAGAAAAATTATCTGACATATAGTTGTCTTCTTCAACTTGTAGATTATTATAATTGTTTATCAAGTTGAATAATTTAACCTTATCGACATTTTCTGAACCAAACCAAGTGTCATAGGTAATGTAGTTAGAATACAATAAATCATTCAATATTAATTTTTTACCTTTAAATAGAGAACAAACAACACCTGTTCCTGCAAAAATATCAGCAACGGTATTAATATTTTTACATTCTTGTTTTACAATTTTATCTATAAATGGTAATAGTTTATACTTATTCCCAAGATATCTTCTATTTTGGATTGATAAAGTTTTTATCTTTGGAACTTGTTCTGTTTTTACTTTAGACAAAAAAGACAGTTGCTCTTTAATTGTAGCAATTGTTTCCTCATTAAAACTATATCTTCCGTTACTTTCACTTTGTTCTAAATTTAATGTGTCTTTTAAGTGATTGTATAAAGAAGATTTGCTAATGCCAATTTCTTTTGCTAACTGAGCAACTGTCATAATTTCCTCCAATGCATCTTTTTTGTCTTTATTTTGGACAATTATAACATATTTATATTCAAAAATACAACTATATTAGCATACAAATACAAAATTTTGGATGCTAATTTTAAATTTCATTATTTTTTCTGATAAATTCATAGAGCTTTTCAGTAATCAATTTTGACTCTTCCGACAACTTGTCATAATCATCAATTACTCCAATAACAGAATTACAAAACTCAACTTTGTTTTTAATAGTTCCACTATTAGCTGAGTAGGTTTTTATTTCTCCATTAGGGAATAATGAATCTATAAACTTACCTAGTTTTTTGTTTGCAAACTTTTTTTCCTTTTCAAATGCCTTGTTTATTTCACTTTCTTTTTTAGGATTTTGAACAAGTAGGGTTTGTTTAAGCATTTCAGAAGTTATCAAATTTTCAACTTCAGTAACTGATAGTTCATAAAAATTTTCTTTAAGTTGTTCTTTAAATGCTTCTTTTCTTTTTGCTTTTAGTGAACCTTCTTTTGAATTATCATTATCGGCGATTAAAAATATTTTATTACTGATATATTTCGCATTGATACTATTAGGATTGTCTTCTTTGTTAAAATTGAAATGAACAACATTTCCTCCGCCATACTCAATGAATGTGTAATCTATATTCTCTCTATATAATTTTATATCTTTATGTTTATCACAATATAATTTGAGATAATGTTTTAAATACAATCTGTCAGTTATTCCTTCAACCCATATACTGCAATTTGATAAAAACAAACTAGAATTTCTAATTCCTAAATCATTTAATAATGATACATCTCCATTGTTGCATTGTTCTATTAAAAAATCTTTTCCTTCGTTTTTATCTTTGTCTTTGACTTTTTTAAATTTAAAAATAGACATATTTATATTTGTATCGGCAGAAGTGTCAAGAACTATATTAGAATGGGTTGTAATAAAATATTGATGGTTTTTAAATAAATCAGAATTAATTACTTCAATAAATTTTCTTAAAACCCCCGGATGCAAATACATCTCTGGCTCTTCAATAAAGAATAATTTACCTTGCTCGTCTTTGTGTTTAAATAAAGAATAAAGAATTATAATTAGTTGTTGTGTTCCATCACCCCAATCATATATAGCTCTCTCATCTTTTCCAATTTTAACACAGAGAACCTTTTTCTTTTCATTTGGAATTAATTGAACTTTATCATAATCTGAGAAAAAGTTTTCTTGCAGAAACTTTTGAAAATCTTCAATCAATTTTCGTTGAGTTTCTTCGCCTAATAACATTGATTTTATTTCCTGATAAAGCTTTCCGCCCGTTAAAATCTGGTTTTTTATTGAAGTATCTTTAAAATATTCAGCATAAATGATATCGTTGTATATATCAAAACTTTCCAAACCATCGGCTTGTAGGTTTAACAGACTGATGAAGTGATTAATAGAGTCTTTGTTTTGAATGTGAGCACCTTCAGAAAACTTTTTTAGTTTATTGTTGATAATAGACTTATAGTCTTTTGTGCCACGCAAAATAGGAAAGTAGTATTTGTTGTTAATAGAAGTTGCCGATGAGTTCTTTTGTAAACTGCTAAAAAATGATTCTATCAAATATGAGTATGACGAACGTTTATTTTCCAACCTATTATATAAATCATCAAATTTTTCAAAATCGTTTTCAGGAATTTGGTCATAAGGACCATAAATATCTCGTTTATTAAATGAAGATAGTATATTATCTACCTTATCAAGCTTCATTGCATAAAAGTTTGTAACAAACAAATGTCTTAAAAATCTACTTTTACCAGAATTATTTTCGCCAATGAAAATGTTTGTTTTGGACAATTTCCCAAAACAACAATTGCTATTCATAAATTTATAATCATTGTTTACCTCTGTTAAATAGTTTGGCGATGAACTAAAACCTGTTTTAGAATTAAAAATAATATCTATCATTTATAAAACTCCATGTAATAATATAGTTATATTATATCATAAGTTTTTTAAATTTGTATAAAAAGCCAAGGAAATTTTTATTTTTAACCAAAGTTACCGATTTAGCCACAAATTGCAGTATTTTAATTTGATTTGGTTAAACTAATGGGTATATATTAATTATTATCTTTTGTATTTTAGGGAACAAATTGATATAAATACAATCAAAAAGTTCCCTAAAAAATTATAGTGTGAAACAAATTGATATAAACATCTTATTTTTGTTTCACACTTTTTCGTTATTATCATTAGAATAGGTTGTGTTAGAAGAAGATAGTATTAGACAGTTTTAGAACACTTAAATTACTCAAAAACAACACATTTGCTATCAATTGCTGTCAAATTCAAAAGGTAAAAGACAGCAAATATTTTTTTATATTGCCGAATGTCTTTATTTATCTATGTTTTTAAGACATAGGGCTCACACACTTTGGTTTCAGGGCTCGTTCTTGGTAAGGCGGAGGTCACGGGTCCGATTCCCGTCATCAGCTCCACAGCAAAAGTCCTTTTAAGGACTTTATTTTTTTGCAAAACATATGCTTTAGGGCTTTGTCGGTTGAGTCCCGCCAAGGTATAAGCGATTGTCGTGAATTGATAAACAAATTTAAGCATTTTTAGGAAAATTGTTAAAATATTTTGGTGAGGATGATAAAATTTTAACCCTACTTTCGGTGGTAATAAAAATTTAGAAAAAGTAAGTGTTGCGGGTGTAAATTATCTAAAAAGCGTAAAGGTGGCGATGTGATGTTTTTAGGTTTAATGTTGGGAATTTGAATTATCTAAAAAAGCAAATGCAAAACTTTTGATTTAATATTGAAAATATTGACTTTAAGTTAGTTGATTGTTATAATTACATTAAAAGATTGTTAGGGGTGTAATTGAATATGGATAATGAAAATGATTACAAAAAATTGATTGAAGAGGCTCTTTCAAGTAAGCGATTCAATCTCGATGGAGAGGAATATGACCTTTTTGCTTGCAATGAGGTTAATAGAGAAGAATCAATTGCGCGAATGTCGGAATGCTTAAATAAAATGCGAATAGCAATTGTTGAATTAACTAGCGAAAAGAATAAAGAAAAAATGAATGAACATTTTATGGAAGTTTTTAAAGAAATTTCGGCAATTAGGATAGATGAGACAGATAGAGATAGTTACCCAATGAAAATAATGTTTGACGAGTTTACACAAAATGGACAAATTCCTTTCAGCGAGAAGAAAAAAGACGGTGTTACTTCATCTGATAAACGTGATGGAATAATGTTGTTGTATCCAGAGATGGCCGATGATGTAAAAGATAAGAGAGAGGGTTATAGTCCGGCTATCCATACATTGGTTCATGAGTTTACTCACTTGTTGTCAATTCATTTAGAAAGGCAAGATAACGGTGGAGAGTCATATGTGCAAGGACTTCAATATTCAGGGCATGATAATTTGCTTGATGATTTTAATGAGGGATTAACTGAGGCTCTTTCTGAACAATTACTAAGAAAAATGTACCCCGAAACAAGGATTGAAGACCGTTATGCAACGCGAAAAGATTTAGCCAATGGTTTTATGGAGAGTTTAGATAGTGAAGTAAAACAAGAGACCTTTGAGGCGTATGTTGGCGGAAATGCCGACCAAATATATAACAAATTATTTGAGCAATTAAAACACAAAGAGACTTTTCGTGAAAAAATCCTTTCAATGATAAAAAACAAAGAAACTCCAAAGAATTTTAAGGATAAACTAGGTCAAGAAATGGATGCAGGAACTCGAGTTTGTTCGGGGGATGAGGAAACTATACAAACAGTTAAAAGGCTAGTTGATGATTTTAAGGGGTTTAAAAGGGGCTTGCCTGAAAATGTTAATGGCAATCAAATTGCTATAGAAGACGCAAAAGACGAGGAGCCAATTAGAGAATAGCAAAAAATAAAAGTGCAAAAATGAGTTAATACACCTTTTAATAACTTATGCTTCAAATATATAAAATTCATATAAATAAACATACTAGTTGGTGAATATTAAACATTCATTACAAGGTTTTGTGTTGCAGTAAAAATTTTTACAAGGTATGGAAATTGTTTAGTTGAAGCGGTTTTAATAAAATAGTTAAAAATTTTGTAAAACCGCAATCGAGGTGAAAAATGGATTATGAGTTAAGTTTTGAGCAGAAGTTGTTAGACCATGCAAAATTAGAAGAGTTGGATGGTAGAATTGACGAGTATATCGCAAAAAAACGAAAATTAACAAAATATAGATAGGTGTTGAAATTTTAAACGTTCTATGCTATACTAAACTTAGTAGGGTAACAAAGTATAATATAACGATTTTTGCTTGCAGAATTGTTAAATCATTGCAAATGTAAAAAATTTGCGAAAATAGATATTTTTAAAATATTATGCTTTTGGTGAAAACTTCTTTTGTTGGAGATTACAAATCCTATAAAATAAGTTATGGGGGTTTTTATGATTGCTTCGGTTTATGTTAATGCACATGGGTTTAGTATGCTGTATAATTATTGCGAAGAAAACGAGGATATGCGTGCACCATTTTTAACTTTTCAAGATGTTGAGTTTTTGTTGGTTCAGATGCAAGAAAGTTGTAAAAAGCGATATGGGAATATGAATTATGTTAGATTTATTCCTGGTATATTTGATGTGATGGAAAGAAAATATAAATTGGCGGATGGTAAACCGTTTCTTTGGAAAATGGATACCAGAATAAGCGAGAATACTAACGACCCAAGTAAAAGATTCGCAACTAGACGAGTTTCCAAGTTGGAATTTGCTGAGTGGGGGATAAATGATGATGTATGGAATGGTGAAATTGAAAACCTTGGAAAGCAAAAAGAAAAAGTAATGACGCCATATGAGAAAAGAGAAATCGTGGCATTGCTTGATATGGATGTTGTGTATAGATTTGGGGCAGCAACAACGCAAATTAAAAATAAGGCAGTTTATAAACGAAATGTAAATTGCGGATTGTATTTTTATGGACAAAATGTCGAAATGTCTGCCGATTCAATACCTCAAGGAAAAAGAGAGGAATTAAAAAGGGGCTTAGGGCGATTTTTAAAAGATAGTATGGTCGATTATAGATTATTAGAAAACAGCGAACGATATAATAAAGTTGACCCATTACCACGAAAGAGTTTGGATATTTATAAGTGTATTCAATTTTATGGCTTGCCAGGATATTCATTTGATGATTTGGTGACGGATATGAAATATGCAATTCATGAATTTAACAAACGCGGTATGTCTAAACTAAACCGAGAGTTATGGGAAAGGGATAACGGTGAATTTAAAATTCAAACAGGTAGAAAACATTATTTGTTAAACTTTGTTAGCGATTACGAAGAAAAAATTAAAAAAACTCAAGACGAAAAACTGAAAAGCAAATACCAAGAATTGATTGATAAAGCAAAAAAATCTTATTCGTCGACCGTTCAAATTGTACGATAAAAAGTTAGGTAAAAAAATAAATGCTAAAAAAATAACGACAATCTTAAGCGTAGAATGTTAAAATTATAACAGTTACTACTTTAAGGTTGCCGTTTTTATTATTTATTATTTATTACTGCTGTTGCTTGCGTTTAAAGTCCATTCGACCTCTTTGTGTGTGGTCAAGTATGGTTTTACGCATTCTTAAGCTTTGTGGTGTAACTTCTAGTAATTCATCTTCGTCAAGGTATTCTAAAAATTCTTCCAAAGTAGGTTTCTTTACTGGTTCTAGTCTTAATGCTTCATCACTAGAACTTGAACGAGTGTTGGTTAAATGCTTCTTTTTGCATACATTAACTATAATATCGTCTCCTTTAGGGTTGAAGCCTACAACCATTCCGCCATAAACTTTATCTCCTGGAACAACTATAAGTTTTCCTCTTTCTTGAATATTATATAGTCCATATTGTACAGCCTCGCCTTCTTCAAAAGCAACTAGTGCGCCAACATTTCGACGATTGATTACGCCTTTATATGGTTGATATTCTTTAAAGGTGCTGTTAATAATTCCTTCGCCTCGAGTTTCGGTCATAAATTGTGATTTATATCCAAATAGTCCGCGTGCAGGCATAACAAAAGTTAATTTTGTGCGACCATTTCGAGTTTTTAGGTCGGCAAGTTCACCTTTTCTAGTTGAAAGTGAGTTGATTATTGAGCCAGCACAATCTTCTGGAACATCTACAACAACTTCTTCAATTGGCTCACTTTTAACGCCGTCAATTTCCTTAATTAGAACGCGTGGCATACTAACTTGCATTTCATAGCCGTCTCTTCGCATATTTTCAATTAGTATAGAAATATGCATTTCTCCGCGTCCTAAAACTCTAAAACTATCGGCAGAATCGGTGTCATAAACTTTTAAACTTAAATCTTTAATAGATTCTTTATATAATCGCTCTCTAAGGTGACGACTTGTACAATATTTGCCTTCACGACCAGCGAATGGGCTACTATTTACCGAGAATACCATTTCAACACTAGGTTCGCTTATTTTTACAAATGGGATGGTGTTTATGTTTCCAATATTTGAAAGGGAATCTCCAATTGTTACTTCGTCCGTTCCTGCAATACAAACAATTTCACCAGCACTAGCAGATTTAACAGGGATTCTTTTTAATCCGTTATACACAAAAAGGTTTTGAACTTTAAATTGTGTGTTTTTGTTTGTGTCAAAATAGTTGGTTATAATAAGTGAATCATTTACATTAATGGTGCCGTTTTCAATTTTTCCTACGGCAAGTTTTCCAAGAAAGTCATTTTGTTCAACCGAACTAACAAGCATACTAAGTTTTGCCGTTTGGTCGCCGGTTGGGGCAGGGATGTGGGATAAAATTGTTTCAAATAGAGGAACAAAATCGGTTCCAATTTGGTCTGGGTCGGTAGAAGATATTCCACTTCTTGCTGATGCAAATACAAATGGGCTATCAAGTTGTTCGTCTGTAGCGTCCAAATCCATCAATAGTTCCAAAACTTCGTCTTTAACTTCTAAAATTCTTGCATCTTTTCGGTCAATCTTGTTAATTACAACTATTACTCTTAAGTTTAATTCTAGTGCTTTTTGTAGTACAAAACGGGTTTGAGGCATAGGACCTTCAAAAGCATCAACGACCAAAAGTACGCCGTCAACCATTTTTAAAACGCGTTCAACTTCTCCACCAAAATCGGCGTGACCGGGTGTATCTACAACATTAATTTTTGTATCCTTATACATAAAACTTGCATTTTTACTAAGAATGGTTATTCCGCGTTCTCTTTCAAGTGCGTTGCTGTCCATAACACGGTCTTCAACTTCTTGGTTTTCTCTGAATGCTCCGCCTTGCTTTAGCATTTCATTTACAAGACTGGTTTTTCCGTGGTCAACATGGGCAATAATTGCTATGTTTCTAATTTTTATATCATTATTCATATGTGTTTTCTCCTAAATTATATAAATTACTTTAATAATTGTTTCAATTTTGATCTTAAATCATTCCCTTTTAAGGTAATTTGAAGGGAATTAAATTTGCTAAAAACTCTACTATAAATTCGTTCACCATATCTATCAAGCAAATCTCTTGCTGTTAAATTTGATGTAATAATGGTTTTTTTGTTATGCAGTGTTCTTTCATTTATTATGACACCAAGGTATTCACGCGTTACATTCTTAAAAACAGGTTCGGTGCCAAGGTCGTCAATAATTAGTAGGTCAGGATCTAATAGTGCAGAAAGAATATTTGATTTATCTCGATCAAACGAGCCGTGATAATTTAAAAATATTGTGTTCATTTGAAAAGCAGATACCATATTTACATAAACAAATTTTTTAATTAATGCACTGGCGATGCATTCACTGAAAAAGGTTTTACCCGTTCCCGCCGAACCGCTAATAAAAATGTTATCATACTTAGTTTCGTAAAATTTGTCTACAAAGGTTGTACAAATTTCTTTAGCTTTTTTCAGTTCGGTTTGTTGCTTTTTGTCGGTCGCAACCGATTCGTTAAAATCTGAAAAAGTTTTTAGCGAGGTATAATTAATGCCGTTAGATTTTAAAAGCCTTTTTGTTAGTTCAGTATTGTAGCAAACACAAGGCAATCCGTTAACAAAACCGGAATCATTACACTTTGTGCATTGATATTTAGGCTCAAGGTCTTCGGGGGTTAAGTTTAATTTTTTTAGCAAAGTTTTTTGAGTCTTTTTTAGTTTTTCTAGTTCTTGAAGTTCAGCAAGGTTATTCATTTTATCATAGTTTTTCCTTGCAAGCAAGTAATTTAACTCATTTATTTTTAAATAATTATCATTAAACTTGGCATCTTTGCGGGCATATTCAAAATTTCTTTCGGCAACTTTTTTTGCAGACAATTGCTTATTTATATAAAAAGTCTTTAATTCATTTTTTATATCTTGTAATGAGTCCATTTTTACCTCCTAAATTTCTATGCTGTCCAAATCATCAAAGGCGCTTTCAAGATCCATTCCTTCATAAGAACGGGTGGTTGATGGAATATAACTATCCTTTGCCTTTTCTTTAAATTTGATTTGTGTAAAGCCGTTTGCAGGTGGGTTGTTTTTCAAAAATTTCTTTACTTCTTGAGGTGTAAAGATTTTATTTTCATAAAGAGAAGAAAGTGTTTGATTCATAGCCTTTATTGGTGTAAATATGGTTTTGCAAGCACCTGCAACCAAAAGAATAATTTCTTGTGAAAAGCCCCAATCGTTTGTCCAGCAATTGTAATTTCTACGGTCGTCGGTGGTGACAAGTCGGTCAAGTTTTATTGTTGATAATATTTCTTTAATGTGATTATCCCTTTCAACCAAACCTTGTAAAATGTGGTCTATGGCAGAATCTGAAACAATTCCTTGCGAAAACAAATTATCTATAAATTGACCCATTCCAGGGAAGGCTTTAATTCCAACGCTTAAGCAGTGGTGGGCAATTTTTTTCAAACTTTCTTCTGAATAACCTTTATTAAACCACTCAAGTAAATAATGCTCAACTATAGAGTCATATACATCGTAGCGAACGCCAATTGTGGATGCAATTTCTTTTGCAAGTTTATTATATCTTTCACGATTTTCATTGTAAACTTTAATTTCTTTGATTGTTATTAAATTGCGGTTAAAGTAATCGGTTAAAATTGTGTCTAAAAGTGGGATAGAAGGCGATTTTGTTTTTATAGATTTTGCAACCTCTTTGATGGTTGCGTGTGAAAAGCCATATTCTTTTGTCCACTTAATGTATTTGTTGCGGTCGTCTAGAGAGGTTGCAAGTGTTTTTCCGAATGCCTTAGTTATTTCAGCAAGTTCAGGGACAACCTCTTGATGTTCGTCTAACTTTTCTTTTACTTTTTCAGCAGTCAACAATCCTTCTTCAATAAAACTTTTAGCAACGGTTATTATGTATGGATACCCAACTTTCCCCCCTTTTAGTTTTACACAATAGTTTGCAATTTCAATTAATGCGTCGGCGGTTAGGTGCATACTTTCAATCAATGTGTAATATTCGTTGTATTCGGTAGGGGTAATCATTCTTTCACTTATAACTGCTTGAATATTTGAGTTAAACTCAGAATATTTATCTTTACGAATTTTGCTAGAGCCAACCCTTTTGGTTACAGGTAGATATTTTATTTCTAAATTATCTTTTATATTATTTTCTATGATTTGCACAAGCCCTTCGCCTTGCCAATAGTCAAAAATATCTTTAAGTTCAACGGCGGAAATGTTTAAGACATGGCAAATATTTTCAAATGAATTTTCAATTGAATTTACATTATTGCACAGACTTAAACCATATAAATACACTTTAACACATAGGTCAGGGGCATATGGAAGGTAGTCGTTTATGAAGGTGTTTTCAAGCACAATAAATGTTCCTGAGTGTGTTGAAGAAGAATAAGAACAGAAAGACATAATAATACCTCAAAATTGTTTGCATTCTTTTTTTAAATTTATTATAATAATAACATCAATCAAGGGAATATTCAAGTTAATTTTAAAATTTTTAGGAGATTTAGGAAATTGAAAATTTTACACACATCAGATTGGCACTTAGGTGCAAAGACCGACCGAAGAAGTCGATTAAATGAACAGAAAAAGGTTTTAGGGGAGATTGTTTCTGTTTGCGATAGAGAAGGGGTTGATATAGTTTTAATTGCGGGGGATATTTACGACCAATCCGTTCCAACCAGCGAGGCTGAAGATTTATTTTTTGACACTCTTGAAAAATTGACAGATGGTGATGAAAGAGTGGTAATAGTTTGTGCTGGAAATCACGATGACCCTAAACGAATTATGGCAAATAGGTATTTTGCAAAAAAACACAATATTGTTCTTGCGGGGGACTTGCATCCAATGTGTGAATCCCTTCGTTCTAGCCGAGCAAAAATCACATCTAGTCAAAATGGAACAGTGCGGGTGGATATTGAATATCGAGATAAAACCGAAACGGCAATGTTTGGTCTTTTACCATACCCTACCGAATACCGAATAGATGAGAAAGTAACGGGCGCAGAATACTCAGAAAAGGTTGGAGAGTGGGCAAAAATTGTTTGTTCAGATTTTGATAAAAATACCTTTTGTTGTTTGGTTTCGCATTTTACAGCCGTTGGTGCAGATTATGAAGAAGCAGGAAATGTAAGAAAAATATCAATCAATGAATCGGGTGTGGTAAATTTGTCCGACCTTCCAAGTGCGGATTATTATGCATTGGGGCATATTCATTCCGCTCAAAAAATAGGTTCCAAAGCCTATTATTGTGGGGCTCCTATGAAATTATCTTATATTCAAAAGTCAAATAGTGTCAATTTGCTTGATGTTGAAAATGGAAAACTGAAAAGTGTTAAGCAAGTTGAATTGATGACTCCGGTAAAAATGGCAAGAGTGTGTGCTGATGGCATTGAAGATGTTTCAAAAGAGTTGCAATATTACTCAACCGAAGATTTGGTGGAATTAACGATTGTTCAAGACAAGCCTTTAACCAGCGCTGAAATTAAGGGTATTAAAGAAAGATACCCATGTGTTCAGCAAATCAAATTATTGCTTACAAATATGGTTAAGGATAATGAAGTGTATATAAATAATAGGGATAAATTAAAACCTAGAGAATTGTTTCAGCATTTTTATAAGTCTAAAAAAGGTGTAAGCCCAAGCGAAAAGATTGTCAACTTATTTATTGAATTGATGGAGGAAACGGATAGTGAAACCAATTAAATTAACTATTGAAGGTTTAAATAGTTTTGTTGAAAAGCAAGAATTAGACTTCTCGCGTCTTGGTGAGTCGTCTATTTTTGGAATTTTTGGACAAACGGGTTCGGGTAAGTCTACAATTTTGGATGCAATCAGTTTGGCACTTTTTGGTAATATAGAAAGAAGTAAATCAAACTTAGACTTTATAAACCTTAAAACAAAGTCCACAAAAATTGAATTTTGGTTTGAATATACTGAAAAAAACAACACCAAGTTGATTAAGGTTTTAAGGGAATATAGAGTATCAAAGTCTAATGATGTAACTCAAAAGGCTCAAGTTTTTGACTGCACAAAGAAAGATGAGACAATGTTGATGGAAGGCCCAACTAAGGTTGATTTATATTTAAAAGAACTAATAGGGTTAAACCAAAATGAATTTTCTAAGTGTGTGGCACTCCCTCAAGGTGAGTTTGCAGGATTTTTAAAGGCAAAACCTAATGAAAGAATTAATATCATTGGGGGGATTTTTGACTTAAATAAGTATGGCGAACAGTTGTGGGAAAAAGCCCGCAATAAGGTAAATAAAACACAAGGCGAACTTTCTGTTGTAAAAAGTAAGATTGAAATGCTTGGCGACATTAGTGAAGAATTAAAGTCAAAAAGAATTGAAGAATTTAAGCAACTAGAAAAGAATATTGCTGAAAATAAGGAATTGATTGCAAAAAGCACCGAAGCGTTAGGTAAAGAAAGGGATTTAGCAAAAGCCGGAAAACAATTGGATGAAGTTGAAAGTGTTCTAAGAAATTTGGCACTTAATGGTGTTGATATTGCCGATAAAAAACAAAGAGTTAGCAAAGCAAAGGCCGTTAAGGTTAATGCTGTTTCAATAGAAACGGTTGAAACCTTGTCTAAAAGAGTTTTAGAAGAGGGGCAAGAAGTAGATTCGTTAAATTTAAAACTTGACAAAGAAGAAGAAAACGCAAGAAAGGTGATTGCTCAAAATAATATTCAAATAGAAAATTTGAAAGTAGAGAATGCAAGGATGACCGAAAGAAAAGAGGCGTTAAAGGAAGCATCTGTTGTATCTGAAAAACTTGATGAACTTCAAAAATCGCAAGCCGAACTTATGGAAAAACTTTCGGAGTTAGACCTTGCAAAAACCGAGTCTGTTCAAGAAAAGGAAGAAAATGAAAAGCGTTTAAAATTGCTGAATGATGAATATGCTGAAAAGAAGTGCTTAATTTCAGACTTAGAAGGAAAACTTGTAAATTATTATGATGTTACAAGTTACAATTTCTTTGTTAAAGAGCAGTCTGAAGTAGAAAACTATTTAAAATATGTAAATTTATTAGTTGAAGGTGCTATAAACCTAAAAGCAAATGCATCTGATAAAGTAAATGAAATAACAAAAGAAATTAACAACAAAAAGAGTGAACTTGTAAAACTTAGAAAAGAGGCACTTGGAAAAACGAAATTGGATATCGAGTCTAAGGTGCCAATTTTGGTGGATGCTATAAATAATTTGGTAATTTTATTAAGCAAATTAAACACAACCGAAGAATATATCAAGAATTTGGTTGAAAGGGAAAATGAGTATCATCGTGAAAATCAAATCCGAACAAAAAAGATTGAAATTGCACAGGCTTCTATAGATAAAGAAAGATTTGCTCTTTCCGACACCGATTCTAAGATTGAAAAATTGAATAGCACTATTGAAAGTTTGGAAAAGCAAAGGCTGGATGCTATAACAAATAATAGCGTTGCGGAATTTACTTCTAAATATAAAGTTGGGGATAATTGCCCAATCTGTAATAATGAAATTTTAACCAAAAATGTTTTGGCAGAATTAGATGTTTTAGTTATAGAAAAAGATTTAAACGAAAACAAAAATCAACTTAAGATTGAGACTGAAAATCGCGAAAGGTCGCTAGAAATAATTTCTAAACTTGCACAAGAAATTGAAGGACAAAATGAAGAGATTAACTTCAATAATGAGTCAATCAATGCAATAGAATTAGAAATCAATTCTAAGTGTACTAATTTGCTTAACAAAAAGAAAGCAAAACCATCCGATATTAGCGTAGTCCAACTTCAAGTAAAAGAAGATATTGTAAGGCTTGAAGAAAAACGAAAAGTTGAGTTAGAACTAATTTCAAACTTAAATGAATTACTTGAAGAAAAGTCTAAATATAGTAGCATATTGGTTACAAGCGGTGGAAAGGTTGACGATTATAACGAGTTGAAAAAGTCGGTAGAGAAATTTAAGGCAAGAATTGATGATGAAGTTGAGTTTATCACCAAAGGTCAAGATATTGAACAACGAATTAAAGAGTTGGCAAGTTTGCAAGCACAAAAGAAAGATGCTGAAGTGAATGCAAATCAATTGCATAATAAGATTGTGGAGATAAATGAGGTTATTAAAACAATTGCTGAAAATCACTCATCAATCAGTGCTGAGGCTTCAATAAAACAAAAGACTTTATCCGAATTAAATGTTCAAATTAAGCAAACCAAAGAACAACTTGTGGGCTTCGAAGAAATAAAATCATTCGCAAAAGAAATTAATGGCTTGGAAGTTAAAATACAAAAGAATGAAAAAGAAATCAATTTAAATACAATCAATATTGATAAATTAGATAACTTAATTGCTGGAATAAAAGCGGAAATATTAAATAAGAATACAATATTAAAGGAACATAGACATCTTAAAAATTCAACACTAGATAGTTTGATGATTGAATTAAACAAGGTAGGAATTGAGAATTTTGACGATTTGTATTCATACAAAATGGAAGATGCAGAAGTTGAAAGTATAGAAAAGTTTGTAAATGAATATGATGGCAATGTATCCGTTCTTTTAAAACAAAAGGACGAACTTGAAAAAACTATTGGCGGAAAAATTATAGATGTCACCCTTATTGCAAATATTGAAGCAACACTTGAAAATACTACAGCCGTTATGAATCAACGAATAGAAGAAAGTGGTAGGTTGAAATCCGAAATAGATGTCTTAACTGAAAAATTAAAAACTTTGGCTGAACTTAAAGACTTGGAGAATACACTTACAGGTGAATATAACATTCAAAGTGAACTTTGCGATACGCTTAGAGGCAAAGCATTGGTTGAATTTGTTGCCGAAGAGTTTATGGATGATATCACCTATATGGCGTCTGAAAAATTGGTGGATTTGATGGATGGTAGATATACCCTAAAATATGAAAATAAAGATTTCGTTGTGATAGACAACTTCAACAATGGTGAGGAGCGAAGTTCTAGAACACTTTCGGGTGGAGAACTTTTTGTTGTGAGTTTAGCATTAGCACTTTCAATTTCAGAATCGCTTATGAGTAAGTCAGATAAACGGTTGGATTTCTTCTTCTTAGATGAAGGGTTTGGAACATTAGATAAAGAATATTGCGAATACATTGTGACCGCATTAAATAAATTGGCAAATAAAAATATGACTATTGGTTTAATATCACATATTCCAGAACTTCAAGAAAGAATAAAAAAGAAGTTCGTTGTAACTAAAGCCTCAAATGAACGAGGTTCTATTGTAAAACTAGTTAAAGAAGTATAATTAGTGTATAACTAACAGATAAATTTTTAAAAGATAATATTTAATTAATATATTTTAAGTTCGGTATTTTTTGCCGAACTTTTTTAATATAAAGATTATTTTGGGGCTTTTTAATAACGAATTAATCCACTAAGGTTGTCTAAATTTTGGGGGTTTACAATATAAATTTTTTGGATAGAATTTTCATTTTTAATTTTCACTATTAACAAAATTTTGAGTTTTAAGTATTTTTAGTGCATCCATAGAAGTTGGTCGAACAAAAAGCATAATGGTGTGGTGTTCTTCATAAGATTAACTAAAAGGATAGAGGTGTATGAAGAAGTTTAAAGTATTTTATAATAGTTTAAAAATCGCTACCTGCTTTGTTTTGGCAGTTGTCTTAATTGGATTGCTTTTTGGTTGCAAGCCTAAAGGTTTGGTAAAAAAAGCCAGCAAAAATATGAACAATTATACCATTAATGCGGTGTTTTGTGATGAAGAAAAGGTTGTAAATGCAACCGAGGTTTTAGAATATACAAATAGAACAGGAGAAATTTTAGAGCACCTTTGCTTTAATTTATATGGAACGGCTTTTTCTGAGGATGCTAAAATTTTACCATATACAACATTAAACGAAAAGAAGTGTTTTCCAAACGGGTTGAGTTATGGTGATGTAGAAATTTCGTCGGTTAAAGTAAATGGGGCGGATTCTAAATTCTCAATAATTGGTGAAGATAATAATGCGTGTAAAGTAGAATTTGGTTTTTCGTTAAACCCTAAAGAAAGCGTGGTGGTGGAATTGGTTTTTAAATTGAAACTTGCAAATTGTACACACCGACTAGGCTTTATAGATGGATTTGTAAATTTGGGTAATTGGTATCCTATTTTGGCAGTTTATGAAAATGGGGAGTTTAACATAACTCCATATTACTCAAGTGGCGACCCGTTTTATTCGGAATGTGCCAATTATGAGGTGACATTTAATTATCCTGAAAAGTACACTTTAAGCCATAGTGGTTCTGTTGTAGAAAGTGTGGTAGAAAGCGGGGTTAAAACGGATAAATTAAAGGCAAAAGCCGTTCGAGATTTTGCACTTAACCTTTCGGATAACTATGCCGTTTCAGAAGGAAGTGTGGGGTATACAAAAGTTCGCGTTTTAACGGCAAATGGGGATGAAAATGCTTCAAAATATTTAGAGGCTAGCGTGCGGGCAGTGACGCTATTTAATAAACTTTTTGGAGAATATCCTTATGAAACACTTGATGTAGCCTTCACACCATTTTTACATGGAGGAATGGAATACCCAAATCTTGTGTATATAGCAAACGATATAACCGATTTTAATACAATTATTAAGGTTGTGGTTCACGAAATTGCACACCAGTGGTGGTATGGCGTGGTTGGAAATAATGAAATTTCAGATGCGTGGTTTGATGAATCTTTAGCCGAGTATAGCAGTGTTTTGTATTTTGAAAATTTCCCCGAATATGAAATTACTAGAGAACAAATGGTTAATGAATGTATTCAAGATTATGGTTTATACTTAGATGTTTTAAGTAGTGTCAATTTGAAACATAACCTATCTATGCAATTGCCTTTGCAAAATTACTTAAGTGAGTATGAGTATGTTTATATGGTTTATGTTAAAGGTACAATTTTTATTGACGAGTTAAGAAAAACGATTGGCGACGATGACTTTTTTGATGGATTGCAAAATTTATATAAGGACAATATGTTTAAGGTGATTACAAAGGTTGAGTTTATAGAAGCGTTCAATAAAGCGAGCGGGGTTGATGTATCGTCTTTTGTGGAAGGATATTTATCTGGAAATACAATTGTTGGATAACAATTAAATAATTTCTTTGCAATTTCACAATTTGTTTGTTATAATATATATTGTAGGAAGTAATTTTTCGTAATATTTAAAATTTGGTGCGGTCGTACCTGCAAAATTAAAATTTTGCCTTCCTAAAATGTATTACCATCAAGTCTGGAAAATTGCATAAAAAGTCTTGATTTTTAAGCCTTTGATAATATATGTGATGAAAAAGTTTAAACAAATTAAACTTTAAAGTTGGGATTTCAATTTCACGAAGGTGTTCCAATAGAATCACAGGTAATTATCCTTGTTTTTTAGAAATTTAGGCAATGCAGTGAGGCGGTTTTTGTGATGTGGGTAATATTACCGTAATTTGTTGGCAAATAGCCCAAATGGATAAAAGTCTTCAAATGATGGTTATTTACACTTTAGTTGAATTATTGTTAAAAAGGCATTTAAAACAAAATTCAATAGTGAAAATACTTTTTATAAGGACTAGAATAAAGGGGATAAAATAGTAAATGCGTGTTATTAACTTGGCTAGCGGAAGTAAGGGAAATTGTACACTTGTTGAATGTGAGAGCGGTGCGGTATTAATAGATTGCGGAATTTCACTTGAAAGTGTGGAGCAAAGTATTATTAGTGTGGGAAGTGATTGTTCAAAAGTAGTTGCAATACTTGTAACCCATACACACTCCGACCATATAAAGTCGGTTGTGAAGTTTTCAAAAAAGTATAATGTTCCAGTTTTTGCTACCGACAAAAATTGGCAAGAAGGCAAACTCCAGAAAATTGAATTGGAGAATAGAAGATTTCTAGATTTTGACGAATTTAAAATAGGAGAGTTAATTATACAAGCCTTTGAACTTTCGCACGATGCTGTCAGTACGGTGGGCTACACCATAAAAAGTGGAGGCAAAAAGTTCTCTCAAGCAACTGATTTGGGGGTTATTACAAGTAAAATAATAGACCAGATTGCGGGTAGTGATTTAATATTTTTAGAGTCTAATTATGACGAATATATGTTAAGAACGGGAAGTTATCCGCGGATTATTAAAGAGCGAATTTTGTCCGAACATGGGCATTTATCCAACGAAGATTGCGGTGAGGCGATTAGTGTACTTTCAAAACTTGGAACAAAATATTTCGTTTTAATGCATATTTCGGAGAATAATAATACTCCTGAACTTGCTTATGGAACGGTAAAAAGTATTTTAAAAAATAAGAATTTGGATAATAATATATATGTTGGAATGTCTTATCAATATAAAGTAGGTTCAAATTTTGTATTAAAACCAATTGATAAATAGGGAGATAGGAACAAAATTGGAAAATGTAAATAATAAAGCAAAGAAAAATAATTTTGATATAAACTGTATGTTTCGGGATAATGATTTCACCCCCGACGATGTGGCAAAAGGACTGTTGTTGTTTTTAGTTTTTAAAACAGCAGTCAGTTTGGTTTACACATTGTTTTACTATATTGGTTTAACATCTTCAGTTTTTAGTTATATTTTTAACATTTTGCTAGATGTTAGTTTCATTATGACAGTTTATGTTGTTGCAAAAAACAAAAAAATCAACACCATAAAGCAATTGAAAGTAAAAAAAGCACCAAATATTTTGACTATATTTGTGTGTCTTGGCATAAGTGTTGTTTGCATATTTGGATTTTCGGGCGTCACAAATTGTTTTTTGGAAGTTTTATATAGAATAGGTTATAGCCCTGTATCTGAAGATATCGTGATTAGCAATGTGTGGATATACATTTTGTACACAATTACAATTTGTGTTATTCCTGCAATTTGCGAGGAAATTTTATTTAGAGGATTGATGTTTACCGGTCTTAAAAAGATAAGCACCGCCGTGGGTGTGTTTGGAAGTGCCTTTATTTTTATGATTATACATGGCTCGCCAGACCAAACCGTTCATCAATTTCTGCTAGGTATAGTTTTGGCATTGGCATTTATGATAACAAACAACTTGTGGGTGTCAATTATAATTCACTTCTTTAATAATTTTATTGCGGTAACACTTGCGTTTATTTCGTATGGGCAAACGCAAGCAACTAGTGGAGAGGTGGTTGAAATATATCTGTCTCAATATTTCATTTATGCCGTGGTTTCAGCAGTGATTGCTATTGCAATAATATATTTGCTATTTAAGGCTTTGTCTAGTATCAATTCAAAGAAGAAGGATGAGTTGACCTCGGTTGATGGAGGAACTATCAATTCGGAAATCGAAAGAGATGCCGAAATGGATATCGTAAAAGCACAAGAATATTCGGTGGAAATTAGTGATGTTAATGGCGAAAATAGGGAACAAATTTATATTAGTCCTCAAGACCCTAAAAATAAACTTTCAAAACAAGGGAAATTTTTAATGGTTGTAAGCATCTTTTGGCTTGTGCTTGAATGGTTAATTTCATTGGCTAATGGTTTTGGGATTTAGGAAGAAGTTTATGCAGAAGATAAAACTTATATGTGTTGGAAATATAAAAGAAAAATATTTTGCTGATGCAATTGCGGAATACAAAAAGAGATTGACAAGATTTTGTGATTTTGATATTGTTGAAATTAAAGAGTGCCTTTTAACTTCAGCGTTGACTGAAAAGCAAGTGATAGAGCGAGAATCGGAAGAAATATTATCTAAAATTTCGGGCGGGTTTACCATTCTTTTTGACCTAAGAGGTTCGGAAGTTTCTAGTGAAGAATTTTCAGATATTATAAGTGACCGTGCAAATTTTTCAGATAGTAAAATTAACTTAATAATAGGTGGGTCGAATGGTGTGTCTGAAGAGGTTTTGCGGTCGGCAAATAAAGTTATTCGAGTCGGCAAAATGACTTTTCCGCATCAACTTATGCGAGTTTTTGTGACCGAACAACTTTACCGTGCAGAGACCATTATTAACCATATTAAATATCATAAATAATGTTGTGGTATGAAAAATCAAATTTACAAAGTCTTTTAAGGGGTTGTTTCTTTAGTATAAATGTTTAATTTTTAGTAAAGAAGCCAGCGGGATAATTAAAACGATTGTTAATTTTAGTAAAACGACGAAAACTTTTAGTACAGCCTGCTGACAATTTATAAAAACTAGTAATACAAATTGCTTTTAGGCTCAAATAAAACAAATTTTAAGTTGGTGAGAAATGAAAGAAGAATTTATGCAAGAAGCACTGAAGTATGCCGAGGTTGCATACAAAAAAGAAGAAATCCCAATAGGTGCGGTTATTGTGAAGGATGAAAAAATAATAAGTTTTGGTTATAACTTGCGTGAAAAATCAAAATCAGCCACCGCACATGCAGAAATTATGGCAATAGAAAAAGCGTGCAAAAAACTAAAGAATTGGCGACTTGAGGATTGTGATATTTATGTAACCGTTGAACCGTGTTTGATGTGTATGGGTGCAATTTTAAATGCAAGAATTAAAAATGTATATTTTGGTGCTAAAAATTCGTCTATGTCAAATGTGGATATTGACTATTCGAAAAGCATTTTAAACCATAAAGTTAATATTTATGGCGGAATTTTAGAAAATGAATGTTCATCGCTTTTAAAGTCGTTTTTTAAAAGGTAATTGCTTGACAAATGTGAAATTTTTATATAGAATGAGGGTATTATGGAAGAAGTAATTGAAAGAGAACAAACAAATTTTAAATTGGACACAAATTTTAATGTGCCATTTCCCGTGCTTGAAAAGGTGGAACTTGCAAACTATAGTATTAAGTATATAGTTTTAGCGGTTAATGGCAGTGGATTTAATATGTCAAGACCAAGTTTTGACACTAAACTTTATGGCAAAACTATGGTTGAGTGGGTGAAGAGTTCGTGTGAAATTCAGCCACTTGTTTTGACAGTTGAAGAGGAACATGACCCAATTAAAACAATTAAGCCGTTTTTAGATGGTTCGGAGTGGACAATTGTACTATATTCAGATACTCCACTTTTAACAAATTCTACCATTTCAAAATCTTTTAATTATTGTGTGAGCCATCACCTAAATGTTTGCAAACTCCCTCGAGGATTTATTTTTAAAACGGAGTATGTTAAACGAATTGAAGAAATTTATGCATTAGAAAGTGTAACTGTAAATCCTAGTGAATTTGTTCAAGCAACCGATTTTTTGAGTTTAAGTCAAATAGCCGAGATTATTAAGAATAGAATTTATGAATTTCACCTAAAAAATGGGGTGTACATTATGGATAAAGATTCTGTTTATATTGAAAGTGATGTTTCAATTGCTTCGGGTACGGTGATTTATCCAAACAACTCTCTTTGCGGAACTACCGAAATAGGTGAAAATGTAACGCTATTTGCAGGAAACCGAATTTTAAGTTCGATTGTTTCAAATGAGGCAAGTTTAGAAAATTCAAGCATTGTAAATAGTGTAATTGGTGAAAAGTCTAAAATTAAAAATAGTTCGGTTGGAAATGATTGCTTGGTGAAGGCTAATTGTAAGATTTTGGATTATTCTACCATTAAAGAAAGTGTGATTGATGAAGAATGTAAAATAATGGGCGCAACCGTAAAGGGCTCATTTATTGATAAAAATTGCAAGATATATGATGGTGTAAGGCTTCTTGGTAAAAATGGAAATATTGTTTTGCATAACAATGTGTCTATTGGTGAAAATTCGGTAATAGCCGTTCAGTGTGAAATTGAAGAAGCAAAAAAAGTTCCTGCAGGAACAATATTGTTGGATGAGGCAAAATAATGAAGATTATTGTAGGATTAGGTAACCCTGGTAAAGAATATGAAAATACCAATCATAACGCGGGGTTTATGGTGTTAGATAAAGTTGCAGAACATTTTGGAGTGGATATAGAGAAAAAAGATGGCAAATCAAAGGTTGCATCGGTGTTTGTAAATGGCGAAAAATTTTTACTCGCAAAACCTCAAACCTATATGAATTCTAGCGGTGAAGCCGTGCAAGAATTGGTGCATAAATATAAAATTGATGTAAAAAATGAATTGATGATTATATCGGATGATTTTGATACAAAAGAGGGCACTCTTAGAATTAGAACAGTTTCAGGAAACACGACACATAATGGTGTTCGAAATATTAAACTACACCTAAACACTTCGGAGTTTTTGAGAATTAAAGTAAGTATTGCACCAAAACCTCAAGAAATTAGTGTTGTAGATTTTGTTTTGGCAAAGATTAGAAATGATAGTACATATAAAGCAATTGAAAAGGGTGCGAAAGCCGTTATAGATTTTATAAATGGCGAAAGTTTGGAAACAATATCTCGAAAGTATAGTAATTAAGGATAGGTATGGCGATTAATTTTTTTGATTTTTCAAATCTCGGGGGAGATTATCGAAATTTGGCGGGTGCAGTCCAAAACCGATTAAATGTATCGTGTATTGGGATGAACCAAACGGAAAAAGTTTTAAACTCCCTAGATGTTGCTAGTAAGGTTTTATACATTACTAGCGATTTTTTGAATGCAAAAAAAGTATATGATATTGCAAATTCTTTAGATTATAAAAAGGTATATTTGCTAGAAAATTTAAATGATACACTTTTATACAAAGAAAATTGTAGCAATGAAAGTGCGGTAAACCGAATAAAAACATTGCATGCACTACTTACTAAAAAAGACTATTTTATATGTGCGGGAGTGGATAGTTTGTTTGGACTTATGTCTAACATAGTACGCTTTAAAAATGCCACAATCCACTTAGAATATCACGATTGTATCAATAGAGAAGACTTAATTTTGAAACTAACTCAAATGGGGTATAAAAGAGTTGAAAGAGTTGAAAATGTGGCAGAATTTTCACTTCGTGGTGAAGTTATGGATGTCTTTCCAATAAACGAAGATTTTGCGGTTCGGTTAGACTTTTTTGATATTCAACTTCAAACAATCAATAAATTCAATCCGCAAGATATGGACACATTAGTTGATATTGATTCGGTGGATATAGCACCTGCAACCAACCTTTTATTGACCGATACCGAAAAAGAAGCATTGTGTGAGGGTTTAAATTCAAAAAAGAAAGCCGACTTTTTAAGTGAGGGAAATCAAAAAAGGTTTAGCACAATAGCGGATGAAATAATTGAAAAGTTGAAAAACGGAGAGTTGTCTTTTAATTTGGATTATGTTTTTCCGCTTATTAAAGACAAATTATCCAGTGTGTTTGATTTTTTGGATTCGTCTACAACAATTGTTATAGACGAAGCAAAACTTGTATATGATGGTATTGAAAAGTTTGATAGCGATTGTAAAGCCCGAAAGTCAATGCTTGAAAAAACAGGTGAAATAATTGAAACTAAAGAGTTAGGGGTTTTAAAAAGGGAAGAATTATTAGAAAAGTTAAGAAATTTCAATTTGATAGTAAATCAGAAAATTACAAATTCAAATAGATTTATGGAGGCTGATAAGGTCTTAAATTTTAACACTTCTGCCTTAACTAGATACACAACAAACATAAATGAATTTGTAAACGATGTCCAAAATTGGATAATGGATGGATATAAAGTGTTTATTTTTGCGGGAGATGAACGGCAAGCACGGGCAATTCAGCGAACGCTCCATTCCGGACAAATTCATATTGAAATAAAAAAGAATGCAAGATTTTCGGATATGTCGTCGGCAATTCTTCCGGTATTATTGCCTTCAGGTTTTGCAAAAGTTAAAGAAAAGCGGATAGTTGTTGGAACTTACGATATTTTTGCAAAAAAGCAAAATCAAACGGTGCAGGTTAACCGACAAGATGTATTTTCTGTTCCAAAGGTGGGCGACTTGGTTGTTCACGCAATTCACGGTATTGGTTTATGTGAAGGAATAACAAAACTTAGTGGAAAATTTGGAACAAAAGATTATGTTGTTGTAAAATATAGGGATAATGACAAATTATATGTTCCGATTGACCAAATGGATTTGCTGGATAGATTTTCGGGGGCAGATAGTCCAACCAAACTTTCAAAGATTGGTGGTGCAGAATTTGGTGCGGTAAAAGAACGCGTCCGTAAAAATCTTAAAAAATTGGCATTTGATTTAACAAAACTTTATGCTGAGCGCGAAACTAAAAAAGGGTTTAGTTTTGTACGGGATGATGAATTGCAAATTGAGTTTGAAAATGCTTTTCCGTACACCGAAACAGAGGACCAATTAAAAGCAATAGCCGAAATAAAGTCCGATATGGAGAGTAATAAGGTTATGGATAGACTGCTTTGTGGAGATGTAGGCTTTGGAAAAACCGAAGTGGCATTACGAGCGGTGTTTAAAGCGGTTTTAAGCGGTAAACAGGTTGCAATAATGGCACCGACGACGATACTTTCCGAGCAACATTACAATACTTGCAAGTCTAGATTTGATGGCTTTGGCATAAATGTTGGTGTTTTAAATAGGTTTCATCAACCGTCAGAAATTCAAAAGACTTTAACAAAGTTAAAGACGGGTGAAATAAATGTCGTTTGTGGAACTCACCGAATTTTGTCGGAAGATGTGGAATTTTATAACTTAGGACTTATTGTTTTAGATGAAGAACAAAAGTTTGGAGTGGGTGATAAAGAAAAGTTAAAGTTAAAACGAAGCAATATTGATGTGTTGACACTTTCGGCAACGCCTATTCCACGAACCTTACATATGTCTCTTTCGGGAATTCGTGATATTTCGGTTATTGCGACCCCTCCCGCTGAGCGTCAGCCAATAAAAACTGCAGTTATAGAGTATTCAGAAGCGGTTATTAAAGATGCTATTATGAAAGAAATTGCAAGGGATGGTCAAGTTTTTATCATCTACAATAGGGTGGAAACAATAGACCAGTTTGCCGTTAAAATTAAGAATTTGGTTCCTGAAGCAAAAGTTTTGGTCGGCCACGGAAAAATGAAGGCGTCCGACCTTGAAGTCGTGATGTATAAATTTTATAATAGAATGGCGGATATTTTAATTTCTACAACCATTATTGAAAATGGTGTGGATATGAGCAATGCCAACACATTAATTGTAATAGATGCCGATAAATTTGGGCTTTCGCAGTTATACCAAATTAGAGGTCGTGTAGGGCGAGGCAATAGAGAGGGTTATGCATATTTAACCTACAAAAAAGACAAGGTTTTGAGTGAGGAAAGTTATAAAAGATTGGAGGCAATTTCTGAATTTACCGAGTTTGGTAGCGGGTTTAAAATTGCTCTTCGCGACCTTGAAATAAGGGGTAGCGGAAGTGTTTTGGGTGCGGAGCAACACGGGCATATTGAAAAGGTTGGGTATGATTTGTATTGCAAAATGCTAACACAGGCAATTGAAGAACTTAAGGGTAATGCAACTCCTGAAGAAAAAGATGTGTTAATGCGAGTTGGGATAGACGCATATATTCCGGATAGTTATATAGAAAGTGCAAACCAAAGGATGAGTATATATAAAAACATTTCAAGGATTCAAACAGAGGAGGATAGAAATAAAATTCTTCTGGACACCGAAAAAGTATATGGTAAATGTCCAAACACCGTAACAAATTTGGTAGATATTGCCTATTTGAAAGCACTCGCAAAAAATATCGGTGTAGTTGAATTATATTGCAGTAGTGAAGAGATAAAACTGGTGTTTGATAAAGATTCAAATATGGCGGTAAGCGAGTCAGTCACAAAAGCAATAAATAAATATTCTCAAAATTGTGTTTTAAATTTAAAAGAAATGCCAACAATTTATTTTAAGTACAACAATTACTCAAATGAGCAAAATTTTGCCATTTTAAAAGATTTTTTAAATATTTCAAATGAAATTAACAAAAAGTGATTGATTTTATGGGTTAAGTTGTATTATAATGATTTAAGTAAATTTTACTAAAAAGGAAATTGCTATATGAAAAAGAAATTAATTTCAATTATGTTAACTTTTACAATGATTATCACTTCTGCATTCATTTTTTCAGGATGTGGTATTTTGCAAAATAACAATAAAAGGTATTATGCCGATGCAGTCGCAAAGGTAGGGGATGAAGTTGTAACTCGTAATGAAGTTTTAACAATGTTCAATTACTATTATTATTCTTATGGTTATTACCAATATGGTTATAGTGAAGAACAAGTTTACACAATGGTTTTAGAGTCTTTGATTAAAAATAAAATCATCGTTCAAGAAGCGCGTAAACTTGAAGAGTGCAAACTAAATGATGATGACCGTGCCTACATTTGGGAACAAGTATTTGAAAATATATCTTCTCAAATAGATTCTCACGAAGCCGAAATTAAGAAAATATATGGTATTGAAGAAGATTCTGAAGAGAATAATAACTCAACCGAAACTAAGTTTACTGAATATGAAAGAGCAACAGCCGAAAGCGAACTTGCAAAAGCCGAAGTTGTAAAAACTAAGGAAGAATGGTTAAAGTCTATTCAGTCTGAGGCTGATGAGAAAACAAATAAATACAGATATTTGGCTTACAGAAAGTTTGTGAATGAACTTGTAAAAAGTGCAAAAATGTATGACAAAAATGTTGGAAGCGAAGAAGAAATTTTAGAGCAAGAAATTGACCGATTGTTTAAGTATTATGAAGAGAGTCGTTTGGTTGCAAAATATACCGCATTAAAAACTGCGACACTTTCAGTAACCGATGCTGAAATAAATGATTACTATAATGAATTAAAAAGAAAACAAAGTCAAAGTTTTCAAGCAAGCGGTGCATATGAGAGTGCAATCACTTCAACATCTTCAACCGAATTGGTTGTAAAAAGAAGTGCATCAACTAAGTATTTCACCGTTCAACATATTTTGCTAAAGTTCGCCGATTACGATGATACAATCGAGGTTTCAACAAATGTTAAGGGTGCAAGCCAATATCTTGCTCAACTTCCATATTTCACCTACCAAAAAGGTTCAGGCTCAATAGAATCACAACTTGAAGAAGAATATCTAAAAGCGCGTGAAAATTATGCTAGTGAAGAAGGAAGTTTGGACTTAACTTATATAAACTCAACAACAGGCAAAACTAATTGTGATGATGATGGGAATGAAAAGAAGTTAACCAAACTTTCGGAATTTGATGTTATTATCAATAAAATAGTTGATGATTACAATAATGCTCTTTCAACTTATAATGAATCAGAAAAAACCGAAGAAGATAAAAAGACCTTGCAGAATGCAGAGCGTACACTTGCGGAAGAATTCTTTAAGTTAAAGTTCTCTTATAGTAAGGATTCTAATGTCACCGACCTTACAAACCTTACAAATTTGATTGGTTACACATTTTCTCAAAATAAATCTGATAGTAATAGTTATGTTGCAGAATTTTCAGAAACAGCATATGAATTGTATGATGAGTTTAAGGATAATCAAACTTATGGTATTAAAAAGGTTGTAACCAACTTTGGTGTTCATTATATTATGTTTACCGGAGAGGTAAAGGCAGAAGATTTAGTTCTTGAAGACACCTTCACAATGGTAAGAAACCAAACGGTTGAGGACTATATTTTTGATAAACTATTATCTGATAAGGTTACTAACAAGATTAACGATTTGACAAGTTTGTTGTATAACGAATATAAGTCAAATGGAGATGTTGAAATTATTTGCAAAACCTATGAAGAATGCAATAAGTAATTTTAAATCAAACAAATCATTATGAATAATAAAAAGTCGTATGTGGAATAAATAGCATACGACTTTACTTTTAGAAAAAATCGAACATATGTTCTTTTTATTGTAATAAAAGTTTGAAAGTGGTATAATTGAATTAATGGTATAAAGGAGGAGAATATGGCGGTTATATTTCATTCGGACTTAAATAATTTTTATGCTAGTTGTGAATGTTTGGTTCATCCCGAGTTAAATGGAAAACCCGTGGTTGTATGTGGCAAAATAGAAGACCGCCATGGTATTGTGCTTGCAAAAAACAATTTGGCAAAGGGCTTAGGTGTAAAGACTGGAATGACGCTGTTTGAGGCGGAAAAATTAGCCCCTAATTTACAAAAGGTGGTTGCAAATCACAACCTTTATTTAAAATATTCAAAACTTGTAAAAAAGATTTATTATGAATACACAGATAGAGTTGAAAGTTTTGGAATAGATGAGGCGTGGCTAGACGTAACAGAAAGTGTAAAACTTTTTGGTGGTGCGGAAAAACTTGCGAATGAAATAAGGGAACGAATAAAAAATGAAATAGGATTGACGGTGTCAATTGGTGTAAGTTTTAACAAAATTTTTGCAAAATTAGGGTCAGACTTGAAAAAACCAGATGCGGTGACAATAATTTCAAAAGAAAATTATAAAGATATTGTTTGGAAGTTGCCTATAAATGCCCTATTATATGTTGGAAGAAAGACCGAAAAAAAGTTGAATTCTTTGGGTATTTGGACAATTGGTGCAATTGCAAAGTTTGATGAAAAAATATTAAAGGCAAAACTTGGCAAGTGGGGTGAAATGCTTTATGCATATGCAAATGGGTTTGATAATAGTCCGGTTTTAAAAAGTGACGAAATAGCGGATATGAAGTCGGTCGGGAATAGTGTAACTTATTATCGTGACCTTGACAAAAAGGAAGATATAGATGCACTTTTGTATGTGATTGCAGAAAGTGTAAGTTTTCGTATGAAAAAGCATAATGTAGGGAAGGCAAAGACTATGTATTTAAGTTTGGTGGATGAAAATTTGGAGCACTTAGGGAAGCGGGTTCCGTTTAACATTCCAACAAATCTAAGCAGTGTGATAGCAAAAACTGCAATAGAATGTTTTGAAAAATATTTTAGTCATATTCAAAGAGTTCGCGGGCTTGGAATTTCGGTTTCAAATTTTGTGACCGAGGAACAAATGCTAATTTCTTCCGAACAAAATAAACTTGAAAAGTTGCAGAAACTTGATAGCACTATAGAGGATATTCGGCGTAGGTTTGGTAGGCGTTCGGTGTCAAGGGCTTTAACAATTGTGGATAAAAGAATGCAAGACATAGAAATTAATGGTGCAAATATAACTTCGCATGTGCTAGATTCTACCAACAAGACGGAGTAAAATTAAGTTTTTTATGATTTACCACATTGAATAAAAATTCGAGTTTTAGGTTGGTTTAGGTTTTGTTGGTTGTTTTGTGAATTTGCACATTCGATAATAAAAATCTGAGTTTTAGGTTTGGTTTTGTTGGTTGTTTGGGAATTGATA